>CAYQQU010000096.1:0-17382 GCA_964419545.1 uncultured Saprospiraceae bacterium | reverse complement strand
CCGTTCTTTTTTTCCTTACGCAGAAAAGTAGCGATACTCTGAAAGTAGGGCTGGATAAATTCATCCTGCAATGCAGCTTTCCAGGAAGCCTCGATCTTGACGTTACTCATAGCGGGGGTGCGGAATTGAAGAGGGCGAAAAGCAGGCGCTTCGTTTCGCCGCTCCTGGTCAACGATGGATGCAAATTTATGGAAAAAAGCCGGGTTAATGACCGGACGTACGCTGCACCAGCTTGGAAAGCGAACGGATCAGCAGGTCCCGGCCGGTCCATAACAGGTCGTGGCCGCGGTCTTCCACCATGAAGCTTTCCAAAAAAGCAGCATTGGTCAGCCGCTCCTCCGCATAACAGGCGTTTTGCGGGTAGATGAGGTTATCGGCGGTGCCGTGCAGGATGATGGTGGCGCTGCGAATACATTCCCAAAAGGGCGCCATCGCTTCCAGCTGATCGCGATGGGAAAGCTTTTCGGCGTTGGCCACGCGTAAAGAGCCGGGCACCAGCCAGCGCAGCGCCCAATGGTGGGTCGGATAAGAAATCCAGTACGTTTTTTCTTCACCGGGCATGAGCGAGGCGGATTGCAGCAGGACGCCGTCGATCAGGTCGGGGAAATCCATGGCCAGCCGGGCTGCTACCGTGCCGCCGTAGGAGCTGCCGTGCAGGATGATGCTGGCGTGTTTTTCACGAAATTTACGGATCAGCCGGGCGATGAGCGCCGCCTGTTTTTTAACCGAAATTTCGGGCTGCCCGTAGCCGGAATGCCCGTAGCCGGGGCGGTCTACCGCCAACAACTTGGCCTGACTTAGTAGGACGCTGTCTTTGAGCATGCCTTTCCAGAAGGAAAGAGAACTGGGCGCACCGTGGATGAAAACGATGAGCGGCAGGGACGACCGCCCGATTTCCAGGTAGCGCAAGGGGCGTTCGCCTCCTTCGAAATAACTGACCTTCGCCGGATAGTGGAACGGATTTTCGGAGAGCACCCGTTCCAGGGTGGCGTCGCTGAGTCGCATTTCCGTCATATCGTAAAAAAAGGCCAGTAGGGTGGCCGCCAACAGTATTGCGTAAAACCGTTTGCGGCGCAGCAATCCTTGAATGTAAAGTCGCATGGGATAATATTGATCGATATTCTATTGATGCAACAGGAACGAACGGTAAAAGGTTTTAACCCCTAAGCAATCCGGATTGAGACCTTCACCGTAGCTTTTTTCGAGAAAGTTCTTCGAAGCAAGCCGGCAACCTATTTTATCTTCTTACGAGAATAATCTTCTCGCGTTGCGTTCGTCGTGTAATCTGACCGTTTGCGCCGCGACATTGCAGCTCGGCTTCCAGCAGATACAGGCCGCCCGGTAGTTCGGCAATAGCGATTTCCGGTTGGTTATTTGCTCGGATGACCTGCCGTCCGTCGGCGGCGAATAGCGTGATTTCAGAGGTCAGAACCGGGGCGCGCGGCCGGAGCGGTAAACGTCCGCCCGCCTGGTCGGTGCGCAGCAAAGTTGGAGGGTTCAGTCCGCAATCGCAATCGGCCGGCTTAACGATATAGCGTTTCGTCAGGGTATAGCAAAGAAATTCACTGGCGACGGTGTACGTTCCGGGCTGGTCGACGAACCGCATTTCCTGGCGGGCGCCGTTTTCCCACTGATAACGCCGGGCGTCCGGGGCGCCGCTCAGCAGCAACTGCCCGCCGGCGCAGAGGGCGGTATCGACGGTGGTGGTAAGCGGCTCGGGAGCAGGGCAGGGAGCGACCCATACGTCGTCGATGTAGTAATATACGACCGGTTCCTGGTCGTTGGCCGGCCGGCGCGTCATGGTATGGTCATCCAGAAAATTGCCGATAATCAGGTATTGCTCTCCGCCGCTTGCCCGGTAGGTGCCTGAAACTTCCGTCCAGCTTTCCGTGTCCTCCAACAGCCGGCCTTCCGGTTGGCGAATATGTGCGGGAAAGGGGTAGCGATCAAGTTGGTCAAAAGGCTCGGTGGAGAAATAGAGGCCCAGGTCGTCGGAGTAGTAGCTCGACGCTTCCGCCACGCTCACGTGGAAGCGCACTTCGTAGCGCACGTGGGCCTGCAGGGGCGAGAGCAGCGCGGCGGCCAGGTATTCGCGGTACACGGGATTGCCGCTGATGATGGGCAGCCAGGTGCGCACGCCCGCGTAGCCGTCGCCGGTGCGGGGTTCCTGAAAACCCAGGAGGTTGGCGGGCACTCCGGCGCCGTCGGCCGCCGGGGCGCAGCGGTGAAAAAAGTCGGTGGTTTGATTGTTGGGCGAATCCCAGGCCACGGCCTCGTGGATCTGGCCGGGATAGGGCGGGCACTGGTGGAAGGCTTCGAAGCTGGCATTGGGAACCAGGTTTTGCCCGGGCAGCCCGCAGCAGCACAGACAAGCGAGTAGGGTAAGTAGACGTTGCATGCAAAAAACGGTTATTCCGGCGGCGCACCCGGTTGGTATGGCGATATCCCGGCGCCGGGGTCCGCAGTGCGTGAGAAAAAGCGCAGCTCAAAACGCTCCTGCTTTTCGACACCGCCCATTACCGGTGGTTTTCTTTTTTTTAAAACCATGCGCTTGTCATTAAGTTCCAGGATCTCGTACTTCCCCTGCGGCATGCCGTTGGGGGCTGTCCACCAAAGGGTGTCGCCTTCGAAAGCGTAGCGATACGACCGGTAGGTGCCGAATTTGATTTCTTTCACTTCTCGTTCTTCGTCGAAGATATAGGTCGCCCAGTCCCTGCCTTCATCGTACTGCCAATAGTCGAAACCATTGTAATAGTGGTAAGCGGAATCAACTTTCCAGGCGCCGAGAATGACTTCGCCGGGCGGAGGAGCGCTGCAGGCGAACAGACCGCTCAGGAGCAAACCGTATAGTGTAGCGCGCATGAGTGCCGGATGTTTACAGGAGGTGATCTGCGAAAAACGCCCGGACCATCGGCCCGGGCGTCGATCAATTTATTGCAAAATATCACACTAGTTTACATTACTGCTAGTAGTTGGGGTTCTGTATCAGCGTTCCGTTGCTCAGGTCGATTTCGCGCTGCGGGATGGCGAAGTAGTAGTGCTTCGGACGCTGGAAGTTGCGCGGCGGCTTGTACTGGCCGCGGTCGATCTGGTAGTGTTGTACGATATCGATGATCCCTGCTTTGTCCCAGCGCATCAGGTCCTGGTGACGCTGGTTTTCGCCGGCCAGCTCGACGCGGCGTTCGTGGATGAGGTCTTCGATGGTCGCGCCGTTGATCGGGGCGAGGCCGGCGCGGGTGCTTACGGCGTTCAGTTCGGCGTCGCCGGCGCCGGCGCCGTTCAGGCGGATCTTGGCTTCGGCGACCATGAGGTAGACGTCAGACAGGCGCAGGATGGGGATATTTTGGCCGTCATCCAGGCCGCCCGTGGCGCGCCAGGAGGCGAACTTACGGAAGTGGTAGCCCGTCAGCGAGAGGTCGGGGGTATATTCCGTCGGGCCGCGGTCGCCGCCGAGGTCGACGATATCGCCCGGCTTGAATACTGTGTAGTCGAGTCGGGGGTCGCCCTCTTCGAATTCGTCGATCAGGTCCTGGATCGGTTCGTGAAAATCCCAGCCGCCCCAGGGGCGCGGCGTGGTGTAGATGCGGTAGGCCGAGCCGGCCCAGCCGTCGAGGCACTGTACGGCGAAGAGCATTTCCGGGTTGTTCTCCGTCTCGATCTGGAAGTTGTCGCCGAAGTCGGCCGCCAGTTCGTACGGTCCGTCGATCACTTTGCTGCCGAACTCGATCACCTTGTTCAGGTCCTCGTCATAGAGGTAGAGTTTGGCCAGGAATCCGTTGACGGTGCCGCTGGTCGGGCGGCCGAGGTCTTCCCCGCCGTAGGTAGCCGGCAGTAGGTTGACGGCCTGGAGCCAGTCGGATTCGACGGCGGCGCGCATCTCTTCGCTGGTGGCTTTCGGCTTGTTGAAGTTGTTGTCCTGTGCATCCAGCTCCGTGATGAGGGGCACTTCGCCGTAGATGACGTGCAGGCGCCAGTTGGCGAAGCCGCGCATAAAGTAGGCCTCCCCGAGGATGCGGTCCTTGAGGGCCGGGTCCATCTCGATGTCCGGCACGTTCAGCAGGATCGCGTTGGCGCGGGATACGATTTCGTATTTAAACCGGTAGCTGAAACGCAGCTGGCTATTGTCGGGGTCGAACGTAAACTCTTCGATCGCCTGGTCTTCGCCGTGGTCGCCGGCGCGCCAGAAGTCGTCCGAGCAGATCTCGAACGTCTGTTCGGAGTGGCCGTAGAAATCCTCGTCGCGCAGCGGCTCGTACAAGCCGTTGGCGGCGGCGACGGCGTCGTCGGCATTGCGCCAGAAGCTGGCGGAAGTCGACTGGCCGTACGGGGTCGATTCCAGGAAGTCGTCGCTGCAGCCCACCAGAAAGAGGAGTGCGACGGGGAGAAGCATTATCAGATTTTTCATGTTGATATTCATTGATAAAGTTTACTAATTTGATTAGAAGCCGGCGGTCAGGCCGAAGATCCAGGTCTGAGCCTGGGGATATTGTGCGTAATCCACATTGAGCTGCAGGTTGCCGTCGACGTAGCCGAGTTCCGGATCCAGGCCGGAATAGCCGGTGATCGTAAACACGTTCTGCCCCGTCACGTAGAAGCGCAGGCGGCTGATGCCGATGTTTTGGGTCAGTTCCGACGGCAGGGTGTATCCCAGGGTCAGGTTTTTCAGGCGGAGGAAATCGCCGCTTTCGATGAAGAGGTCGGAAGTCCGGTAGTTCAGGTTATCGCGGCGGGTCGTCATCCGCGGGATGCTGTTGCTGGTGCCTTCGCCCGTCCAGCGGTTCACCGTCTCGGCGTACAAGTTGAACGGGTAGGTGGGGTCGATGCCCTGCATACGGTCGGCATTGTAGAGGTCGACGCCGGCGACGCCCAGGAAGAACAGGTTGAGGTCGAAGCCTTTGTAACCGAAGGTAGCGTTCAGGCCGTAAGTGACATCCGGATGCGGATTGCCGATGATGGTGCGGTCTTCACTGTCGATCAGACCGTCGCCGTTGAGGTCGAGGAAGCGCACGTCACCCGGCTGGATGAGGCCGTCCTGGCGGCGCGCATCGTTGGCGATGTTGGGATCGTTGTCGATTTCCGACTGATTCTGGTACAGGCCGTTGGTGCGCCAGCCGAAGAAAGTAGCGATCGACTCGCCTTCGAAGGTGCGGGCGATCTCCTGGTTGGGGCGGCCGTAGGTACGCGAAGCCAGCGAATTGCCGTCGAAGAGCGCGGTGACCTCATTGTTGAGGAAAGTGGCGTTGCCGCTCAGGCTGAAGGTCAGCGGGCCGGTGGCGTTGCGGTAGCCCAGTTCCATTTCCAGGCCCTGGTTGCGGAGTTCTCCAACGTTCTGGTCCGGTACGTTGGCGCGCCCGATGGTGCCGACCGTCGGGGGAGCGAGCAGCATATCCTTGGTATCTTTAATGAAGTAGTTGAACGATCCGAAGATGCGGTTGTCGAGCAGACCCAGTTCGAGGCCGATGTTCAGGATCTCGGCGGTCTCCCAGGAGATATTCGGGTTGGGAACGCGGCTCTGCCACACACCGACCACTTCCTGGCCGCCGAAGGAGTAGCGGCGGTTGCCGCTGATCAGGGCGAGGTACTGCAGGTCGGCGACGTTCTGGTTGCCCAGCTGGCCCCAGCCGGCGTTCAGTTGCAGGAAGCTGATCAGGCCGATGTCCTGAATGAATGACTCCCGCGAAAGGCGCCAGCCCGCGGAGAAGGCCGGGAAGTAGCCCCAGCGGTTGTCTTCCGCAAAACGAGAGGAGCCGTCCGCCCGGAAGGTGGCGGAAAACAGGTATTTTTCAGCGAAAGCGTAGTTCAAACGACCGAAGGCGGAAAGCAGCGAGTTTTCGGAACGGCCGCCGGCCGCATTATTGATGGTATTACCGGCGCTGAGGTAGCGCTGGTCCGGATCTTCATTGTTGAAGTCAAGGCGTACCGCTTCTACGTCTTTGAAGTTGAATTGCTGGGCGGTATAGCCGGCTACGACATTGACGGCGTGTTTTCCTCCGAACACTTTGTCGTAGGTGAGGAAGTATTCGCCGAGCAGCGAGTAAGCCTCCCGGTATTGCTGTACCAGCTCGTTCCGGGAGCGCGCCCGGATCTGCGTGTCGATGATCGGGAAGAACTCCTTGCGATCGAAAATGGAGCCGTCCAGTGCGAAGTTGGCGCGGAACTTCAGGCCGTCGACGATCTGGACCTCGGCGTAAAGATTGCCGAGCAGGCGCGTATTGATTCGTTCTTCGTCGGAGTCTACCTCAACGGTGAAGATCGGGTTGTTGATGTCCCCGAATTCGCCGCTTACCTGAGAAGAACCGTACTGGCCGATCTCGTGGCCGGGCAGGGGCTCGGTAACGATAACGGGCAGGCCGGGGTGGAAGCGGATGGCGCTCCAGATGAGGCCGGACTGGGCCGAGTTGGTGCCCAGGAAGTTGCCCGACTGGCGGGTCAGCTGCAGGTTCTGGCCGATAGTCAGCCAGCTGCTCACTTTGTGCTCAGAGTTGATCCGCGCGTAGTAGCGATCGAAGAAAGAATTGTCGATGGTGCCCTCTTCGCTGAAATAGCCGCCGGTGACGGCGAAAGAAGAGCGTTCGCTGCCGCCACTGACCGTAAAGTCGTAGTTCTGGGTGACGCCCGTCCGGAACAGCTCGTCCTGCCAGTTGGTGCGCTGCACCTGGAAAGCCGGATCTTCCCAGATCGCTTCCACTTCGAGGCCGTCATTGAGGTAGCGCTCCCGCTTCAGCTCGGCCAGGGTAGGCGCGTCCAGTACGTCGATGCGGCTGTTGATATTGGAAATACCGGTGTAGGCATTCAGCGAGACGCCCACTTTTTCGTTGTAGCCGCCGCGCTTAGTGGTGATGATCACGACCCCGTTAGCGGCCCGCTGGCCGTAGATGGCCGATGCAGAGGCGTCTTTCAGGATCTCGATCGATTCGATGTCGTTGGGGTTGATGTCGTTGATGCTGCCGAAAGCCAGGGGTACGCCGTCGACGACGATCAGCGGATCGGCATTGTTGACCGTGCCGGTGCCCCGGATCCGGATGGAGCCGCCTTCACCGGGCGCGCCGCCGTTACGGACCACCTGTACGCCGGCGGCCCGGCCCTGAATGGCCTGGGAGGCGCCGATGACCGGCAGGTTCTGTACTTCTTCTCCCTTTACGGAGGAGATGGCGCCGGTCACGTCTTGCTTTTCCTGCGTGCCGTAGCCGACAACGACCACTTCTTCGAGCAGACCGCTGGCGGGGACGAGGGTGACGTCGATCTCCCGATTGGCGCCGATCGCTACTTCCTGCGTCTGATAACCGACGTAGGAGAAGATCAGGATCGATGCTTCCGAAGGCGCCTGAATGGAATAGCTGCCGTTGAAATCGGTGACCGTACCCGTGGGGGTGTTTTTCACCAATACGGTAGCCCCGATGAGCGGTTCGCCTTCTTCGCTCGTGACGACGCCGGTCACGGTGAAGTTTTGGGCATAAACCATTAATGCGCTCGCCGCAAATAGCACAGTGAGGGCCGAACGCAAAAGCGTAGACTTAAGATTCATATTAATAGGGTTTGTGAGTTACAAATGTGAAAGCGAAAAGGGGATGTACTGCTTTGTCCGGAATAACCATTTTCTTTCAGCACCAGAGAGCTGTTTCTCTTGCGAAACAAGTACCAAGTAAAGGGCTTAATATTAAACTCAGGTATATTTTTCATTAAGGATTTATTAAGGCTGAAATTAGACTGTGGAAGGCTGAGCCTATTTTAAATATTTGTTTTTCAATATTTTAAATTAAAGCTGGCAGAGGGGATAACTGCTTACTCCTTCCGGATTCCTTAATCTGCGCTTAATGATGCTGTAAAATGTTGACAAATAGTAAAACTATGGTTGTTTCTTTACGGGAAACAGCCTTAATCGCGGGCGTCGGTAAGCCGCCAAAAACCAAAACGGGGTGAAGCGTTGACCACCTTCCCTCGCCGGTCAGGCCAGGGCGGGTTGCAGGACGCGCTTTTTCTTTTCTTTATTCAGAAAATAGAGGGTAGCGAGCAAGCCGAAGACGATGGTAAAAAGGCCCATGGCGTAGGCCGTGGTGGTGAAAAAGCGGAGCCAGCTCATATTGCCGGCGCCGAAATTTTTGATAAACAGAATGGCTACGCTGCCCAGGTAGCCGAAAGCATCGGCCACGTACATCAGGTAGCCGATATTGCTGCGGTAGCGGAAAAGGGCGATCCAACGTTCGAAAAGCATGGTGTGGTAGGAAATATAAGCCAGGTACATGCCAAAGCCGATGATGATCATCCAGGCCGCGGGGTCGAGGGCGCCCTGCTGGAACAGCCAGGTCATGACCAGCACCAGCATACCGCCGATCAGGATGATGAGGTGGTTGGCGTAAAAGGCGATCCGGTTGTTGCGGATAAACATCATCATACCGACGATGATGAGCACCGTGACGGCGATGGGGATTTCCGCTACGAGCAACACCTCCGGAGCGTCGCCGTAGCCCAGGGCGGCCCATAGCTCGACGGCGAAATTGTCGCGAATATCCCGGAATATGGTAAGCGCGATGTAAATGCCCACCAGCAGGATGATGCCCGGCGCGAAGGTCAGAAAAAACGCCCGGCGCTGCCGGCGGTCCATGGGGACGCGCTCCGTGCGGAGGGCTTCGTCTTCCGGCGTGGGGGGCGGGATCTTGCTGAGCATCCAGACCCCGAGCAGCAGGAGGGGAACGAAAAGCAATCCGGTGAAAAAGGGCATCCAGAACGCTCCGACGCCGTAATCGTCGATCAGGGTGCGCCCCGCGGCTTTCACCAAGCCCGAAGAGACGATAAAGCTGGAAGCCATGCCGGCGCCGAGGAGTTCGGTGAAGCGGCGCCCCTCCAGAAAACTGAAAACGATGCCCCAGATCATGCCCAGCGGGAGCCCGTTGAAGAACATGAGCACGAAATTATAGGGGTACGGCGTCACCCCCAAAAAGAACAAGGCCAGCCAGGCGAGCCCGATCAGCAAAAGGATGCTGTAGATCCGGCGGCCCGGCGACATTTCCGAAACTACCTTGATCCCGATAAATTTCGAAAGCATATATCCCAGCACCTGACTGGTGATCAGGATGATCTTGTAATCGACGCCCCATAAGGTCATATCTGCGTAGATGCCTGCCGTAAATGGCTTGCGGAAGGCATACATGCTGCAATAGGTCAGAAAAGCCGCCGCCATGCAAAAGACGGAAAAATAGAAACCGTTGGTTTCGGACAGCCATTTGCGGAGGTTGAAGGTGCGCATAGTGGTATGGGCTAAGGTATGACGACCCGCGCCAGCACCGGCAGGTGATCCGACGGCAGCCTGCCGCTCCAGGAATCGCTCAGGATGCCGTGTTTCAGGACGCGGACGCCGTTTTTGATGAAAATAAAATCGATGCGGTCGCCCATGCCGGGAAACTTGAAGCCGTTGGTGCCCGTGCTGCGGGGGCCGTGGTGCGGCGTTTCCGATTCGTAAAGGGCGTCGTAAAGCGGCGATTCGTTCGTCGGCATGGTCAGGAGGCGGTACGGCTGGGAGGCTTCATTGCAGTTGAAGTCGCCCGTAACTACTACCGGCGCGTCGCCGGCGATCTTTGCGATGCGGTCCGTCAGCAGGCGGGCGCTTTCTTCGCGCGCCCATCTGCCGACGTGGCTGAAATGGGTATTGAAGAAAAAGAAGGTTTTTTTCGTTTGCAGATCCCGGAATTGCGCCCAGGTGACGATGCGGGGCAGCATGGCGTCCCAACCCTTGGAACCGGCCTGGTCGGGCGTACTGGAAAGCCAAAAAGTGCCGCCCTCGAGGCGCTCCAGGCGGTCGCTGCGGTAGAGGAGGGCCGAAAATTCGTTGTCCGGGTCGGGGGCCGTGGCGCCATCGGTGCGACAGACCCCAAACCACTCATATTCCGGCAGTCGTTCGGTGAGGTCGTCCAGTTGAGACCGGAAGGCTTCCTGCAGCCCTACGATGTCGGCTTCGTAAAAGCGGATCATGCCGGCGGCGATGTCCTTGCGGTGCTCCCAGTAATGAAACCCGTCGTCGGGATTGGGGAAGCGAATATTGAAGGACATGACTTCCAACGAGGCCTCCTGTGCGGGCAGCCAGGCGGCAAGGAGTCCGAAAAACAGGGTGAAAACAGCTGTGGTCAGACGCATGGTGTCAGGTGGTTGGGTACGATGGTAAATGTACGGTATCCGTCTAAAATTCCCGCTCGATGAGTTCGGGAAGTTCCGCTACGCTGGCAATCACGTGGGTATGCCGGTACTTGCCCCAGGCCATCAGCGGGATGGGGCCGCTCAGCACCCCGACGATGCCGCGGCAGCCGGCGTGGTAGCCTTCCAGCATATCGGCGGGGGTATCGCCTACTTTGATGACCTCGTTGACGTTGTGGACGTCCAACTGGCGCATGGCGTAGTGGATCATAAAAGGAGCGGGGCGCCCTACGCCGCCGACGTGCTCTACGTCCACCGCCAGGTCGACCAGTCCGTTCTCCACCCAGCCCAGCCCGGCCATGATGGCGTCCGTAACGTCGCGGTGAAAGCCCGTATCGGTGGCGACTTTAATGCCGTGGGCGCGGCACCACCGGAAGGTGTCTTCTGCTCCGGGGATGCCTCTGACTTCCTGGCGGTAATGGTCGATCATGATTTCCGTATAGCGATCGAACAAGCGCCTGGCTTCCTCGTAGGTCGCCGGATCTTTTTTCTTTTCCAGCTCGTCGACGCTTACCGAGCGTCCCTGCGATTCGGCGATCAGCGATTGGAAGAGGTGGATCTTATTGGTGCCGATGCGCGTTTCGATCTGGGAAAGCGCCGCCGGCAGCCCGTATTCTAAGGCCGCCTGGTGCAGGCATTTGGCGACGGCGTTGTCGTCCTGCACCGTCGTGCCCGCCAGATCGAACATCACCATGCTTACGTTGGGCATGTTTTTTCGATTTAGTTATTGTGCTGGTTTAATCCAGGCGGATACCCACCCGAAAGGGGTTTTCCGCTACTGCGTACTCGAACGCTTCGTTCACTTCGTCGAGGGTGAAATCTTTGCCGACCAGCTTCTCGAAAGGGAAGTGCTGATAATGGGCTTCGACAAAGCGTACCGCCGTCAGCAGGTCGGTTTCGTTATAGTTGTGTAATCCCTTGATGGTGATCAGGTTGCGCACCAGATGCTCCGCTTCGATACGCAGGGGGCGCTGGGGAAAGGTAGCGCCTACCCAAACGGCCGTACCGCCGACCTGCAGCAGGGGCAAGGTCGATTCCATGGCTTCGGGCGCCCCGCTCACCTCGACGATCAGGTTGGCCGGGCGGGCTGTTCCGGTTTTTTGCTTCAGCGTTTGCTGTAACTTCTCGGCGCGGTCGGCGACGGCCAGAATACCCGCACCGAATTCGCGGGCCGTCGCCAGTCGCTGCGGGGAGGTATCGATAGCAATCACCTGCGAAGCGCCGCCGGCTTTGGCCATCGCCACGGCCGTGACGCCAAGCATGCCGGTTCCGGAAACGATAACCGTTTTATCTTTCACCGGGCCGGCCAGCCGCAATGCGCCGGCTACGGTAGCCACCGCACAGTTGATGATGGCCGCCAGTGGCAGGGGGACCATCGCAGCTACCCTGACGATGGGGGTATGCCGGCGAAGCACCGTATACTGGCTTAATCCGCCGTGGAGCGTGCAGCCTTCCGTCAGTTGTTCGTGGCCGTATTTGAACAAATCCTCGCCCTTTTGCGGAATGCCCATGCGGGCGAGCGGCGATTCGGGATCGCTGGCGAAAATGGCCCAGGTAACCCGATCGCCGGTCTGCAGGAGCTGCCCGCGGGCGTCCGCCGGGGGCGCCTCCGGACCGAAAGCGGCGATGCGGCCGACGATCTCATGACCGAGTATGGTGGGCGTCTTTTCCTGACGCTTGCCGGTATAGGTGTTGAGATCGCTGCGGCAGAGGGTGGTGTATTCGTTCCGGATGAGGATCTCTCCCGCGCGAAGTTCCGGAACGGGCAGCGCTTTGATCTCCATTGGGGCGGCAGCCGACGAAAAAACGGCTGTCTTGCTTTGTTCCATGAATCGAACCGTTCAATTAATAATGCAGTAGCAAATTTATTTCATGAGAAGAAACAAAAAGGAAAGTAGGTGTTAATTCTCTGTAAAGAAAGTAGAAGTAGGGGAGGAGCAGCCATTTTTTATCCTCCTGCCAGCCGGTTTTTCTTTTGAGGAAACCCGGTTTGGCAACATGGGACCTGGCGCGCCGTTCACTAAAATGTGCCGCGCGGCAACGATAATTTTTTTACTTTTGCCTTTTATATCGAGCGCGTTTGGAAGTAGTCGTGTGAGTTGCAAAATCCAGCTTTCGGAACTTCTCAGGGATATTTTCCATTCCCTTATCCATCCCGGCGAGCGGAAGAAATCCCGGCGGAGAACCCGAAAGCCGGTCTATTGCTTCAAAAACCGGACTTCCAGACAAGCGTATAATGCATCGCTATCCCACAGGCCGCCAGTCTACCGACCATGGATTTAGGATCGAACTACGTCATTCACCGCATTGGCGGTAAGATAAGGGAACACCGTAAATTGAAGCAGCTGAAACTGCGGGAACTGGCGCAGGTCGCCGGGGTGAGTCCGGCTATGCTTTCCAAGATCGAGAACGGCCGCGTGATCCCTACCATCCCCACTTTGCTTGAGCTGATCCGCGTGCTGGAGATCCAGCCCCAGGATTTTTTCGCGGAGATCAACCACGATCACGAATCGTCGGGCTACATTATCGTCCGCAAAGAAAACTACGTCACTTACGTTAAAGAAGAGAGCGCCGTCGGCTTCCATTACCAATCTATCCTGGAAAACTCGCTCAACGGCAGCCACTTCCAGATCTCCATTGTCCAACTCGATCCCGATGCGCACCGTCCGCTGGTCTCGACGGCGGCGTACGAGTTTTTGTATCTCATCCAGGGGGAACTAAAATACCGGTTGGCGGACGAGACTTTCGATCTGCGTACGGGGGATTCGATCTTTTTCGACGGGAATATTCCCCACGTACCGATCAATAGCGGAAAGGGGACGGCGGTGTATTTGGTGATTTACTTCTTTTTGAAGGAGGGTAGGGCGAATGACTGAAGTCGACCGTAGCCCAGGCCAGGAACTTATTTCTTTGGGCAGCGGTTGTTGCGATGTGCCTGAAATATTTATCTTTGCGAAAAAAAAAGGGCTGAAAAGTGTGCTCTTTAGGTCCCGTAGCTCAGTTGGATAGAGCATCTGCCTTCTAAGCAGACGGTCCCAGGTTCGAGCCCTGGCGGGATCACTTTGTTAACGATCCTAAAAGCGTCATCAGTTATTATCTGAATAAACGTTTGAATCCTGTCTCTAGAAACGGGAAAGTCTCCTCTTGCGATTGCCATGGTATGTTCGCCGGCTCCATTGTCGTTAAAAGCATCTTTCTTATCTCCCGAAGAAACAGGTACAGAACGTTTTTTCGATGATGTAAATCTCGTTATTTTTACGAGACACACATTTCTAAACACTCTCCCCTGAAAGGAAAAGAAACCGGTCTTGACTTATAAACGTTGGTAAAAAAAAGTACATTTAGCTACCAAATCCGACCGCTATGATTTCCCGGGATGAATTGCTGGCACTGATGGAGGAGCTTGAATCGGACCGAGTTGAGAGAACGACCTCCTTTCGGGAAGATAAACTAGGCCCGGCTGTCTGTGCTTTTTCCAACGATTTACCCAATCATAAGAAGCCGGGCTATATTTTGCTCGGCGTAAAAGATGATGGATCGGTCGCGGGTATCTCCATTAGCGATGATAATTTGCTTCAGTTGGGTAACATACGCTCCAATGGAAATATTTTGCCGCAACCTCATTTAGCGGTAAGCCCGGTATTCAATTTACCGGAAGGAGAGGTCGTGGTATTGGTCGTTTACCCGGCAGACTATCCTCCGGTCCGATATCGCCAACGTTGTTACATTCGAATTGGGCCTCGTAAAGGAATAGCCTCTAACCAGGAGGAAAGAGTACTAATCGAAAAGAGGGTTTCAACAGCAAAAACCTTTGACGAACAAATCTGCCGGGGTAGCACCCTTTCCGACCTTAGTGTGGATGTTTTTAAACTTACCTACCTTCCTCAAGCATTTGATGAAGAAACGCTTGAAGCCAATAACCGCAGTACGGAAGAACAACTGGCTTCGCTCGGATTTTATGATCTGGTCAGGCAGAACTGCACCAACGCAGGAGTTCTGCTATTCGGAGACAATCCCAGGTACTTCATCAATGGCGCTTATCTACAATATGTAAAGTTTGACGGCACGGAGATGACGGATGGCGTTAGAGAGGAAAAGGAGTTCTCCGGGGCATTGGTTACGGTTTTAAAAAATTTGGATGACTTTGTAAAAACCAACATTATCAAACAGAAGCCGGTCAAACGAGACGGGTTCCAGGAAAAGACAGTATATAATTACCCTGCCTGGGCTTTGCGGGAATTGCTGATGAATGCCGTCATGCACCGGGATTATGAATCGAATGCGCCGGTTTATATTTACGAGTTTACGGACCGGATCGAAATGGTGAACCCCGGTGGTCTTTACGGAGATGCGCGACCGGAAAACTTTCCGGATGCCAGCGATTACCGCAATCCGATCATCGCGGCGGCAATGAAAGTGCTCGGATATGTCAATCGATTCAATTTCGGAGTGAAGAACGCTCAAAAAAATCTGGAAGATAATGGGAATCCTCCCGCGGAATTTAAGTTGGATCTGCAAACGAAATTTGCGGTCACCATCAGGATAAATGAGGAATGGCATGCATAAAATTATTTTTTTCAATAATAAAGGAGGTGTGGGCAAAACCACCATGGTATATCACATGGCGTGGATGTTCGCGGAATTGGGATACCGGGTGCTGGCCGCCGATTTGGATCCGCAGTCAAACCTGTCTTCCATGTTTCTTGATGAGGATCGTTTAGCGGAAACGCTGGAAGAAAACGCCGGGCTCACCATAATGGACGCCATTACACCAATCGCGGAAGGAGAAGGATACAAAAGTGTATACATTGAAAAGGTAAATAAGAATATCGGTCTGATCATTGGTAACCTTGCACTTTCCTTATATGAAGACAAATTCAGTGACGCCTGGTTAAAATGTCTTGACGGCGATGTCTATTCTTTTAAGGTGATCAGCGCGTTTAAGACTCTTCTGGAAGACGCCGCGAGAAAAATAAAAGCAGATGTGGTATTGATTGACGTCGGTCCGAATTTAGGCGCCATCAACCGTACCGCGTTAATAAGCACCGACTCTGTTATCCTGCCTGTTGCTTCAGATTTATTTTCCCTGCAAGGAATTAAAAACCTGGGACAAACACTTGTTAGTTGGCGTCGAGGGTGGGAAAAGAGAAAGGAAACTTATAAAAAAGATAATATAGAAGATATTCCTTCCGGGGATGTGCGGCCACGAGGGTATGTAATTATGCAATATACCGCAAAAGAGAAGCGTCCGGTTAAAGCATATTTGAAATTTGCGAACCGGATTCCGGGGGTTTATGCTCAGTATATTTTGCGGAAATCGTCTCCCGCAATTGGAAGTGTGGAAAGTGATGAAAACTGCCTGGGCCTTTTGAAGCATTATCACAGTTTGGCGCCCATGTCAATGGAAGCCAATAAGCCGATTTTTTTATTAAAGCCAAGTGATGGCGCTATTGGGGCACATGTACAGGCGGTTAGGAAAGCCTACCAGGACTTCAAAAATACCACCGAAAAAATTATTGACGTTTGCAATATCCAAAAGGCGTTCGTTTCTGAACTTTTTTGATCATGTAAACCTCGTTATTTTAACGAGACACACCTTTCTAAACACTCTCAATAATGGCCCGTTACTACCAAATCATCAACGGCAAACGCTACAACGCCTCCCTCATCCGGAACGGCGAATTTCGCACCCGCGGCGGCGGCGACGGCCGGATCTCCGTGCAGGACGCTCAGGACCTCTGGCGCATCGCCCAGGACGGCGGCCGGGTCACTGAAGTGGAAGAAGATACGCTCGATTACCTGCTGGCGAACCTGAACTGGACGGAGCCCGCCCGCAAATGGCTGCAGGAAGAACGGGCCCAGGAAGTGGAAAAGATCAAATCCTACTACCAGGTGATCGACGGGCTGCGGTACGACCGCAAGGTCCTGAACGAAGCGGAAGAACGGACTAAAGGGGCCGGCGACGGCCGGATCTCCCGCGAGGACGCCGAGCGGCTGCTGCCGCTATTCGGCGATTTCGGGGATGTCACCATCGTCGAAGAACGCACCCTGGGGTACCTGCTGGAAAACTTCCAATGGACGGGGGCGGCGCGCGACTGGTTTCTCCAGCGGGTCGGCCGGATCAGCCGGCAATCGGAGGTGGCGGCGCTGCTCAGTTCGATCATGAAGTGGGAGTACGGCTTCGAGCGCTTCAGCCTGGCGTATTTCCGTGACGAAGCCCTCCAGCAAATGCTGGATTTCGAAAATAAAACCAGTCTGCCGGAAGCCCTACGCCTGGCCCTCGACAGCCTGCTGCAAAGCACCGAGCCGCGTTCTTTCGGGGCGAACCTCCCCAATTACACCTCCGATTCCGCCAAGGAATTCCTGGAGGGCGGCCGCCTCGTCCTCCTTCCCGGTGACATGGCCTCGGAGCCTTCGCTGGACAGCTTCCCTACGCCGCTGGACGGTGAGTCGCTGACGGCCAATTGGATCTTCGGATTGGAACTGTTCGACCTGACCGACGACATCTACTGGGTGATCGTGGCGCGCGACGGCAGCAAGCCCGCCTACAATTACGTCGGCGGGCCCAACTACGAGGAGGAGTGGCCCCGGCCCGACGGGCAGGCCTATTTTATGGTGGAGGTCCGGGCCTGCGATGCGCCTTATCCCGGCGTTCCGGTGGATGTGCAGGACCCCGAAGGAAAATACACGGTCGGGAAAAGCGACGCCCAAGGCCAGGTCAAGATCACCGGGCCGGCCGGGCGCTATTCCATCTACGCCTCCGACGGCTGGAGTTTCCAGTCCAAAAGTTTTGATTGGGATGGGAAGGGAACGGATCAGGTGAAGGCGGTGGTGCTGGATTGTTGAAGCGGAAAATCGAGGTCTGAGTTCTCCCCCAAACACACAAAAAATGGACGTGGATAAGATCAAAGCATTCAAAAAAGAAGTCCCTCGCCTCACCACCGAACAAATGATCGAAGTGGACCGCCTGATGGGGCTGGAAATAAAAAAGGGCGATGAGTTGGGAGACGCCCCAGAGCCCAGTCTGGGGATAAAGGTCAGCGCTAGCCTGTTTTCCCAGGCTGACGTCATAAGATTGGCAGATGAAAAAGTATAAAAGAAGACTTGGAACGAGAATAAATAAAGGCTGAGAGCTTGTTTGGGGGTAGTGCTTTTGAAGCGAAAAACTCAGATTTTGGGTTCTCCCGAAGGGATTTT
>CAYQQU010000095.1:0-18259 GCA_964419545.1 uncultured Saprospiraceae bacterium | reverse complement strand
GTCTGATAAATACAGAGAAGATGTGTTGGCCATTTAATGCGTCTGCCCTTCCCCTAAGACGGTTTCTTCTACCCTTTGGCTTCGGGATCGTTCGACGGAAAGTTCTGCGCGGGACTGGGGCTTATTCACGCTTTGGTGGTAGGGGCGTAGATATTCCTTTGAGTTAGCTACAACCAAAAGATGAAACAAGAATTTACAGAAGAAGAACTTAGAGAATTGGAAAAACAACTTAGTTGTCCAATTGGGGAATTCGGAATTGAAGTTGGGAAGAACATGAATGAGTCCAATTTTGGGATGACCATAAACTCAATAGATTTTCTTGAATTGAAAAATAAGAATTCAGTATTGGAGCTTGGGCATGGTAATTGCGGCCATTTAGGAGAATTATTAAGCTCAGTGGAGGGAATTAAGTATTTCGGATTGGAAATTTCCGAAACAATGCTTAATGAAGCAAAAACAGTGAATGCAGACAAGGAAGCTCGGTTTGAAATCTATGATGGAGAGACTATTCCTTATAGTGACAGCTTCTTTGATAGAATTTTCAGTGTGAATACGATTTACTTTTGGACAAATCCAAAAGGTCTGATAAGTGAAATTGAAAGAGCTTTAAAACCGAACGGTTTATGTGTTTTGACTTATGTGAACAAAGGGTTCGCAGCAAAAATGCCTTTTGTTGGAGATAGATTCACCCTTTACGACAAAACTGATATAGTGAAGCTTTTGGAAGCTTCACATTTGGAAGTCGTAGAAGTAAAGGAAATAACGAACCAGATAAAAAGTAAGACAGGAGAGCTGATTACGAGGGAATATACCATGACAAAAATAAAAAACCGTAATTACCCAGTCCAAAAGTTAGGGTATTGAGATAAGGCGGAAGCCGGTAACCATCGGGCGGGATGATTTTGTCAAATATTGCGATAATGGCCTTGTAAACATTAATGTTTTGTTTTCGGAAAGTATCCACTAAAGAATGCCACATGGCATACGCCTGAGCACCGTGAATAGTACGGAAACACAGGATCACCTTTCGGTACACGCAGGTCGATTCCGGTATGCGGGCAGCTACGGACCGGCACAACCTCGACTTTGTCCGTTGGCAGGGGCTGGTAACTGAATCCCTCATGCCCTGGCTGGCTTGGCGCCCCAGCCGCTGGGGGAAGTACATCTACCTGACGTTCGAGGGCTTCGATCCGGTAGATCAAGCGTTCGCAGGATCGGGATTTGTATTTTTCTAAACGTTGAAACATCCCTCGGTGATTGGCTGATCCATGATAAAAATTTTCCTGAGGAAATGCTTAGTTGTGGAAGGACTGGGTAATTTCCCAACCGAAGCTGCGAACAATATTTACAGATGTTATCTTTTGTTTTTGGTAGGGGTTCAAGTCCTCTTTTTGAGAGGGTAACTGTATTTCCATATATCCTCCATGGAATCAAAAAAAAGCAAACTCGTCATCAGGTCATACCGGGCCATGCTGGTATTTCTTATCATGGCTTTGTTTCTCCTGTCGCTGGCTATGCTAAGCGGAGGATTCAAGTTGATGAGTAAAGATTTGGTCGAAGATGTTTTCCGTGTAACCAGCAATCCTTTGGTTGCCCTTTTCATCGGGTTATTCGCCACCGCTTTGATGCAAAGTAGTTCTACTACCACCTCTATCATTGTCACCCTGGTCGCTTCAGGTGCACTTTCGTTGCAAAATGCCGTTCCCATGATTAGGGGGGCCAATATCGGTACTAGTGTCACCAGTACTATGGTGGCGCTGGGACATATTCACAATAAGGATGAGTTTAGACATGCCATCAGCGCGGCCACCGTCCATGATTTTTTCAACATACTGGTGGTCCTGGCTTTACTGCCTTTCGAACTCTTTACCGGCTATCTGAGTGAGGCTGCTCTCTACCTGGCCGCTTCCTTCCCCATTTATGATAGTTCGTCCGGCAGGTTTAATATAATGGATGCTACCATCAATCCATCCTCTGCCTGGGTCATCGATAGCCTGGACGGAAATGTGGTACTGATTCTGATACTGGCGCTTTTGCTGTTGCTGGTTTCCCTCCGGGGCTTTTCGGTAGTTTTGCGTAGCTTCCTGATTGGAAAATCACAGGCAGTAGTCGATAAATACGTTTTCGGCCATCCGCTTAGGTCGCTTTTCTGGGGGATAGCCATTACCTCCGGAGTACAATCCAGTTCTGTGACGGCCTCCTTGGCTGTACCCCTGGTAGCCTCCAATCGTGCTACCCTGCAGAAGATATTCCCTTTTCTCATTGGCGCCAATGTCGGCACCACTTTCACCGCCCTGATCGCAGCTTTTTCACAAAACGAAACTGCCCTGGCAATTGCTATTTGTCACGTGCTATTCAACTTGGCCGGTGTGTTCCTGTTTTTTCCGATAAAACACATAAGGAACATCCCGGTTTGGTTGGCGGAAAAGCTGGGAAATATGTCTCAAAAAAACCGCCTGGCCGGGATTCTGTACGTCCTGCTTGTATTTTTTGTGATGCCTTTACTAATTCTGATACTTTCCAGATAGTTGGATGCGGTGGCTGCTCGTTCTGTCAGTGCCGCCCCAGATAGGAGGCGGCTCTACGGGGAACAGCAGGAGGCGCCTACTGTCTGTCGAGAATCCCCTATTATGCTGGGTTTGTAACCCTGCACAGGATAACCACAAGCACTGAGCAGTCTTATTGATTCGCGCTTATAAGCATGTTTGAGACGTAGTCATTTTGACTGGAAGGCTGGCTTTTGCCTTAACCCGGAGATTTTATTCGCAAAAAGCTGGAAAAAAATCCGCCGATGAAATAGCTTTAGCAGAAAAACGCCAATGCTTAAGAAGACATTAACAGGAGTCGGCATTTTAGCCGCCGTCATGGTGCTTCTCGGCGCCGTCGGAGCGTATTTCTTTCAGCCCGACAAGCATTTCATCCTGGAATTCATCCGCGATCATCCCGAAAAGTCCGCCCTCCAACTGTTGCGGAATGATACCCTGATCGCCGAACAGAACCCGCACAAGGTGATGCCGCTGGCGAGCACGGTGAAGATCATTCTGGCCATCGAATACGCCGAGCAGGCGGCCAGTGGGATCATCGATCCCGATCAGGGCGTCACCTTGGAGGCGCTGGACCAATTTTACGTGCCCAATACGGACGGCGGAGCACATCCCGAATGGCTGGAGTCGGTAGCAGAAAAAGTGGAAGACGGCCAGATCGCCATCCGGGAGATCACCAAAGGCATGATCGAATACAGCTCCAACGCGAATACCGAATGGCTGAGCGCAAAACTCGGTTTGGAGCATATCAACAACCGGTTGGACAGCCTGGGCGTGGAAGACCATACGGAAATCTACTACATCGTATCTGCTTTATTCGTGGGAAAGGAAATGTTTCCCACTCTCGAAGGGGAAGCCCTGGCCGAACAACTGCGCGCCATGAGCATGACCGACTACATCGCCGCCACCCGCCGGATCCACCGCAAATTATCGACCGATACTACTTACAAACAAGAGCTGGGCGACCTGAGGATGAACATCCAGCGGGTCTGGTCCGATAAATTACCGGCGTCTACCGCTGCGGAATACGCCGGCATCCTGCAAAAGATCAATTCGCGCTCCTTTTTCAGCGCCGCAACGCACCGGTACCTGGATGAAGTAATGGAATACCTCATGGAAGACCCCGACAACCGCGCCTGGCTGGCTTGGGCCGGCACGAAGGGCGGATCGACGGCTTTTGTACTGACCAAAGCGCTCTACGCGACGGATAAACAGGGGTATCGAACGGAATTGGCCTATTTCTTCAATGATTTGGGTATCTTCGAAAACCAAAGGTTGCAAATGAGTATAAACGAATTTGAACTGGGGATACTGACCGACGCGGCGTTCAGAACGGCGATCGAGAAGGAATTGAGTAAATGATGTATCAATATGCATAAGAAGAAGAGCCAACTGACCACTTTTACCGCTATCGCCCTGCTGACCGCCCTGAGCTTCCACCTGAACGCTCAGGACGTCACCCTGGGCTCCTTGCTCCGGGAAATGACTGACCGGCCATCCCTGGCCCGCTACCCTGCCAAAAATTTCACCACCAAGCAGTTCAGCAGCTACGACCGGCTCGCCCGGGTAAAAGGCGGTGAAAACTGGTACGCCAACAACGACCGCACCAACTTCCTGCGCAGAGAAGTGACCGCGAACGGCTCGGAATGGGTCCTGTTCGACAGCGACCGGCCCGGCGCCGTCGTCCGGTGGTGGATGACCTTCGCCGGGGAAGGCGCAGGAGAAGGGACGATCCGGATCTACATCGATGGCGCAGACCGGCCGACCGTGGAAGGCAGGGCTTTTGACCTCATCAGCGGCGGGCTGCTGGCGGGTCCGCCCCTGTCGGCTTCCCTGTCGGAGACGACCGTCCACAAACGACGGGGGCACAACCTCTATCTGCCCATCCCGTACAACGCTTGCAAAATAACCTACCAGGGCGAAGGGATAAAAGAAAATGCCGCCGGCGAGATCCTCGATCAGAGCGTCGCGGTCTATTACAACATCAACTACCGGGAATACGAAGCCGGCGTCGCCGTCGAGTCTTTCGACAACCGGGCAAGGGATAAATACCTCGCGGAGATCAACCGGGCGCAGCTGTCCCTGATGCACCCTTATGCTGATATTTTCAGCAGCCCGCCCGACGAGACCGTGAAACTGCGAAAACTCGAACCCGGCGAAAGCATGGCAATGCGTTTGCAGGGAGAAAAACAGATCGAGGCGCTCCGCCTGCGGCTCGCGGCGGACGACCCCTCGCAGGCGCTGCGCTCCACCGTGATCTCCTTGTCGTTCGACGGCAGGCAAACGCTCACCGTCCCCGTCGGAGACTTTTTCGGAACGGGCTATGAGGTCAATCCTTACGAGACCTACTACACCAAAGTGTTCGCTGACGGCGTGATGGCGTGTTTCTGGCCCATGCCCTTTCAGCGGGAGGCCGCCATCGAGATCGTCAATCACGGCGATCAGACCGTTTCCGTGACGGACCTCCACCTCTACACGGCGCCGTGGGCCTGGGACGACCGGAGCATGTATTTCGGCGGGACCTGGAAGCAGTTTTACGACAAACGGACCGGCGGCAAGGAAGCACCGGAAGACCTGGACTTCGCGACCCTCGAAGGCGAAGGCGTATACGTCGGCGACCTGGTCGCCCTGTACAATGACGCCGCCGCCTGGTGGGGCGAAGGCGATGAAAAGATATACGTAGACGGCGAAGCCTTCCCTTCCCATTTCGGAACGGGCACGGAAGACTACTACGGCTACGCCTGGAGCCGGTCCGAGTTTTTTGACCATCCGTTTATCGCCCAACCCGACGGTTCCGGGAATATGGAACCCGGTACGGCAGTAAATATCCGGTTTCGGGCGCTGGATAAGATCCCCTTCCGCCAAAAACTGGACGTAGATATGGAACTCTGGCACTGGACCAAAACCAGCATCGACTACGCCCCAACGACCTTTTTCTATCTGAAGCCCGGTGGGATAGCCCGGCACGAGTTTGACCCCGCGCAGGTAAAAAAAGAAGTGCGGTTGGCCGCATCCGGCGCGCCGGCCAGCCCCGAGATGGTGAACAACAGCATCCAGGGCGAAAAGATGGAAGCCGTCCGGATCGACGGCGGAGAGGCGCTGCCGCGCAGCTATGCCAACTGGGATTGGGAAGAAGACGCCCAATTGGTCTGGAGAGGGCCGGAAACCGGCGACATCCTGGTCCTGAGGTTCCGCAGCCCCCGGGCCGTCGCCGATGCCGAGCTGGAATTACAACTGACCCAAGCCAAGAACTACGGAACCGTGACCTTGTCCGTCAACAACAGCAAGAAAGTGACTTTCAACGGTTACGCGCCCGAGATAAAAGTGGAAACCCTGACCGTCGGCGGCGTCGACATCGCGGCAGGCTGGAACACCGTCGAAGTTCAAATCCAGGGCAAAGACCCGCAGGCGACCGCCTACTTCTTCGGGCTGGATTATCTGAAGGTGAAGGGGTAGAAATGACGAAAAGGATTATTGCACGAGTTTTGCCAACACAATAAATCACCGCACCAATGAATAGATACATGAAAATAGCGAGCGTGCTGAGCCTCGTGGGAATGCTCGGCCTGCTGTACGCTTTTCAGGAAAAACGAACCGACCCGGACCGGCCGAACATCGTCTTCATCATGAGTGACGACCACGCCTACCAGGCCATCAGCGCCTACAGCGATCTGCTGATCGAAACGCCGAACATCGACCGCATCGCCGAAGAAGGCATGCTTTTTACCAATGCTTCGGTCACCAATTCCATCTGTGCGCCTTCCCGGGCCACCATCCTCACCGGCAAGCATACGCATATGCACGGGAAAATCGACAATATTTTTCCTTTCGACACCACGAATGTAACCTTCCCGCAGATCCTGCACGACAACGGATACCAGACCGCCATGTTCGGGAAGCTTCACTTCGGCAACAACCCCAGGGGGTTTGACGAATTTATGATCCTGCCGGGACAGGGTGATTACTACAATCCGGATTTCATCACCGGCAAGGGCGACACCACCATTCAGGGATACGTGACCGATATCATCACCGATCTGACCCTCGACTGGCTGGACAACCGGCGCGAGGCGGAAAAGCCGTTTATGTTGTTCTACCTGCACAAAGCGCCGCACCGCGAATGGATACCGGCGCCGCGGCACTACCGCGAATTCACCCAACGCACCTTCACCGAGCCGGCCACCCTCTTCGACGACTACAAAGGCCGGGGAACCGCCGCCCGCGAGGCCGAGATGAACCTGCTGAAACATATGACCGTCTCGGCCGACAACAAGATCTATCCCGAGCTGGCCAAGGAACTGGGCGTGGAGGAAATGTCGGAATGGGGCTTCAATGTCTTCAAAAGCAAATATGCCCGCTTTACCGAGGAACAAAAACAACAGTGGGACGCCGTATACGGCCCGATCAACGAGGCGTTCCGGGAACAGTATCCCGAAATGGACGACGATGCTTTTTTGCGCTGGAAATACCAGCGATACATGCAGGATTACCTGGCTTGTATTGCGGCGGTAGACGAAAACGTAGGCCGGGTGCTGGACTACCTCGACGAAAACGGGCTCAGCGAAAATACCATCGTGGTCTATACTTCCGACCAGGGCTTCTACCTGGGTGAGCACGGCTGGTTCGACAAGCGTTTCATCTACGACGAATCCTTCAAGACCCCGCTGCTGATCAAGTGGCCTGAAAAGATTAAAGCCGGGTCCGTAACCACCGAAATGGTGCAAAACCTCGACTTTGCCCAAACCTTCCTGGACGCCGCCGGTATCGAAGCGCCCGAGGATATGCAGGGCGAGAGCCTGATGCCTCTGCTGACCGGGGAAACCGAGGCATGGACGCGCGACGCCGTGTATTACCACTATTACGAATACCCCGGCTTCCACATGGTCAAACGCCATTACGGGATCGTCACGCAAAACTATAAGCTGGCCCATTTCTACTACGACATCGACGAATGGGAACTGTACGACCGCAAAAACGACCCCCTGGAACTGATTAACGTCTACGATGATCCGGCCTACGCGGAGGTCGTGGAGGCGCTGACCCGGAAGCTGGAAGCGCTGAGAAAGAAGTACCAGGATTCCGAAGCACTGGATCAGCAGTTTATCGATCGGTATAAAGAACGGGGGATAATTAAATAAAAAAAGTACGAAGCGCAATTCAAGCAAAAAATGTTTTTATTAAAAGCATTCCTGCAAAAGATAGCGCCGCTGCCGCCGGAGGAATGGGCGCGCACCCAGTCCTTCTTTTTTCGGGAAACCGTTCAAAAAGGAGCGTACTACATCAAAGCAGGGCAATACGCCAGCAAAGTATCCTTCATCGAGTCCGGTCTTTTTAAATTGTACTACCTGGCAGCAAGCAGGGAGCGGATCATGATGTTCTTTTCCGAAAATCAATTCGTCACCGATTACTTCGGGTACCTCACGCACACGCCCTCCGTGCGCCCCATCCAGGCCGTGGAAGACGCAGTATTGTACAGCATTAGCCGCGACGACCTCAACCGCCTTTTCGATGCTTCCAAGACGTGGGAAAAGATCGGCAGGATTTTAGCCGAACGGGCTTATGTCGTATCGGTGCAACGAGCCAACCGGCTTCTGCACGACGATCCGGACACCCGTTTCGCCACCTTCATGCAAGAATACCCTACCCTGCTGCAGCGCGTGCCGCAGTATATGATCGCTTCTTACCTGGACATGACGCCCGAAACCCTGAGCCGGATCAAAAAGCGATTGATGAAAGCACCGCCGGCCCGGGGCTCGGTGCACGATCCGCTCGATCCCAAGCTGGTATAACCCGGATTATTCTTGATTTGGATCAATGACTTTCGCTGAAATTGCTGAGAAATTTGGGTCAAAAAGCAATTTCAATGAAACCCATCCTCTTTTCTTTCTTCCTCCTTTTGACCCTCGACGCCTGGGGGCAGCAAAACAAACCGAAGGTCTCCGTTGAACGGATAAAAATGGCGTACAAAGGCAAGACCGTAACGGCCAGAAAGCTGACCGTCAGCTCGGAGATCCCGATATCCCTGGACCGTGCCTGGAACAACGTCAAAACACCTGCTCTGCTCGAATTCGTCGCCAGGGGAATGGCCCGTTTTAAACCAACCGGGGGAGGCCTTCCCGAATACTGGCAGGAAGGAGAGACATATGCTGTTAAGACCCGGATCTTCGGTTTTCTTCCTTTCGGCGGCAAGCATCACTTGTTCATTGATAAGGTCGATGAGGAAACCCGTCAGATATCCACCAGGGAGTGGAATAAGCTGATCAAAATATGGAACCACGACATTACCCTGCGCCAACTGGGCGATGAAAAAATCTACTACGAAGACACCATCACCGTCTACGGCGGTCTGCTCACCGGTTTTATTACTACCTTCGCCAGAAGGTTCTACAAGCACCGGCAGAAAAGGTGGCGAATCGTAGCGGAAGAGGGGCTGGAATTCGGTACGACGCTTCAGTATGACGAGCCCGCTCCATAAACCCACATTGGGTTAACCAATAATCCGGGTTAAATGCACCAAGCAATCCTCCGATATTTTTCCCGCTTCATCCCGTTGGATGAAGCAGAAATCCAGGCCCTCACCGCCTCGATCCCGGTCAGGACGTATGATAAGGGCGCCTTCCTGCTGAAAGAAGGTGAGATCGCCCGCACCTCCTATTTCAACGTGCAGGGCTGCGTTCGCCTGTACTACCTCGTCGACGGGGTGGAAAGAACAACCTTCTTCTACACCGAAAACCAATTCATCACCTCCATGCGAAGCTTCACCCGGAAGTTGCCGTCCGATCATTATCTGGAGTGCATTGAAGATTGTACGCTGGCGTTGCTCCATTACGAAGTCGAAAGAAAACTACTGCAGCAATACCCGAAGCTGGAGACCTTGTCGCGCATCATCCTGGAAGAAGAGCTGGGCAACTACCAGGAGATGCTGTCGGACTACATCCTGTCCAGCCCGGAAAAGCGCTACCGCGAGCTGATCGACAAGCGGCCGGAGCTGATCGAGCGCGTGCCGCAGTACCAGCTGGCCTCCTATCTGGGCGTGCAGCCGGAAAGCCTGAGCCGCATCCGTAAAAGGCTGGGCCGGAACCGTTTCTTAACCTAAGTCAATTGATCCCGGCTGGTATCCCGCTATATTTGAGCCGATCCACCAAACCATTCGGCTTATGCATTACCAAAAATTCAGCCTGGCTTTTGGGTTCTTCGTTTGGCTCGTCGCCACTTTGGTCTTCAGCTTCTGGGGGCACACTTTTTTTCCGGTAGCGGCCGGGCTCATGCTCTTTGCTTTTTACCTGCTCGTTGTTCCGGTGCTCTACTTTTTAGTAAATTGGGTCTTCCAGCAGTTCGCTCTATCGGACAACGAAAAAATCAGGAGCGCCCTGCTGATGGCCCTTCCGGGCATGTTTTTGGATGTTCTCTGCATCCGGAGCCACGCCTGGGTATTCCCGGGTTTTACCACCGATCAGGTGATCGGGCTGGGATCCTGGGTCTTGTGGGTATATGGGATTGTACTATTGCTTGGCTTTTTATTAAAAGATCGCAAGGCGGCCAACACCTGATCGTCAACCGATAATGCGACTCTGTCGCCGGTGGGCAGCGATGCTCGGTTTGAAATATTATTGTGCGCTCTTCCCAGCGGGACGAATTATCGGTAGCTTATTTTGTGCGCACTGATTGCCCTGCCGAGGTACGGAATAGAAAAGGTGGCAAGTATCTTCCGTACCTCCAGCACGGAAGAAACCATCTGCCAACATCTTGCGCCTTCGGCGCTGCGAATTAAAAAATGCTTACTGCCAAACCGGGAATCGCCGGCCGGTAGGCGTTTTTCTGCATGTTTTGCCTTGCAGCGGGTAAACAAATCTTTGAACGTTATTTAAATTTGCACCCGGCAAACCGTCCATCAAACCATGAAAAAACGCCCCTGGGGAAATTACGCCACCGAATTTATCTTCATCTTCGTCGCCGTCATCCTGGCCTTCGCGCTCGATAACTGGAACGACAACCGGCGGGAACGCGCCGCGGAAGCCAAGATCCTGACCGAGATCGCCAACGGCCTGCTCAAAGACCTGGACGATATCGCCATCAACGTATCCGGCCACCGCGACGGCTTGCGCGCCTGTGCTTTCTGGCGAAAATTGATCAACGGGCAGGAGACCGCCCTCGACTCGTTGCCCCAACACTACCTCAGCCTCACCCGCGATTTCTTCACCGCCCAGAACCGCACCGGCTACGAGACGCTCAAATCGCGCGGCCTGGAGCTGATCCGCAACGACTCCCTGCGCCTCGCCGTCATCAGCCTGTACGAATACGACTACGACGCCCTGCACACCCTGGAAGAGGACTATTACGAGACGCAGTTCCAGCGCAATTATTTCCGCGACTTCAACCGCTTTATCGCCGACGACCTGGTCTTTGACGATAAGGGCAATATCACCTCTATCGATCGGCCGCTCAGCCTGACATCCGCTGAAAAGCAAACGCTTTTATCGTATTTGTGGAAAATCGAGGTGAACCGGAAATTTGTGCTATACTACTACTCGGAGGTCGAAAAAAACGTGCAGGCCCTCATCGAGCGCATCGAAAAGGTATTGGCGGAATAAGACAGGTTAGAACGGCGGATAGTGGTATGCATTTACCGGCGGTGCGTACTCATACTCCGACTGCAGGAAGGCCGCCAGGTCGATCAGCTCCTGCACCGTCATCTCCTCGTTATAGACCTTCATGTGAGAAACGCCCGTCGTATCGGTCACATTATCGAAATAAGCATAGCTGATCTCGTGTGACGGGTGAATGACCGAAGCCACCAGCTCGCCGTAGGTCTTGACTTTGGTCGTCTTCCCGCCCAGCGGGATGTTGAACTCGTCGGCTCCGGCCAACTGCTCGATATCGGCAATCGTATGGCAGGCGTTGCACTTCAATTCGACAAAAACGGCTTTTCCCGTTTCCGGGTCGCCTTCCGGCAGCGCAAAACCCCGGCTCTCGGAGCGGCATCCCAGCCCCAGAAGCAGGAATAGTGCAGCAGCCCATAATAGCTGATCTCTGGATTTCATCGCATTCGGGTTTTGGTGTATAAGATTTACTCCTTTCCCCCCTTTTCCACAATGATATTTATCAGCAGGCGGCGCGAACCCGGGCGGATAAACCAGCCGCTTTCGCCGTCTTGGGAGCTTCGCCGGGGTAAACACCGCAAATCCTTCAGCCCGGATTAGTTTTTAGCCAGAGGCTGCCCTTACGGTTTCGGGCCATTGGCCACCGTCACCCGCAGCGCCCGCAGTCCCTGCACCCCTTGCAATTTACCCAGCGTCAGGTCTTCCACTTCGCCGGTGATGTAGCCTTCGTGTTGCAGGTAGTCGATGTAGTCGAGGTATTCCTGTTTGTCTTTTTCCTGCAGGTAGACGATCGCGACTTTGCCGCTTTGGGTCAGGCGTTCGTCGGTACCTTCGATCAGGGCCTTATCGATGCGTTTTTTCAGGATCTCGTAGCGCACATTGTAGGCGCCGTCCACGTCGAACTGTTTTTCGTCCATGCGGAAGCGGATGGAGAGGGTGTTCGTGTAAGCAAAGATCATCTGGGCCGTAGTTAGGGGCACCGGCAGGTCTTCGCGCAGGTTGGCCACCAGCCGGGTGATCTCGCACATATCGATCAGCTGCCAGAGCCGGAAATTGTGCAGATGCATGGTGCAAAACTGATCGTTTCGCAACAGCGACTGCCCGACGTACAGGTCGTATTCCACGCCGTCGGTTTTATATTTTTCGAAGTAGTGCGGCATGATCTGTTGCCATTTCAACTGCTGCTGATCGAGGTAGTTGGCTACGGCCGTATTGAGCTGAGTGACGCTGTCTTCGAAGTTTTTGCGTTCGCGGTAGATGATGCCCAGTTCGGGGTCGAGGTTATTGAAGTAAGCGGTGATATGTCCGGCGAGCTCGGGATAACGCGGTTGCAGGTTGAGCAGCAAGGGATGGATTTCATCCTGCAGCATGTCGACGATGATGGTCTCGTCATTGGAGTTAAACTCCATTTCAAGCCCGGCAATGCAACGGTCTACTTTGAGGCGAAACTGGTCGAGCAGGGGAAAGCTGATGACCTCGAGGGCCTTGCCGATGACTTTGCGGGCGCGCTGCAGGTTGTCCAGCAGGTCGGCCCGGATGCTGCGGTTGCGTTGCATAGAAGAGCTCACGATATCGGCCTGGCCATATAGCGGGTAAACGTCGTTGAAGACAATGGGGTCCATGGTTGGATTGGTCTCCCCCTTTTCCCGGCAGTCCATTAGGTTGTAGGAAGTTTCGATAAACTTCCATTCCACGCTGGGGTGTACCGCGGTAAACTGTTCGCGGATAATGGCTTCGATGCTGTTGTCGATCTCTTCGCGGCTGCGCTCCACGGCCATGCTGAACAGGCCGGTGAGTTCCTGGAACTTGAACTCGGTGAAGCTGTGCAGTTCGTAGGGTCGCGGCGACCCGATCTCCAGCAGGCCGATCACGTCTTTGTTTTTACTGAAAAGCGGCGCCACGATGATGCTGCGGATGCCTTTTTCGATCAGGCCTTGTTCGATGGGGGTAGGCTTACTTGCTTTTTGCAGGTCTTCCACCAGCACCATCTCCTTGTATTTGCAGGCTTTTTCGTAGATGGAATTGCGGTTGGCATCCGCCAGCAGGTGTTCCTGTTGTTCGGCCAGGAAGTCGAAGCGGATCTTGTACTTGTGGGCCACGCTGTTTTCCACCGGATAGTCGATGGCGGTCAGTCCCAGCCGTAGATCCGGAATATCGAGATACAGCCGGGTGAGGTGTTCCAGCTTGCCGATCGTATCGGGGTCGACGACAGCGCTGCGCTCCAGCAGGGTGAACTTGAGTTGCGAAAGGGCCTCCTCCTCGGTAATATCAATGAGGGAAGTGAGCACCATACCGTGGAATTCGAAAGTGTCGGGCGGCAGGCGTCGCAGCCACAGCTCCGTATCGTAGATGTTGCTGAGCAGTTGGTTGATCTGATCCTGCGACAACTCGGGCGGTTCTTTGAGGGCCACAATGTCCACGAAACGCAGGTCCATATGGATTTTGTAATTGCGGGCGAACGGCTGATCGGGCAGTTTGATGGTAAAGGAGATAGGCGGTTCGATCGCCAGTTTTTGCCCGTAGAATTTATTGAGGATCAGGCTGGCCGGCCGGATCATGATGGTGCTGTAGAACATGTCGGTCGGGCCTTTGATCATATACTCCACCTGACCTTTTCCCACCAGCTTGTGAAAAGCGGGCGTCCCGAAGCCTTTGTCCATGCCGAACGGCGGCGTCACCTTGATGTACTGGGTTTCGCGATGAGCGGGCGGCACCAGTACGAGCAGGAGCATTTCCATCAGGTCCGGATATTTGGCCATCAGCTTTTCCGGATCCTTGATGGGGCCTTTCAGCTCCGGGACGTTTTCGATTTCCTGCAGCAGCGTATTGGCCAGCCAGCGCTCTCCGCCGTCGCCGGATTTTTGTTTTTCTTCCAGCAGGCGGACCACCGGCGCCATGCTCACGTAGCTGCGGTAAGGAACCTTCATGAAGTGTTTTTTCTGGAAAACATCTTCTTTGAACTGGTGGCGTTCTTCCAGCGCTTCGGAGGAGGCTACGGTCGTATCCATGATCAATTGTTTTCTTTACCAACAATCAAGATAAGCATTTAGATGAATACCACCGATGCGCCGGCTTACATTCGTCGGTGTGCATCCGGGTTTTGTCGAAAAGGGATCGAGTTGGAGGCAGGGTCGTAAAGGGGAAGAACGCGTGTGGGGAAGCCTTCGGCGGCGGCTTCGCGAAACTGACGGCAGGATTCGGCCAGGGTGTGCTCCAGGGGAAGGTATTCGAAGTCGAAGGCTTCGCGTGAGCGGCGGTTATCGAAATAAAAAGTACGGGAAGCGTTGCGCGCTGTTTCGCGGGTAATGAGGGGGCGCCGGCCGGAAAGCTTGGTGCGCAGCCAGTCGACGCGCCAGGCCAGTTTCCGGAGCCAGGCCGGCATCGGGCGGCGCGGCGGTCGCTTGCCCAGCTCTGCGGCGATGGTGTACATCAGGCGCCGGAACGACCAGTTTTCGGCGCTCAGCACGAACCGGCGACCGGTGATCCCGCTTTCCTGCAGCAGCAGCATGAAGCGCGCCACATCGCGCACGTCAACAAAGCCATTGCCGCCGGTCGAATAAAAGGGGTATTCTCCCCATACCAGCTGGTAGATCTTGAGCGGTCCTTCGTTCCAGCGGCCGCTGCCCATGATGATCGACGGGTTGACGACGGCCACGTCCAGGCCTTCGGCGGCGCCCCGCCATACTTCCTGCTCGGCCAGGAATTTGCTGATGCTGTAGTGGGCGTTGAAGCGGCTGCGCACCCATTTGTTGTCTTCGCTGAGCGTAGCGCCGTCTTTGGTGCGCCCCAGCGCCGAGGTGCTGCTGGTATGGATCAGCTTTTCGATGCCGTGGTGCAGAGCGGCGTTCACGACATTTGCCGTACCGTCGACGTTGACCTCCCGCATGTACCGGCGATCCCGCGGGTCGAAAGAAACGATAGCGGCGCAATGGTAGACCACGGCGGCGTCGCGCAGGCAGTCTTCGAGCAGAAAGTAGTCGAGTACATCCCCTTCCACCCATTCTATCCGGTCGGCGATTTCATCCACCAGGTCCATTTTACTGGTGGGGCGACGCAGCGCCCGGATGCGCGTATAGCCCTGATGCACCAGGTAGCGCAGAAGGTAGGAGCCCAGATAGCCCGTACCGCCGGTAACGAAAATTTGTTTGTTTTTCACAGGTTTTTGTGCTTGTGATCGCCGGACGGGCCGCCGATTGGTGTTGGTTCAAGGTTTCCCTGACCATGGTTTTACCGCACCATTCATCATTTTCCATCCCGCGTAGAGGGCGCCGCCGCAGCTGTCGAGTTGCGCGCCGGTGACGCCGGCCAGGCAGTTGGGGGCGCCGTATACCCTCAGAACGCCCATCAAGGCGATCAGCGCGGCTTCTTTGTAAGCTATTGTTTCCGATTCCGGAATGGTAATCACTAAGGAACAAATTTTTTCACACTCTTCGCGGATCGTCTCCATCAAAAAGCGATTGTGGGCGCCGCCGCCGGTAGCGAGCAGGCGAACCGGTTCTTCCGGGCCGCCTTCGCGTTGCCGGACGGCGGCCAGCGACCGGGCGATCTGCCGGGCAATGTGGATGACGGCTGTGTGCAGCCGATCGGGAACGGGGCCCGCGAACCGCAGGCTCGGTCGCACCAGTACGCGCTGCACCCAGTCGTTGCCCAATGACTTGGGATAGACGCGGGCAAAGTACTCGTCCTGATCCAGCAGCGTCAATAGCTCGGGGATCATCCGCCCGCGCTTCGCCAGTTGCCCTTCTGCATCGTAGGCGTGTCCTGCTTCGACAGCCAGGGCGTCCAGCACCTGGTTGGCGCCGGTCACGTCGAAAGCAACCCACCGCCGGCCGATCCGGCAGCTGAGGTTGGCGATGCCGCCGAGGTTGAGGTAGGCGTCGTAACCCGGAAAAAGAAGCTGGTCGGCGATAGGAGCCAGCGGAGCGCCCTGGCCGCCCAGCGCGAGGTCCGCACTGCGAAAATCGCAGGCCACGGGGAGGCCGGTGACCGCAGCCAGCGCGGCGCCGTCGCCCACCTGAGTGGTAAAGCCTTCGTCGGGAGAATGAAAGACCGTATGGCCGTGGGAGGCGATCAGCTGGGGAGCGATCGCGTTTTCCACCAGAAAGAACTGGGTAAGCTCCCCGAGGTAGCGGCCGAATCCGGCGTGAAGTCCGGCCAGGTCGCGCGCCGTCATCAGGGGCGCCATACGCAGCCGCTGGCGCCAGGCATCGCTGAAAGGATAAGTGTCGGCGGCCAGGATGCGCCAGGACCGGAGCTCGCCCTCGCGGTAGTCGAACGCGCAGGCGGCGACGTCCAGCCCGTCGAGCGAGCTGCCCGACATCAGGCCGACGACGCGGATGGGGTTCGGTGCAGGCAAAGGTTCGATTATTCGTCCAGTTTGCTGAGCTCCAGGGTGTATTCCGCTACCGCACGGATGCGTTCCTCGCTGAGCAGCGATTTGAAGGCTGTCATGGTGTTGCGGCCGTTGGTGATGACGTTGATGCGCTCCTCCAGTGCGAGTTCCGACTTCTGCAGATTGTACGCGCCGCTGGCGCCCATATTGCCGTAAAGACCGTGGCAGGTGACGCAGTACTGCTTGTAGAGCTTTTCGCCGTCGGGCTTGGCCGCGACCGCTTCTGCTTTGGCGGCCGCATTGGCGCCGGGCGTTTCCTGCTGCCCGCAAGCGAAGACGATGCCGGCGATGATCGCAAAAATGAAAAAGAATTTCGTGTGCATATTTCCGCTGGATTGTGATGCGTATTCCCCGTTCCGACCGGGCGATTTCTCCTTTAAACAGCCCAAAAAACGCTTTGTTGTAAGGGGGCAGAATCGGAAAACGACGGTTCCTCGTCGAAATATTTCGCCAAGTGACCGGGGATTCACTAATTTTAGAGGTAGAACCCGCGAGCAGTTATAAATGTTAAGATTAAAAAGTATTCATAAATGAGTCAATCTAAAAACAGAAACATGGGACAAGGCAGGCTGATCACTACCGGGATCGTCGTCTTCATCGTCTTGATCTTGGTCTTGATCTTTTCCAACATGACTTTTCTCACCATCGACGCCGGCGAGCGGGGAGTACTGTTCCGTCGTTTTTCCGGCGGCCTCGATAAAGAGAACATCTACACGCCGGGCTTTCACATTATTGCTCCCTGGAACACTATGTATACCTATGACGTGCGCGAGCAGCAGCTCGAAGAAGCCATGGAAGTACTGTCGAGCAATGGTCTGAATATCAGCGTCGACGTCACGGTGCGGGTCAATCCGCTGTACAACGAGATCGGCGATCTGCACGAAAAGTTCGGTGAAAATTACCTGTCTTCCCTCGTACGCCCGGAAGTACGCTCTTCCGTACGTAACATCATCGGCCGCTTCACGCCCGAAGAGCTGTACTCCAGCAAACGGGACGAAGTACAGGACATGATCCAGGAGGACCTCGAAAAGACGCTCGGTAAAAATTTTATTCAGCTGAGAGCAACGCTGATCCGCGACATCGCCCTGCCGGAGAAAGTAAAGACGGCCATCGAGGAAAAACTTGAAGCGGAGCAGTCGGCCCTGAAATACGAGTTCATTCTCGCGCAGGAACGCAAAGAGGCCGAGCGGAAAATCATCGAAGCGGAGGCCAAAGCCGAAGCCAACCGCATCCTCAACGCCAGCCTTACCGACAATATCCTGCGAGACAAAGGCATTGAAGCCACCCTGGAACTGGCCAACTCGCCCAACTCCAAAGTGATCGTCGTCGGCGGCGAAGGAGACGGGCTGCCGTTGATCCTGGGCGGACAGTAAGCTGGTCTTTGACCCGTCTGCTGCTCATCCGAGTAAATCTTTGGTCTTTGGTCTTTGGTCTTTAGTCGTTGGCGTCGTAAACTTGTGAAGGACAAACCGGCCAGGACTTCAACTTCGTTACAACCACCCGCGGAGCCCTCAACCTCAACCTCAACCTATTGGTCGTTGGCAGTTAGTCTTTAGCCGTTGGCGTCGTAAAATAGTAAAGCGCACACCAGCAACGACTTCAACTTCGTTGAAAGCACCCGCGGAGCCCTCAACCTCAACCTATTGGTCGTTGGCAGTTAGTCTTTGGTCGTTGGCGTCGTAAAATAGTAAAGCGCACACCAGCAACGACTTCAACTTCGTTGA
>CAYQQU010000094.1:0-18468 GCA_964419545.1 uncultured Saprospiraceae bacterium | reverse complement strand
TTCCAAAAGCTGGGTTTTGCAGCCAAAATGACTACCTCCAAACAAGCTCTTAATTAGACCCGCTGTACACCCGCACATAGTCCACCAGCATCGTTTGTGGAAAGACGGTATTGGCGCCTACCGGCCCGACAAAATCTCCGCCCACTGCGACATTTAAAATAATATAAAACGGCTGATCAAACACCCATTCGCCGTCAACGTCTTCAGGGGTTATCTGACTGTACAACACATCATCTACGTAAAAATTGATATATTCCGGCCCCCACTCAATGCCGAATATGTGGAAACCCGTATCAAATCGATCATTGGGTAAAACGTACTCTTTACTCACTGCCTCTCCCGCAGAATACCCCGGTCCGTGCACCGTTCCGATGAGCGTGGAAGGATCTTGTCCGCGGTATTCCATAATATCTATTTCGCCGCATTGCGGCCAGCTCACTTCATCAATATTACTTCCCAGCAACCAGAATGCCGGCCAGAGGCCTTGCCCCCAGGGCAATTGCATGCGTGCTTCAAAGCGTCCGTACTGTTGTTCCACTTTACCCTTGGTGGTTATCCGGGCAGAGGTGTAAGCAGCACCCTGAAAAGATTCCTGAAGTGCAGTGATATGCAGCATGCCGTCTTCGACTTTAATATTTTCGGGACGATCCGTATAATACTGCAATTCATTATTTCCCCAACCGGGAGGCAGGCCATTATCGGCGCCGTCTCCCAGCTCATAATTCCAGTGCGTTTCATCAATGGCGCCATCCGTATCAAAGTTATCCTCAAACGTGAGGTTGGTGAGCGTGGTTACCGTTTGCGTCTCATCTGTTTCACAGCTGATACACAGCAGCAAGGCCATTGATAAAATAATAGTGCTTGCCGGGTAGGCATATGTTTTTAAAAAATATGGTGTTCGCATTTTATTAATTGAGTTTTATTCAAAAAATTATTGTTGGTAGAAATAAACATTGTCCACGTAGAGCGTTCCACCGCCGGCAGGCAGCCCGGAAAAGATGAGCTGCGCCATACTCGCAGAGCTGGTCAATCCTGCGAAATCCGAGAGTGGAATATCATAGGAAATCCATTGTCCCTGAGCTGGATTTTCGAATATCAGTTCATGCTCACTGTCATCACCACCATCGAAGACTCCATCCACGCCGAAGTCAACTAGTTTGATTCTAAAAGTGGTCATGTTTGGCGTCCAAATATCTACATGGAAATGGGTCATGGAAGAAGCATCAATCAAATTAGCGCCGGTTGTTTCCACTCCGACGAAATCAAGTTCAGTATATTTTTTGGTATCATCTCCCTGAATTTGAATGTCCTCCAAAGTTGCCACCGACCAATCTGTTCTCCAAGTATCAATTCCGACATTGGTGTAGGCATTGCTAAACATAGAAATGACGTTAGCCGCATCCTGTGTCGGCGTCGGTGCAGCGGTAGTGGGTTCGTCACCACCACCTCCGCCATTGGTGTAGAAATAAATATTGTCCAGATAAATATCGCCATTGCCTTCAAATTTGAGCTGGATGACATCAGCGAGGTCAACCGGGGCAAAATCAGAAAGCGGAATATCGACACTGGCCCAGCCGGAGGTCGGTACACTTAGAGCATAGGCGGTCTCGACTGGCCCGGAACTGATGAGGAAGGCGTTCAGCGCCGCCGAATTGGCGGTCCAGTAGTCAATATGGAGGAATTCCATTCCGGTTACATTCTGGGGGTTGACCAGTTGAAGGCCTTGGAAGTTCAAGCCCGAGTAAAGCAGGGTGTTATTGCCGGCAACATCCACTTCGGAAACTGCGGTCTCCTGTCCCCAGTCGGGATTAAGGTCTCTATCGACATCGGTATAGGCGTCGCTGAAGATGGAGATTACGTTCATCTCGTCTACCGTGGGGGTGGGTGCAGGCACGGTGGGCTCGTCACCACCACCTCCGCCATCGGTGTAGAAATAAATATTGTCCAGATAGATATCGCCATTGCCGTCAAACTTAAACTGAATGATGTCTGCCAGGTCCACTGGTGAAAAATCACCCAAAGGAATATCTACACTGGCCCAGCCGGAGGTGGGGACATTTAATGCATAGGCGGTCTCTACCGGTCCGGAACTAATCAGGAATGAATTCAGGGCCGTAGAATTGTCGGTCCAGAAATCAATGTGCAGGAAGTCCATGCCGGTAACATCCAGCGGACTGTTCAGTTCGAGGCCCTGAAAGTTCAAGCCCGCGTAGCGCAGGGTGTTATTGCCGGCAATATCCACTTCGGTGACGACGGTTGCCTGTCCCCAGTCGGGGTTGAGGTTTCTATCGACATCGGTATAGGCGTCGCTGAAAACTGAGATGACATCGGCTGCGCTTTGCGTTGGCGTTGGCGCGGCAACCGTCGGCCCCATTGAGCCGGAACCTCCATCATTATAGAAATAGATATTATCCACGTAGATACTGGATATGGTCGCATCGGAAACAAACACGATCTGTGCTAAATTGGATCGGCCGATCAGGCCTGTCAATTCTGAAAATGAAACATCGAGGCTGTACCATTCACCATTTACTAACTGGGAACCGTCAAGCCTAATTTCGCCGGAAGAGTCATCGTCGGTGCCAAATTCATTATCCGGACCAACATCGGCAATCCTGATGATTAAATAGTCTTCTGGCCCTACCTCTTCTCTGGGCTGAACGTCAATGTGCAGATGCGTCATGGAAGACGCATTGATCGTCGGCGCATTCTCCAAAAATTGGATACCTACAAAATTCAACTCGGAGTAGGCAATGATATTATCGCCGCCAATATTGATATCATCCTGGCCTACGGTCGTTTGAAAGGGCGCCCAATAACCGTTATAATAATCCACCGGCTGATTGGTATAAGCATCGGAAAAGATAGAAATCACCTCAGCGGGATCCCGGGTAGGGGTTGGAGCGGTAATAAAATCACCGATGACCGTTACTCTTCCGGAACCTTGCGCTTCCACACCAGCTAAGGTGGCAGTGATAACCGCCTCCCCCTGACCTACTGCGGTGATCATGCCTCGTTCATCAACGGTCGCTACGCTGGGATCAGAAGTTGAAAACTCGAAGTAGGCCGGAGCAACAGAAATGGTTTGGTCCTGGCCATCTCCTAAATTAACGGTTTGCCTCAAACCAGAAACAGGAGTAGTTACACCGTTGAAAAGTTGAATGGGGGCATCCTGGCCACCAAAAATTGAAGGTCTCGGTTGTGCTACCGTTCCTGTTTTTTCAAATCGCAATTCATCAACCCAAAAGCTATACCCCTCGTCATTTTCAGGGCCTTCGGCGTACCAAAACAAGCCGAATTCGCGGGTCAGTTTAGAAGGGTCGGGAATGGCAATGGTATACTGTCGCCAGTAGGTGGTTAACTCCAGGTTATTGAGGGTAACCTGATAGGTATTTTCTCTGAAGTCTTGTCCGAAACCGATCTCATTGATGGTTCCCTTTTGGGTTGCTTTTGCCCAAAAGGTAAGGGCATCGAAACCAGAGAGGTCACGTCCGCCGTAATCCGGAAAAATGGCCCCGGCGTATGCGCCTTCCGGATTCCCTACGTTAGGGACGTCAAATCGCATCGCGGATTCCCCGTCGTACACGGTTTCATCATCTACAGAAAAAGCGGCAAAATAGGAATCTCCAAATGGCAGATACTCCAATCCAGGGCTGAATCCGTCGATGTATACTTCGCCATTTTTTGGGAACGTAGCTGGTACGGCGTCATCAGAAAGATCTCTGCTACAATTGCTGAGGAGCAATACAAACCCTAAAAAGAATAGGATATTTGATTTTATGATAATGCGTTGCTTCATGATAGTACTTTTTTCCACGATGTTTTCTACTGACCTATGTTAATGTGAATATAAGTTCTCAGTTCCCATTCCATCCCATTGTCAAAGCCTACCGGGCTAAGGGCCGGTTCGGTGGCAAACTCAGAAGCCGTTTGGTTTGGAAGATAACGAGGTGAAAACTCATTTAGAGAACGCCATGTCCAGCGCACGCCCATTTGAGTACTTGGTAAAATAAACCAATCCGGTTTAGCCAAAGTAGTGGATAGATCCAACATTAACTGTACCGGGAAGGTGAGGTTAAAGTCACGATGATAATCAAAAGGCCCCCAGTCATTGACCTTGAAGTGAGAAGTCAATTTCAATTTTTTATAGACAGCCCTCAGGTCCATGGCGTAACGTTCAATTAACCTATCGTCGCTGCCTCTTGCCTGAGCTGTTCCGAATAATATATTGGCAATAATGCCGAGGTCCGGGTTTATTTTAGAGACCATCCTGATATTGGTTTCCCATAGGTCCTGTGCGGGCGCCGACTGTGGAAAGGCAAAGGAGGTCCGGTTACCCAGAAAGCCGATCGCTGCATCCTGGTTGGTAGGCAGGTGACGGTAAACAAACCCCGCGCTCATGGCAAATTTGGCATCCTCCGCACGGTCGTTGTCCCATTGATACATCCAGGTGCCCGGTGTAGGGTCAAAAGTGATCAGCAATTCTCCGGCAACGGTTTCTCGGTTGCCTTCTCTTACGGCGAATGGATCATCCTGAATATTTCTAAGCCGCCCCGGCGATGGCACATCATTCGGGATAGGATCAACGAGTGGCTTTTGCCATAAGAAATTCGGTGCGATCTGGAAGTTACCGATCGTATAAGTAAATCCGGTCAGGAAATTATTCATGTTGCCGCTACCACTATCCCGCAAGCGCCATCCCGTAAAAGTAAGGGTTGCATCGGCGCCCCCATTGGCGACCAGCCCCATGACGGAGCCCTGCGCGTACCAATTGAAGGCCCCTTTCGAAAATTTGATCTTTGCTTTACCCCCCCAATTGTCTGAGGGATTTATTTCATCCTCCCATATCTTGTAATTTCCTTCCGCGTCTTCTTCTACGATCTGGAAGCTTCTGCCATTTAGCGGGGATCCGCCCCAGATCCCGCCTACTTCAATTTCCAGGGGCCCGATTTCTCGTTCTACATGAAGGGTAGCCCGTCGGGTTTTGGGGAGTGGGACGGCTATCGAAGTTACAAATTCGGGGGCGTCATCAATATCTTCGTGAAAGACACCGGTTACTTTGAAATGATTTATTTCCCGGCCGTATTTCACCAGCACGGCGGGGTTGGCGCCCCACCACAATTGAGGGCCGAAGGCTACATTCAGCCCTTTCAGCGCCTTTTTTCCATCTATTTCTACCCCCAGTATTTCCCCGTTGTAAATGTCCAGGTTTGGGCCGTAGTTCGCTTCCGGGTATAAACCAAAAAAGTCCCCTTCATAGCCCCAGTGATAATGGCCGGTTCGGTAAAATCCTCTCAGATCAAAATCCTCTGCCGTCCAGTTGAAGTCAGCATTATAAAGCCTTAAATTACCGTCGCTCCTGTTTCCAGTTCGATCACGAACAATATTTTCGTAAAAAATTTCATCAATAGGATTATCGGCTACATTGCCCACTAAGTTAAAACTTGCGCTGGCCCTCAGGTTAGGAGTAGGACTAGCTTCCACCCCAAAAAAGAACGACTGCATGTGGTCAAAACCAAGTTCATCCGGAAAAGAAGCCAGGTTCGGGTCAGTTAAAGCAGCCGGGTCAGGTTCATCAGGTGTAGTGATCAACGTTCCACCGGTATTAAAGGTCTCAAATTCAGCTCGAAAGTTCTTCAACCGGATTTTCTGGTTGCTTTCCAGCGCCGCTTTGTCTCCTCGTGCTCTGAGCACTGCATCCATGAGCTGGATATTGTCAAAATATGCATTGACCGAGGCGAGGGTCGTGCCTTCTGCATAGGGATTCAACTGGTGCGCCTGTTTCAAAGCATAGTAGGCCGCTCTGGGATATAGGGTGTATAAACCCCGCTGGTTGGTAGGCCCCTTGGCGCAGATCCCGAACCACTCTTCGTTCATGTTGTTCTCGCCTTCCTGGTAGTCTCGCTGGTAGCCGCCGTTAGCCCAGGAGGCATTCGTGTCGTGTACATCGGCATTTTCTCTGTCATCAAATCCATACTTCCACCAACCATCGCTGAACTGGAAGGTGAAACCGCCAATAGAGTTACCTACGCCCCCAAGGCCGGCCGCGTTCTCATAGATCTCTTTCCAATTCCCCACCATATAATATGCTTGCGCCTCCTGATCTTCGGCATTTTCAATAGCGTTAAAAGCATCCGCCCCGAACTCCGTAAACATGAGCGGTTTATCCAGCTTATTCTGCACCACCTGAAACATATCACCAAATGAAACGCCCCGGTAGGTGTTCGTTCCATAGATATCCACATCTTTACATTCTTCTGCGATGATATCGATAAATAAGACGTCGCCATTACAGAGGGCTACGGGGTGAGAGGGATCAATCGCCTTCATTGCCTTGGCCGCATCATTCATCAGCTTGTACATGGGCCTTCCCCGGGATTCTCCAATGAATTGAATCCTTCTCTCATCATCAGGAAAATCTTCCGTTTCCGCTCCCTGCCAGAAGAGGCCGTAATTGTTTTCATTACCCAGGAGATACAACAAAAGCCCCGGTGTATTTTTATACTCTTCCACCAGTTGGGTTACTTCATCCATCAGGAACTGTTGCGTTCTGGGGTCATCATAAATTGTGATGGGAGTCCAAACGCCATCCAGGGTGAGTCCGTATCTTCCAAAGGAATGGTTGAGCATAGTGTAGATGCCGTAATTCTCGTAGATATACTGGATCCACCTGGCGGGAACACCGGTGTATTGTCTGATAACATTCACATTCATGTTCTTCAGGAGAGACATCTCCGCGTCCAGGGCGGCCTTGATGATGTCGTCTGAATTTTCCCAAAAACGAGCGTTTACCGTATTGGTTCCAATGGGGATATAATCCCAATTCATGCCGTTGATCATGAATTCTTCGCCATTGACGACCAGCCTGTGTCCATCGCTATTCGTGACGACGGATACCCGGTCGGCCTGTGCGAACAGGGATGTGGTAAGGAAGAGAGGGATCAGTCTTAGGAAGAGTTTTTTCATTATTTCCGGATTTATAGATTTGACGTCTGTTCTTAAGCCGCTTGTGAAGGCCAAGATCGAAAGGGCCTCCAGTAAAAAACTAGTGTACTATTTTCACCCAATGTAGTGCTTTTTTATCCTACAGAAGAAAAAAAAAACTCATCAAGGCTTTCACCAACAATTTTTTTTATTACATCAAAAGCAGCGCCCAAAAGCCATAAACAACTGAAAATCAAATATATTTCGTGACGAACAGTTTTCACATACCCTATTTTGAATACAACATGCCGTACATTTTGCGCCTGATCTTTTTCTTGCTGTCCGGACATCAAGTCCGGTCCTTTCCCGGCGGGTATCCCGTGCGCGATTGCATGCCGGTTAAATACAAAGAGGCATTCAGCAGATCTTTCACCGGTGGATAGCCGCCGGCACATTGCGAAAAGAGCTACGGTAGTTTTTCCGGTTGGCTTCGATTTGTTGGAAGGAAATGACCAAAACCTAAGAGATGCTATGTTTAGCACTTTATCTTGACGACAGGTTCCTAACCTGTTGATTTGCAATAGAAGCAAGCTCCAAACATGCTAAGTGGATAATCCGGGCTAGCTGAACTTCGGCTCCAAAAGGGGTTGGGGAAGGGAGGCTACTCCGGTCCCACCTTCCACTTTTCGGCAACCTGCTCCCGCTCCCAGTATTTATCTCGGCCGGTTCGCGTCGACCTGAACGTTGATCCGGAGCACTTCGCCGGTTCGCGCGAAAACCTGCTCGCTGATCGAGGCATCGAGGGCGAGCGATTCGAACCGGGCGGAAGCCTGGTTATGCCGGATGATTTCAAGACCGTCGTGCTCCGCGATCTCGTAAATAACGGGCGCCTGGCAAAAGGTAAAACCAAGGGAGCCGGCAGCGAGCGGTATTTGTTGTGGTTCCGAGTGAACGTCCACGTATTCGAAGGTATCGGGCTGTTCGATAAACTCCTCCTTCCTCAGCAGGCATGGATCGAAACACAGCCGGCCTTCCCGGATGAAAACGCCCAGCTCGCCGAACCGGCTCAGGATATCTTCTTTCACCTGCCCCGTCATGCCGGGCTGTTGAGCGCCTTTGCCGGCGGGGGTATGGGAGTAAGGATCGATGGGGAAGGCCCCGTACAGCGTCGGGGGTTTGTGCACCCCGATCCCTTCGTTGATCTCGTAATAGTGCTCCAGCAATCTGCCGGTCACTTCTTCCGCGGCGTCTTCCGCGACGGCCCGCAGGCAGCACTCCTGAACGGCCAACAGCAACTTGGACACCATGTGCCAGTATATGGACCCCAGCCCTTCGTAGCCGAAGAAGGTGCCCGATCGTCCGGTAAAGGCCTTGTGGTTGAATACTTTTTCAAATATCCGCAGCACCTTTTCTTTTTCAGCCGCCACCAGCGGCGCGTACCTGGTTTTGGAGAGCGCCTCCAGGGCCTGGCTCAGGTCACGGGCGTTGGTAAAATTGCCGTTGAAGTGATAAACGCCCTGAACATCTTTTTCGATGACCTCCAGGTTGCCGTCGCTCACCAGTGCGCGGAGCAGCTCGGAGTCGGCGACCGAGGCTTCCGGAATGTTATTTTTCTTCGTGAACCGGGGCAGGTCCTTATCCGGGTAGAGGACATAGCTGTACTGGTCATCCCGGAAAAGCCGGCTGCTTTTGAGGGCGTCCAGCAGCTGCAGAGCCTCTTCGGAAGACAGGCGCCCCGAACTCAGGACGGCCACCTGGCCTTCCAGCATTTCACTTAAATAGGCAATGGAGACTTCCGCGTCTCCTTCCACCGTCATCAGATTGTAGGCGTGGTACAGGTGGTCGGATCTTTTGTTGGCAGCTATCGAATGATCCAGGTACCGCAGGCTCAGGTCGATAAAATGGCGGAGGTCCTGAATGGAGACCTCTTCTTTTTCGCCCGAAAAGGCCTGCTCATAGATCTGGGTCCGGTAATCGCCGGCGGCTTGCCCCAGGCCGGTGAGCACCCGGTAGCGGTCCCGGTCACCGATACGACCGGATAGCAAATGCCGGTGCTGATCGAGCGTCCTGGCGACGCCCCGGAAAAATGCCGCCAGCTCGCGGGAGACGGCTACCTCCTTTTGTGGCGGATCGGCGAACATTTTCTTAAAGAAGTGCAGGAATCGCCGCAGGTAGTACAAGGTGACCATGGAGACGCCGTTGCCGACCAGCGCGTTGTTGGCATCGTTCCATTCGGGGCGCTGGGTGTTCATCCAGATGCCGCCTTCGGGGATGAAGTTCGACAGCTTGGCCAGGAGCGTGGCCAGCATTTTTTCGATGAAGTTGACCTGATAGATGGCCCCCTTCCGGTCGCGCAGGAGGGCGCCGTCGGCGCCCAGTTCGTCCCTTCTTTCCCGTATCTGCCGGTCGGATTCGAGGTCGAATTCGATGGTGTCTTTAGGGTCGCGCAGGATGTCGGCGAAGGGTTTGATGCGGTAGGGCACGTTGGCGTAGACGAAGAGGGACTGATCAAAATACGCGGCCAATTGGCCGGGCGCGTAGTCTTCCTGGAACTCCAGGAGCTTCAGCAAGTAGATGATCTGATGATCGCCCCAGTAGCCGATGTACGACCAGGGATCGTCGGGCTCGATCGTTTCCCAGTCGAATCCGCCTTTGGTGACCCGGTAGGGGTTGTACCCGTCGAAAGTCGTCGCGTTCAGGAACTTGTGGATCATGCTTTCCGCGAAGGCGGGATAGGAATGGGCCAGGGCTTCCCAGTTTTGGAAAATATCCCGCCAGTTCCCTTCGTAATCCAGGATCTTCGACCCGTCGACCTCACTGCGGGTGTTGATGGAAAATTTGTTCCAGGGCCGGCTGGGGTCGCCGTGTCTTCTGCTGAATTTGAGTGGCATGTATTCCAAAGCCAGCCGCCGGAAGTTGGGATCACCGCTTTGGGCGGCCATGGCTCTAAGTTCCGCCAGGCTGAATAGTCCGGGCAGTTCGGCGAGGAGGCTCCCCGCTGCTTCGAAAGATTCTTTATTCGCTTTGGCCAGGTAGGTCGTAAAATCGCCTTTTTCGATCCGGTAATTGTCGTCGAAGATGCCGCCCCGCATGATGTTGAACAGGACGTTGGAGAAATGCCGGGCGTCCCTGTTTTTATCCGCGGTCAGTTGTAGTCCGTCAGCGGCAGCATCGAGGGCGATCAGGCGGGTGGTTCCCAATTCGATATCCTGCTTAATGGCCTGCTCCAGTGAAGGTTCTCGTTGAATCGTTTCGGAGAGTCTAGCCAGGTTCGAATGATTTTTGTTGACATCGGCCATGATCATCCAATCCTTTTCTGCCCCCGCAGCGAGCTGGATGTCGGCACAGACGAAATAAGCGCCCTTCTCTCCCCTGATGTCGGTTTCTTCCTGGATGGGCAATCCCTTTCTGAAATTTTTCAGCTGCAGGGACGACAGCAGATATTTCGGATCATCGAAGCCAAGCGACCACGCGATATTAGCCTTTAAAGCCTCACTGGGCTCCGCCCGGTCGACGATGAGCGCGCTGAGCGCGTAGATTCCCAGCCCCGTTTCTTTTTCCAGTTCGCTTTTCTTATACGCATCGACCAGGTTGCTCGCTCTCATCTGCAGCGCACTTTCGACGCCGCAGGGCACGATATTCTGAATGCCGTCCAGCACGGTTATGGCCAATTCCTGCTGCGCATTACTGAGCAGCGTCGATTGCTTGACAAAACCGTAGCTATCGCTTGAGCTCCATTGGTACCGAAAGGTCAGCTCCAGGTCCAGGTTTACTTCTTCAAAAAGGATTTTATTGCCAAACCTGTTTTTGTAGAGGTTCCTGTTGATCTGGTACCTGCCTTCCTGTCGTTCGGAGAAGGGCTCCCAGACCTGTACGCCATCGTCCTTGTGGACTAGTAGTATGGTTTTGCTGCCCGTTATATCGGCGGATTCGGTAATCTTATCATCCGTATAATAAGGGAACAAAGCATACTCAGCATTTTTGCGCCCGGCGGTTAATCCACCATTACTCGCAATGAACATCCAGTGGTTGGAGTCGCTCACGATACTCATAAAGAAAGGGCGCATCGCGTCGCTATTTGCAATCTTAAAGTAGGTCTCACCTGCTATTTGCACCCGGCTCATAGCAACGGGCCTTGCCGCCTCTGCGGTTTTCATAATTACCGATTTTTTTTGAGCCCTGAGAGGGCGATATCATCAAAGGAAGAACATCGATGAAAGGCAAAGCTAAGAAACGGGATACCTTATTGTTCAACCTGCAGGGTCTAAATATAGTCCAATTTTTGATAAAAGCTGGAAATCATCAGCGATTCTCGGTTCGGCAGTAAGCATTTCTTAATTCGCAGCGCCGGAGGCGCAAGATATCGGTAGATTGTTTCGAGAGCGTGGTGTGTAACACAAGTTACTCGTAAAATTTCTGCTGAAAATCACATTTAAGCAATTGATCTTGAATACAAAACAGGAGTTACACACCAAAAGGGGCTTCCGTGACGGAGGTACGGAATATTCCCTGCACGTCGGCCACCTTTCCTATTCCGCACCTCCGTCACGGCAATCAGTCTTACAAAACCATTTCAGCAATTCCATCAAAATTTTTAGCTTTAGCAAACCCGCCCCACCCCATGGCAAGTGACCAACCACTATTCCTGCAATAAACAGCTAAAACCACATCAGGCATGAAAAAACCTTTGATCCTGTTTTGTATTCTCACCGTCGGCATGCTGCAAGCCCGTGCGCAGTCGCCCGCCGAGGGCCCGCTCGGCGACCTCTACCTCGCCAAAGAAGGCGGGCTGGTTCAGTACTCCAGCGCCGACCCCACCGGCGGCAATAGCGACCGAAGAGCCATCGCGCCCGGCGAGACCCTCACCCTCGTCGACCACGAAGGCGCCGGCGTGGTGCGCCGGTGGTGGATCACCATCGCGCCGCGCAACTCGGTGGAAATCCACCGCACGCTGATCGTAAGGTGTTATTGGGACGGAGAAGAAAACCCTTCCGTCGAAGCGCCCGTAGCCGATTTTTTCGGTATGGGTTTCGGAGAATGGAAAGACTACATCTCGCTGCCCCTGAACATGACCAGCGGCGGCTACAATTGCTACTGGCCGATGCCGTTCCGGGAGAAGGCCCGCATCGAAGTGGTCAACACCGGTACGCAGCCGGTGGAAAGCTTCTACTACAACATTGATATCCGGACGTACGACCGGCTTTCTGACGACGCCCTCTACTTTCACGCCCAGTTTCGCAAGACGCGCACCCGCAGCGACCAGCCCGTCACCATCCTGGAAACCAACGGCCGTGGGCACTACGTAGGCACGCTGATATCCATGGAACCCGAACGGGGCAAACACCTGGGCTACCTCGAAGGGGATGAGATGATCTACATCGACGGCGAGGCCGAACCGAGCATCATCGGCACGGGCACCGAGGATTATTTCTCTTCCGGCTGGTACTACATCACCGGAGAATACGCCGCTCCGTACCACGGCATCACCATCAAAGATGAAGACGACGGCCGCGTCAATACCTACCGCTGGCACATCGAAGACCCCATCCCTTTCACCGAATCCCTTAAATTCCTCATCGAGCACGGCGGCGGCAACGACATGCCGGGCGTGGAATACGCATCGGTGGCCTTCTGGTACCAGACCCACCCGCACGCTCCTTTCCCGCCCCTGCCGGAGGAACTGCTCCCGCTGGGCGACGTATTCCAGCCTTCCGTGGAAGGAGAAGCCTTGCTGGAGCGCGCGACCGCGACCGGTGGCGAGCTGGAAATCCAAAGGATGGACGCCTTCGACGGCGAATGGAGCAAGGACGCGCAACTGTGGTGGATACAGGCCCGCCCCGGCGACCAACTGACCCTCCCCGTCGAAGCCGCAGCAGCCGGGACCTACGAAATCATCGGGTTTTTCACCCGGGCGCGGGATTACGGCATCATCCGGCTGTCGGTCAACGGCCGCGAGATCGGCCACCTGTTCGACGGTTTCAGCCCCGACGTGGAGCCTTCCGGGCCGATCTCTTTCGGAAGGGCCGACCTCCGGAAAGGAGAGAACCGGATCACCATCACCCTGGTCGGCAAGGATGTGCGCTCCGGTGGGTTTGGTGACGGGTATCTGGTGGGGGTTGACGGTTTTTTGTTGCACAAATAATGGGTGGCCCCTGGTATAAAATAGACTCCGAGATGCAGAAAATATTCATTTGCACCCTACTCTTGCTGACTTTCCAGATCGCCGGAGCCGCCGACCCGCCCAATGTCATCATCATCTTCGCGGACGACCTGGGCTACGGCGACCTCGCCTGTTACGGTCATCCCACCATCAAGACGCCCCATCTGGACCGGATGGCGCGGGAGGGCATGCGGTTCACTCAGTTTTACGCGGCGGCCTCGGTCTGTACGCCCAGTCGCGCCGGGTTATTAACGGGCCGCTATCCCGTACGGACGGGCATGGTGAAAGGAAAGATCCCCGGCCGGGTGTTGTTCCCCAACGATCAGACCGGCCTGCCGCTAAACGAAGTGACCATCGCCGAAGTGCTTAAGGAACGGGACTACCATACCTATATGGTGGGCAAGTGGCACCTGGGCCATCTGCCGGAATATTTGCCCACCCGGCAGGGCTTCGACCATTACTACGGCATCCCTTACTCCAACGACATGGACCACGTCGGCCCCCGGGACGGCCGGCCGGCCTACTGGAACGTACCGCTGCTGGCGGATACCAACATCGTCGAACGCCCGGTCGACCAAACGACACTGACCAGGCGATACACGGAAAAAGCGCTGGCCTTCATCGAAGCGCACCAAAAGGAGCCTTTTTTCCTGTACCTCGCCCATACCATGCCCCATATTCCGTTATTCGCATCCGCGGATTTTCTGAACCAAAGCAAGCGCGGGCTTTACGGCGACGTAGTGGAGGAGATCGACTGGAGCGTCGGGCAAATCCTGGATGCCCTGGCCCAACTGGATTTGGATCAAAACACCCTGGTTATCTTTACCAGCGACAACGGCCCGTGGCTCGTGCAGCAAGAACGCGGCGGCTCGGCGGGGCTTTTAAGGGATGGCAAAGGCACCACCTGGGAGGGCGGCCTGCGCGTACCGATGATTGCCTGGCGGCCGGGAGTGATTCCCGGCAGAACAACCACCACCGCTTTGGCCACCACCCTGGACTTGTTGCCCACCGTTGCCGAAATGAGCGGCGCCCAAGCCCCGGAAAACATCGACGGCCGCAGCCTGCTGCCGCTGCTCAGAGGGCAGGAACACCGGCCCCGGGAATACTTCGCCTATTACCGCAACGACGAGGTCTACGCCGTCCGCTACGGGCCCTGGAAAGCCCACTACATCACCCAGACGGAGTACCCCGCCGGCCCCCAAGAACACCACGACCCGCCCTTGCTGTTCAACCTGGAGACCGACCCCTCGGAACGGTTCAACCGGGCGGAAAGCCATCCCGGCATCATCGCAAAAATCGACGCCTGGCGGGCGGCGCACCTGAAAACCGTATCCACCGCCTTCGCGCCTTCCCTGGAGGCGGAAGCTTTCCTCGAAACCGCCCGGGTGACCGGCGGCCGGCTGAGGGTCCAGCAGATCCTTTCATTGCTCGAATACCAGGCTTCCGACCTGGCGGGCAATACGGCTGCCTGCCTCATCCGGGTGAAAGTGGAAAAGATGGGCGCGCCTTCGCCACTGGCCGATCTCGTTGCTTGCCCGGATGATCAGGTGGTCAATACGAATCTCGGCGAATGCGGCGCCCTGGTCAACGGGAACAATATCAGCCCCGCCTTCGGGAATGTATGCGCCGACGGATTGTCTGTCGTCTATTCCATACAGCATGAACAGGATGACGAAGCCCGAAGCGGAATCTACCACGGCGGCGACCTGTTCTTCAGCCCCGGCCTCAACACCGTACAATACCGGGTACAGAACCAACCCTTGCTCCTGATCAGCGAAATCACCCACCACCTCCCGGCCCCGCCTCCCGGCGCGCCGGATCTTTCACCTCTCCTGCAGCCCGGGGCGGACGTATTGGAAATCGCCAATTTCGGACCGGCCGGGCTGGAGGTCGGCGGACTAGGCATCGAGCGTATCCACGCCACGGGGCAGGACACCCTTACGCTTCCTTCCGGCTCTTTACTGCCGGCAGGGAAGGTAATGACCATCCACTTCGGCGACGGGGTCGACACCCCGGAGGAAGGCTTTTTTCACGTCCCGGGAGCAGCAGACCTGCCGCAGAACGCCGGGGCGGCTTACGTGATCAGCCATGCCGGAACGGTGCTGGATGTGGTAGTGATCGGGAATATCGATCCTGCCGGACAGAGCTTGCTGGCGTCCGTGCAACCCACTGACTGGAGCGGAGCCCTCGGAGGATCAGCCGGCAGCTTCCTGCGGCGGACGGCCTGGGATACCCATACAGCGGCCGATTTCACCGCGCCTGACGCCTGCCGGCCGGCGACGCTCGGAAACTGGAACCCCGAATGGCCGCAAGGGAACCATATCGCCGCCTATTTGCCCCTCGAACTTTCGTCTTTACAGCAAACCACCTGCAGCTTTACCGTGACAATTGAAGATCACGAGATTCCGGCTCTGGGCAGCGCCGGCGACCCTGCCGTTCAAACCAACGATTCTTTCCTGACGATCGAAGCGGGCGAATGCCTCACTGCCTCCATTGAGTGGACGGAAGATGTCGAAACCGCAGATGTCAATGTGTACCTGGCGGGGCAGACCCCTGCTTTCGGCGATCTGTCTTTTACCTTGATCAGCCCGGCGGGAAGGGAAGTAGTCCTGGCGCAAGGCGTCTGCACTGCGGCCAATGCTTACCAGTTTACGCTCGACAGCGATGCGGCAGTGAGCATTGCCGGCAGTTGCGGCAACCTCGGCAGCAATGGGCATTTCCGACCCCAAAACGAGCTGGGGTGGTTTGACGGCGAATCAGCCCTTGGCGTCTGGACACTGCAGATCGGACATGCCGGCAACTTATCTGCTGATCCGGCAACCTTGTCGGAATGGCGGCTGGAGATCAGCAGCCGCGATGCATACAGCCAGCCGGACGAGGTGCTGGAGAACGACCCCGGAGAATGCGGCGCTGAATATTCGTGGACGCATCCCCTCTTTTTCGACAATTGCCCGGGCGGGGAGATGCATATGCAGATCCACGACGGGGAGGGAATGCTCATTGCCGACCTCGCCATTCCTCCGGCCAACTGGGGGGAGCCGACGAGCCGCTTCTTTGATATCGGTGAAAATACCGTTCAGTACCTCCTGACCGACGAAGCCGGCAACGTAAAGAATTACACCTTCAGCGTGGCGGTGGAAGACGTGGAAACGCCGGCGCTTCAGTGCCCGGACGACCTGACCGTCACCCTGCCGCCCGGAGAATGCCACACCTCCGGGCTGCCGTTGCCGGTGACGGCTACCGACAACTGCGGGGTGACCGATTTGGCGTACGATCCGCCGCAGACCGTAATGGGCATCGGATCAACCGATCTCACCCTTACCGCCGCCGATGCGGCCGGCAATGTCGACTCCTGCACTTTCAACATCACCGTTGCGGAGCACCTCCCCGGTTCGGTCATTCTGGCCTGCAATGATGAGATCAATCTCAATCTAGGCTCCGACTGCGAAGCGGAGATCACTGCGGATATGCTGCTGGAAGGGAACGATTACCGTTGTTACGACAATTATATCGTCCAGGTATATCCCGGTGATGTAGGTACTGATGGCGATCCGATTCCCACCAGCCCCTTTGTCAATCTCGATTATGTCGACCAGCAGATGGTCGCCGAGGTCTGCGACCCCGAAACCGGCTTCTGCTGCTGGGGCTACGTCAATGTGGAATACAAGGTGACGCCCCAATTTATCTGCCCGGCGGATACGGTAGTGAGCTGCAATATGAATATGGACCCGGAGTACATGGGCGCTCCGGTGGTGACCTCCTGCGTACCGGGCGGCGCTTCCGTCACCTATTCCGACGAGATGATCGACCACGGCGCCTGCGCCTCCCCTCGCGCCACACTCATGCGGACCTGGACAGTGTCTAACGCCTTGGGTATGGACACCAGCGAGACGCAGCACATCATGATCCAGACCTTCGACCTGGATCAGATCGACTTCCCGTCCCATTTCGACGACCTCGACGCCCCTGCCTTGAGTTGTGGCTCGGTCAATGCCGATCCCAGCCTGATCGAACCCGAAAATACCGGCTTTCCGACCATTGACGGCGAACTTTTCGGAGCATCGGACGCTTACTGTTCCACTTCGATTATTTATACCGACGAGATCTACAACTTATGCGCCGGCAGCTACGACCTGCACCGGATCTGGAAAGTCCTGAACACCTGCGTGCCAGTAGCAGCAGGCGTCAACCCGCGGGAGTACATCCAGGTGATCAAAGTGGCGGATATGGCTGATCCGGAGATTACCTGCCCCGGCGACATCACCGTCGGCGCCAGTCCGTTTAATTGCCGGGGGGCGGTCATCCTACCCGAACCCGACATTACGGATGCCTGCTCTAACGCCCCTTACGCCATTACGGTTTCTACGGGTACGCTTTCTGAGCTGAACGGCGTCTTCAACCTGAGCAACCTCCCGGTCGGTGAACACGAAGTGGTCTACCTGGCGACCGACGGCTGCAACCGCTCGGCCGATTGTAGTTTCAAGGTAACCGTAATTGACGGCATTCCGCCTATTTCCATGATCAGTGAAGCTGCCGAACTCAACCTGAGCGCCGACGGTTACGGGAAGCTGGAAGCCGATGAGATCGACCAGGGTAGCTGGGACAATTGCGGCGTAACGAACGTACAGGTGCGCCGGGCCTTCGCCAGAGACTCCGTAACCTGCGAGCCCGTCACTGCGTTTTTCTCCGAGTGGGGGCCTTACGTCGAATTCCGTTGCTGCGATATCAACGAAGAAGTGTTCATCGAAATGCGCGCTACCGACGGGTACGGCAATTCGGACGTCAGCTCGATGACCGTCCTCGTAAAAGACCACCTCCGCCCCTATTGTATTCCGCCGGAAGAAACGGATATCGACTGCGCCGACCTGCCTCCCGATTTCGACCCCATGGATACCCAACAGCTGCAGAACCTCTTCGGTACGCCGGAACCCTTTGACAACTGTTCGGCGGTATGGGAAGAGCTCGATCCGGAAATGAGCATGCAAAACTGCAGCGCCGGCCTCCTTACCCGCCGCTTTCGGGCGATAGACGGCAACGGCAGCGTTTCGGTGAACAACTGCTCGCAAGCCATTACGATCAACGGCTTTCAGAATTACGAGATCCGCTTCCCCCAGGATGCGGAAGCAGTTTGCGGCATTCCCAACCCCGACACGCTGATCTTCAACGAGCTGGGCTGTGACCTTTTGGCCGTAAGCGCCGATGATGAGACCTTCGCCGCTTCCGGCGACGAGTGCTACCAGATCAACCGGACGTACCGCGTGATCAACTGGTGCGAATACGACGGCGAATCGGACCCCATCATCGTACCGCGCGATGAAGATTGCGACGGCGCCCCCAAGGGCAGACGCATAAAACCGCCAAATAAAAACAAAGCATTAGCTTTG
>CAYQQU010000093.1:0-18658 GCA_964419545.1 uncultured Saprospiraceae bacterium | reverse complement strand
ATAAAAAATACGATGATTATTCCGGGTTTTGGCTATTTTGACCTAAGTAGTTACTGATTTGCAATAGAAGCAAGCTCCGAAGATGCTCGTAGTATTACTATAAGTTATTTTCGTTTTATTCGAGGGTTGCAAGGATAGCGTGTCCAATTCCATGATATTCAGCTTTCCGTGCGGAGCCAGCCCAAAGTGGCTCAGCTTCCCGCTTTGAATAGCCTCTAAGAATGAATTAAAATAATCATTGTAAGATAGAGGAGAAGATGATTTATCGATCAAGTTTGTCGGTTCTCAATAGTACGAACGTCAGATGAGCGGGGGAGCATCTTCTGAATTTAACGTTTATCTCTCCCACGTAAACTATAAAAGTCTTCCTTGTATTTTTTGAAGTCTTTTCGCACTTGCGCCAGTTCTTCCCAGCTGACCTCAATGGTTTCTCTCACCCGAATAGATTTCAGCTTCGCTGAATAGGTCTTTTCCTCTACTTCCCGTATGACCCACATAAAACTTTTGAAAGTTAAGTCGCTATATGAAAAACCGGGATTTCCAGAAAAACCCGAAAAATATTGTTTCACTAAGATACTCATTTCATAGGAACTGACCTCGGGGAGCTGCTCAAAGCCGGTTATAACCAGAAAATCAGGTTGATAGTTGAGGCTGACAGATTGATAATGGTATTTTGAGCTGAGTCGTGATAAGTAGTAGAGGTATTCTTCCACCGGCATTTTCACTACGCCACCGGGATTGATGGTCCGGTTTTAATCATTTGCGCACCGCTGGAATCCGTCCAGCGCCTCAGCTGATCTTTTTCAAATTTTTGGCGGTTCTTTCGCTCTTTTCGTAACGGCTCAGAGTAGATACTGTCCAGTTTGCGTTTTATCTCGGTGCGTTCGTGCTGCGATTCCCATGCTGTTTCCTGTTGCTGCGCGGCATGGTATTTCAATAAGTTTTGTACGGTGTCAATTTTTTGATGAGATTGGCCGACAGCCGTCTCTACTTTCCGGATATTTTGATTTGTAATTTTACCTCCTCTTTTACCCGAACGGAAATAAATAAACCCGAGAATTAGACCTAAAACGCTTAAAAGCGGGGCAACGCGCTTAATAAAAGCAACTACGCTACCGAGCTTTATATGGCGTTTGGGGGGCATGAAAGTATACTATTTTTATATCGTAAAAAATACAATAAGTAATTTGTAAAGATTTACGAAAAAAATCAAGTGCTCTGCCAGCCGGTTGCGCTCAAAAGCAAAAAATTAACTTTCGTTTTACAACAAACCCGGGGTAAATCAACAAAAAAGACCTGCCGCAGCCTTAGCCGCGACAGGTCTTTCCGGATACTTATCAAGAACACCCTAACCCGGATTACTAATTGGGTTCTTCGTTATGACGTTCGCCAGGCTTGCGTTCGCGCAGGAGCGCGACCCGCCTGCTGCAGTCAGGCATCCCCAGATACGGTGAGTAAGCGGGGCAGAATGGCGGCCGGCAATAGATGAATCCAAGAATAATCCGGGCTAGATCGCGTTTTCTGTCGTCTACAAATGCTCGTGCAGCTGATGGTGCTCATCGATCAGCGGCCCGCCTTCGATAATCTGCTGGTTGGCCTGATCAGCAAATTTGCTGAAGTTGGTGTGGAAGAAGTGCGCCAGCTGGATCGACTTACTGATGTAGGCGCCTTTCTGCAACCAGGTGTTGATCGGGTTGAGCATTTCGGAAGGCACGCCGGGGCAGTATTTCGGCATGAACAGCCCGAAGATCGGGTGCTGCTCGTACTCGACCTCGTCGAGCTGTCCTTCGAGGATGGCCGAGATCATCGCCCGGGTGAATTTCAGCTTGATCCGAGAGCCCACACCGAAGGGGCCGCCGCTCCAGCCGGTATTGATCAGCCAGACGTTGACGCCTGCCTCTTCCATCTTCCGGCTCAGCATCTCTGCGTAGACCGTGGGGTGCAGCGGCATGAACGGCTCGCCGAAGCAGGCGGAGAAGGAAGGGATCGGCTCATTGACGCCGGCTTCCGTGCCGGCTACCTTAGCGGTATAGCCGGAGATGAAGTGATAAGCCGCCTGGCCAGGCGTAAGTCTGGAGACAGGAGGCAGTACCCCGAAGGCGTCGCAAGTCAGGAAGAAGATGTTGGTCGGGTTGTCCGCATAGGAGGGTTGTTGGATATTGTCGATATGGTAGATCGGATAGCTCACCCGCGTGTTCTGGGTGATGGTGCTGTCTTCGTAGTCGACCAGGTCCGTACCTTCCTTGAACATGACGTTCTCCAGCAGAGCGCCGGGTCGGATAGCCCGGTAGATATCCGGTTCTTTCTCTTCCGTCAGGTCGATCACCTTAGCGTAGCAGCCGGCTTCGAAATTGAAGATCATGTTTTCTTCCGTCCAGCCGTGCTCGTCGTCGCCGATGAGTTTGCGGTTGGGATCAGCGGAAAGGGTGGTCTTACCGGTGCCCGAAAGGCCGAAGAACAGCGCTGTATCGCCCTGGTCCCCGACGTTGGCCGAGCAGTGCATGGGCAGCACGTTCCTTTCAACGGGCAGGATCAGGTTCAGGGCGGTGAAGATGCCTTTTTTCATCTCGCCCGTGTAAGCCGAACCGGCTACCAGCGCGATCTTTTTAGTAAAGTTCAGGATCGAAAAGTTGCCCTGGCGGATGCCGTATTTCTCGACGTTGGGCGTCTCGTATCCCGGCGCGCAAAGCACCAGCCAATCCTCTTCGAAAGCGTTGAGCTCGGCTTCGTCGAGGCGCAGAAACATGTTGATCAGAAACAGGTTGGACCACGGGTATTCGGTGACCGCTCGCACGTTGAGCTGGTATTCCGGGGCGGCGCAAACCGCGGCGTCACGCACAAAAACTTCTTTGCCCGACAGATATTCTACGACTTCCTGGTAGAGCCCGTCAAAGCTTTCGGGAGATACCGGCTTGTTGATCCGGCCCCAGTAGATCTTATCTTTGGTGTAATCGTCTTTGACGAGGAAGCGATCCTGCGGCGATCGCCCGGTGAACTTGCCGGTGTTGATCGCCAGGGTGCCGTCGGCCGTCTCCCGGCCCATGCCTTTGGCTAAAGTGATTTGCTGGAGTTCTTCGGCGGGTAAATTCCAATGGGCGGTCACGTCCTTGAGCCCATAGCGGCTCAGGTCCGTATTGGTGGTGGTAACGCTCATTTGTTTCAGTTTTATGGATGAAATACTCAATAAGTCTGCTTGCGGAGGCTCTAACGGGTTACCACTTTGATCAAAGCTGGCGTAACGGCGTTCAGATTTCCATCTTCCGGTATTTACTTGAACCGTACTTGTTTGTATCAGCAAATAAACAAACGCTAAGACTGGATCGGAATGACAAAAGTCACCTACGAATGGTGACTTGTTGTTGTATTTACACTAATCGCTGATAGGAAACGGCTCCCTGGATGACCCGCCCTAACCCGGATTATTCATGGGTTCTTCGTCATGGCGGTTGACAGGCTGGCGCTCGCGCAGGAGGGCGACACGCCTGCTGCAGACAGGTATCCCCAGATACGGTGAGTAACGATCAAACGCAAGAATGGCGGGCGGCAATAGATTTATCCATGAATAATCCGGGCTAATACCTTTTGCGCCCCGAGAACTCCATCGCCTCTCCTTTCCCGAAGCCGTAGCTGACGCCGAAAGTCACGAAGCGGCCCCGCAGCGACCGGTTGTAGAGGTAGAAATCCGGCTGTATCGTCTCGCTTTCCCGGATGCGGGAAACGAAGAGGTCCCGCACGCTCAGGTTGAGGATGATCTTGCCTTTGATGATCTTTTTGCGGAGGCCGAGATCGGCGAAAAGCATCTCGGAAATCTCGCTCTGAAAAGTCAGCTCCCGCGACTGGTAGCGGCCGGTGACTTCCAGCTCCAGGTCGGCCGGCAGCTTGAGGTTGCCGCGCAGTCGGGACGACCACTGGTCGGCGTCGAAGTCGAAAGAGTCGCCTTCGAACTCGCCGCGGCGGGTGAAGTAGTTGTAATTGAAGTCGGCGTTCAGGGTCAGCCAACTGGCAGGGCGGTACTTGGCATTGAATTCCAGGCCGGTGGTGCGATTGGCGCCGACGTTGAGCGGGAAGGAGGTGCTGATCTGGTCTGCAAAGGACGTAACGCGTTCGATCACATCGGTGGTGTAGCGGTGATAGACGCCCAAATTGAGGGATGCTTTACCCAGAATATAAATGCCGGTAAGCTCGTATGAATCCGTAAACTCGGGCAGCAGGTCGGGATTGCCCGTACGCCGGTTGAAGTCGTTGCGGATACTGACAAAAGGGTTCAGGCTCCACATGCGCGGCCGGTAGATGCGGCGGGAATAGCCGGCCTGGAAAGACAAGGCTTCCGTTGCCTCGTAAGAAGCGTGAAAGCTGGGGAAAAGGTTGGTGTAGTTTTGGTCGTTCGACTCCTCCGTATCGAGGAGCAGGGCGTGCTGGTCCGTATTTTCCACTCGCAATCCCACTTTCACGCCCCATTTATCGTTCTCAAAAGCGGCCGTACTGTAAAGCCCCAGCACGTTCTGGCTGAAGTCGAAGATGTTGGTCAGTTCGGGATCATCGATCCATTCGCCGTCGACGAGATTGGTGACGGCAAAGTCGTTCTTCGATGCGGCCAGTATGTACTGAGCGCCGGCTTCGAGGGTGAAGACTTCAGAAAACGGATGGGTATAATCCAGGTTGAACCGGTAGGTGGCGTTGCTGAAGTCGGTGCGGGTCTCCTGTTCTCCGGAAGGGCGATCGCCCAGTATAGTGGTGTTGACGAAATCCGATGACTGGTCCTTGCCGAAAAAGTGCCCCAGGGCGCTGAAGAGCAACACGTGGTCTTCGTGGTCTGCAAAATCACGCTTGTATTGCAGCTCGTACTGCCATTTCGGATTGATGGCGGAAGTGGTCTCCTCGCGGTTCCAGCGCGAGCTTGTGGCCGCCGTACTGTCTAGCGCGCTGAAATCGATATCGGAAAATTCTTTTTCCTCTTCCAGGGCGAAGTTACCGGTCAGCGACAGCACGTTATGGCGGTCGATGTGGTAATCGGCGCCGAGGATGAAATTGTAAAAGGTCTCGTTCTTTTCGCTATCGCCGATGCTGTTGACACTTGTCAGACTGTTCAGATCCCGGTTGATCGTCTCGCTTTCGCGGGGGAAAGTGCGGTGGCCTACGCCGACCTGAGTAAAGAGGTTGAAGTGATCGGTGCGGCGGTTCATGCTCAGGCCGAGGCTGTGGTTGTTGGGTATGCCGGTATTCAGCGTCACTGAGCCGTTGAGGCCTTTTTTCTGTTCTTTCCTGATCACGATATTGATGATGCCGGAGGTGCCTTCGGCGTCGTACTTGGCGGAGGGGTTGGTGATCACCTCGATGCGCTCGATCATATCCGCGGTGATGGTGCCCAGGGCGTTGCCGCCATCGCTCGCCAGTACGGACGGTTTGCCGTTGATGAGGATCTGTACGCCACCGCTGCCCCGTAAGCTGATCTCGCCTTCGATATTGACGTTGACGGAGGGGACGTTGTTCAGCACTTCGAGCGCGCTGGCGCCGGTGCTGCTGAGGTCTTTGCCGACGTTGAAGACGCGCTTGTCCAGGGCGAATTCGGTGTTGGAACGTTCCGCCCGCACCACTACCTCGTCCAGCGACTGGGTGTTTTCGGACAACAGGATAAGGCCGAGATCTGCTTTCCCGTTTTCAATCTGAAATTCCTCGATGGTCCGGCTCACCATCCCGATAAAGCTGATCTTAACGTAAAAGTCCTGTGCGGCCGTCCTCACCGTGAACGCGCCGTCGGGCCCGGTCGTCGCACCGGTGATCGGTTGCCGCGTGGCGGGATCGCCCACCAATACCGTAGCGAACTCGATGGGCTGCCGGCTGTTTTCCTCCACAACGATGCCCCGGATCTCCACTGCGGCATTCTGTGCCTTTAGAGTGGTAAAAGAGAGCAATAACAGCAAAGAAGAAAAAATGGCGGGTTTCATGGCGCGAACTTTAATGGTTATTTTAAAATGAACTCATTACAGGCTTAATACAAAACAGCTCCGTTTTTTGTAAAAAAGGAAATCAATTCTTTGAACAACCGAAATTAAGTGGTGAACGACTAGGCCGGTATTGATGGGATAACCGCGGTTGTTGGCGGTGCGAATTGCGCCGTTGGCCCGTTTATTTTTTTCAGACCGGTCGGCAGAGAATATATTTGAAGCAATGGGCAACGTGCTGAACAAATTTTCCGTCCCTTTCCGGGAAGCCTTTTTTCAGATACTCCTGCATCTGGTCGTTTTTGTTTTTTATTCTTTTGACAAAAACGACCCCGAGATCAAGGCGCACCAGGTGGTCTTTTTCCTGAGCTACAGCGCCGCCGCTCTGATCATCAACTACGTGTTGCTACCCCGGTTTTACTACCGTAAAAAACCACTGATCTTTTTCCTTTCCGTCCTGCTGGTCCTGGCCGGCGTCATCGTCGCCGAAGAGCTGGTCTTTGAGCAGATCTACTTTCCCGATACCCGTGGGCGCCACTTCCCCGGCGTCTTTTTCAGCCTGTTGGATGTGTTGCCGGTCATTACCATCCTCTCCGGTTTCAAATTCGCCTGGGATGCGCAGCGCAAACAGCGGGAAGTGGACGCGCTGAAAGCGAGTATCCAGGAAAGCGAACTGCAGTTTTTGAAGTCACAGATCAACCCGCATTTTCTTTTCAACAACCTGAACAACCTCTATTCTTACGCCATCGAGCAATCGCCGAAGACGCCGGCGATCATCCTGGAGCTTTCTTCGGTGCTGCGCTACATGCTCTACGACTGCCGGGCCGATTACGTGGCGCTGGGCAAAGAGATCGCCCAACTGGAGAACTTTAAAAAGCTCAACGAATTGCAGATCGAAGACCGCGGCGAAGTCCGTTTTCGTACGAAAAACATAAGGCCCGGCTACCGGATCGCCCCGCTGATCCTGATCGTTTTTCTGGAAAACGCCTTTAAACACAGCACCGCCAGCCAATCAAATGCTATCTTTATCGAGGTCGATATTGCATTGTCGGACGACGGATTGCTGACGTTCGAATGCGTCAACTCCTATAATAAATCCCAATCCAATGTCGACAAGCTGGCCCAGGGCATCGGACTGCAGAACGTCAAAAAAAGGCTGCAGCTGCTTTATCCCGGCGCCCACCAGCTGGAAATAAAGGCGGACGACAACCGCTTCGAAGTCCGCCTGACTATTCAGTTAACTAACGACGCGGAACGGTGAAGTGCATTATCATCGAAGACCAGCCTCCGGCCCAACGCATCCTGAAAAAGTACATCGAAGACCTCGGGTACCTCGAGCTGCGGGGCGCGTTCTCCGACGCGATCGAAGCCCTGGCGTTTCTGCAAAAGGAACCCGTCGATCTGATCTTCCTGGATATCCACCTGCCCAAAATATCCGGCATGGAATTTCTGGAGACCCTGCCCCGGCCCACCCCCGTCATCCTGACCACCGCTTTTCCGGACTACGCCCTGGAAAGCTATGAGCACGGCGTGGTGGACTACCTGCTCAAACCCTTTTCTTTTCAACGGTTCGTGAAAGCCGTGTCGAGGGCGCCCTCGCCTCATCCGGCGGAACCCGGCCGGCCGGCGCCCGTCCCTTCACAACCCGCCCCCGCCGAGCTATTCATCAAGTCGGGTTACGAACACATCAAGATCGCCGTTTCGGATATCCTCCTCATCCAGGCCGACGCCGATTACACCGAAATTCTTACTCCAGACAAACGACACCTGTCCGCCGACACCCTCCGCAGCTGGCTGGAAAAACTGGATGAACGCCAGTTTGTACAGGTGCACAAATCCTACATCATCAACACCACGAAGATCGTCAAAGTGGCGGGCAACCAGATTTACCTGGAAAATGATCAGGTCGCCCCTATCGGCCGGGCGTTTAAAGAAGATTTCGTGAACCGCTTCCTGAAGTAAGCGGTTGACCGCCCCTTCCTGTTCCGGAATAGCGCCGGCCATTGTCCTTGTCCGGACACTTCCATACGGGATTTCGGTCTATTTCTTTTACGTTGCTCATCTTTCCGTCACCCGCATTGGTTATCTTGAGGATTTTAAACCCAGCAGCCATGAAAGACAACCTGCAAATCGCCATCGGCTCGGACCACGCCGGGTTCGACTACAAAAAATTCTTAATCGAAGGGCTGACCGACGCGGGATACGTGGTCAAAGACCTGGGGACCTACAGCACGGAGCCTTTCGACTACCCGGATATCGCCCGGGCTATGGGCGAAGCAATGCAGGCCGGTCAGGTCGACCGGGGCATCCTCGTCTGCGGCAGCGGCGTGGGCGTCTGCGTGGCGGTCAACAAATTCAAAAGCGTGCGGGCGGGCATCTGCCACGACGCCTATTCCGCCCACCAGGGCGTGGAGCACGACGACATGAACGTGCTCTGCCTGGGCCAGCGCATCATCGGCATCGAGCTGGCCCGGGAGGTCGTCCAACACTTCCTGGAAGCGGAATTTTCGGGCGTGGAACGGCACCAGCGACGCCTCAACAAAGTACTGGATATCGAGAAAGAACAAATGAAATAATACAACTCAGCATCGGTCAATGAGCAACAAAAAAGCAGAACTGGGCCTGATCGGCCTGGGCACCATGGGGCGCAACCTGCTCCTCAATATGGCGGAAAGCGGCTACGCCGTGGCGGGATACGACAAAGACGCCGGACAGGTAACTGCCCTGGAAGAAGAAGCTAAAGCATTCGGAATATCGGCGATGGCCGAACTCCCGTCCTTCGTAGCCTCCCTCTCCACCCCGCGGGCCATCCTGCTGCTGGTGCCCGCCGGTAAGATCGTGGACGCGGTGATCGAAGACCTCCGGCCCCACCTCGCGGCGGGCGACCTGATCATCGACGGCGGCAACTCCCACTTCTCGGATACCGAACGCCGGCAGGCGCAGCTCGACGAACAGGATATCCACTTTATCGGCCTCGGCATCTCCGGCGGCGCAGAGGGCGCCCGGCGCGGCCCCAGCATGATGCCCGGCGGTGAACGGACCGCCTACGAGCGCGTAGCGCCGCTCCTGGAAGCGGTGGCCGCCAAAGTGGATGGCGAACCCTGCGTGACCTACCTCGGCAAAGGCGCCGTCGGCCATTACGTCAAAATGGTGCACAACGGCATCGAATACGGCCTCATGCAACTCATCGCGGAGGCGTACGACCTGATGAAGCGCGGCCTCGGCCTGTCGAATGAAACGATGGGCCGCCACTTCGCCGCCTGGAACGAGGCCGAATTAGAGGGATTCCTGATGGAGATCACGGCGAAAATTTTCTACCAGCAAGCCGAAGATGCCGATGAGGCGCTCCTCGACTTGATCCTGGATCAGTCGCGTTCCAAAGGCACCGGCAAATGGACCTCGCAGGACGCCATGGACCTCGCCGCGCCGGCGCCCGTGATCGATATGGCGGTCGTGATGCGCTACCTGTCGGGGTACAAAGAGCAACGCGTAGCCGCCCAGGAGCGATTCCCGGAACCTGGCTTCACCCTGCAGGCGGATCGCGAGAGCTTTCCGGAAAAGGTGCGCCATGCCTTGTACTTCAGCTTTATCGTCACCTACGCGCAGGGCATGCAGCAGCTGCGCCGCGCTTCCGAAGAATACGGTTTTCAACTCGATCTGGAAGCAGTAGCCCGCATCTGGCGCGGCGGCTGCATCATCCGGGCCGCCCTCCTCGAAGCTTTTCGCAAAGCTTACCGGGCGGAGCCCGCGCTGTCCAACCTGATCATGGACGACGCCATCGCCCAGTTGCTCCGGGATACCCAAAGCGCGGCCCGCGAAGTGGTGCAGGCGGCAACGGCAGCCGGTATCCCCGTGGCCGGCATCGCAAGCGCGCTGACGTATTTCGACGCCTATCGCTCGGGCCGGCTCCCCGCCAACCTCATTCAGGCGCAGCGCGACTTCTTCGGCTCGCATACCTACGAACGGGTAGATAAGCCAGGTACGTTTCATACGGAGTGGGGGTAGAAGATGTCCGGCAGCGATTCTCGGTTTGGCAGTAGGCATTTTTTAATTCGCAGCGCCGGAGGCGCAAGATGTTGTTAGATGGTTTCGAAAAATTGGTGTGTAACACGAGTTCCTCATAAAAAATTTCTGTTGAAAATCACATTTAAGCAATTGAGCTTCAATACAAAACAGGAGTTACACACCACAAGGGACTTCCGTGCCGAGGTACGGAATATACGCTGTATTTTTGCCATCTTTTCTGTTCCGTACCTCGGCACGGCAATCAGTGCGTACAAAATAGGCTACCGATAGTTCGTCTCGCTGGGACGTGAGCACAACAATGTTTCAAACCAAGAATCGCTAGACGCCCGGCCAATTCTTCGCTAATCATTTGAAAAACAAGGATTTGAATACAAATTGTCGATATCAGCGGTCGGACGACCGAATAAAATAACCAATCAATGAGCAATAATCACCACCACGAACCCGCCATTCTCATCATCTTCGGGGGCAGCGGCGACCTGAATAAGCGCAAGCTGATCCCCGCGTTTTTTAACCTGTTCCTCGACGAACACATGCCCGAGAAGTTCGCCATCATCGGCATGGGTCGGACGGAGTATTCGGACAATAAATACCGGGCCATGCTCAAAGAAAACCTGGACGAGTTCTCCCGGCGGGGCAAAGCCAGGAAAGACGACTGGGAAGCGTTTTCTCCCGCCATTTCCTACCTGGTCTCCGATATTTTCGCCGAGCAGACCTACGAGGAATTGACCCAGCGCATCCGGGCCATCGAGCAGGAATGGGGGGAAGAAGCCAATCTGATCTTTTACCTGTCGATCGCTCCCGACCTGATCGAGCCGGTCGCCAACCGCCTTGGCTCCTCCGGCCTGTGCAGCGATATTCACCGTTCCCGCCTGGTGGTTGAAAAACCTTTCGGCAGCAACCTGGAAAGCGCCAGGAAGCTGAACCACCTGCTGACCAGCATCTTCGACGAAAGTCAGATCTACCGTATCGATCATTACCTCGGTAAAGAAGCCGTACAGAATATGCTCGTCTTCCGCTTTGCCAACCTCCTCTTCGAACCGGTGTGGAACAGTCACTACATCGAGCACGTCCAGATCACGGCTTCCGAGACGGTGGGCGTCGAAGACCGCGGCGGCTATTACGATACGGCGGGTGCGCTGAAGGACATGATACAGAATCACGTCCTGCAGTTGTTGTGTTTTGTCGCTATGGAGCCGCCCGTATCCTTTACCGCCGATGAGATCCGTAACCGCAAGGTGGACGTCCTGCGGGCCATTCGCCGCTACGAAGGCAAAGCGATCTTCGAGCACTCCGCCCGCGGCCAGTACGGCCGTGGATGGGTAAAAGGCAAAGAAGTGCCGGGCTACCGGCAGGAGAAGAAGGTAAACCCAAAATCCAATACCGACACTTTTGCCGCGGTAAAGTTTTACGTGGACAACTGGCGGTGGCAGGGCGTTCCGTTTTACGTGCGTTCCGGCAAGCGCATGCCGGAGAAGATGTCCGTCATCACCATCCAGTTCCGCAACGTGCCTCACCAGGTGTTTCCCACCCAGGTCGCGGAGCACCTGCAGCCTAACCGGATCACCATCAGCATCAGCCCGGTGGCGGGCATCAAACTCCGGTTCCAGGCCAAACGCGTCGGGCTGGAAATGCGCCTCAGCCCCGCCGATCTGGTCTTCGACTACAGCCCCACCCAGGACGAGCAGCCGCCGGAAGCCTACGAGACGCTCCTGCACGACGTCATGATGGGCGATGCGACCCTCTTCATGCGTTCCGACGAAGTGGAAGCCGCCTGGTCGGTGGTGATGCCTTTCGTGAAGGCCTGGCAGGAACACCCTTCAGCGGAGTTCCCCAACTACCAGTCGAACAGCTGGGGCCCCGAGTCGGCCGAGCGCCTGATCGCCGCCGACGGCTTTCACTGGATCACTCTGCCCGTTGATAGCTAATCGATTTATTAAGAACTTGCCGACATGAACCCTCACCTCCACATCCATCCCGATCCCGCCCGCACCAGCCGGGCTGCTGCGGAATTCCTGGTGGGCGCCGCCAAGACCGCGATCGGAAAAAAAGGGCGCTTCATCCTGAGCCTGGCCGGCGGCAGCACGCCGCGTAGCCTGTACGAGCTCCTCGCCGGGCCGCCCTTCCGGGAGGCGGTCGACTGGCAAAAGGCGCACGTCATCTGGGGCGACGAGCGCTGCGTACCGGAAACTTCGGAAGACAGCAACAGCCGGATGGCGAAAGCAGCCTGGCTGGACGGGTCGCTCATCCCCGCGAGTCAGCTTTACCCCATCGACGGTACGCTGACGCCCCTGGAAGGCGCCGCCCGGTACGAAGCGCGGCTCAAAGAACTGTTTGACGGCGATATTGCCGCTATCGACCTGTGCTTATTGGGGATGGGCGACGACGGGCATACCGCCTCGCTCTTTCCCCATACCGAGGTTCTGGCAGAGGAAAAAAAATGGGTCAGCGCCGTTTATGTCGAAAAAATGCAAAGCTGGCGCGTCACGCTCACCGCGCCGGTGATCCGCAGTTCAGCCCGGATCGCCTTCCTGGTGAGCGGCGCCAAAAAGGCGGCGGTGCTGCCGAAGGTGCTGCGAGGGGATTACCAGCCGGAGGAATATCCTTCACAACTGGTGCTGCGCGACCATCCGAACGCGCACCTGTTCCTGGATACGGCCGCGGCGAAAATGCTGAGTTGACGCCGGTTCGGAAGAATGGCGAAAGATCGGGACAGCCTTTTGTCCGGGCCTCTTTTCCCGGCATGTTGCATCACCCGCCCGAATGAACAGGCACGACAATCCGGGTCTGGTCCCAGGCCATCGTCAGGGCCGTTTGCGGCGATTCTTCGAGAGTAATGGTAAACCGTTCTACTACTTCGCTGAGCTGCTCCACCGGCACCTGTACCTGCAGCACGTCGGCCTCCGGGTCGCGGCTGGCTTTCCCGTCGAAGCCGACGCCCCAGCCGTATTGCTTGCCGTTGAAGATGACGGTCCATTGGTCTTGCTCGGGTATCGTCCAAAGCGTATATTCCCCGGCGGGCAGCGTTTTGCCGGCTAGGCTGAGGTCCTGGTTAGTAGTAAAGGTGGTGGCTTCATTGGCGCCGGTGCGCCATACCTCGCCGTAGGGCACCAGGCCGCCGAAAATATCCCGTCCCTTCTTCGAGGGTTGATTGTAGAAGACGGAGACCTTCAGGTCGCCCTGCACCAGCTCTACGGTGTCCTCCGGGCTGTGTTTTTTAGTTTGCGATTTGAGGATGGGGTAAGCGACAAATCTCAGGAGCAGGACGAGAACCACTACGCTGCCGAGAATCCATTTCAAAGCTTTACTCATTGTCTGTTTTTTTTAGCACCCATTGCGAGTTAGGGTATTATTGTCGAAATATTATCGGTGAAATAGATTGAAAAGATCGCAATTTTCTACAACTTGACAGGCAGAAATTCCTCGTTTTTCTCCTCATCCTGAACCGGGTCATTTTTAGGCTTTACTTCTTTCAGGGTCGGGGAAAGGAAAATGCAAAAACGATCCTCGCGACCTGAATTTTTTAGACGAACCCCAGCCAGAAATCCATCCACGATGATAGAACAGCTTCCCCGGAAAGTATTTTCCCAATCGACGGAGTCCCTGGTATCCGACCTGGCCGTGGATACGAAACGAGGGCTGAGCCCCGAGGCGGTTTTGAAATTGCGGGAACAGTATGGCGAGAACCGTCTCGAAAAAGCCGATCAAAAGCCGGTCTGGCGCATCTTCTTTCAGCAATTTCTCGATCCGGTTATCTATGTGCTGATCGTGGCGGCAGGCCTGGGGTTTGCTTTCGGCGAAGTGATCGAAGCAGTGGCCGTCGCTATTGTTATTCTGATCACGGCCTTCATCGGCTTTTTTATGGAGTGGCAGGCGCAGCGCTCCATGCAGGCCCTCAGAAAGATGGCCGAGACGCACGGCGTCGTCATCCGTGACGGCGAAGAGAAGACCGTCGAGGCCGGCGAACTGGTGCCGGGCGATCTGTTGCTGCTGAAAACCGGCGACGTGGTTACCGCTGACGGGCGCGTTATCGAGCATGAAAACCTCGCGGTCAAGGAAGCCGCCCTGACCGGCGAAAGCGAACAGGTGGCCAAAGACACCGACCCGTTGCCCGAAGACACTCAGCTGGCAGGACGCGTGAATATGGTATTCAAAGGCACCCTGGTGACGCGCGGAACGGCCCGCGTGCTGGTCACCGCTACCGGTCAGGCTACCGAATTGGGCCGGATCCAACAGCTGACCCAGGAAGCGGAAAAGCAGGCCACCCCCATCGAGAAAAAACTCAACGTACTGAGCGGGCGCCTGATCCAGCTCACCATTGTGCTGGCCGTGCTGATCGCGGTATCGGGCTACTTACAAGGCCGGGATCTCCGGGCGATGGTGGAAACGGCGATCGCCCTGGCCATCGCCGCCATACCGGAAGGCCTACCCATTGTAGCGACGATCGCGCTGGCCCGCGGCATGCTGCGCCTGGCCAAAGACCGGGTGATCATCAAAAAACTGCGGGCCGTAGAAACACTGGGCTCGATGAATATCGTCTGCACCGACAAGACGGGCACCCTCACCGAGAACGAGATGAGCGTCCGTACCCTGGTGTTCGAAGATGATCAATTCGACTTGCCCGACGATGGCGATACCCGGCAATACCAGGCTTACCGGGAAAAAGCCGCTTTCAACACCCTGATCGAGATCGGCGTGCTCTGCAACAACGTGAAGGTATCCGCCGGGAAGGAGGACCGCAAGGGCGATCCGGTGGAAGTGGCGCTGATCGATCTGGCGGAGGCCGCCGGGTACGACGTCCGCAAAATTCGCAAGGAGCAAAAAGAAGAAGCCGAGCTGCCTTTCGATTCAGAAACCAAGATGATGGCCACGGTCGACCAGTTCGAAGACCATTACCGCATCAACGCCAAAGGCGCCCTGGAGAGCCTGATCGAAGTTTGTACGACGACTTTCGTGAACGGGGAAGTAAAACCGCTGGAAGACAAGCAAGCCTGGTTCGACCGGGGAAACGAGCTGGCGGCCAGGGGCCTGCGCACCCTGGCCTTCGCCTACCGCCACGTCGATCAGCCGCCGGAAAAAGAACACCTGCTGGAGGAGCTCACCTTCCTGGGCCTCGCCGGCTTCATCGACCCGCCGCGCAATGATGTCAAAGCGGCCATCCGGACCTGCCACGACGCGGGCATCCGCGTGGTGATGATCACTGGCGACCATCCCGAAACGGCACGCAATATCGCCGAAGCGGTGGGACTGACCGAAAACGAAGCCGTCAGCGGGGAAGTGATCACAGGACGCCAATTGGCGTCCTTTGTCAAGTCGGACAGCGAAACGGAGCAAAAATTGCTCAACGCCAATATTTTCGCGCGGGTGTCCCCGTCGCAGAAGCTCGATCTCGTAACGGTCTATCAGGAGCACGGGTACGTGGTCGGGATGACCGGCGACGGCGTCAATGACGCGCCCGCCCTGAAAAAAGCGGATATCGGCATCGCCATGGGGGTGCGCGGCACCGAAGCCGCCAAGGAGGTCGCCGACGTCATCCTGCGCGACGACCAGTTCACTTCCATCGAGCTTTCTATCCGGCAGGGGCGCATCATCTTCGAGAACATCCGCAACTTCGTCGTCTACCTACTGTCGAGCAACCTGGCGGAGATCATCTCCGTAGCGGCGGCCTCCGTCACCAGCCTGCCGATACCGCTGCTGCCGTTGCAGATCCTGTACCTCAACCTGGTCACGGACGTCTTCCCGGCCCTGGCGCTGGGCATGGGGGAAGGAGAAGAAACCATCATGGATCGCCCGCCGCGACCCACCGACGAGCCCATCATGCCGGGCAAGTTGTGGGTTACTACCGTCGTTTACGGCCTCAGCATCACCGCCGCCGTACTCGGCATCACTGTCTTCGCCCATTTTTATCTGGCGATCGGACCGCAGAAGGTAAACAACCTGGCTTTCTACACCCTGGTGTTGGGACAACTGCTCAACGTCTTTAACCTGCCGGGGCGGAAGGTTTCTTTCTTCATCAACGAAGTGACCCGAAACCTTTGGGTCTGGGGCGCGATCGTGCTTTGCATCCTCCTCACCTGGCTCGGATACCTGCTGCTGGCGGACGTCCTTTCCCTCGTACCGCTGACCTGGGCGGAACTGGGGTGGGTAGTCGTTTTCTCCTTCGCTTCGCTGCTCCTTACCCAGATCGCCAAGCGATCGGGACTGACGGTGTGAAGCCGCCTATGAAGCCGCAAGCGCTCCGATCAGGTCTGCGCAGCCGCCCTGTTCGATGAAGGCTGAATGTTCTTCGCTGCTCGCAAAGTCCCGGCCCGTTATTTGGCGGCACAGCATCTCGGAATCGGTCGTCTGCTGAAACACTTTCATCGTATTTTTCGCTTTGGGGTTGGCGTAGGGAGATTTTTTCGGATGCTCGCGGCTCCAGGCCAGCGAATTCATCCAGATGGCGGCCCCGAGCGCACCGCAGGCATTGCCGCTCAGTCCCATACCACCGGCGAAGCCGGCCACCATTACCTGTTCTTCTTCGCCGGCGCCCATCTTCCCGGCTACCTCTACGGCGCAGTTGAGACAAGGGCGCGGGATGTCTTCCGGCGCTTCGGCCAGGCCTTCCCGCGCCGCTGCGATCGCTTCCGGCGCCCATTTTTCCGCCAGGTCAAAACAACCGCGGGCCCGGAAAAGCATATAGCGCAGCATCTGGAAGGGATTGAAAAAGTTGGTGCCCGTAATGTCGCGGCAGTTGGCGCTATCGGTTCTTTCCTGGAAAGAATCCATGATGTACTGCGTAGCCTTTACCGCCAGGGCGATGGCTTCATCCTGATCGTCACAACGCCGGTAAGCTTCCGCGCCCGCCGCCATGGCGGCGCCCCAGAGCATGCCGCACTGGTGGCCCCGGCGCAGGATGCCGCCGGCCATCGGGTCGAGCGCCTGTTCTTCGGCAGCTTTTTCGTTGCCGAATTCGCGGTCCAGCAGATAACAGAACGTACGGGAACAGGTGCCTAATTCCCAGAATACTTTTTTGGTGTCTTGCGGATGGGTTTCCATAGGTGATCCTTTTCGTTTTGGTTATGGAATGAACGGGCAACCCGGGATGGCGGTACTTTTAGGATCGGCTTACAGCAAGGATTATCAGGAAATAAGTTCTTGTAAAAAACAGAGGCGGGGCAATGATTTTTGTCATTCCGAAGCGGAAAGTCGGCTGTGGGTACACAAAGAGGTTTTTCAAAAATAATTTTGATTTCGCCTCCCGGCCCCGTAGATTGTTGCGGTTAACATAAGCGAACAAAAAACATGGCGTTATTTTCTTTTTTAGACCGGGCCCACTCCGTGGCGAAACCCGGTTACAACCGCTGGCTGGTGCCGCCGGCAGCGTTGGCCATTCACCTCTGTATCGGGCAAATCTACGCCTACAGCGTTTTCAACCGGCCGATGACGCGTGTGCTCGGCATTACCGAACCGGTAGCCGGCGACTGGGAACTGACTACGCTCGGCTGGATCTTTTCCATTGCGCTATTCACTCTGGGCGCCTCGGCGGCGCTTTTCGGCAAATGGCTGGAACGCGTCGGTCCGCGCAAAGCGATGTTTGCCGCCGCCCTTTGTTTCTCCGGCGGCTTTTTTATTGCAGCGCTGGGCATTCACTTTCATCAGATCGTTTTGGTCTATCTGGGCCACGGCCTGGTCGGCGGCATCGGGCTGGGGCTGGGATATATCTCTCCGGTATCTACGCTGATCAAATGGTTCCCGGACCGCCCGGGCATGGCCACCGGGATGGCCATCATGGGGTTTGGCGGCGGCGCTATGATCGCCTCGCCCCTCTCGGTATCGCTAATGGATTTTTTCCGATCGGCTGCTTCTACCGGCGTGGGCGAGACCTTCCTGGTGATGGGCGCATTGTATTTGCTTTTTATGATGTTCGGCGTATTCACGGTCCGGATACCTCCTGCGGGTTGGCAACCGGAGGGCTGGACGCCGCCGCCGCCCAGCAAACGGCACATGGTGGCCAAAGGGCACGTTGACGCGGACACGGCGATCCGCACTCCGCAGTTTTACTTGCTCTTCGGGGTGCTCATGCTCAATGTGACCGCAGGTATCGGGGTCCTGGGCCAGGCTTCCGTGATGATCCAGGAGATGTTTTCACCTGAGTCGGTAGGAGAAAAATTGGCCGTTGGCGCGGCGGCGGCCGGCGGCTTTGTCGGCCTGCTGAGTATATTCAACATGGCGGGGCGTTTCTTCTGGTCCTCCTTGTCCGACCTGATCGGGCGAAAAAACACGTATAACGTCTTCTTCTTACTCGGAGCGGTGCTGTACTTTGCGGTTCCGTCGCTCGGCGCGGCGGGCAGTATCGTCTTTTTTGTGCTTTGCTTCGGGGTGATCATAAGTATGTACGGCGGTGGATTCGCAACGATACCGGCTTATTTGCGCGATATGTTCGGCACCATGCAGGTAGGCGCCATCCACGGGCGTTTGCTGCTCGCCTGGTCGCTCGCCGCGATTTTCGGCCCGGTATTGATAAATTATATCCGAGCCTATCAGATCGAGACGATGCAAGTGCCGCCGGCCCAGGCCTACTCCGTCACAATGTACATCATGGCGACCCTGCTGCTGGTGGGCTTCGTCTGCAACCTGCTCATCAAGCCGGTTTCCGAGAAGTACCTGTACCGAGGGGAAAACATCGCCGGCAGTGGGGGCGCCCCCAA
>CAYQQU010000092.1:0-18835 GCA_964419545.1 uncultured Saprospiraceae bacterium | reverse complement strand
GTTCCAAAAGCTGGGTTTTGCAGCCAAAATGACTACCTCCAAACAAGCTCTTAGGTTGTCGAGCTTCCCTTGGCAAAAAAGTGAACGGAACCACAGTGTTCCCGTTCACTTTTTTTGTTGTTTACATTATCCTGAAAAACGACAATAGTGGACAGAAAAACGGGTCAAAAGTGCGAAATGTCGGATTTCGGCTTTTCATGCTCAATTTAACATTACTTTAATCCCTGAAACCGCAACATCGCGGCCATTTTCAAAGTTTAGACTTCGAAACACAGGAACAACTGGAAACCCATGATCTTACGAAAAACATATCCAAAATGAACATCCGAAAAATTAAACTAGCGCTCACGGTCGGCCTGCTGAATTCCGACCAACCAAACAACGCCATCGGACTGGCCCAGGAACTGATGTCCGGCTTTCAGGAAGTTGGTAATTTTCTGGGCCTCGCCCGCGTACAGGACGACCAGCTCAACGCGGCGAACGTCCAGGAGACTTACGCTATCCAATACGAAAACTGCACCCTGAACCTCGACCTGGTCCGCAATTCGCAGACCGAACGGCAGTACGTACAAGGCTTCAAGATACGTTAAGAGCTTTCCCAACATATCCAAAAATTTCGTTTGGCGGTTTTCAGTGGCAACTGGAAGCCGCTAAGTTTTTTGACTTGCACCCCTGCCCGATTATTTTTAGCTTTCCTGAAATTTTCAAGCGATGCGCATCTTCTTCGTCTTTTGCTTCTTTTTTTTCTGCACCGTCGCGAAGCCGCAGCAATACGAAGACATTACGTTTGAACACGCCGGCCTCACCCTCGAAGGGGTCATCAGCTTTCCCGGTGAGCCGGGCCCCCACCCGGTGATCGTGATCAACCCCGGTTCCGGCGCCAACGACCGCGACGGGACGATTCCCATGGTCGGCGCGAATATCCAGTGCCTGTACCCCGACCTCCTGGGCGACACCCTGCGCCCCTACCGCCAACTCGGCGATGCGCTGACGGCGGCCGGATACGCCGTATTGCGTTACGACAAGGTGGAATATACCTATTCCGATCCGGCGGAGCTAGGCGCCGTCACCTTCGAAAAACTATGGCTGCCGGTGCGCAGCGCGCTCGACTATCTGCGCACCCGGACCGATATCGATACTTCCCGCATGGTGCTGCTGGGGCATAGCGAAGGGGGGATGCTCCTTCCCTACATTGCCCGCACACAAACGGGTATCCGGGCGCTCGTTTCGGTAGCCGGTCCGCGCCGGCCCATCGATTCGCTGCTCGCCTCCCAGCTGCTCGCCATCGCCGAGACCTGCGGCGGCGACCTGTCCACGGCCACCCTGCAGGCCAACCAGATACTGGCCTATGGCGCACAGGTGCGCAGCGGAGCGTACGATGACGATACGCCTCCGCTCTTCGGCGTGCCCGCAGCAGTGTGGGCGGAATATTTCGCGGTGGCCGACTCGGTGAGCGCCAATTACCGCGCCGCCGACCTGCCGACGCTTTTTGTGGGGCTGGGGGATGACTTCAACGTACCTTCCGTCGAGACGGATCGCCTGGAAGCCGAGGCGCCCGGGGCCGAGGTGTACCGCCTGCCCGGCATCAATCACTTCCTTACCCCGGCTGCTGAGCCGGACCTGGCGCCGGTCGTCGCCGATACGATCGTTTACTGGTTGCACGAAGCAGTGACCGGCACTACGACGCCGGTTACGCGCTGGCCGAAGAGCTTCAACGTCTTTACCACGGAAGACGTCCTGCGCCTTCGCAGTGAAGGCGGTCCCCTCGAACGCGTCCTGATCACGAATAGCGCCGGGCAGGTAATGGCGCAGGAAGATCGCGTCGATACGGAGGAATGGCGCGTGAGCACCAAAGACTGGCCGGCGGGCTGGTATGCGGTGAGCGCTTACCGCGGCGACTATCAGCAGGGGGAATGGGTGTTTGTGAAAAAGCAGTGATTCCTTTCGTCGAAAATTTGAATTCCTTTCCGTTTTTTGATTTACATTGTCCCGTTGAAAGCCTCCGAAAAGCTCGAGGCTTCGCTTTTTGAAAAAGCCTGCGGCGAGTGACGAGTGGTAAGCGGAAAAGGCTGTATTTTCAACGATCGCCCACCTGTTCTCTCCCCCGGGCGATTACTCATTCAACCAATTACAAGCGAAAGATTCTTTGAAAGAACGTACAGGCTGTTATCAGCCATTTTTTCAAAAATCTAAGAAGCAAGCATGATCCATCCACAAACCGAATTGCGATTCATCGGTCCGGAGGTGGGGTACGGGGTGTTCGCTACCGCCCGCATTCCCGAAGGAAGCATCACCTACGTCAAAGACAGCCTCGAACTGGAGGTGTCGCCGACCGATTACCTGCTGCATTCCCCCGAGATGCAGGAAGCCATCGAGAAATACTCTTACATCGACCAACGCGGCTATCGCATCATCAGCTGGGATTTCGCCAAGTACGTCAACCACTGCTGCAACTGCAATACCATGAGCACCGGCTACGGCTTTGAGATCGCCATCCGGGACATCGAGCCGGGCGAACAGATCACCGACGAATACGGCATCTTCAACCTGGAGCGCGATTTTGAACTGATCTGCGGGCAGGCCGGCTGCCGCCGCGTGGTGCGGCCCGGCGACTTCGAGACTTACTACCGCGACTGGGACGCGAAGATCGTGCGGTCGCTGTCTTTTTTATTCCAGGCGCCCCAGCCCCTGCTCAGCCTCGTAGACGCCGACACGCGCCGGGCGCTGGACAGGTATTTCCAGCATCCCGAAACCTACCGCTCGGTCTACGCCTTAAAATACCAGGCGGGCAACGGCGTGCAGGCGGCCGTCGCCCCGGGGCCGGGTCGCCGGTAATTAGTGATCGGAGGGCTTCATTCTCAAGGGGGCATACCCTTCCTTAGTCCGGATCAGTCATGGGTTTTTCATCATGAGAACCCATGACTGATCCGGGCTAACCTGTTACAGGCAGGGCAATCGCATTTAATTTCTGGTTTTGAAAAAGTAGGAAAAACCCTCGTTTTTACTTCGATCCTAAAGGAAGAACGAGGATTTTTCCTTCCTTTCCAGATGAGTTTAATGGCAATGGAGCGGAAGCATCTTTTAAATGCGATTGCCCTGGGCCAGAGGCTTTTTGTGTTAACAGATATTTGATATTTTATTACCTTACATCTTTAACCCGGATTTTTCAGCGCAAAGACCTGCCCGTCACCGTCAACCATATCGCTTTCCACACCGAAACCCTGCTGGAAGAGTGGGCGACTTTCAATAACATCATGAACAAGGGCGCTATCCAAAACCGGATGTTGCCCGAAAAGGATGACAGCCACGACCTGATCAACGACCTGTGCGACAAAGAACTGCGGGTCATCAAACCCTATTTCGCTACGGCCGTGCGCTTTTCATTCCGCTTCACCGAGTATTGACGATCCAAAACTTTGCCATTATTTAACCGTCCCGGGCTGGTAGGCTGTGGGAAAAGGGCCTATTTTTGCGGCTTAAATTCAAAATTGAATGAAAGAATTACGCAACGTCGCAATCATTGCGCACGTTGACCACGGCAAAACCACCCTGGTTGACAAAATGCTGCTCGCCGGCCGCCTGTTTCAGGAGCACGAGACACCCGGCGATCTGATCATGGATAATAACGACCTGGAAAGAGAACGGGGCATCACCATTCTTTCCAAAAACGTTTCCATCATTTACAAAGACGTCAAGATCAACATCATCGACACCCCTGGTCACAGTGACTTCGGCGGGGAGGTCGAACGCGTGCTCAACATGGCCGACGGCGTGCTCCTGCTCGTCGACGCTTTCGAAGGCCCGATGCCGCAGACGCGCTTCGTGTTGCAAAAAGCTATCGAACTGGGCCTCAAACCTATCGTGGTGGTCAATAAAGTGGATAAAGAAAACTGTACGCCCGACGAAGTGCACGAGGCCGTCTTCGACCTGATGTTTACGCTCGACGCTACGGAGGAACAACTGGATTTTCCTACACTTTACGGCTCCGCTAAGCTGGGCTGGATGAGCCACGACTGGCGCCAGCCGGGGCCGGACATTACGCCATTGCTCGACGCCATCGTCGAATTCATTCCGCCGCCCGACACTACCGACGAAGGAACGCCCCAGCTGCTCATCACCTCGCTGGAATATTCCAATTACATCGGCCGCATCGCCGTGGGGCGCCTGCAGCGGGGCATCCTGCGCGACGGACAGATGGTGTCTTTGGTGAAAAAAGACGGCGCCGTCGAAAAGAGCAAGCTGCGCGGCCTTTTCGTCTTCGAAGGCTTCGACCGGGTGAAAGCCGAAGCGGTGCACGCCGGGGAGATCTGTGCGATCGTGGGCGTGGAAGGCTTTGAGATCGGCGACACCATCGCCGACCCCGAACAGCCGGAAGGGCTGCCGGCCATCGCTATCGATGAACCGACGCTCAGCATGGTATTCACCATCAACAACTCGCCTTTCTTCGGGAAGGAGGGCAAGTTCGTGACCTCGCGCCACGTCAAAGACCGCCTCGATAAAGAACTGGAAAAGAACCTGGCGCTGCGGGTGGAAGAAACGGAGTCGCCGGAAATATTCAAGGTCTACGGCCGCGGCGTGCTGCACCTCGCCGTCCTCATCGAGACCATGCGCCGCGAAGGATACGAACTGCAGATCGGGCAGCCGCAGGTCATCATCAAACGCATCGACGGCGTACAGAACGAGCCGGTCGAAGAGCTGACCATCGACCTGCCGGAAGTGCATTCCGGCACCGCCATCGATATGGTTACCCGGCGCAAAGGGGTGATGCATTCTATGCAGTCCAAAGGCGACCGCGTGGTGCTCAACTTCGAAGTTCCGTCCCGCGGACTGATCGGCCTGCGCAGCCAGATGCTCACCGCCACGCAAGGCGAAGCCATCATGACGCACCGCTTTACCGAATTCCAGCCGCACAAAGGCGAGATCCCGGGTCGCATCAACGGTTCGATGATCGCCATGGAAACGGGAACGGCTATCCCTTACAGCATCAACAACCTGCAGGAGCGGGGCAAGTTCTTTATCGGCCCCAACGAAGAGGTCTACGAAGGGCAGGTAGTGGGCGAAAACAGCCGACCGGGCGATATGGTGGTCAACCTCACCAAGAGCAAGAAGCTGACCAACGTACGGGCCGCCGGCTCGGACGATAAACTGAAGTTGACACCGCCCCGCCGGTTCACCCTCGAAGAAGCACTGGAGTACATCCAGGAAGACGAATACGTAGAAGTGACGCCTACTTCGCTGCGCCTGCGCAAAATCCTGCTGAAGGAGCACGAACGCAAGCGCGCGAAAAATAAAGCTTTGGTGTAGAAACGGCTTCGGCCGCGAAGAATATAAGGCGCAGGCTGGCAAATCCTGGTCATTTTGACTATGTTTAGGGACACGGTTGTATGCGTATCCCACCCCGAAGGACTAGCCAAGCCCAAGCTATGAGATTTCTTACTGCGTTCCTGCTGTTACCGCTATTGACGCCGGCGCCTGTCAACGCCCAGCCCGAAGATTGCCGGCCCGGCGCTTTCCTTACCACCTGGGGAAGGCCCGCTATTCAGGAGGAGGGCCTCGCCTTATTGCCGCTTTCCAGTGAAGAACTATTGCTGGCCGCTTATCTCGAGGACCGCTCCCTGCTGATGATCGTCGACCCGACCGGCGCATCGCTCTGGTCGCGCGAATTTGATTTTCTGGACGGCGCGGAACGGATCACGGAACTCAAACTACTGGACGGCGCCGTCGTCGGTTGCGGTCTGGCCCCCGGTGAACAACCGGCTGAGGGGTTCCTGTTCCGCTTTGACCCGAACGGCCGTATGTTGCAGTGGGCGCGCCGCGTATCCGGGCAGCGGGGCGCGCTGCACGTAGCCGGGCCGGCGCCGCAAAGCGACGAGTACGTCCTCGCCGGAACGGAAGGCGACGATCTGGCGCTCCTGCGCCTGCAACCCGAAAGCGGCGCGGTATCCGAGCAGCTGATGCGGCGTTTCCTCCAAACGGAACCGGAAATCATTGCGCAGCTCAGCGTTCACCACGAAGCCATTTACGGCCTGGGAACCTTGACCTTGCCGGACGGCAATCGCCGCATGGCTTTTTCGCGATTCGATGAACTGGGCAACGCCCTCTGGTCCCGTCACTTTTTCGGCGAAGCCGGGGCTGAGACCGATCTGGCCGGGCGCGCGCTGCTCCCGGCCGGGGAGGCCACGCTCCTGCTCGGCGACGGCAAGGGGCCGGAAGGTGGGGCCGACCGGCGCGAACTTTTCCTCAGCAAGGTCGATGCGTACGGCGCCGCCGTCTGGATGCAGCGCTATGCTTTTCCATCCCTACCCGAACTGCACGGGCTCGGTCTCTTTCCGCTGTCGACCGGATACCTGGTGACGGCTGCTATCCCGGATAACGGCTTTTTGCTGATGCAAACCGTGGAATCCGGCGAAGCTGTCACGGCGGTAAGCCTTCCTTTTTCAACCGGTGCGGCCGGGGCGCAGACCGCTGTATACTGGCAGGATCAGCTTTACTGTACCGGCGCGCATGCGGGGCCGGACGGCGATGCCGACATCGCCCTGGCGGCCTACGATCCGTCGGCGGGGCCGGAAAATTGCCTCGAATGGTCGCCCGTACAGGTAGAAGACCGGCCGGTGTCGCTGCCGGCCGCTGCCGGATTCACGCTGCCGGCCGCCGCCGGCAGTTTGCTGCCCGCGCCGCATGAGTGGAGGGGAACCCCGGCGGCTATGGCGCAGGAATGGCCCTGCGAGCCGCCGGAATACCTGGAGCTCTGCGACAACGGCCTGGACGACGATTGCGACGGGTTTACCGATGCCGATGATCCGGATTGTATTTTACTACCCAACGCCCGCGTACAGCGCATCAGCGCCACCTGCGACGATGACCGGCTGATCCTCAATTTCCGCATTTGCAACGAAGGGAAAGGCGACCTGCCGGCCCATACGCCCTGGGTGCTGTATCAACCCGATCCGCGGCTCTTCGCTGCTTCCGTCCTTGGCTCGGGCGTCATCGGGCGGCCGTTGGCGACCGATAGTTGTTTTGAACAAAGCCTGGCTTTTCCCAGCGACATCGGCGAGACCTTTTTCGTTGTGCTGAACATCGATCCGCTGGTCTTTCCGCCCTGGCGCGAGCTGATCCATTTCCCGTTTACCGACATCGAAGAAACGGTTTACGAAGACAACCTGGCCAACCTGGCCTTTTCCTGCAACCAGCGCGTCTTTGTGCCTACCGGCTTCAGCCCGAACAACGACGGGGTCAACGACCTCTTCCTCCCGGCTACTGGCTTCGGCGTCCGGCGCATCGCCGAATTTCAGGTGTACAACCGCTGGGGAGAAGTGGTCTTTGAAGCCTACGACTGCCCGCCCAACGATCCGGCCTGCGCCTGGGACGGCGAGCACCGGGGCAAAATAGCGTTGCCCGCCGTTTACGTCTGGAGGGTCCGCCTCACCTTTCTCGACGGCGCCGAAGAAGTGCGCCACGGCGAGGTGACGCTGGTGCGGTAGGGGGGAGGTTGAGGTTCAGGGGCCGCTTCCATCATTTCACCTTCAGCTCCGTTTCTTCTTTTGTTCCGTTCAAGGATACTTCCACGGTGTAATCTCCCGGTTGGAGGTATCGCTTTCCGTTATCGGCCGGTTCTACTTTTACCGGTCGTTCGTCCTCTTTGCGTTCTTTGTTGAGCGCTTTTTCGTAGGCGCCGGCCGCTTTCTCGGTGAGGGTCAGGTCGTATTCCAGGTAGTTGAGGCCCGGTCGGCAATCGACGGTAAATCCGTGCAGTTGCAACCCGTCGCTCGTTTTGACCGCCACCTGTGCTTTGCCGGCCTGAGCGGCATAGACGGGAATGCGGGCCGGTTCCGGTTCCGTGGAGCGCCACCAGGAGTCGGCGCCCCAGCGGGAGCTGTGGCGTACCGGATCGATATCGAAAAGGTGCAGGGTCTCGGCGAGTAGCGCTTCGTCGAACTGCTGCAGCTGCTCGATATCGGCCACGTAGATGGAGCGGCCGTGCGTGCCCACTACCAGGTCTTTATCGCGGGCGTGCACCACCAGGTCGTGCACCGGTACCGCGGGCAGGCTGTTGCCGGCCGGCAGAAACGACTGGCCGCGATCAAGGGAGATATAGACGCTCCGATCGGTACCGACGTACAACAGTTCGGGATTTTCCGGGTCTTCCCGCACTACGTTGATGGGTTCCGGGGGCAGGTCCCGGCCGATGGCCCGCCAGTTTTCTCCAAAGTTTTCGGAGACGTAGAGATAGGGCGAAAAATCGTCCCAGCGATAGCCGTTGAGCGAAACGTAGACGCGACCTTTTTCGTGGGCGGACGCCTGCACGCGGCTGACCCACATATCCGCGGGCAGGCCGCTGCTGATGTCGGTCCAGCTGAAGCCGCCGTCGCGCGTGAGGTGCACCTTGCCGTCGTCGGAGCCCGTGTAGATCATGCCGAACTGCAGGGGCGACTCGTGGATAGTGGTGAGCGTACCGTAGGGCACATCGCCTTTGCGGCCGCCTTTGGTGAGGTCTTCCGAGAGGGTGGCCCAGTCGTCCCCCTGGTTCAGTGAGCGGTGCAGTTTATGGGAGCCCATGTACAGGATGTCCTGATTGTGGCGCGAAAGGTGGATGGGCGACTGCCAGTTCCAACGCAGAGGGCGCTCGCCCAGGTCGTGGCGCGGCGTGATGTACTGCCGCTTTTCCGTCTGCGTATTGATGCGGTAATAGTTGCCGAACTGGAAGCCGGTGTAGACGGTGGTATTATCGCGGGTGTCGATCTCCACCTGCATGCCGTCGCCGCCCATGATCGACCGGTAGGGGTAGTGGCCGCTGGCGTACCAGTCGTAGCTGAATTCGTAATTGCTGGGCCCCATCCAGACGCCGTTATCCTGCAGGCCGCCGTAGACGCGGTACGGTTTCGCCATATCGACGTTGATGGCGTAAAACTGGCCGACGGCCGGCGTATTGCATTTGATCCAGGTTTCGCCGTCGTCGTAGCTGATGTTGAGGCCGCCGTCATTGCCGAGGATGAGGTGCCCTTCGCGGTCGGGATTGGACCACAGGGCGTGGTGGTCGCCGTGTACGTGTGCGTCGTTAATGCCGAAGAAGGATTTTCCGCCGTCGTCGGAGCGGATGATGGGGACGCCCAGGAGATAGACCCGGTTGGGATCGTGCGGCGACACGCGCACCTGTCCGAAATAGTACCCGTAGGAGTTATAGACGCGATCGATATAGTCGTCATGCGTTTTGGTCCAGCTCCGGCCTTCGTCCTCCGAGCGGTACAGTTCCAGGCCGATCACCGGCGTGTCGAACAGCAGGGCGTTGGCGTCTTCGGTGTATGCGGCGAGGTCGGCTGGTTGTATCTGTTCTGCTTCGATCATGTTGCGCACCTTGTCGTAGTCGTATTTTTCGGGAAAGCCGTTGCGGCGCAGGTAGTCTTTGACGAGGTACTTTTCCAGGTTCAGGAAGCCGGCTTTATCCATACTCCGCAGGGCGTCCTTGGTGAGCTGGTCTGCCTCGGCTTCCTCTTTGGGCCGGCGGTTGTAGTTGTCGATAGAAGCGTAGAGGACGGTTTGGTCACCGTCTTTAGTGATGGCGAGCCCGATGCGCCCGGCGCCCTCGTCATTGGGGAAGCCGGCCGTGAGGTTGGTCCAGGTCTTGCCCCCGTCCTCGCTGCGGTGGATGGCGGAGCCTTCGCCCGACTCCACGAAATTCCAGGCGCGGCGGGTGCGTTCCCAGGTGGCGGCGTAGAGCACCTGGGGATTGTCGGGGTGGAAAACCAGGTCGGCCGCTCCGGCATTGTCGTTGACGTAGAGTACGCGTTCCCAGTTTTGGCCGCCGTCGGTGGTTTTGTAGACGCCGCGTTCGGGATTGGGCGAATACAGGTGGCCCAAAACGGCTGCGTAAACCGTTTGCGGGTCGGTCGGATCGATGAGGATACGGCCGATGTGGTGGCTTTCGGGCAGGCCCGCCCACTGCCAGGAGGCGCCTTCGTCCTTGCTGACGTAGACGCCCGTGCCGGCGTAGGAGGAACGGCTGGAGTTGACCTCGCCGGTGCCGACCCAGATGACCTCATTTTCCCAGTCGACGGCAATATCGCCGATGGTCATCACCATTTCGTCGTCGAAAAGGGGGCGAAAAGAGGCGCCGTTATTTTCCGTTTTCCAGAGCCCGCCGGAGGCGTAGGCCACGTAGAAGACGGTGGGATCGTCGGGATGGACGGCGATATCCGACACGCGGCCGCTCATTACGGTAGGGCCGATATTGCGGAAGGTCAGGCCGGCGAGGATATTCCGCTCGGGCGCGGACTGGCTTTTCAGAAAAGCCTGATGGCGCTCGCTGCGCGCTTCGGCCCGGGTGGCGGGCGGCTGGGTGTCCTGGGCGACGGCAAAAGCAGCGCTCAGGAGAAATGCTAGGAGGATGATTCGGTGCATATTGCGATGGATTGATTTTGCAACGCCTGGGCCACGGATGAGGTATCATCCTGGCTGCGGCGCAATGATTGAAGGTGAAATCAGGAGTGGAGGATTAAAGGTAAAAAAAAAGTGGATGGCAGCGGAGGGGGAGGGGAAAAACCAACGGGGTAATCGGCTTTTTTTCAGGGGGCAATTATCCCCGGAGCAAATGATCTTTTTTGTCTCCTGCGTGGCATGGCAAGGAATGCTAGTGAGGCCATTCCAGTCATTGTCCTGGCTGGAGGTACGGAATAGGAAAGATGGTCGGCATGCAGCGAATATTCCGTACCTCCGGCGCGGCGAACTAAGAAATGCTTACTACCAAGCCGAGAATCGCTGATAGTTTTATTAAAATTAAGATATAAAACAAATTTTTAATCAAGGAGCTATTTGTTTTTAGCGAGCGCTGTTAAACTCCCAAATTCTTCCTTTCAAATGCCCAGCGCCTCCGCGGCCCGTTCAAAAGCTTCCGGGCGGAGGTAAAGCAGGTAGCCGTAGGCGTCCTCTCCGGCCGATACGCCGCTGGAGGCGTACACGTTGACGCCGGCCTGGTATATTTTTTTGTGCACCTCGGCCAGTGAGCCCAGCTCGTCGGCTCCCTGTACGAGGATGGCGTGGTGCGGGCCCTCCAGTTGGAGGCCGGACTGTTCCGCCAGTTTGATCAGATTGCGGGCGTCCTCGGGGAAGATCGTCAGTTGCGTGCGGTCGGGACCGACGGGCACCGCGGTGAAGGCCAGTAAATTGATGCCGAGTTCGGCGATCTGTTGCAGCATCTGGTAAGCTTCTCCCGGTTGGTCGCGGACGGTGGCGTGATAGTATTCTACGCGGCGAATGGTATTCGACATGGTATATGGTTTTGGTTTATGATTGGCCAAAAGGAAGGCGCTGTATAAAGTACGATCGTGGGAATGAACGGGCAATGAATTATGTCACCGGGAATGAAAAAAGCAAGTGGGGGTGTGGTTGGCAGGAATTTGCTTTCCGGTTGCGCGGTTGGTGTTGATTTGAGATTTATCCCGCCAGGGTGATAAAGGTCATTGCCGGTTTTTCCCGGTTTTCCGATCATTAATAATCGGTCCGGCAGGTCGTACAAGAAAGTATATTCCGTACTTCCGGCACGGATGCCCATCTTTCGAAAACATTTACCAATATCTCGCGCCTGCGGCGCTGCGAATTAAGAAATGCTTACTGCCAAACCGAGAATCGCTGCCAAAAAACACAGAATATGAAAACCGCCATTCACTTGCTGCTGGTAGTGGGCGCCGTCATGGCCTTCCCGGCCTGCAAATCGTGGTCGGGCTATTGGTGGCCCTACCACATGAGCGAAACCTGCCGCATGTACGCCGACGACGGTCCGGCCGAAAAGTACGACAATTACGTGACCGCCAAAACGGGCGTGAGCCCGGGTTGGAAAAGCTGGGAAAAGAAATACCACGACGGCGATGTCCCCGGCTGGTGGGGGCATTGTCACGCATTGGTCGCGGCTTCCATTCTGGAAAAAGAACCCCTTTCGCAAAAGAGAAAACTGGGGGTCCGCTTTTCCATACTGGATCAAAAAGCCCTGCTGACCGCCTGCAATTACACCATCACTTCGGATATGTTCGTCGGAAGTCGCTACAATGGCAATCCCGGCGATGATATCGACGACCCTTCTCCTCACCTTTTCCATAAGACGCTGGTCGACTGGCTGGGCGGGCCCAAAAAAGAAGCTGAACCCATCGCTATGGACGCCAACCGCGAGGCGCCGGTCTGGAACTACGTCATTTATGATTACCAGAGCTCCTTCATGGTGGATAGCGCGGAGCCCGATAAGAAACACGTCACCACGGTCGTTAATTACCTGGATTACGGCCCCTGCGATCCCAATTTCACCGGCCGGGTGGAGCGTACCAAGACCTACACCTACTGGGTAAAAGGCGATATCAACAATCCGACTTCCGGGGCCTGGGAGGGCGGCAGCATCAACGACCATCCCGATTTCCTCTGGCATCCGGGCTACGCCCTGAAGGCCTCCGGTTGCCCCATCGACTGCGCGATCGTCGATGAGATCGTCAAGTAAATTCAAGCATCATGAGAAAGCAAATAATAGCGTTATGCGCCTTTTGCATCCTGACCTGGCCGCTGACCGGGCAGGACCTCTCGGCCGTCGACACCTGGCAGCCGGACGACTGGTGGACCGTAGAATTCTCCCAGCGCCCCAGCTGGGTGATGACCAAAGATACGCAGTGGGTCAGCGCCGGCCGCTGGAAGTTCACGGTGGATAATATTTCTGACGAAGCGATCTACACCGTCCGCGTCAACGACCTCGACCGGCCGAAAGAAGCGGGCAAATGGGAGTTGGCGCTGGCCTACAACCGGGACGGACAACTCACCGAGATCGTCTACACCACCGGTAAAAAGACGTTTCGCAACGAAGACGCCCTGCGCTACCTGCCGGTAAGCAAAGACGCCTTCGAGATCCGCCATCCCGCCGAACGGCTGCGCGCCGCACCCCTCGAAGCACGGACCGACGTACTCGAAAACGTGCAGATGAACCTCCTGCGCCTGGACCTGGAAGAAGAAAAGGCCGCCCAGTGGTGGCTGCAGGAAGAGCCCTGGTGGCGCTATTACGAAGAGGAGGGTAAGCTGAACGTCAAAGGGACGTTGATCAGTTCGTCGAAATGGTGAGGTTCTGGCCTCTCCGTTTCGCGTTCCGTTCTGTCAGGCTCCGGTTATCGATCAAGCCCGCGGTATCTCGCGCTTCGTCTCCGGGATTTTCCGGAAATGTTCTGCCCCGTTGATGTCGATCTGCAGGTCATTCAGGTCTTCGAATCGCAGGGCGCCCTCCAGGCTGAGCAGGACAAATTCATCGTCGCCGGATACCAGGATTAAAACGTCCGTGATGGTATTTTTATCCTCGCGTAGCAAAAACTCGATGTGTTCCCCGCCTTCCCTGATCTCCATGATCGCTTCGAACCGCTCTTTTTTCACGTCGCGCAGTAACCGGCGGTGTTCCTTTTCCGTAATGAGGTTCCCGTCTTCCATCACCAGAATGCGCAATTGGCTGATCTTACGCAGTAGGCTTTCGGCTGTCGCCTCATCGGTAAAAGAAGCAGCCACCTCGAGCAGCCAGCCTTGTAGCTTGACTTCCGAGACGTTCTCCAGCGCTTTGTATTTATCGTAAAACCGTTGTATCGACTGGGCCTGGGTACAGGCAATCACCGGTAAGGCCATCAGGCTAACAATGAGCAATATTCCTTTCATAATGGATTGTGAATTACAGCAGAAATTTTTTGCGAGGAACTTGTGTTACACACCACTCGTTCGAAACCATCTACCAATATCTTGCGCTTGCGGCGCTGCGAATTAAGAAATGCTTACTGCCAAACCGAGAATCGCCGATCATTCATGGCTTCTCCTGACGGGGGAGCCATGAATGATCCGGGTTAATTCACCACAGGCGCCGCTTCCGCTACCGGCGGTTCGGCCGGTTCCGGCTCCTGGATATCTATTTCACCTTCATCTTCCCCGGCGCGGATCAATTCGTCGATGAGGCGGGGGATGTCGCGATAGCGGATCTTGGTTTTCAAACCGATAAAGACCAGTGATCCCGGCTCGTCCACCAGGATGACGAGTTCCTTGATCTTTCCCTTTTGGTTGTCCAGCGCCATCACATTGATGTGGGTATCGCCCTCGCGAACGTAGAAAAGGTCGGCGAAGCGGTGCGTCCGGGCATTTTGCACAAAATCTTCCACGGCGCCGGGCGGCAGCGGGTTGTCGTCTTCGGCGATGAGCAGGCGCATCTTCTTTACTTTGCGGCCCCATTTCAGGCCCACTTTTGTTTCGGGCTCGCCGGCGAAGGGGCGCGCCACGGTGCAGCCCAGCCATACGAGCCAGCCCGGTACTTTGTAATTGCGTACGCCTTCCAGGCGCTTGTGGTCCTGGTAAAATGATTTTACGGGGCGCTGGGCCGCCAGGGAAACACTGAAGATCAGGCCGAGCGCTAATACGAGGTAGGTTTTCATGATCGTAGATTGTTTGGTGGAATTAGTCAAAAAATGGCGGTTCCCGATACGCTATTCAAAGCTGCGGGCCAGCTTCGTCGCTCTTTCCATAGTAATATTGCCGACGAAGCTGATGAGTACGAACTCATCCTCGCCTCCGGAAAGCACGAGCAACTCCTGGATGGTGGTTCCTTCGGTAAGCGCCAGCACCTCCACGTCGTTTTCCTCTTTGCTGCGCACCGTCAGCAGGGTCTCGTATTCCGAGGTGTTGATCCTGGCGCGGGCTTCGTCGTAGTATTTCCGGCCGTTGACCTCCGTTTGCAGGATGCGCAACCCTTGCAGTTCCTGGGCCATCTCGATGATCGCCTCTGCTTCTTCGTCATCCAGTTGTAATTTGGCAGTGTCTACTTCCCGGAACATCTCGAATAATTTCGGGCTGATGTACACGACGGTAAAGTTCTCATCATCGACGTACTGTTTGAAATACTTGTCGATGGCGTTGATTTGCGACTGGGCAAAGGCGCCCAGGCCGGTGCTCACGGTGAGGAGCACGGCGAATAACAGTCTGCTGATTTTCATGTTAAAAAAAGTTTATTATTAAAAGTCGGTCGGGTTAGAGCATGTTTGGAGCGGGTTCGTTATGAAAATCAACAGGTTAACTAAAAGATAAAATGTGCGTTTACCGGGGTAAATGAGCATTTTATCTTGACGACAGGTTCCTAAGCTGTTGATTTGCAATAGAAGCAAGCTCCAAACATGCTTAATCCGGGTTAACGTCCAATCCTGGAAATTTCATCAATCTCCTTAGCGGCTTTTTCCGCTCCGCGTTTCATCTCTTTCGACAGGCGGGCCAGGGCGCTATGCGTAAGCAGGAAGGCTTCTTCCGGGGTCTTGGCTTCGTACTGCGACCAGTCGATGGCCGTTTCCCGGGCCGGCGGATGAGGTGCGGGTTGGAAAACCCACCACAATCCGCCGACAAGCGCGATGGCGGCTGCTACCCGGGCGATCACGGGATAGAGGCGGCGCACCCGGGCAGCCGGTTGTGGCTTTTGTTCCAAATGCGACAACAGGCGCCGGTCGAAATCGGCGTCGAGCCGGGCTTCCCGCCATTGTTCCTGAGCGGCAAACCAAGCCCGGTAGGGCTGCAGTGCTTCCGGTATCTCCCCGGATCGGAAAAAGCGGCGCAGGGTGCGTTCTTCTTCCGGCGTGCTGGTTCCCGCGAAATACTTTTCGATCAATTCATTGATGTTTCGGCTTTCCATTAGCTTCTAATTTCAACAGTGCTTGCCGGACCTTAGCCCTGGCCCGGTGTAGGTTGACCTTGACCTGACTGACCGGCAGCTGCAGCGCTTCTCCGATTTCCTGGTAGGTGAGCCCTTCGATGTCCCGCAGGTGCATGACCAGCTGCTGTTTTTCGGGCAGGGTGCGCATGATGCGGTTTACCTGTTGCAGCAGGTCGTGCGATTCGGCCTGCTCATGGGGCGTCGCCTGGCCGTCGGTCAGCCCAAAGGCCTGGTCGATCGGCTGGTTGTGCCGGTGTTTGGAGCGCAGTTTGTCGATCGTCAGGTTGCGCGTCAGGCGTATGCACCAGGCTTCCAGGTTGCGGATGGCGCCCAGTTCGCTGCGTTGGCGCCAGGTTTTGATCAGCACCTCCTGGACGATGTCTTCCGCTTCGGCGCGGTCAGCGGTCAGGCTGAGCGCGAAGCGAAACAGCTTATCCTTGATCGGCAGCACCTCCTTTTTGAAATCTTTCAGGTTCATAACGTCATTCAGCGGGAAGACGAAGCAAAAAATCAAATGTTACAGCCCGGGGGGCAACTTTTTGAGCGATTGCGAAATTTTATGGTAAAGTGCTAAAGAAAGGTGAAGGCCGGCATTTATTTATACCAAGTGCCGAAATCCCTCTATCTTTGCCACCTTGAACGGGCAACCTAGCAAATGAAGAAGATCGATCAATTACTGCTTACGAGCTTTATCCCGCCTTTTATCGTCACCTTCATGATCGCCATTTTCGTACTGGTCATGCAGACGCTCTGGCTGTACATCGACGATATTGCGGGGAAAGGGCTGGGCATGTTCCTGGTGATCGAGCTGCTGGCATACAAGTGCGTGTCGCTCATTCCGCTGGCCCTGCCGCTGGCGATCCTGATCTCTTCGGTGATGGTGCTGGGCAACCTCGCCGAGTACTACGAACTCTCCAGCTTCAAGTCGGCCGGGGTGCCCCTGCTGCGCGTCATGCAGCCGCTGATGTTCTACGCCCTCGGGGCGGTCGCCTTTTCTTATTTTACCTCCAACAACCTGATCCCCATCGCCAACCTCAAGTTCGGTTCGCGCATGTACGACATCCAGCGGCAAAAACCCGCGCTGCGGCTCGATGAGGGGATTTTCAACGACGATTTTCAGGGATACGCCATCCACATTGGCGACAAGGCGCCGGACGACCGCACCATCCGCAACGTCCTGATTTACGACCATGAAGAAGCGGCGCGCGGCCGCATGTCCCAGATCACAGCCGAAACGGGCGAGATGTTCACCATGAAGGACGGCGATTACTTCGTCATGAAACTGCGCAACGGCCACCAGTACATCGAGACGCGCCCCACCCGCAGCGGGGAGAAGCAGGACTTTCCTTTCGTGCGCGTTTCATTCGAAGAGTGGACCAAGGTGTTCGACCTCAGCGAGTTTGAACTGCGCCGCACCAATGAAGACCTCTTCCGGTCGAACCGGCACATGATGAGCATCGACCAGCTCAAAGAAGCGATCGACTCGATGTCTTTCCGGATACTGACCCGCGAGAAAAATTTCGTTAACAACATCAGCGAATACTTTTTTTACATCCCCATCGACAGCACCCTGCTGAACCTGGAAGCGGAAAAGGCAAAAGCCGATTCCCTGGCAGCGATCATCGAGCAGGACAGCCTTTCCGCTACCTCCGATACCGCGACGACCGACGGGGAAATGCCGGAAGAGGTAGTGAAAACGGTACTCGCCAAAGGATCGACGGCCGCTACCAGCGAAAAAGTCAGGCGCGCCGAAGCGGCTATCCGGGCCCGCCGCGCCAGTCGCTCGCGCGGTCGACCCCTGGAACAGGTCATCAATAAAGAATTGCCGGAATACGAGACCTACTTGCACACCTTCTCGATCGGAGAGCAGGGGCGTTTGCTCAGCAAAGCCAAAACCCTGGTGCGCAGCATCGAAAGCCAGTCGAGCTCCGCCTACCGCTCACTGGACCGCATGAAGGAGAACGAGGTGAAGTTCATTTACGAGATGCACACCAAATACAGCATGGCGGTGGTCTGTTTCATCTTCCTCTTCATCGGAGCGCCCATGGGGGCCATTGTCCGCAAGGGCGGCTTCGGCTATCCCATCCTGGTGTCCATCATCTTTTTTATGCTCTTCATCATTCTGACGATCTTTTGCCGGAAGATTGCCGAGACTTTTGTGGTGCCGGCCCAGCTGGCTGCCTGGCTGCCCTGCCTGGTGCTCTTCCCGCTGGGGCTGGTGCTTACCTACCGCGCCATGAACGACTCCAAGGTGATCGACTCCGACCGCTTTTTCTCCTTTTTCTCGAAGTTATTCAAGCGCAAAGACAAAAATGACGCCGCCCCCGCCTAGACGATTTTTATGGGAAAACCGGGTCTTTCTCGGTGCGTGCGCAGCGTTCTTCCTGGCGGGTATTCCCTGGCTCCTGCTCACTGAGACGGGCGACCTGGTGCTCTTTTTCAGCGATCGGCGTTCTTTGGCGGGAGATTGGTTTTTTCGTCTGGCCACCCGGCTGGGGGAAGCGGCGGCTTTCATCCTGGCTTTCGCGGGGCTTTTGTTCGTGCGCCTGCGCAGCGCCCTTTTTGTGCCCCTGCTGGCGATCATCGTCACCCTGGTGAGCTTCGGCGGCAAATCCTTTTTTGCTCATCCGCGGCCTTATCCCTACCTGGAAGCTCAGGGGCAGCTCGGCCGCCTGCAGCCGGTGGAAGGGGTGAAAGTGCATAAAGGCAACACCAGTTTCCCTTCCGGGCACACCATGGCCGCTTTTGCTTTGTTCGGGTTCCTGGCTTTTTCGTTGCCCCGAAAAAAAGGAGCGGGCCTGCTTTTCTTCGCGATGGCGCTGGCCGCGGGATTGTCCCGGATCTACCTGGTGCAGCATTTTTTTAAAGACGTATACCTGGGGGCTTGGCTGGGCGTAGGCATCGCCGTCCTGATCTACTACGGCCACTTTCGCTATCCCGCCTTTCCGGATCGCCGCCTGGACCGGCCTTTACTGATCAGTAAAGGGACAAAGCTGATGTGATATCGCTTTCTACCAAACTTCCGCCATTGAAGCTAAAAAGCGCAAAATCACTGTCTACATCTACTTCAATACTTCCATTATCGCCGCCGTAAGAGTATGTTTGGAGGTAGTCATTTTGGCTGCAAAACCCAGCTTTTGGAACCTCCCTGTG
>CAYQQU010000091.1:0-19187 GCA_964419545.1 uncultured Saprospiraceae bacterium | reverse complement strand
AAAATCTGAGTTTTTCGCTTCAAAAGCACTACCTCCAAACAAGCTCTAAGTTTTTTCCGCTAAAAGAATAAAAAAGGTCTGCTTTTTGGCAGGCCTTTTTTATTTTACGGGCTATTCTAATTCCCAACCAATGAGCAAGCTAGTCGTTAAAAGTGGAAAGAGCGACCTGGTGCTGCGCAAAAGCAGCAAACTGGTCGGCCTCAAAACCAAGGAAAAAGGCGAACGCGAATACGTTCGCCAAGAACTGATCAAAAACCTGGGCGGCTTCGAAGTGGTCGCGCTCGAAGGAGACGATATCGACCAAAAGCTCGACGAGGTGCGCGATCGCGAGGAAGTGGAAGTGGGCACCCACGTGTACTTCCCCGAAGGCAGCGACAAACCGATGATCGCTACCGGGGAGCTCTTCATCATCTTCGAAGACGGCGTCGCGGAAGAAGAACAGCAGATCGTTTTCGACGAATACAAACTGGAAGTCGCCGAGCGGCGCAACGAAACCCAGGTGGTGGCCAAAGTAACCCCCCAGTCGCCCAATCCGCTCAAAGTGGCCGCCGCATTGCAGCAGCTGTCGCTGGTGCGCCACGCCGAACCGGATATCGATACCATCCTGGACGAGTACACATTCGTGGCGCCGCGCGATAATTTGTTTCCCCACCAATGGTATTTCGAGAACGGCGGGCGGGTAGTTGACGCCAACTACGCCCTCAAGCGGGGCGCCGACGCCAAAATTACCGATGCCTGGCGCCGGCTCGGCCATACCGGCGCGGGCAACATCACGATCGCGGTGATCGACAACGGCTTCGACCTCTCTCATCCCGACCTGAAAGGCAAAATTACCCGGCCGTATAACGTTTGGGATCGCAACAATAACATCCCGCAGGGGCAGAAGATGTACACCCACGGCACCCCCTGCGCCAGCGTCGCCCTGGCCGCCTCCAACGGCTCGGGCATCGTGGGCTCTGCGCCCAACGCCCGTTTCATGCCGGTGCACGGCACTTCTTTCTCGATCCGGGAAACCGAGGATATGTTCAACTATTGCGTGCGCAACGGCGCCGACATCATCAGCTGCAGCTGGGGCACCACCGATCCGGCCTACACCCTGGGCCCGCTGAAAGAAGAAGCGCTCGCCAACGCGGCGCGCAAAGGGCGCAACGGCAAGGGCTGTGTTATCCTCTTCGCCGTCGGGAACGACGATAAGGATGTCATCAACTTCTACGCCGCGCACCCCGACGTCATCGCCGTCGCCGCCAGCACCAGTAAAGACGCCCACGCCAATTATTCGAACCGCGGCCGCGAGATCGACATCTGCGCGCCTTCCAACGGCGACTGGCCCATCATCGCGGCGCGCGCCTGGTGGGACGAGGGCCTCCAATGGGAAACCGGCCAATACCGCTACTGGCGCGACGGCAAACCGCGCGGCGACCGCTACAAACACTTCGGGGGCACCTCGGCGGCTACGCCCCTCGTGGCCGGCATCTGCGCGCTGATCCTCTCGGCCAACCCCGACCTTACCGCCCGCGAAGTCAAAGAGATCCTGCGCAGCACGGCGGATAAGATCGGCAACCAATGGGAATACGACAGCCGCGGACACTCCATGAAGTACGGCTACGGACGGGTCAACGCCGACCGGGCCGTCGCCGAAGCGCTGCGGCGGGCCGACCGGTCCCGACCGCCGGTGGACGTTCGCCCCGATCCGACCCCAAGGCCGGAACCACGGCCCGAACCACGGCCCGAACCGCGACCGGAGACCCCGCCGGATACCCGCCCGGAAGAAAAACCGCCGGTGAGCCCGGACGTCGTCTCCGGAAAAGGCCTCTACCGCTTTAGTGTGGAACGGCAAGCCGGCGACGGTTGGGGAGTGCAAGTCGGCGTCTTCTACGACTACGGGAATATCCTGGAAGAAACCGACAAATACCAACGGCAGTTCGGTGAACAGGTGGTCGTCAACATCAGCGAACTATCCGGAAAGACCGCTTTCCGGCTGATGGTCGGCGTCAAAAAAGACCGGTTTCAGGCCGACCAGCTGAAACGCCGGCTGCAGGAAAGAGGAGTGGATGGTTTTGTGCGCAGCTATGCGGGGTTGGTATGAGGCTTTTGTTTTAGAGCTTGTTTGGAGGTAGTCATTTTGGCTGCAAAACCCAGCTTTGGGAACCTCCCTGTGGCATTTTTCCGACCCGTAGCGCTGCTATGAGCCGGAAAAATCCCTTCGGGAGAACCCAAAATCTGAGTTTTTCGCTTCAAAAGCACTACCTCCAAACAAGCTCTTAGAACTGAAGAAGTGGGAAATGGTGCAGTGCTTCTTTTGTTTGTACCGGCGACTCCCGGTTTGGCAGTAAGCATTTCTTAATCCGGATTATTCAATCCCCAGATACGGTGCGTGAGCGGGGCAGAATGGCGGCCGGCAATAGAATAATCCGGGTTAATGCGCAGCGCCGGAGGCGCAGGATATTAGCAGCCGTGCCGAGGTACGGAACAGAAAAGATGGCAAGAATACAGCGTATATTCCGTACCTCTTTATAGTTTGGATGTATTAACCCGCATTACTGCCCGGTAAAAAGGCAGCGCCTTTGAAAAGTACTCTTCCCACTCCGCCACAAATCCCTTTTCCTTTAGCAAAGCATCGGTTTGCCGGGTCAGGTGGCATCCTTCGCCCAGGGCTTTCCAGGCCGGGTTGACGACCTTTTGCAACAATCGGGGCGCCGGTTGCTCGGCGAGGATATGCTCCAGCACGTACAGGCGTCCGCCGGGCGCCAGCCAGGGACGTACCCGATCGAGGGCCGCTTCCGGGTCGGGGATGGTGCAAAGCACCAGGGTGAAGACCACCGCCTCGAAGCCGCCCTCCGGCACGCATTGCGCCACCTCCTCATCACCGATGCCGGCGTGGAGGAGCTGCAGTTGGGCCCGCAGCCCGGGCTCCCGGCTGCGTTGGCGCGCGTGGGCCAGCATGGCCGCGGAAGGCTCGATGGCCAACACCCGGGCTTCGGGCGGATAAAGGGCGAAGTTGGCGCCGGCGCCCGCCCCTACTTCCAGGACGGCGCCGCGGACGCCTGCCAGCAACTCCCGCCGCTTTTGGGTCAGCAACCGGTCTTCAAAAGCGCCGGTGACCGCGTCGTAGGCGCGAGCGAAAATTCGGCTGTAAAAAGTATCGGGTTGCGCTCGGTTGTGAGAATGCATACAGAAAAGACAGGGTTAGCCCGGGTTATTGTGTTTTGATCACCACGTCCGCGATGAGAACCAGCCGGAATGATCGTCATCGCGATCGCGACGCCTTTCTTCTTTAGTTTTGTCGAAAGTATCGCGGTCGAGGAAATAGCCGGGCTCCTCGGGCGTTTCTACTTCCCAGGAAGGACGCCGGCGCTCTTCGTCGGGCTCGATATGGTCTTTGTACCAGAAAGATACGAAGATGCCGACCAGCCCGCCCAGCAGGTGGCTTTCCCAGGAAATGCCCTGCTGCCCCGGCAGGATACCGGCAAACATGGAGCCGTAGTAGAAAACGACGATCAGCGACAGGACGATAGACTTGAGGTTGCGCCGGAAGATGCCGGTCCAGAAAACAAAGGCCACCAATCCGTACACCACACCGCTGGCGCCGATGTGAAAAACGGGACGACCGAACAGCCACACCGCCAGCCCGGTGAGCAGGTAGATCATCACAAAAGCCGGGATGGCGACCTTGCGGTAAAAGAAAAGGATCATAACGCTCAGCACCAGCAGTGGCGGCGTATTGGAGAGCAGATGACCCCAGTCGGAATGCAGCAAAGGAGTGAAGACGATCCCCTTCAGCCCTTCGATCCGCCGCGGGAAAATGCCGAGATAGTCCAGCGCCTCCATCCCCAGCAACACCTTCACCAGGTGCAGGCCCCACAGCAGGACCGTGAAGTAAATGGGTAGGCGCAGCGCTTGCAGAAAAGAGTTGGGCTTGGATTGCGTCATAAACAAAAGCTACGGGCTACTGCCGGCAGGCAGCAGCCCATATTACCGAACTATGATAATATATTAACCATATCAATCAGGATCGGGTTGAGTTCTTCGTGGTGTTTTGTGGCTTGATCGAAAGGCGTATAGACGATCTCCTGGTGCACCTGGCCGATCATCACGGCGCGGCGGCCGGTGAGCAGCGCCTTTACCGCTTCCAGTCCCATCCGGCTGGCGCGCACGCGATCCATGCAGGTCGGCCGGCCGCCCCGCTGGACGTGGCCGAGAATCGACACCTTGATCTCGTAGAAGTTGACCCGGTCTTTGATCTTATCGACGATCTCGAAGGCGCCGCCGGCGTCATCTCCTTCGGCTACGACCACGATGCTGGAGTTTTTCTTTTTCTTCATTCCTTGTTCCAGGGTGCGGATCAGGCCTTCGATGTCGGTGCGGCTCTCCGGAATAAGGACGGCTTCGGCGCCGGTGGCGATGCCCGAAGACAGCGCGATGAAGCCGGCGTCGCGGCCCATCACTTCCACGAAAAAGAGACGGTCGTGGGCGTTGGCGGTATCTTTGATATTGTCGATGGCGTTCATTGCGGTGTTGATGGCGGTGTCGTAGCCGATCGTAAAATCGGTGCCGTAGAGATCGTTGTCGATCGTGCCGGGGCAGCCGACAATAGCGATATCGGGAAACTCGGACATAAACACCTGCGCACCGGAAAAGGTGCCGTCGCCGCCGATGGCCACGACGCCTTCGATGCCGGCCTGACGCAGTTGCTGATACGCGCGGCTGCGGCCTGCGGTCGTTCGGAAATCTTCACAGCGAGCTGATCGCAGGATGGTGCCGCCCAGCTGGATGATGCCGCTCACCGAGTGGGGGGTCATCTCCCAGAAGTCTCCGTCGATCATCCCCTGGTAACCCCGGCGGATACCGACCACCTCGATACCCTCGTTGAGGGCCGTGCGGACGACGGCGCGGATACAGGCATTCATTCCCGGAGCGTCGCCCCCGGAAGTGAAGACGGCTATTTTTTTCATAGACGCTTTGATTTTGTTGTTTATAGCGAGTGGTTAGTGAACTTGATGAAGAACTTTTGCCGGCGGTGAGGGGCGGACCTCAATACGGACAGACAGACAAACGCATTGCCGTGAGGGTAGCGGCATCCTCCGCTCCCTGCGAGCGATACGGCAGTATTTTCTTGCCCATTTGCTCAGCCGGAATAACGGCGGCGCACCGTTTTGATGAACGACCGCGCCGTTTCCAGTTTCTCCTCGTCCAGCCAGTCGTGCTGGTCGGCCAGCGTGATCAAGAGGCTTTTGGCTTCCTCCAGGCTTTCGAATTTGTTGAGCAGCTTCAGCGTCTCGTTGAATTCGTTCTGATCTTTCGTGAAGAGTTCGTTGGTATAGAGCAGCCGGTCGTTGATGGCGAAGGCTTTGGTTAGGTCGTTGATCGGTCGTTCGCTCAGCTTTTCGGACAACTCGCGCGCTTGTTTCACCTCGAAGAGCTGCTCGAACTCGCCCGTAGCGGGAGACGGGTTCGACCGGGGCGGTGGCGGCGGTGTCTGCTTTCGCGTGGGCTCCGGCTCGGGTCGCGGCGCCGGTTGTGGCGACCGGACCGGCTCGTTGGGAAGCTCCTTCAGCGAATCCGGGATCTCGATGATGCGCGGCTTTTTCGGGGGCGCCTTGCGCAGGCGGGCCGGCGGCGCGGGCTGCGGCGTATTTTCCACACCATCGGACAGGAACTGCTCGTAAAGCTGCCGGATGTAGTTGAGCATCAGGTCGCGTTCGATGGCCGAGACCTGTCCGTCGCCCATCCGTATATTTTTGTTGAGCGAATTGATCTTTTCCAAAAGGACGTCCACTTGCTTTTGATCCATCGGGTTGTCGTGTTTTTGGCGCTGTTGGTAATCAGCAATGCGGCGCAACCTCTACCGCTTTTTTAAAATAATTGACATTCAGCTAATTACAAAGAGGCCGCCGAATACTGCAAATATAAGGAGTTGGATGAATCCTGCTTAAGTTCTATTTTTACTTTTACAGATTTTTCCGGATAAACCGAAGACCATGTTTTTAGAACCGCATTTTAAAGGACAACGCAGTGGCTGGATCGAAGTGATCTGCGGGTCGATGTTTTCGGGTAAAACGGAAGAGCTGATCCGTCGCCTGAAGCGCGCCAAATTCGCCAACCAGCGGGTAGAAATATTCAAACCTGCCCTGGATACGCGCTACGACGACAAAAAGCTGGTTTCCCACGACGCCAACAGCCTCCTGTCTACGCCGATTCATCACTCCAACGCCCTGCACAAGCTGACGGAAGGCGTCAACGTAGTAGGCATCGACGAAGCCCAGTTTTTCGACGAGGCGCTGCCCGAGGTTTGCCAGCAGCTTGCCCTGCGCGGCATCCGGATCATCGTCGCCGGCCTCGATATGGATTTCCGGGGCAAGCCTTTCGGGCCCATGCCCCATCTGCTGGCCGTCGCCGAGTATATTACTAAAGTACACGCCATTTGTTCGCATTGCGGCAACCTCGCCACCCACTCCTACCGGCTGGTCACCGAATCGGACACCGTGCTTTTGGGGGAAAAGAACCTCTACGAGCCCCGCTGCCGCACCTGCTACCACATGGGCAACATCCTCGACCTGAAAGTGCGCGAAACGCCGCCGGCAGCGGCCAAAAAGGCCGGCTCCGACGAGTGAACATCTTCCCGGGCCGGGCTTTCTATTAATGAACCTGTCTAATAACTTACGGGATCTGGACCGGACGCTATTCATCGACCCGGCAGTTTATCAGAAGATCAGCTAAAAACCAAAACCTCCACCTATGGAAAACTTCGAACCCTATCTACCCTATCTGAAATTTCTGGGTATCCTGGCCGCCACCTTTTTGGTCGGCGTCATTCTGACTCGCCTGTTGTTTCGCCTGCTCACCTGGTACGGGCGCAAGAGCGAGGACCTGCTGCCGGAGTCGCTGGACCGCAATTTGCGCCGGCCGGCGATGTTTTTCCTGCCGGTGCTCATTTGTATCATTTCTTTCAGCTGGATGGAGGTGCCGGAAGAACTGGCTTTCCTGGCGACCCTGCTCGAGATGCTCCTCTATCTCTTCGGCGCCTGGCTGATCGTACAGTTCACGGATGTGGTCGGCGATATGGTGCGCGAACGCTTTCAATCCGACGGCGACAACAACCTCGCCGAGCGCAAGGTGCTGACGCAGCTGCAGTACATTAAACGGGTGACGGCCATCCTCGTCATTTTTCTCGCCATCGCTTTTATCCTCCTCCAGTTTGACGGCGTGCGCGAACTCGGCGCCGGCCTGCTCACCTCCGCCGGCGTGGCCGGTATCATTGTCGGTTTTGCAGCCCAGAAATCCATCGCCAACCTGCTGGCCGGCTTTCAGATCGCCTTTACCCAACCTATCCGCATGGACGACGTGGTGATCGTGGAAGGCGACTTCGGACGCGTCGAAGAGATCACCCTCACCTACGTGGTGGTCCGCGTATGGGACCAGCGACGCATCGTACTCCCTATCACCTACTTCATCGAAAAACCCTTCCAGAACTGGACGCGCCAGAGCGCCGAGCTGCTCGGCACGGTATACCTGTACACCGATTACGGCCTGCCCATCGCCGCCCTGCGGGAGAAACTGACCGAAGTACTGGAAAACCATCCCCTATGGGACCGCCGCGTCAACCAGATCGTCGTCACCGACGCCAAAGCCGACACCCTGGAACTGCGCGCCCTCGTCAGCGGCCGCAACGCCAGCGAAGTATGGGACCTGCGCTGCCACGTACGCGAACAGCTGATTACCTTCGTCCAGCAAAACTATCCGCAATACCTGCCTCGTACGCGGGTGGAAGTGCCGGAAGCACGGCTGATAAGGGATAACGAAAATAATGGCAAGGAGGCAAGAGTCTGACGAGCTTCGGTAGCAGCTCCTTCCTCTAATCCGCTGCTGTATGTATACTGCGCCACGCCACTAGGCGTAGGCCTTTTCTGCGCATTACCGAGCAATCGCATTTAATTTTTGGCTCTCGAAAAAATAGGAAAAATCCTCGTTTTTACCTCGATGCTAAAGGAAGAACGAGGATTTTTCCTTCCGTTCCATGTAAATTTTATGGCAATGGAGAGGTAGCACCTTTTAAATGCGATTGCCCTGTACGCATTACCGCTTTGTTATTGAAATACCGCCACTTTCCTTACTTTTGCACATCTTATAATTTCTCGGCGCATGCATGAAAAGAAAATCAAATCGGCCCTGATCTCCGTCTACCACAAAGCAGGACTGGAACCTATCCTGCGCGAACTGGACCGCCTGGGGGTCCGGCTCTACTCCACCGGCGGCACGCAGGCCCACATCGAGAGCCTCGGGCTGGAGGTGACTTCCGTCGAAAGCCTCACCTCCTACCCTTCCATCCTCGACGGACGCGTAAAGACGCTCCACCCCAAAGTTTTCGGTGGGATACTCGCCCGTCGCGAAGCGGCTCACCAGCAACAGCTGGGCCGGTACGAGATCCCGGAGATCGACCTGGTGATCGTCGACCTCTACCCTTTTGAGGCCACCCTCGCCGAAACGGACGAGGAGCGCGCCATCATCGAAAAGATCGATATCGGCGGCATCGCCCTCATCCGCGCAGCGGCCAAAAACTACCGGGACGTCGTGGTGATCCCGTCGCAGCAACAATACGGCGATCTGCTGGACCTGCTGCGCAGGAAGGACGGCGTCACCAACCTGACGGACCGGAAAAAGCTGGCCCGCCAGGCCTTCATGGTCTCCTCGCACTACGATACCGCCATTTTCCAGTTCTTCGACCGCGGCGCCGAAGAACGCGTCTTCAAATACAGCATCCTCCACCACCAGGAATTGCGCTACGGGGAGAACCCCCACCAGCGGGGCGTCTTTTTCGGCGACCTCGACCAGATGTTCGAAAAACTGGGCGGCAAGGAATTGTCCTACAACAACCTCGTCGATATCGACGCAGCGGTGGGCATAATGAATGAGTTTCGCTCGGGTGACCCGGCCGTCGCCATCCTCAAGCACACCAATGCCTGCGGCGTGGCCGTACGGCCGACCCTGCCGGAAGCCTGGGCCGACGCCCTCGCCGGCGATCCGGTTTCGGCCTTCGGCGGTATCCTCATCTGCAATGTTCCGGTAGACCGGACTACGGCCGAGGCGATCGACCAGATATTCTACGAAGTGCTCATCGCACCCGACTTCGAAGCAGACGCGCTGGAGCTCCTCGCCAAAAAGAAAAAGCGCATCCTGCTGCGGATACGGGACTATTATATGCACATCCGCCTGTTCAAAAGCCTTCTGAACGGGGTGATCGAACAGGACGCCGACCTGAAGACCGAAACCGGGGAAGACCTGAAAACGGCCACGAAGCGCGCGCCGACGGAAGCGGAAATAGCCGACCTGCTCTTCGCCAACAAATGCGTCAAACACCTCAAGTCGAACACCATCGTGCTGGCCAAGAACCGGCAACTCATCGGCATGGGCTGCGGGCAGACCTCGCGGGTGGACGCCCTGCGGCAGGCCATCGCCAAGGCCCGCCACTTCGGCTTCGATCCGGCCGGCGCCGTAATGGCTTCCGATGCGTTCTTCCCCTTCGCCGACAGCGTGGAGATCGCCCACGAAGCCGGCGTCACCGCCGTGATCCAGCCGGGAGGCTCTATCAAGGACCAGGACAGCATCGACTTCTGCGACGCCCACGGCATGGCGATGGCGATGACCGGTACGCGCCACTTTAAGCATTGATTAACAACATCTTAACAAAAGGATAAGAAACCAAGCCCTTTCCTTTGCATCTAAATAAATAAACCACCGGCGATTGAACCTGGCAGTTGACATCGGCAATACGCGCATCAAGTTGGGCGTTTTTAAGCAAGATGAACTCATCTATCGCAGCACCCTACCCACACTCGCGATCGAAGAATTGTTGACCCTGGCAACCAACCACCGGATTGAAAACATCATCTTATCCAATGTAGCTAATCCGTTGGATGCCGAAATGGTGTCGCGGCTGCGCCGTGCGTACCGGGTGACAGAACTCGACGCTAGCACACCTCTGCCCATTGACAACCAATACGAAACGCCCGGGACGCTGGGGCGCGACCGGCTGGCGGCGGTCGCCGGCGCTTACGCGCTGTTTCCGGGCGAGCATTGCCTGGTCATCGACGCCGGCACCTGCATCACCTACGACCTGTTGCGCAAAGACGGCGCCTACCTGGGCGGGAACATCGCACCGGGCGTGGCCATGCGGCTGCGGGCCATGCACGCTTTCACGGCCAACCTGCCGCTGCTGGAGCCCGGCCCGACCTCCGGCTGGCTGGGCAAATCGACGGAGGCGGCCATGCGCAACGGCGCACAGGAAGGCGCGGGATGGGAAGCCGGGGCTTTCATTGCGCATTGCCGGCAGCAATTTCCGGACTTGCGCGTTGTGTTAACTGGCGGCGACGCCGATTTTTTTGGAAAAAAACTGAAAAGCAAGATATTTGTAAATTCCGATTTGGTCCTTTTCGGGCTGAATAAAATTCTGAACTATAATGTGGAGCTTGCGAAGTAGTATTGTGGTGGCCCTGTTGCTGGTCGGTTTATCTTCGGTATGGGCGCAGGACGCGGAAATACTACCGAAAACCAATTCGCCTTACTCGCGATTGGGATTGGGAGATGCGCTCGATCAGTACTTTGCGGCGCAGGCCGGCATGGCGGGCATCGGCGCCGCTTTCAGTGATCCGTTCCACCTCAATACCCTCAACCCGGCCTCGCTGGCCCGCCTGCAGGCCACCGCTTTCGAAGTCGGGCTCTACAGCCGCTACGCAGCGCTGGAAGAAGACGGACAGTCTACCGGCGTCTGGACCGGCAACCTGAATTACCTGGCCCTGGGCTTTCCGCTGATCAACCCGATCAACAAAGTCCTCGACCGACGCACTGCCCCCGTGGGCCTGGGCATGATGTTCGCCCTGCAACCGAAAACCCTGGTCGGCTACAATATCGAATCGACCCTGGTGAACGAAGACGGCGAAACCGGCACCAACACCAACCGCTTCAAAGGCCAGGGCGGGCTGTACGAGGTCAACTGGTCGACCGCCATGCGCTACAAAGAGCTGTCCGGCGGCGTCCGCCTGGGTTACCTCTTCGGAAAGATCAGCTCCAATACGCGGGTCGAATTCGACAGCCTCAGCCGCGCCTGGGCGACCGAGTTCCTCGACGAGGTGAGCTATAGCGGCCTCGTCTGGAGCGCCGGCCTGCAGTACCGCCTCGATTTTAAAAAGACAAATAAAGAAGGCGACCGGGTCGCCTCGGGCAAAAGCCTCATTTTCGGAGTATACGGCAATACCGCCAATTCCTTCAACACGCGATCCAGCCTTTTCTACCAGCGCAACGACCTGCCGCTGGCCGTGATCGACACGGTGGCTTACGAAGACAATGTGCGCCGGAGCGGCACGCTGCCCCCCGAGTTCACCCTCGGCCTTATGTACCAGGAAGCCAACCGCCTGCGCGTGGGGCTCGACTTTTCGCTGGCCCAGTGGAGCCAATACGAGAACGAGGCCAAGCCGGAAAACCTGAGGGACGCCTGGCGGCTGGCCGCGGGCCTGGAATATATTCCGGATTTTCAATCGTACAACAACTACCTGGAAAAAGTCCGCTACCGATTCGGCGCCTTCGCCGGCGCCGACCCCCGGCAGATCGGAAATTCCCAGCTACAGGAATACGGACTGACGCTGGGCGTAGGTCTTCCCATTATCCTGACGCGACAACAAACATCATTTATTAATTTTGCAGTCGAAGCAGGGCGGTTCGGGATCAGCGAGTTCATCCAGGAAACTTATGTGCAGATGACCCTCGGTTTCACCTTGAACGATAACACTTGGTTTTTTAAACGCAAATTCAACTAATCATGATTGCATTACGGAAACTATCAATAACCGCCGCCCTGACCGGCATTTTTGCGATCCAACTCGCAGCTCAGTGCGGCAATTGGAACGAACTTCCCCAGAATCAAAAAGAAGAAGCGGAAAACGCTCACGTGGTCTACCGGCCTTTTGTTAAAGGTAAAGAAGTCAAGGAAATCGCCGCAATGGACGACGCCAACTTCAACATCGCCTTCAACAACTGGAAAAAGGCTTACAACCTGGCGCCCGCCGCCGACGGCCAGCGCCCCAGCCACTACAGCGACGGTCGCGACCTGTACAAGGCCAAGATCATGCGCACCGAGGACGAGGCCGAGAAAAAAGAGTACGCCCAGATGGTCATGAAACTCTACGACGAGCAGATCCAGTGCTACAAAAACGAGGGCTACCTGCTCGGCCGTAAAGGCTACGACATGCTCACCGCACCGGGCTACGGCTATACCGAAGCAACCCTCAATACGTTTAAAGAAGCTCTGGCGAAATCAGGCAATAATACCGAATACTTCATACTCGAACCGATCTCCCAGTTGCTCACCTACCTCTACCAGGCGAAAATGGTCGGCCGCGACGAGGTGATCAACGTCTACGAGAAGCTGGTCGACATCGCCGACCACAACATCGAAAACAACGAGCGGTACGGCCAGTACTACGAGTCGTCGAAAGCCCGGATGGCCGCCCAGATCAAACCGATCGAAGACGAAGTTTTCGATTGCGCCTACTTCAAAGGCAAACTGCTGCCGCGCGTCGAAGAAAATCCCGGCGACCTGGACGTGCTCCGCTTCGTCTTCAACAAACTGCGCAAGCAGGGCTGCGATACGACCGACACCGATATGCTCAGCCTGAAAGGACAGTACGAAGCCCTGGCCGCTGAAATCAACGAGCAGCTCGAAAAAGAACGCCGCCTGAAAAACCCCGGCTACGACGCTTCGCAACTCCAGCAGGAAGGCAAATACGAGGAAGCCGTCGCCCGCTACAAAGAGGCGCTCGAAAATGAAGACAACCCGGAAAACCAGGCGCAGTACTACTACAGTATCGCCTTCATCCAAACCTGGCAGTTCGGGCAGTACCAATCGGCCCGCAGCAACGCCCTCAAGGCGGCGCAATTGCGGGAGAACTGGGGCAAACCCTACCTGCTCATCGGCGACATCTACGCTAAATCCAGCCGCAGCTGCGGCGACGACTGGGACAGCCGCCTGGCCATCCTCGCCGCCATCGAAAAATACGCCTACGCGAAATCGATTGATCCGTCACTAAGCGATGAAGCCAACAAGCGCATCGGCAACTACTCCAGCTCCAAACCCGACCGCAATGAAGGGTTTATGCGCGGGATCAACGAAGGGCAAACGGCCAAAGTAGGCTGCTGGATCGGCGAAACCGTACGGGTCACCTTCAAAAACTAAACCGTAATCGTGATGATATTGCCCAGAAAGCTTCGTTTCGGTCTGCCGGAGCGAAGCTTTTTGGTTTATTTAGAAACGTTTAAAAATTAACTTCGACATTTTGACTGCTTCTTTTGGAGCTATACTTCGTTGAAAATACTCGCCGTAGCTTCGGCTACCCGCCTGCCGGCCGGCCGGCGCCTGTGTTTTTCGCCTCGTCTAGCTCCAAAATAACCTACTCAAAATTGACAAACTTATTCTTTAAACGTTCCTTAATTTTGAAGTCCGCAAACTATGGTAATATGAAATCGAAATACTTATTGCTGCTCCTCGGCCTCGCCACCCTCATCGGCGCCTGCACGCCGAAAGTGACCGAAGAAGCACAAACAACATCCGTCGAAGAAGAAAAACCGACGCCGCCGCCCGCACCGGAAGAAGACCTGAGCCCCTGCCCCAAATTTTCCGACGCCCCCGACCCCGACCAGGCGTCTACCGACTACGTGCTCTACCGCGATTTTCTGAAAGCGGGCGACTGGGAAAAAGCTTTCGAACGCTGGCAGAAGGTATACGCCGTATCCCCCGCCGCCGACGGCCGCCGCAATACCGTCTACGCCGACGGTATCCGCTTCTACGAGCGCTTTCTTGCGCAGACCCAGGACGAAGCGAAAAAGGAAGAGTACATCGACCAGATCTTCGTGCTCTACGACCAGGTCGACGAGTGCTATCCGAAAGGCGGCTATATCGTGGCCCGCAAAGCTTTCGATTATTACTACAAATACAAAGACCGGGCCTCCAAGGAGGAAGTATACGCCATGTTCAAAGAATCGATCGACACCGACGGCCTGGAAACGCCCGACTTCGTGCTCAACCCGTTCACCTCCCTTTTGGTCGACCTGTACTTCGCGGAAAAGATCAGCCTGGCCGAAGCGAAGACGTATCAGCAAAAAGTACGCGACATCCTCGCCAAAGGGTTGGCCGAATGCGGAAAGACCAACTCCTGCGAGCGCTGGAAAATCATCGAGGAATACACCCCCGCCCGACTGGAAGCGTTCGAGGGGGTGCGCGGCTTCTACGATTGCGAGTACTACAAAGCTAAATTTTACGCCGACTTTGAGGCCAACCCTCAGGATTGCGACGTGCTGCGCACGGTATACAGCCGCCTGAACTGGGGCGGCTGCCCGGAATCGGACGAAGATTTCAGGCGCCTCATCCGGGCCGGCAACGAAAACTGCGCCCCCAAAACCGGCGCCAAGCAGGCTTATCTGTGCCTGCAGGAAGCCGACTATGACTGCGCTATCGAAGAGTTTGAAAAGGCCGCCGCCGACGAGGAAAACACCGAGAAAAAAGCCAACTACCTGCTGCTGGTCGGCAAGATCTACTACACCCACCTCAAAAATTTCTCAAAAGCCCGCCAGTATGCCCTGCAGGCCGCCGAGGTGAAACCCGACTGGGGCGAGCCGTACCTGCTCATCGGTCGGCTCTACGCTTCCAGCGGACCGCTCTGTGGCCCGGGCCGGGGCTGGGACAGCCAGATCGTGGTGTGGCCGGCTATCGATATGTGGATCAAAGCCAAACGCATCGACCCCGACGCGCGCGCCGAAGCGAATAAGTGGATCGGCCGTTACAGCCAGTATATGCCGAGCATCGAAGATATCTTCCAGCGCAACCTCAAAGAAGGCGATCCCTTCCGCGTGCCTTGCTGGATACAGGAAAATACGACGATACGGGCGGCCCGGTAGTATGGTATTTCCTCTCCGGGAATGTATAACCGAAGCCTATTCCTGGATTTTTTCGCCAAAGCTCAGGTCGCCGGCGTCGCCCAGCCCGGGAACGATCAAGGATTTGGCGGTGAGTTCCTCATCGAGGGCGCCGATCCACACCTGGGCGTTCGGATGGGCGCGTTGCAGGTATTCCAGGCCGTCGATCGAGGCGATGGCGGTGGCAATGTGAATTTGCCGGGGCGTGCCGAATGCCTGTACTTCCTTGATCGCCAGCGCCATCGAGGCGCCGGTGGCCAACATGGGGTCGGTGATGATGAGCAGTTTGTCGTCCAGGTTGGGACAGGAAATGTACTCGAGGTTGATCTCGAACGAGCCGTCTTTGTGGTGCCGCCGGTAGGCGGAGATAAAGGCGTTGTCCGCCCGGTCGAAATAGCGCAGCATGCCCTGGTGCATGGGCAGCCCCGCACGCAAAATAGTAGCCAGCACCACCGGCTCGGTAGGCACCTGCACCGTGGCGATCCCCAGCGGGGTCTCCACTTTCCGCTCTTCGTAAACCAACCTCTTGCTGATTTCGTAGGCAAAGACCTCCCCCAGTCGCTGCAAGTTGGTCCGAAAGCGCATGCGATCGCGCTGAACATTGACGTCGCGGATCTCGGCGATAAACTGGTTGGCAATGGAGTGGGTCTCACTTAGATTGTGCACCATAAGTCCTCGGTTCTGAATCAGCTTCCAAAGTACTTATTTTTTGCGTTAATCCGGAAATGAAAAAAGAAAGAAGAACGCCGGAAGTTCAAGCCCAGGTTGGGGTGTTTCTAATCCGCCCCAGCCCGCAGCATATCTTCGTACACGGAAGTCCACCCGTTCCAGCCGTGATTTTTCGCGAAAGAACTGTTGTGCCAGAGCGGCCGGAACACTCCTCCGAACCGCCGGGTGCGTTCGATCAAAACAGCGATGCGGTCGGAAGCGGCCGCCGGCGACAAACCGAGGTAGTGTTTCAGCGTGGCGTCCATCACCTGGAAAGGATGCAATTCGAGTACAGTCGTCTGCTCCCTTTCCAGGTCAAACCATGGAAAAGCGCGCGCCGTTCCCGCCCGGAAACCAATGTCATCGGCATAACCCAGGGTGTAGTCGGCACGAATACCGGCCGCCAGCAGCCGGCGGTAGGTATCCGGTATCCGGAGCCGCAAAAAATGCTGACGGCTTATGGTGACGGGCCGGCCGCAGATACCGGACAGCCACTGCACTTCGGCTTCCAGCCTGCCGGGTTGGTCGTTTGAGTAGTAAGAAGGGTGAATGCCCACCGGGAAGCGCGCGCTGATATCCCGGATCAGCCGGTGCAACGCCCGGTCGCCGGAGGGAACACCGCGATCGTAGCGACGCGGGTTGGAGCGGAGGAAAAAGAAAGCAGGCGTCAGCTGATAGGCCCGCCACCCTTGGCCGAGATACGCAAAGGTGTCGAAGGGGTCCTGCCGCCGGCCGGCAAGCACGGCCAGGCGTTCGCGAAAAACGGCCGGATCGCGGCGCAACAGATCCCGCACCGCACCGCCGGCCAGACGCAGCATGGGGCGGCGCCGGTACGCCCAGGCCAAATCGATATCATAGGTCGGATGGAAAGCGTATTCGACAGTCGGCAGGGACAAGCCGGGAAAACGTTCGTTCAGCCGGCCGCGCAATACCGCCAGCCAGGCATCGACCACCGGATAGTCCAGAAAACCGTTCCGCCCCGCCAGACTACAGGAGGCCGGAAAGCGGCCGTGCAGGTCTGGTTCGTAAGGGCCGTATTCCTCGTAGCGGCTGAGGGTGTAGAACAACAGGCTGAACAGATCAAAGGGGAAGTCCGCACCGGCTATCGCCTCCCGGAAATAGTACGGCCGCTCCCCTTCCCGGTAAACGCGGGGAGCGGGCCGGTCCCGGTGCGTCTCGGCAAGCAGCGCCCCTGCGGGCACGAGGAGTTCGTCGGGCGTCAGGCGCACGCGGCCGTAGTGCAAACGCGGCCCCTCGTAAGCCAGGTAGGCGGCTTCCCGGTTCGTCAGGCGGTACGGCAGCCGGAGCCAGCGCCCGAAGCAAACCGTCAGAACATAGCGCAGGCGCGGGCTATCGAGGGTAGAATAGATCAGTAGCGACATCGACACGGATGAAATTGGCCGGCAAGATATCTAAATGCGTTTTAAACTGTCATTTGCCGTAATTATTACTTAAATTTAGCAACAATTCTTGTAGTCCTTTCCGTTAAAGAAAGTGTTAACAGAATTTGTTAAAACGTCCGTTTCCGACAATTATTGAAGGAGTTGGTCAGCGAGGATAAACAAAACGACGGCCGGGCTGTATTACCAATTAAGGAAAAAATGCTATGAAGAGAATATTCCAGTTGCTCCTGCTTTTGGCGGCGGCCGTCGGCCCGCTCGCAGCTCAGGAGATCGTCTCTCCGGACGAGGATTTCAATGAGGACGCCAAGGGCATTGTCTATAACCGGGAGTTTACCGTCGACCTCAAGCTGCACACCAACGGCTACGCCCTGGGGGTCAACTTCGGTCAGCTCCGCACCTATTACCTGACCCGTTACTTCAACTTCGAGATCGGCGAAATCAAGCATCCCAAGGAATACCGCCAGAGTTTCGACTTCCAGGCCCAGGCCACCGGTGAAGTTTCGCGGGCGTTCGTCTTCGGCAAACAAAACAACTTTTACGTGCTGCGCGCCGGCTTCGGTGAAAAGCGCTACTTTTCGGAAAAGGCCGAGCGCAAAGGGCTCGCCATCGGCATCAGCTACGAAGCGGGGCCCTCACTGGGGCTGCTTAAACCGTATTACCTCAAACTCGTCCGCTTTCCCAACCCCGACCTGAACGATTACGTCATCCTAGACGAGAAGTTTACGGAAGATAACGCCGACGTTTTTCTGGAGATCAGCCGCATCTACGGCTCCTCCGGCTTTTCCAGAGGGCTCGGCGAAATTTCGGTTCTGCCGGGCGCCCACGGCAAGTTCGCCGTACACTTCGACTGGGGCGCTTTCGACGAATTCGTCAAAGCCCTGGAAGCAGGCGTCATGGTTGACCTGTACTTCCAGAAAGTGCCCATCATGGTCGACCGGGGCGTTGATTTCCCGGAAAACCGGCCCATCTTCATCAATCTCTTCCTAAATTTACAGCTCGGCAAACGCTGGTAAACTTACTTCGCTTTTTAGGGTTATTTAGGATAACAATAGGTTACTCCCCACTTCGGGCATCTCCCTGAAGCGCGCGGGATCAAAACGGATATCATCATGCTGGAACTGCCAATTGTAGAAGCTAAAGAACCGAGAAGACGCAAACCCGACTGGCTGCGCGTTAAGCTGCCGATCGGTCCGAAATATAAAAAAGTACGGTCGCTGGTCGACGAGTATAACCTTCATACCATCTGCCAGAGCGGCAACTGCCCCAATATGGGCGAATGCTGGGGCGCCGGCACGGCGACCTTCATGATCCTCGGGAATACCTGTACGCGATCCTGCTCTTTTTGCGCCGTCAAAACGGGCCGTCCGCCCGAATACGACGAAGACGAACCGCGCCGGGTCGCGGAAGCGATCGACCTCATGGGCGTCAAACACGCCGTCATCACCTCCGTCAACCGCGACGAACGCAAAGACCGCGGGGCCGAGATCTGGCACCAGACGGTTGCCAATATCAAGGAAAGAACGCCCCACGTCACCATCGAGACCCTCATCCCCGACGTGCGCGCCACCTGGTGGGCCCTCGAACGCATGATCAGCGCCGGGCAGGAAGTGGTTTCTCACAATATGGAAACCGTCAAAGCCCTCTATCGCAAAGTGCGCCCCCAGGCCAACTACGAGCGCAGCCTGGAACAGATCCGACGCACCAAAGATTTCGGTAAGCGCACTAAGTCGGGCATCATGGTCGGCTTAGGCGAAACGGACGAACAGGTGTTCCAAACGATGGATGACCTGCTGGCCCACGGTTGCGACGTACTCACCATCGGCCAGTACCTGCAACCGACCAAAATGCACCTCGACGTGGTCACTTACGTCCATCCCGATAAATTCGCGGAATACAAAGAAGTAGGCCTGGAAAAAGGATTCGACTTTGTGGAAAGCGGCCCGCTGGTCAGGTCTTCCTATCATGCGGAACGCCACTTGTAAGGCTATTGCCGTTAGGCTGTAGCGTTATCCTTTTGGTTGAAGCGAAAGAATGGCGAGCTTAATCCGGATTATTCATGGATTAATGGTGTGTAACACAAGTTCCTTGTAAAAATTTTTGCTGAGGGCTCAACTTAAA
>CAYQQU010000090.1:0-19955 GCA_964419545.1 uncultured Saprospiraceae bacterium | reverse complement strand
ACCCAAAATCTGAGTTTTTCGCTTCAAAAGCACTACCTCCAAACAAGCTCTGAGCATTGGAAAAGCTCATCCGTATTTTTGCAGATAGGCAAAAAACTCCATGGCGGAGGCAATGCCGACGTGGAGAAAGACGCCGCCCCAGATGTTGCGGCTGCTCAGGGCGAAAACCCCCAGGATGTATCCGCCGAAGAGGGAACTGACCGTCTCGCCCAGCGGCTTGCCGAAGTGCAAGGCCGCGTAAGTCACCACCATGGGCAATATTACGTCGGCGCCCAGATACCGCTCCATGCCGAGGATGAGGAAGCCCCGGAAAAAAAGCTCAACGAAAAGAAATGCGGAAAGATAGGCCAATTCGAACAAGGCAATGGCTACGCTGAGGTCGGTCTGAAAAAAATCCGCAAAGCCCTGCCCCTGGTACATCTTGAACATGGGGTATTGCTTGAGAAAGCCAGGGCTGAGAGACGCGAGATAGGCCAGCGGAACGACGAACGCCAGCATGATCAGATAAGGGCGAACGGAGGCGCCCCGAAGCCGAAGGCCGTAAAAGCCCCAGCTTTCCCGTCGGTCGTACCACAAATAAAGGAAGAGCAGCGGCAGCAACAGGGTCAGCCAGCCCAGGCCGTATTTAGCGATGCGGTAGGTATACACCGCGATTTCCCGGGGCAGGTAATCCCGCAACTGCACGTGGTAGTGGAACGAACGGTGAAAACACAGCACCAGCAAGCCGAGGCTGCTCTTGATCCAGAAATCGCGGGAATACAGCCACTGACGCCGACCGGTGAGCCACCCCACCATAAAAAGAGCGCCGTAATAAGCCAGCCCGTGCACCAGGAAAAAGAGCGGGATGCGGATAGCGCTCCCGAAATATTGATCGATGAACCCATCCTCAAAGTCGAGGGCGTAGTTGACGGCGATCAGCAGGCCGGCAAATGCCGCCACCGCCAGGTAGAGCCGCCATTCGAAGTGCGCCTGCACGTAGGCTTTGAGGTACTGGAAAATGGTGCGCATAAAAGAGTTTGATGGAAAGCTGTAAATTAGGACATACCACTGAAATCGACGCCATTTACCCGGCCCATTTTTGCTAACTTTTGGATACGGAAACCCATCATTGACGGAATAGCCCTAATTTTGGTAAAATAACACCCGAACCACATGCTGCGTCCGGCCTTCTTCACCTGCTGCCTGCTCCTGCTCACCGCGCTTGCTTGGGCGCAACCCAGGCGCACTATGCTCCGTCCCGGTATCGGCGAACAGGCGGCCGCCGATCGCGTCGCCGTGCTGGACAGCCTGCTCGACAGCCGGGTCGACGAGCTGGCAACCGCCCGCCGGGCCTGGGAAGTGACGCGCCTCGAGCTGTTTCACTCCCGCCTGCTCAGCTACGGCGTTCCGGTAAGGAGCGCTGCGGCCGGCCCGGCCCTCGACGTAGTCGCCTACGACGGCTTCATCGTCGGCCACGCTGCGGCGCACGGGCTCGCGCAGTGGGTGTACCACGTGCTGCCGGCCGATATCTGGGACCATTTTCAGGAGCGTCCCCGGACGTACCGCGAAGACCGGTTGCTGGCCGGCGGCGCCCGCCTGGAGGATTACGAGAATTCGGGCTTCCAGCGAGGGCATCTCGCTCCGGCCGCCGACTTCCGCTGGTCGGCGCAGGCTATAGAGGCCTCGTTCACCCTTGCCAATGTAGCGCCGCAGACCGCCGCTTTCAACGAAGGTTTGTGGCTGGAGCTGGAAAAGGCCGTACGCCGCTACCAGCGCCTCCGCCCCGGCTCCGATTTGTTTGTCGTGACGGGGCCGTTACTCCGCCCGGGCCTGCCGCAGCTCAAAGATACTACCGGCGTCAGCATTCCCGAGTATTTCTACAAAGTGGTAATGAACCCGGAACTCCGCCAGGGTATTGCGTTCTTGGTAGAAGCCGATCCGCCGTCGCCCGACGGCCCGGCGCCGGAAAAGCTGCTGGAAGCCCGCGCGCTGACCATCGACTCGTTGGAAGCCCTATCAGGCCTCGACTTTTTCCCCAACCTCCCATCGTCGCAGGCCAATGCCGTCGAAGGCCGGGTCGATCTTTTTCACTGGTTGCCTCAAATCGGCCTTCCTCCGGTTTCCGCCGATCGCCTGCCGCCGGAAACCTTCAATACCGAAATGATCAACGAGGATACTTACCGACGCTATCGCCAGGTGATGGGAACCGTAACGGAGGTGCGATTCGGAAAAGGCGCCGCCATTTACCTCGATCGCTTCCCTCCCTACCATCATTACTGGGTGCTTATCCAGAAGCGGCACCTCGACAATTTCAACCGCGACTGGCTGGAAAGCCTGGTCGGGCAAACCATCATCGTCGAAAACAGCATCATCAAGTTCGGCGATACTTTTTTTACCCGCATCGGCGCCCCCGAACGGATCAATTTTCCCAAACTCCGGCCTTAATCGGCTATTCTCCGAAATGTCGCTCCTCACCCGGTGAACTAGGCCTATTTTTGAATCGCTTGTTTGCTGGCAAATGCCATTCTACCCACTGTTCCACCTTACGAAGTCCAGTCATTAATCTTTCGCGAATATTTTGAAAACAAAATAGCGGCGCCCAATCCGCTGAACAAACACACCACTATGTTGATTACTCACCCTACCCGAACTGCCGTGCGGCAGGCCGTGCGCGAGCTGAAGCCGGCCGCCGACGAGGTCGTCCTACTCCTCTTCGGAGAACAAGGGCTGCCGGATATTGACCGGCTGACAGACGAGCTGTGCGCTGACGGCGTCCTTTTCTTCGGCGGCGTCTTTCCAGGATTGATCTACGAAGATCAAAGTTACCGTCAGGGTTGTCTGTTGAAAAAATTCAAAGCGGTGGCGCCCCCGGTATTGTTTCCGGACCTTGCGGCGGATCCGGCCCTCGAAACGGATTCTTTTGATTTATCCCCGGATGCCAGCCGGTATACGGCCATCACCTTTGTAGACGGTTTGGCGTCGTCGCTCTCCCCTTTTCTGGAATCCCTTAACAATCTTATCGGTGACCGCGTAACCTTTATCGGCGGAGGCGCCGGGACGCTGGCCCTGAAGAGTCGCCCCTGCGTGTTCTCGGCTGAGGGGTACTGCGCCAATGCCGCCGTTTGCTGCATCGTCGAAAATGAGATCAGCCTGAGTGTGCGCCATGGCTGGCAGAAGCTCGCCGGCCCGTACATCGCCACCCGAGCGGACGGCAACCGGGTCTATACCCTGAACTGGCAAAAGGTCGGCGACGTCTACCAACCCGCCGTAACGGCCGATTCGGGACGCGATTTTTCCAAAGAAGACTTTTTTGACATCGCCAAGGGGTATCCTTTCGGCATGATCCGGGAAAATGCCGAAGACGTGGTTCGCGACCCCATTGGCCTAGGCGCGTCGGGAGAACTGATATGTGTGGGCGAAGTGCCGGCCCACACTTTGCTGTATTTGCTGAAAGGAGAAAAAGACGGATTGATACGCGCGGCGGAAGAGGCGGCCCGCGCCTGCACGACGCCCGCCGGAGCAGGAGAGGCTTTTATCGTGGATTGCATTTCGCGCAAGTTGTTCCTGGGAGACGAATTCCGGGAAGAGCTCGCCGTCCTCAACGACGCGCTGCCGGCGGGCATCCGCCCGGAAGGCGTGCTCAGCCTGGGCGAACTGTCGTCCTACAGCTCCGGTTTACTGGAGTTTTTTAACAAAACGGTGATCGTCGGCCTGATGTCTTCCAACCAAATATCCCATTGATCATGCACAGAGATAGACTAATACAAGACGTCTTTTTCCTGTACGAGCTGTCGTTGGCCGTCGGCTACTCGCTCGATGCGCGGGAAAACTGCCGGAAATTTGTCAGCGTATTAACTTCTCGCAAGAACCTGAACTACGCCGCTGTCTGGATCAGGGAAAATGGCGCCCGTGAGGAGGCGCCTCTGCAATTGCTCTACGCCCTGCCTGCTCACCGGACGGAAGCGAAGACCCTGCCGGCCGATCATTTCATCGTCCGGCGGCTTGCGGAAGCGCCGAGTTTCACCATCGACCATGCCGACCCGGGTTTTCAGCATTGCGTGCAGGAGAAAAATATCGAGTCCGGCAGTTATGCCTGCTTTCGCCTGGGAGCTATCGGGGTATTAAAGCTGTATTCCAGCGGCCGGGCCCAGGGGTTTACCGAGGTGGAAATCGCTCAGCTCGCCGGCGTGATCGAGAAATTTACCGTTTCGCTGGAAGGATGCCTGGCGCATGAAAAACTGGCTGAAGAGACAGAACAACGGCGCCAGGTGCAGGCGCAACTCGAACAGACCAATCACCGTCTCAGCGACCTTTTCGAAAATATGTACGACGCCCTGTTGCGCATCGCTCCCAACGGCGATATCATTGAAGCCAACCGGGCCGCCAAGCTTCTGCTGGGCTACACGCCGGAGGATACCCTGCAGCTCAACATCAAATCCGTCATTCATCCCGAGGATTACGAGCGTGCGCAATCGTATCTGCAACGACTGCTCGATGTCGGCTTCTACAGCGATTACGAAGGGCGCATCCTGACCCGCCAGGGCAAGGTCAGGTACGTGCAGGTGAACTCCAACGCCATCTTCGAAGGAGGCGCCTTCGCCGGCTCCCGCGATATCGTACGCGACATTACCGACCGCAAAAAAGCGGAGCTGGAATTGCGCAACAGCGAGGAAAAATACCGCGGGATCATCGAAAACATGGAACTCGGACTCATGGAAGTGGATCGCAACGGGCGCGTTGTACGCGCCTACGAACGGTTTTGCGTCATGACGGGCTACCGGCCGGAAGAACTGATCGGAAAAGACGCCAATGCCGTATTTCTCACCGAAGAGGCGCGGCGGATCATGGCGCAACAGGAAGCCGACCGCCTGGCGGGCCAGGCAGGGGTTTACGAAATTCCCATCCTCCACAAAAACGGCCACCCCCTCTGGGTGCTGATCAGCGGAGCGCCCATCTACAATAACCGGGGCGAGATCACCGGATCGATCGGCATCCATTACGACCTCACCGAACGCAAGCAACTGGAAGAGGATCTGGCTTCCGCCAAAAGGGCCGCCGAAAAGGCGCAGCTCGCCGAGCAGCAGTTTCTCGCCAACATGAGCCACGAGATCCGCACGCCCATGAACGCAGTGATCGGCATGACCCACCTGCTGGGGGATACGCCGCTCAACGCCGAACAAAAAGAATACCTCGACGCGCTGCGCTTCTCCGCCGACGCACTGCTCGGGTTGATCAACAACATCCTGGACCTCTCCAAAATCGGCGCCGGAGAACTGGAACTCGAACACCGGTCGTTCCAACTTTCCGAATTGCTGGAAGGGCTGCGCACCACTTTTCAGTACAAATTGCGGGACAAGCCCATCCGGTTTGTCGCTGATTTCGACCCAGCCGTACGCCATCTGATCCGCGGCGATTCCGTGCGCCTCAACCAAATACTGACCAACCTGCTGGGCAATGCCGTAAAATTTACCGAAGCGGGAACGATCGGCCTCAGCACGCGGGTCGTCGAATCTTCGCCGGCCCGCTACACCATCGCTTTCCGGGTCTTTGACACCGGCATCGGCATCGAAAAAGACAAGCTGGATAGTGTTTTTGAAAACTTCAAACAGGCCAGCGTAAAAGTAGCGCGCAAATTCGGCGGCACCGGCCTCGGGCTGACCATCGTCAAGCAATTGGTTACCCTGATGGGCGGACGGCTGAAGGTGGAAAGCGAAGCCGGCCTGGGCTCGCAGTTTACCGCAACGCTATCATTTGAAAATACGGGCGAACCGGTAACCCAACCTAATGCGGTTAAACCGGCGGCGACCACCCATTCCGACGAATTGGTCGGCGGGCTTTTCGTGCTGGTCGTGGAAGACAACCCGATGAACCAGAAACTGATATCCCGCATCCTCGACAAATGGGCGTGCCGTTACCACATCGCCGAGACGGGCGAACGGGGCCTGGAGTGGATGCGCACCCACGTCTTTGACCTCATCCTCATGGATATCCACCTCCCCGGGATCGACGGCGTAGGAGCGACCCAGGCGATCCGCCGGGACGCCTTTAACCCCAACCGCCAAACTCCGATCATCGCACTGACCGCCGCGGCGCTGCTCGAAGAAAAGAACCGCGCCCTCCGCGCCGGCATGAACGACTTTCTGACCAAACCCTTCTCGCCGACCTTGCTGGCGAAAACGATCCGGAAAAACCTGGGCCTGAGTGGCGACGCCCAGCCCCGCCAGGGCGCAGCGCACCCTTCCAAGGCTGTTCCGGGCCGGACGATTGACTTGTCTTACCTGCAGGAGATCAGCGGCGGGGATCCTTTCTTCGTACAAAAAATGGTCGAAACCTTCATCGAAGATGCTACCCTCGCCATTCGACAGCTGCGAGAGGCGCTGCTGCAGGAAGATTGGGAGACGCTGCAGCGCACGGCTCATTCCATGAAACCCAACCTGCACATGATGGGGCTGCATGACCAAAAGGAAGGCGCCATTCGCCTGGAGGCGGCGCTCCGGGAAAAAGAAACCCGGGCCGAAATATTACACCCCCTGGTGGAGACCCTCGCCCGTAAAACGGAAGCCGTACTTCCGGTGCTGCGGGAGCAAGTGGGCGGCCATGCGGATAATTGAAAAAGTCGCTTCTGCAAAACCCGGGATTTTCTAATCGGATTATCCGAGAGGTAAAATCCCGGGTTTCAGTTTTTATTACATGACCAGCAGCGATGCAGGTTTTTTCCTTTCCCTTCCCAACAGATTAATCCATGAACAATCCGGGTTAATCTATCTTACCGTTTTCCTCAACAATACTACGCCCTGAGTTGTCTAATTTCCAGCATTTCTCATCTTTGTATTCGGAAGTATCTTTCAAAAAGGCGAAAAAACCTTCTTTTTATTCTGTAAATGGCATATTCATGGAACAAATATTTTTTATTGAAAACGAGTCCGAGCTCGGCGCCGGTACGCGCGGAGCGAGCCTGGGCGTGGCGGCCATCCGCATGGCGGCCCTGAAGAAAGGCAGTCGATTGTTCATCGATCATCCGCAGTACCGGTTGCACGACGAGAACCATCTATTATGGGAGCCGGTACAGATGCCCTTTGCCAAGCGCGTGCAGGGCATCCTGCGCATCTACGAGCGCTTGTCGCAGGTCGTAGCGGATACGATCGCGCGCCGGCAGTTTCCGGTCGTACTCGCCGGCGACCACGCTTCGGCGGGCGGCACCATTGCCGGCCTGGCTGCTGCCCAGCCCGACAAGCGCCTGGGCGTGATCTGGATCGACGCCCACGCCGACCTGCACACGCCTTTCACCACCCCTTCCGGCAACGTGCACGGCATGCCGCTGGCCGCCTCCCTGGGGATTGACAACCGGGAGTCGAGGATCAATGATCCCGGCCCCGCCGTCGTCGCAGCCTGGGACGCACTCAAGCGCGTGCAGGGGTTTTCGCCAAAAATTTACGCCCGCGACATCATCCTGATGGGCGTCAGAGATACCGAGCCCGAAGAAGACCAGCTTATCCGCCGATTGAACATCCCCAATCTGACCGTCGAAAAGATCAGAGAACAAGGTGTAGAAAACTCAGCCAAAGTGGCTCTGCAGCATTTGCGCGACTGCGACCAGCTCTACATATCCTTCGACGTCGACAGCCTGGACCCCGAAAAGGTGTCCGCCGGAACAGGAACGCCGGTGAAGGGGGGCTTCACGCCCGACGAGATGCGCCAACTGCTCAACGTATTGCTGTCTGACAAACGGGTCTCCTGCTTCGAGCTGGTGGAAGTCAACCCCTGCCTCGACGACAAGGGCAACCGCATGGCGGAGACAGCCTTCGACTTGCTGGAAGAGGCGGTGCATATCCTGCGCGATCGCAAACTGGATCGCGCGCCCCTGTCTACCTGAAAACCTGGTAAAATACGGGATATAGAACCCATTGCACTAAACCCGCAATGGGTTCTTTGTCAGTATCCCGAACCTTCGGTTTTCACAACGAAGCCGCCCGCTCCGGTTTTATCCCAGGAAAGCCGACATGCCCAGCATGGCGAAAAGGAAAATTAAGCCGTAAAGCGCCAGCAGGATAATGGTAAGAATACCGATGAAACGGTAATGCGCCTTGATATTGGCAAAGGCGCCTTCCATTTCCATATTGTCTTCGGTGCGGAGCGCCAGCTGCATCTTGCTGGCGAACCGGAACAGGTAGAGGAGCGGCAGCAAATAGATCAGAGCGACCAAAAAATACCCGACAAAAACGCCGGCCGAGTAAAAAGAGCCCAGGCCGCCCAGGCCGGACATCGAGGGCAGCATTAGCCCGATCAGTGCAATGATCAGCATAAGTCCTATCAAAACGAAGCCGATGATGGCTAGAAAGCGGGCCCAGCGGGCTGTCTCCCGTAGGTGATCGCGGATCGTTGCGGATAGCTCCAGGCCTCGCCCGGAGTCGAAACCGCTGTCGAGGGGTTGGTCTTGTTCCATTTTTTAGTTTTTTGCAGGCGAAAAAGTTGCTGTTAATTTACCACTTTTGTCGCAATAATAAAACGCTAACGAAATGGAACCAATACGCATAGAGGCGCTCGATTTTGCGAAGGGCGACGGCCTTTTGCCGGCAATTGTGCAGGACGCCGCCACCTTCCAGGTGCTGATGCTCGGTTATGTGAACGAGGAAGCGCTGCGAAAGACGATCGCCGAAAAGCGGGTCACTTTTTACAGCCGCAGCAAAGGGCGCCTGTGGACGAAAGGAGAGACTTCCGGACACTACCTCGACCTGGTGGAAGTGAAACAGGACTGCGACCGGGACACCCTGCTGTTTCGGGTGCGCCCCAACGGGCCCGTCTGCCACCTGGGCGCCGATACCTGCTTTGGCGAAAATAACGATGTCGCCGATTTCCTGCCCCAGCTCGAACGCGTCATTCACGCGCGCCGAAAGGCCGACCCCGAAAGTTCGTATACCGCTAAGCTTTTTCACAAAGGCATCAATAAAATCGCCCAGAAAGTCGGGGAAGAAGCGGTGGAACTGATCATCGAAGCCAAAGACGATGATGCTTCCCTCTTCCTGAACGAAGCGGCCGATCTCCTGTACCACTACCTGGTGCTGCTTACCGCCAAAGGCCATACCCTCGGTGAAGTGTCCGAAATATTGCGGGCACGGCATCGGTAATCCGATATCAATAACGCAATCTTAATACGTAAGGGTTTGGCGGCTGCGATGATCGCGCTACTTTTGCCGGCAGGATCAATACCTGACACCATGCACCGTTACTGCCTGCCGTTATTTCTTCTGTTTGCATTTTTCGCTGCCCCCGAAGCCGGCGCCCAGGTCGTGAATACCGAAAAGTTGCGCCTACAAGACAGCCAGAGCACATGGGTCGGCGACGCCGATCTTTCTTTCGGACTTACCCGCAACAAGGCCGGACAGACCCTCGCCCTGGGGGCCAACGGTCGCGTGGAGCACCTGCGCGGCCGCAGCCGCTGGATGGCCCTCGCCGGGTACGGGCTCACCCAGTTTCTCAATGTCGACGACTCGGAAGCCGTGCCCAAAAACTTTCGCAACAACTATTTCGGCCACCTTCGCTACAATTATCGCTTTTCGGACCGGCTCACCCTGGAAGCCTTCTCCCAAGGGCAATACGATGAGATCCAGGAGATCGACGTGCGCCTGCTCAACGGCCTCGGGCCGCGATTGCGCCTGGCGCGTACGGATTCCACCCACCTTTATTTCGGGCTGCTGTATATGTACGAGTACGAAGAGACATCCGAGTTCGAAGATCGCATCGTCTTCAACAAAGACCACCGCCTGAGCAGCTACCTTTCCGGCGGCTTCCGGATCAACGACAACCTGGTGGTCGACCACGTAACCTATTTCCAGCCTAACCTTCGCGACTTCGGCGATTTCCGGATCTCTTCGGAGACGAGCATCTCGGTAGCCATCACCAACAAGCTTTCCTTCGACACCTATTTCCAGCTGATCTACGACGCGCAGCCGCCCGAGACGGTGCCGGAAACGATGTATATGCTCCGGAACGGGCTGAATTTATCGTTTTAACCCGGATGATCCGGGTTAACCTTCCCGCCAGATCACTTTCTCTGCGACGGGGCGGCGCTGGCCGGCGATTTCCGGCATTTCGTGGTAGCCCATGTAAAAAAGGCCGAGGCAGCGCTGTCCGGCGGGCAAGTCCAGCCATTCGCCGGCTTCGAGCATGGCCCGGGGCGTGCTCCAGTAGCAGCCGATGTGGTGGGCGGTGCAGGTCAGCCACATATTTTGCACGGCGCAGGCCACGGCGGCCAGTTCTTCCCATTCCGGCACCCGCTCGTCGGGGTCGCGCTGCAGGCAGATCGCGATGACGCAGGCCGCCCGTTGCGGGTTGGCCAGGTTTTTTTCGTATTTCTTTTCGGAAAAAGATTCGGCCGGCGTATGTTCTTGATACCATCCGGCCAGGTATTCGCCGAGCTCTTTCCGGGCGGCGCCGGTGAACACCTGGAAGCGCCAGGGCTCCGTTTTGCGGTGCGTGGGCGCCCAGTTGGCGTTTTCCAATACCTCTTCGATCAGCGCCCGGGGGATGGGGCGGTCGGTGTACGTCTTCGGAAAAATGGAACGGCGCCGGCGGATCAGAGCCGTGGCCTGAGTAGGATCTAATTGATGCATAGTGCAGGTTGAGTTCTGTCGGTTTAGCGATGCCCTGTGAGCATCCGATTAGTTCTTTGAAGCCGGTATGGCAGCCGCCAAACAAGCTCGTAATTTTAAACCTCCGCCTGCGGGCGCCGGTTCAATCAGCTGGGCGTAAAACCTGCGGCGCCGGCCTGCTCAAATTGGCTTTATTGGCTAAAATAGCGTAAATTCGCTATGCTTAACGCCTTTTTGTCATCATCCATTTTAAAACACATTTTCAGCTAAATAAAACCGAAAAATGGTATTTGAATTAACCGAAGAACAACTAGCGGTGCAGGAAGCGGCCCGCGAATTTGCTCAAAAGGAACTCAAGCCCGGCGTCATCGAGCGCGATCGTCACATGACCTACCCCAAAGAAGAGGTCCGCAAAATGGCAGAGCTCGGCTTTATGGGCATGATGGTGGCGCCCGAATACGGCGGGGGCGGCATGGATACCCTGTCTTACGTTCTGGCGATGGAGGAAATTTCCAAAGTCGACAACTCCTGCTCGGTGATCATGTCCGTCAACAATTCGCTGGTGTGCTGGGGTATCGAAACTTACGGCACGGAAGAACAAAAGGCCAGGTACCTTCCCAAGCTGGCCACCGGCGAATGGATCGGCGCGTTCTGCCTCTCGGAGCCCGAAGCCGGCAGCGACGCCACCAGCCAGCGCACCACCGCTGTCGATATGGGCGACCACTACCTGCTGAACGGCACCAAAAACTGGATCACCAACGGCGGCACTTCCAACCTGCACATCGTGATGGCGCAGAGCGATGTCGAGAAAGGCCACCGCGGCATCAACGCCCTGCTGGTGGAAACCGACTGGGCGGGCGTATCCATCGGCGCCAAGGAAGATAAGCTGGGGATTCGCTCTTCGGATACGCATACCATCATGTATAGCGACGTTAAAGTCCCCAAGGCGAACCGCCTCGGCGAAGACGGTTTTGGTTTCAAATTCGCTATGAAGACCCTCGCCGGCGGCCGCATCGGCATCGCCGCGCAGGCCCTGGGCATCGCCGGCGGCGCTTACGAGCTCGCCCTGGCCTATTCCAAGGAGCGCGAAGCTTTCGGCAAACCGATCAGCAAACACCAGGCCATCGCCTTCAAACTGGCGGATATGGCCACGGAGATCGAGGCGGCTAAACTGATGGTGTACCGGGCGGCTTCTCTCAAAGACCAGGGCCTCAGGTACGACACGGCCAGCGCCATGGCCAAGCTCTTCGCCTCGGAAGTGGCTATGCGCCATAGCGTAGAGGCGGTACAGATCCACGGCGGCTACGGCTTCGTCAAAGAGTACCACGTTGAGCGCCTGATGCGCGATGCGAAGATCACCCAGATCTACGAAGGCACCTCCGAAGTGCAGCGCATCGTCATCGCCCGCAGCATCCTGCAGGGGCAATTGTACCTTCCGGTGCTGGGCGGTCAGCGCCTGGAGCAGGTGTAAATAATTGAACCTACCGCGAATGGCTTTCCGGCTACGGCTCATGGTAAGCCTTTACCCGGATTTTTCATGTATTCATCTATTGCGAAGAACCCGTGAATGATCCGGGTTAACGCCCGGCGGGGGCAGGGGCATTGCCCGCGATAAAACCGACGCCGCCTTTCCGGTGTTGTTGTATTTGTTATTGATGCCGGTTGAGCAGGCTTTTCGGGGCCGTCGAAAGGCGCCATCGAAAGAACTGAAGCAACCGATTTTCCAAACATATCGACCCTTAGATGCGCGGCGCACTGCAGATTGCCAAGTTTTTCGGGATTCCCGTCCAGGTGCATTGGACGTTCCTTCTCATCTTCGTGTACGTCTTTTTCCTGGGCTACCGCGAAAACTGGAGCTGGGTGTCGATGGGCTGGTCGGGCTTGTTCGTTACCGCCTTGTTCGTTTGCGTTGTTTTGCACGAATTCGGGCATGCGCTGACGGCCCGGCGCTTCGGGGTGAATACGCGCGACATCATCCTCTCGCCCATCGGCGGGGTGGCGCGCCTCGACCGCCTGCCGGAAAAGCCGATGCAAGAGTTTCACGTCGCCATTGCCGGCCCGCTGGTCAACGTCGGGATCTCGCTGGCCCTCTCGCCCTACTTCCTGCTGGTGTCGGGCGATACGCGGCAGCAGTTGCAGAACATCCTCCTCGGCCTGTTTTACCCCGAAAGCAACATCTTCGTCCGCGACCTGACGCCTTTCGATTATTTTCTTTTCGGCCTCATCGCCCTCAATCTTACGCTGGCCCTCTTCAACCTGCTGCCGGCTTTCCCGATGGACGGCGGCCGCGTATTGCGGGCCCTCCTTTCTCTGCGGCTGGGCCGCCGGCGCGCTACCCGCGTCGCGGCCTATATCGGGCAGGCCTTCGCCGTCTTGTTGGTGGTGTACGCCGTCTGGCAGTTCAGCATCATCACCGCCTTTATCGGCATTTTCGTGTTTACGACCGCCGCCAATGAGTACCGCATGGTACAGCTCGACACCTCGCTGAGCCAGCATACGGTGGCCGCGCTTTCCCGCCGCAATTTCACGAAAATCTACCTGGACGATCCCATCGAGATCGCCGCGGAAGCCATGCGGCGCGGACTGGAGAAAAACTTTCTGGTATTTGACCGCTGGCAAAACCTGGCAGGCGTGCTCACCGAGGCCAGCATCATGGAGGCGATGAAAAAAGGCGAGGACGAACAAAAGAAAAGCGTAGCCGATTACCTGAATACCCACTTCTCCTACCTGAGTCCGGAAGACTCCCTCAAAGAAGCTTTCAACAAGATGCAGTGGGAAAACTACCTGGTGATGCCCGTATATGAAAAAGGGCGGATCAGCGGCCTCGTCGACGCCGGCATGCTGAACAATTTTCTGCGTTTACAGCAGAAGATCAACCGCTGATCAGTCGTCGTCATTCCCGACGCTCAGTCCCAGCTCGGCCACAACCAGCGGCATCACGTCGTCCGACTCCTGTGCGAACAGAATGGAATTGAAAACGCTCGTATCGAAAATGAGTTCGTAACCTTCGCGATCGCCGATGACCTTGATCGCTGCTTCGGCGCGGTCGAAGATCGGCTGCAGCAGTTCCTGGCGCTTTGTCTGCACCTTTTGGCGGATCTCCTCTTCGTAAGCGAGGATCTCCTGTTGTTTTTTCTGCAGCGCTGCGCCGCGTTCTTCCTGCACTTTAGGCGCGACGTCGCCTTTTTGTACTGCTGCAACGAATTGGCCGTAATCTTCCTGAAACGCTTTCGCCATCTCTTCGCCTTTAGCGACCAGCTGTTTTTGGTAGGCTTCGAGTTCGGCATCCGCAGCTTCCGTTTCCGGCATCTGGGCGATGAGGTTGCCCATATTGAGGTGCCCGTATTTCTGGGCGAAGGAAGCAGTGAGGGCGAAAGCCACAAAAGCGGTAAGGGCAATCAGTTTCTTCATTGGTCTGTTTTTTAGCCGGTGCAAATTTAGGGTTACCCGGCCAACTATGCTAATTTTTAAGGTTTTGTTATGATTTGGGAAGCCGGGCAAAAAGCTTGCGTTCGTTTGTGGTGACGGCGCCTGCTTTGGCTTTTGGATGCCATTTCTTTCGGGAGGGAGGTCTGGTTGATCTTGGGAGTGGTGCAATTAGCAGGATAATCTCAGGTATCCGGACCTCTTCCTCCCCATCATCCCCACACCTCCACGATCGGTTCGTCGAGCGTGTTTTCCACAGTGCTGATGAAAGAAAGGTAGAACCATTCCCGGAAGCGGTCCCAGGAACGATCTTCCGGCCATTTTTCCGCTTCTTCGCACCATCCCCATAATTCCATTTCGAAGAGGTAGAGGTAGTTCCGTTTCGCCCAGCCAAGTGCCGTCCGGTAAATGGCGCCGTTGTCGTGCTCCAATGGGTCGGTCAGGGGGTCGATCTGGAAGGTCGGATGGAGGGAGTTGGCCCATTCGAAGAGGGGCGGGCGACCGGCGATGAAAATGGCGTTGCGGTTGATGGACGGCATATTATCGGGTTTATTTAGTATGATAGTCCTTGTGGCGCGATCAGGAGCCTTTGGGTTTGCTCCGGGCACAAATTTACGCAAAATGTAGCTGATGAAATTCAGGGTTGAGATGGATTAGCTGCGGATGGGGGATAATTACGAAATCGCTGCTTTTCGCGCACCCCAAAGGGAAAAAGCCCGATGCGCTTTCTGCACATCGGGCTTTTCGAAGAGCCTTGTGGGCGATGATGGATGAACTTCGTTGATCCGGCTGGGGGCCCTTACAAGCCCTTCGTCAGGCCCGCGCTATCGCGCTGGTTTTGTTGTTTTACCACTGTTATCCGGAATAATAACTTGCGTAACGCCGCTAAAATAGTGTAACGTCCGAGCCAGGGCACCGTAAAAGTCAGCTTTGTTTTGGCTTAATGTAGCCTCTACGTAAGTGAGTTGGGAGGCTCCCAGAACGGCAACAAAGACCTCCGTTTCTATAACTTCCCCGGTTTCCTTATCTACGAAGGAGAGCTTCTTGCCAGTATAATCGATGAATAACTTTTCTCCGGCTTTATGCACAAAGTGCATCACTACGTCCTGGGCCTTGCACCACTCTCTGAGGTGGTAACAGAACTGGGAGTAGTTGTAGCCCTCCGGATATTTGGCTTTATATTCTTGCCATAGCAACCAACGACTGACGCCGGTATTCTGCAGCTCCCTTTCAAAGTGGTTTGCCTGCTGGAGAAAATGATTGTAACGGATTTGGAAAGGAGAGTCCTCAGGGGGTCAAATAGAACGGAAAGTGATTTGTCATCCTTACTCAACAGTTCTTCCAGCCCAATGTCTAAGGAGGCGGCCTGGCGCAGGTACTTCCGCACCGTGTTCCTGGATATGCCTAAAGTCCTGGTGGTATCCTTGATGCTTTTGCCGGCTTGCTTGAGCATCAAAATCTGGCGTATTGATCCCATGGTTTTGCTTTTGTTCGCCATCGTCCTGTTTTTGCTTTGCCGCAAAAAACAGCACGCTTCGCAAACCCATAAAATCAACTTCTCAATAGGGGGGTCAATTTCGCCGGTAGACCGGGGTTAGTTTCACCCCAGAAGGGGGGTCAGTTTGGAACGGAATATGCACTCCCAAGGATGTTTCCCCGAACCTATCACCGAACTTTTCCCCGAACCTTTCTAAAAGGTATCCTTGAGATAAAGCCCTAAGCCAGAATAATCAACAAAGACAATAGAAGAGGGCCTCCAATGAGAGGAAAAAAGCTCAGAGCGTAAACCTTGCTTGTAATTCTCTCAGTAGTTGATAAGTATTGAGCCAATCAACTCCGAATTCATTGCAAATATTAGGAATCTTCACTTTTTTCGAATTAGCACCTACCAGCTTTTCCATTGTAACAACTTTAGCGTTTTCAGCCTGAGCCTGAGCAATTACCCAGGGATCAGCGCCCTGTAAAAAAGCATTGGCTTCCGCGGTTGTGTAATTGGATAATACATAATTCGAAATGTCACCGAAAATCCTTTGAGCATCAGGGGAGGGAGGTTCAAATAGCCCCGAATTATTGCGGGCTTTGGCCCAATTAGTCAGATCATCCGTACCGGCAGTAACTTCTTGTTGGACCATAATTGAACTGAACAAGTGGCCGGCAGCGACCTGTTGGTCTAACCAATCCCAAAATGCCGGAACAATGTCCATTGCATAGGGGCCGTTTTGCGCCTGGATGAAAATATTCGTGTCGAGACAGTATCTTGGCATCCCTCTGTTATCTTATTTCTAAATGAGATGCCAACGAATTGAGTGTACTGACCTTTACCCCGAGCAACCGGGCTGCATCACGATATAAAGTTTCACCTTCCAGAGCAGAACTGATAAGCGCTCGTGTTAAAGTCTTGCTGTTTCGAACAGGTAGAGTATTCTTGAAATTTCCACTAGTGGATTTCGTTTTTTTTCTTGCTGCATTGTACTTCGGATATTCTTCGTAAAATGTCTGCCTGGAAATTTTATTGAGCGTTTTCGCCCTGATTAAGATAACGGGAATGCTCACTCGAAAAATACGGCACAAAGTGTTCAAGTTCTCTTTGAGGTCGGCCTCCTCTTCCCAAGTCTCGACAAATGCTTGTCGAGGTACAAGCATTTCAGCAGCAACTTCGTTACAAAAGCGCTCAATATCATTCACCTGTGCGGTGTTTCTCACCCCTGGGTCAAGATTAGAAACGCCGGATTCGCCTATCCAAAGGTGAGCCAGTTCATGTGCCAGTGTGAATACTTTCGCCGCTTGCGTATCATTATTATTAACGAAAATTAGAGGCGCGATAGGGTCACTAAGGACAAAGCCTCTGAATTCCTGAACAGAGAGTTTCCGTCGGTTATTGTTACCCACTACGCCATTCCTGAGAACAAGAATTCCATTCTCTTCTGCTTTTTCGATCAACTTTGTTAGAAAGTCCTCCCAAGAGGTGCAGCTATTTCTAAACGCTCGGGTAATGCCAAGTGTGTCTCGAATATCCCGAGCCACCACGTCCACATTATCCCCAATAGAATACTTGCCGATGAACTCAAGGTTTCGGGCGCCCTCCTGAAGGAGTTGTTCCTTATACCAATTTTGTTTCCTCTGAGCATCGTTCAATACATCCTCGAAATCGATGCTGAACTTATTTCGTTGTTGGCTATTTATGGTCCTCAAATCTGCTATTTGAGGGGCAATCTTCGGCGGGTCTTCTAAGAACAAATACCCGAATGGGACAAATAACTTTTTAGCCAATATCTGGGCTTGCCTGAACGTAGGATGCTTTTCGCCATTTTCCCAATCAATCAATTGTTCTGGCTTCACATTAATGGACGCAGCCAGGTCATCATGGGCAATTCCCGCCCTTTGACGAGCCCAAGTGAGGATTTCTCCATTAATCAGTGCTTTTGCCATTTATTATACCATTAAAACAATAGAGAAAAATCTGTTTCAAAACCTCTATCATAATACAAAACCTTCCATTCTCGGTAACAGTTTTCTAAAGATAAGCATTTTCGACTTCCTGTAAAACAAATTGTTGTTTTTGGGGCGATGTCTTCACGCTTAAAGGGTCTCCTTAAACCATATAATCGCCGCCTCCCCATCTTTCCGCGTCACATCATTGACTTGCCGACTATGGCGAATCGTGTTGCGTAACTCAGCAAGTTGGGCAAAACGCCCATTCAGGTTTTCTTTGTTCCGGAACCGCTCTTCAAAATTGGGCCATAATGTTTTGGACGTTATAATATCTTGTAGTTCCCTAAGGTCCGCATATTCTAATTGACCGCTCAGCTTTTCGTAGTGGTGCATGTCAAGCGCAGGATTTTTCCTGGCCGCTGTATGCAGTCGGCCTTTTATTTTTTGCTGTACATGAGGGGGCAGGGTTTCCGGGTCCTCATCTAGCGTCTGGGCGATAACTTTGCGAACTTGTAATTCTACTTGTTCGATTTCCGAATCCAATTCCCTGAGTCTGGGTGGAAGGTCAAGGCGGGATTTAATAAGCAGATCCTCGATAGCATCCTGAACCGTCCGTTGTCGTTCAGATAAGAATGCTTCAAAATCTTCAGGCGTAAATGGATCGCGCATCAGGATATCGAAAGCAGCCGGTGAAATGAAGTGACTTTCCAAGAGTTCCCGGACCGTTTCTTCATCATTCTCAGCGATTAGTTCTGGTAGATATTCATTGGGCAACCGGTTCCGAATAATATGACGATTGGTTTCGCTCGTCAGAGGGGTTCGATTAAGAATACTATCGATCAGCCCGCCAATATTTTGGTCCTTGCCCCATGATTGAGGGACAATGTGGTGATCATCTAAGTCATCGTGTTGGGGCATCTCCCCGGACATCCAATCACGGGCTCCTCCGAGGACCAATAAGTTATAAATACCATTATAGACGGAAGAGCCCCGGCGGTTTTCTTTTCGCATGTCGATTGAGCGAAATCTCTCCCGGAACTCATTAATCAAAGCAGGTTCGGCCGCATCATCGTCAAACCAACCTTTGACATCAAGGTAATCCCTGGCAATGGTTGACTCAACAGATCCAGAGTAACGGTTTAGAAACACACTGGCCCAATACCACTTCTGAAATTTTCTCTGCGCATCTAAACGGCGATGTCCAGGTAATCTGCGTATGACCGTCTGCAAAGCAGCAAAAGCGGGTAAAATGGATACGTAGGGCAGGTATTTCGAGGAAATAGCACCAAACTCCTGCGGGTGCCGCAGGCGCTTGATCGCATACTCCAGCGCATCAATAGCTTCTCGCCAACGACGATCAAAATCTGCGGTATCCGGAACGAGTACTTCTTTTCTTAAACTGCCTTCTTCCCGAATGGTGCGTTCCTGTCCAGGCAGGAGGTAGTAAAGGTATTTGGGGGAACAATATGCTTGGCGCAGAACAGACATGACCTGAAGAACATAAACATTCATTCGATCTGTTTGCACAAAATCCAATCTGGGGGCTTCTTTCCGCCACATATGACGAAGCTGGAGTCCTTTTGGCCGTAACAGGGCGTTAATTAGGTCGAAAATATCAAGTCGAATTCCCCGGCTGTTAATCTGAGTGAAAATATCACAGATCTTATCTAACGCCAGGTCTCGGTCAAGCTCTATGAAAGCTACTTGGTATTGCTGCGTAATTCCCTGAAGGTGTTCCCCAAAAGCCTTTGCATTGGCTTTGTTTCGCAAGGCTTTTTTTAATGTTTTTTCGTCGCCATTTTCCTGGGCCTCGTTCACCTTGTTTTCCCAGAATCGTTCGTATCCCTGCACCCAGTTTGGCAAAGCCCATCCAGTCTCTCCAATAACAGAAAGAGGGAAAATATGCCCCTGGTACTGTCTTGTTACATCATCTGCTATATTCTCGCCCCGTCGTGTCCAGCTATAGAAAAACGCCTCGTCGTAGGCTTCCTCCATGAACTTATCGACATGAATGAAGTACAAATATCGGTTGGCGCGTTTGGGAGCAGCGGCGTCTGGCGCCATAAAAGCATAGTACATTGCCGTCAATCGCTGTTGACCATCCAAGACAATGTACTCAGGGTTGCTGCTATTATTTTGAAAGGCATAGATCGACTCGCACGCTAGCGCATCGAAGTTTTCCCGCTTACCTTTCCAAAGAAGCAGACTGCCGATATAATAGTCCAAAAAAATCGAACGCATTAAAGCGCTAATGTCTTTAGGTTCCCATTCAAAGTCTCGTTGAAAATCTGGGATTACAAACCGGCCTTCTCGCAGCCGATTAACCAGGTTCGCAAGACTAACATGATCAGGTTTTTGGGCATCTTTCATATCGAAACATTCACATTAAACAAAATATAGTGTCCTGAAAGGGATATACTAAAAAGTTCTTCAGAAGTTACAAACCAGCCCTATTCTCCCCCACCTTATTCCCAGTGGACATATCACTCAAACCCTGCCAGGCGTAGCGCTCCATACCCGGCCACGCGT
>CAYQQU010000089.1:0-19982 GCA_964419545.1 uncultured Saprospiraceae bacterium | reverse complement strand
CAAAATCTGAGTTTTTCGCTTCAAAAGCACTACCTCCAAACAAGCTCTAAGAAAAGGGGGTAGCGGAAACGCGCATTATCAGATGTAAGGGCATACATCAAACGCTTCCGCAGGAGATAAGAAGATCAGTTATAACTAGATTGGCGGGAAAGAGGAAAAGGTAAACAGGAAAACCAGTCTTTTTTTGATTTTTTTATTCCGACAGATTCGACCTCAGCTTATTGACTTTTTCCAGATAATAGGGATCGGCAGTGGGAGGAAAGGAGTCTAGCATAGACTGAACCGCTTGGTCGTTTCCCTGCCCCAGGTTGGCCAATATCAGGTCCCATCGCAGCTTGTCGACACTCTGGTAGAGAACGGGCAAATTGTCGCGCTTGGCGGGCTGGGCAAGGAAGGATTCGAAAATGGGAATAGCGGCGGCGTAATCTTCCTGCATCAGCAAGCTGTATGCCAGGAGAAGCTCTGCGACGTAACGCCGGTCAGAATCGCCCCCGGCGATCGGCCGCAGCTGCTCGGCGGCGGCGGCATAGTCTTCTTTTACAAAAAACAGGTTGCGAGCCCGGGCAAATTGTTGCTCGGTTTCCGAATCACCGAGAGTCAGGTTATTCTCCGGCAGCTCCAGCAATTCCAGCGCCTGGACTTTGGAGGAAGTCTTTGGGAGCGGAGTTTCCTGGCCGGCAGGAAAAAATAAAAAGAGCAACAAAGCTGCCGCACTTACCGCCACCGCTACCTGGAACCAGGGCCGGCGCCAGAGCGGAATGACCGGCGCCTCGGCGCCTGGGTAAACGGTGTTCGTTTTTTCAGCAGTGGTTGGCGAGGGCGGCGCAAACGATCGCTGATTTTCCCGGACCGCCTCCACCGCGCTCCGAATATCGGCCTCTACTGCCCGCTCTACGGCCTGCTCCGCCAGGTAATGCACCAGCGTTTCCCGGCGCAGGTCCGGATCGGCCGCCATTTCGGCCTCAAAGGATTGGCGCTCCGTCGGGGGCAGTTCCCCCCGGAGATAAGCTTCGATTCTTTGTTCAAGTTCATTTGCATCCATTACTCCTTAATTTCTTTAAAGTTGGTTAATGCGGGGATCGTTTTTCATGATGTTTTTCAGGCGTTGCATACAGCGCGACCGGTACGTAATGGCGTTGCGCTGATTTTTGAGCCCGCACAGTTCGGCGATCTCGGTCATCTTGTACCGCAGGGCCCAGAGCTTAAGGATCTTCCGGCATTGCTCGGAGAGCTGCTCGAAAGCTTCGTCCAGGATGGCGCCGATCTCGTCGTCTACCAACAGGTCAAAGGGCGTTTCGTAATCCACTTCTTCGATCTGCAGTTTATCTTCGTTATTGCGGTCTTTGTTGCCGTCCCGGTAAAATTTGCGACAGACGTTGCGACAAATACCGTCGAAATACTTGACCAATGCCTTCGAACCGTCAAACTTCCCCTTTTTTACGCTTTTCAGCAACTGCACAATGCTCTCGTGGAAGACGCCCTCCCAGTCTTCGAGTCGCAGCCCCGGGTAGTTGCGCACCACGTTTTCGGCGCATTTCCGGTATTTTTTGTCCTTGTAAATGTACTCGACGGCCGCATGCTGAGCGGCCTCGCCGGTACGGATACCCTCAATGATCTGATCATCCGTCATTCGTAGGTTCATTTATAAGTAACCTGAGCAGGAAAAAAGTAAACAGGGATTGCCGGCTGTTCTGAAAATTTACAGCCCGTACACAAAGTGCAATTCCAGGGTAAGGGAGCTGGCGTTGAAGATAAAAACTGTGCGTTTATTCCCGGTAAAAACACCACCCCGTTTAGGGACAGGTCGGAAATCGCGGGGAAACGCGAAGAATATCGTCCTGTATTTCCGGCAGGGATTATAAGAGAGAAGAACGTAACGGTTCTAACAGCTGCCGCAAAAATAAAAAAATTTGCCCCGCCTGTTTACCTTTTATGGGGTTCCGGCAATTAAAGGTGAAGCAACACAGCAAAGCAATTATGCTCTACTTCTCTCCGATACCTTTTTTCCGGACGACCTTCACTACACTTTTTTGATCTCCAAAAAACCAAACCCATGCCGGCAGTGGCAGCCGGTTTTCGTTTGACGCCACGCCACTCGTATACCCCATGAACCTTGCAGCGGGAAGCCGGATGATGCGCTCTCCCGCTTTTTTTTTATTCCTCCGGAACGGTCAGGTCGTAATAAAGCACCGAGCGGCCGCCCCAGATACCGAGGCCGCCTTCGATGTTGGATTCAATGCGGGTGTAGCTGGAAAAGGGCCCCTGGTTGGCGGTGTTGAACTCCAGGGTGTTCCAGAAATTGAAGTGCGCCTCGTCGAGGTTGACCCATTTGATGGTGGCCGTATCGCCCCGGCGGTAGAGCCCGAAGGTCTCCAGGTCAAATGCTTCGGCGTCAAAGGGTTCGGCCTTGGACAGCGGAAACTCGAAGGACTGGCCGTCGAACAGGCGGTCGTCGATCACCGAAGAAAACGGACGAACAAAAGGCTCGTCGTTCACCTGCGTGAAATACTGATAGAAGCTCTTCAGACTGTCCGGATCGCTGATGGTGCAACGGAGCTGCGCCAGGGTGTCTACCGGTTCGCCGGGGGGCGGAACAAACCAGAGCGAATCGAGGGGGATGCTGGGCGGAATAGTGGTGGTCGCCGTCAGGACCTCCCCGGCAGGCGTCTCAATGGTGAGGTCGTAACGCCGGCCTGCTTGTCCCTGCATCTGGAAGCTGAGGTCGGCATAAATGCAAAAGTTGAAGCCGAAACTATCGACCTCCAGCCCGAAGAGGGCGCCGGCGAGCGCCCGTTGTTCGGGCGTCAATTCTTCGAGACAGAGTTCCGTCAGCTGCCGGCTTTGCTCGCCGTTATCGACTATGACGACAGCGTCGTGCACGAATGCATTTTCCAGTTCTTCCACCGACAGTTCCGCAAAGAAGGCGCGGCTGCGGGTGAGGATCACGTAGGGCGGCGTCGGTCGGTCGCCGGCCTCGATATAGCCTTCGACTACCAAAGACTCGACCTCGCCGGGTATTTCGGGAATGAATTCTTTTTCGCAGGACGTTGCGCCGACCAGCACCAACAGCAGCAGCAAGGGAAGAAAAATTTTCATATCGCGCATTTAAAGCTACACAACTAACCTGCCCCCTGATCCAATTGTTTAAGCTTTTTGTGTTTCAGGCGAATGGAGTTGCCGATGACGACCACATCGCTGAAGGCCATGAACAACGCACCCCACATGGGGTTGAGAAAACCCATGGCGGCGATGGGAATGGCCACCACGTTATAAGCGAATGCCCAGAAAAGGTTTTGCTTGATGGTCAGGACGGTCTCCCGGCTGATCGCCAGGGCGCGCGGCAGGTGATCGAGGCGGCCGTTGAGCAGCACGACCTGGGCCGACTGAATGGCGGCCTGTGAGGCGTTGCTCAGCGATACGCCGATGGTTGCGCGGGCCAGCGCCGGAGCGTCGTTGATGCCGTCGCCGACCATAGCCGTGGGGGCTTCGGCCGACAGTTGTTCGATGCGCTGCAATTTGGCTTCCGGCAATTGTTCGGCGTAGTACTGGTCGATGCCCAGTTGCTGGGCCACCTCCCGCGTTTTAGCCTCCCGGTCGCCGCTCAGTACGATGGTCGCTACCCCGTTGCGCCGCAGCCAGTCGACCGCGGGCCGGGCTTCGGTCTTGATCTCATCGGCGATCTCCACGGTGGCCAGCAGTTTGTCGTCGCGGGTGAGGAAAATGCGCTGTCCTTCTCCACCGGGCGCCTCGCGAAGAATGCGCTCCGAGCCCAGCCGGTAAACGGCTCCGTCGGGCGCATCCGCGACGACCCCGACGCCTTTCTCCTCCCGTACGCGCAGGCTTTCGAGCGACCGGCCGTTCACCTTTTCGGCGAAGGCGGCCACCAGCGATTGGGCGATGGGATGCGAGGAATGTTGCTCCATCTTGTGGATGAGGGCGTTCACCAGGGGGGCCTCCTCCTGGTGGTATTGTACGTTGTGCACCCGAAACTGTCCGGTAGTCAGTGTGCCGGTTTTGTCGAAAACCATTTTTTTGATATTCGCGAACACCTCCACGGTCGCCCCGCCTTTGATGAGGATGCCGTTGCGCGCCAGGCGTCCTACGCCCACCATTACCGCGGTAGGCGTAGCGAGCCCCATGGCGCAGGGGCAGGAGATGACGAGTACGGCGATGGCGTTCATCAGCGCCTGCTGAAAGCTGAGCCCGAAGCCCCAATGCCCCACGGTCAGGGTCAGCAACGCCAGGCTGAGCACTACCGGTACGAAAATGGCGCTGATGCGGTCGGCGAGGCGCTGGATGTCGGGTTTATTCTGCTGAGCGTTCTTCACCAGCTCGATCATGCGGTTGAGTACGCTGTCGCGGCCGGTGGCCGTCACTTCGACCTGGATATTGCCGCTATGCAGGAGGGAAGCGCCGATCACTTCCTCCCCTACCCCTTTTTCTACGGGTGCGCTCTCGCCGGTGAGCATCGACTCGTCGAGCGTCGCTTCACCCCGGCGAATGACGCCGTCGGCGGGCACCTTATCGCCTTCATTGATCTGCAGTAAGTCGCCGACGCGGATCTCGTCCTTGTCGATCGCGACCACGGCGCCGGAAGGCATGATGCGCAGCGCCCGCTCGGCCTGCAGTTGGGTAAGCTCGCCGATGGCTGTGGTGGTCTGTTGCACCGCCCGTTTTTCCAGCCAGTTGCCGACGAGCACCAGCGTGATGATGGTTGCGCTGGTTTCAAAAAAGATATAATCGGGATTGCCCAGGTACCAGCCGATGAGGCTGTAGATAAACGCCGCCGTACTCCCCACGAAGATCAGCACATCCATATTCGGCGTTCGCTCCCGCAGGGAGCTGAGGGCGCTGAGCCCGAAGTGCCAGACGCCGATGGCGAAAACCGGCAGGCAGACCAGGAACTGCACCCCGGGATATTCGAAAAAAGGCAGGCCGAGACCAGCCAGCATCAGCAGATGATGCAGCAGCAGGGGCGCGGTGAAGACAACGCTGATCCACAATTTGCGCTCCAGCGTCCAGCGCGCTTCCGGCTGCTCCGCCTCCTGCACGACGTAGCCCATTTTCGCCAGGCTGCGCTTCACTTTTTCCTGATCGATGCCTTCTTCCGTTTCGCGGTACCGTACTTCTTTGGTAGAGAAATTCACGTAGACGTCGGCCAGCCCCTTGCGTTCCAGAAAACGCGTGATGCTCATGGCGCAATTGTTGCAGTCCATCCCGTCTACTTTCAATTCTACTAGATTATCTTTCATACCAGTTGGCAAAACATTGATCTTTTTTTACTTTCAGGACCCGCAAATAACCTGAACAAATTTAGGGATATTGCCTTTTATCCTTGAAGTTATCAGGGGCAAAACAACAAAATTCATCACATTTAAATCCAATCAGTAATGAGAACACTTAGCCTGATAGTAATGTTGGCCTTGCTTTACGCCGGTTGCCAGAACACCGGAGGCGGCGCCCAGGAATCGACGGAAGAAGAAACGACCGAAGCGGCACAGGAGATGAAGTACACGCTGACGCCTTTTTCCCAGTCTACCCAGTATCCCGATGCAGAAATGGCTTCCATGGCTTTCAACGACGGCGTCTTCACCTACGAAGTCAACAATTACGAGCTGCGCGCCCAGACGCCCGACGCCGGCCAGAAAATGTGCGCCAATTCCGGAGACGGCCAGCACATCCACCTCATCGTCGACGATCAGCCCTACGCCGCCAAATACGATCCGACTTTTGAATACGAAATCGCCGACGGCGAGCACTACATCCTGTCGTTCCTTTCCCGCTCGTACCACGAAAGCCTGAAAATACCCGACGCATACCAGGCCCAAAAAGTGACGGTGGAGAATAACAGTTTCACTTCGGCCGAAGACATCGATGAGTTGATGCTCTTCTACAGCCGCCCGAAAGGAACTTATGTGGGTAAAGCCAATACGGAAAAGGTGATGCTCGACTTCTACCTGCTGAACGGTACGCTCAGCCCGGACGGTTACCAGGTAAAGGCCGAGATCAACGGAGAGGCGCACCTGATCGACAAATGGCAGCCTTACTATATCGAAGGCTTACCGATGGGCGAAAATACCATTACGCTCACCCTGGTCGACAGCGAAGGCAATCCGGTGGACGCCCCGCTGAATCCGGTAACCCGCAAGTTTAAGCTGGAAGAAGACCCGGCCGAGTCGATCGAACAATAGATCGCTGGACCCATTGCGGGTTTACCAATCGGCCTGCAATGGGTTCATCAGTAAAAAGGAAGAAACAGGTTCCGCTCCCGGTCGGTCTCCCGGTCGGTTATCCAGAGCTTGATCCCTTCCTCGTCGCGCGTCATGGTTACATCATAACAGGCGATGGTAAAAACACGTCGCAGCGGCCGCAGCGACCGGATGTTGTAGGTGGATACTTCGCTGAGCAGCCGGCGATTGAGGTAATCGGTAAAAGCGTCCAGCGATTCCAGCGCTTCCGGCTGATTCCTGGCGATGCTCCGGTGCAGGCTTTCGGTCGACTGGTTCTTTTCCAGGACCGCCAGCAAGCGGGTGGTGCTGCTCACTCCTTTTTCAGTGAATTCATCTTTGGCGTTGTTTGTCCAGTTTTGCCCAAAGGCTCCGCCAGACAGGCACAATACCGTCATCACGGTTAAAGTAAGGGAATGTAAATTCATGGTTTTTTGTTTTCAGGTTGATCGCTGCCCTCCCTTGAAATGAGAGCTTGTTTGGAGGTAGTGCTTTTGAAGCGAAAAACTCAGATTTTGGGTTCTCCCGAAGGGATTTTTCCGGCTCATAGCAGCGCTACGGGCCGGAAAAATGCCACAGGGAGGTTCCAAAAGCTGGGTTTTGCAGCCAAAATGACTACCTCCAAACAAGCTCTGAGAAGAGCTTTTTGCAAAGCCTATGTCGTCAAAGTGCTCCAGTTGTCAAGACTGGAACAGCTTTTTTAAATATACGAATAAATTTCATGAGAAGTAAAAAACAAAACGGTCCGTTTGGGCGGAAACCTTTCATTTTTACCGGCATTGAAAGCGGTTGAAGGTTTTTGCCGACGGCCATTCTGCTCTCCCCCTTTTTCCCACAAGATAAGTCCTGGAAAGAGCATCCGCATCGTTTTTAGTTTTTTACGGCTTTCCGTTCGGTTTTTGACGGTAAAAGGCGGTTGAATGAAATTCAATCCAGCAGCAACCAGGTTCGACCGTGGTCTTTGGAGTGATAAATGACGTCATTTTGGGTGATCAGGTACAGATTGTGTTTACCATCGAGCTGGATTTGGCGCAGCGGCGCTTTGCCTTTGAAAAGCGGTTTCCAGCTTTTGCCCAGGTCGCCGGAGCACAACAGCTGATCGTTGTAGATCACCAGTAATTCATCGCGTTGATTGAAGGCCAGAGAGCGAATGGTAGCGTCGATCAACCCCAGGCATTCCCACTCTTCACCGTTGTCTTCCGACCAGTAGATACCGTCTTCGGTGCCCGCGAAAACGTATCCCCGGGAGTTGAAGGCGATGGTGTAAACGGAAGTATTGAACGGAAAACCTTTGTTTTGATGGGTCCAGGTATCGCCGTTGTCGGTAGAGCGATAGACCTCCCAGCCGTCGGTGCCGACGAAGAGATCGCCGTTGGCTTTGATCTCGATGGTTTGAATGGTATTGGCGAAGCTTCCCAGGTATTCCCAGGTATCGCCTTCGTTGGACGACCGCAGGATCTGAGACCGCAACCCGGCGTAAAGCACGTTGCCGTCTTCCGCCAGGTCGATCATTTTATTGCCGAAAGGCGCCTGAAAGACGTTCTTCCAGGTCATGCCGTCGTCTTTCGAGCGGTAGAGCCCTCCTTCGAAAAGCGCAAACAAGTTGTTTTGCCGGCTGACGGCGATAGACTCCACGGCGTCGTTCGTCAGCCCCATAAATTCCCAGGAAGCCCCGTTGTCTTCCGAGCGGTAGATGCCGTCTTCGGTGCCGGCGAACATATCGCCGGTGTAGTTGAAAGCGATCGTGTGCACTTTGGTGTGCACGATGGAGCGAACCCCCGAGATCACCGACTCCAGCTGATTGCCGACTCCCACGAGCAAACATATGGGCGCCATCAACCAAATCGTGGAAAAGCCGAATATAGATTTTAATCCTGTGGTTTTCATCTTCGCAATTTTTCCTTCCGGATAGATGCTTCAAAAACCTCTCCAAAAGTGTGGCCGGGTTTGAGCAACACATCCGAACGACTAAAAAAGGTGGTGAATGGTAAGCGATGATTTGGGAGATGGGAAAAGCTTTTACCCGGTCCGGACGGAAGCCGGGTAAAATGCTTTATTCACTTGCATTTTCTCATAGTACGTTTACAACACATAAAAGTTTCGCTTATTTGTTCGTTTATCTTCATTTCCCCCGATGGGCAGGTATCTTGTTCACTCCTTGCGGAAATTGAATGAGCAGTGTTTGGTAAGTGTTTGCTTTTGTTCATTTCCCCCTGGTGGTTTGTGTCTGTTCGTTTCATCTTCATCCGGGCGCGCCCCCGGGTAGCGTTTGTTCATTTTGTTCATTTCCCCCTGTGGTTCGTGCTCGTTCGCGTTCTTTTTTCAGTTTCCCCGAAAATAGTGTTGCAGATGTCTCTCCAAGCGCTTTGGACATTTATTCGGTGGCTACTCGCCTTTTTGTGTGTTTGTTTTGAATTTCCCCGTTGACGATTACAAAAGTAGAATAAATAGCGGCAAGCCTGAAAACTCTTAGTTTTTTAGCATGCCCTTTTCGTTTTTTGGCCCGCCGGCTGAGAAATTCGGGTGGAAGTCACCGTAGGCTTTAGGTAAAAATGGTTACATTAACGGCATAAAACGCAAAGGACCCTAGCATGAAGAAAATACTCGTCGCCAACCGCGGAGAAATCGCCTTGCGCATCATGCAGACTGCCCGCCGCATGGGCATCGACGTCGTAGCCGTTTATTCCGAAGCCGATCGCAAAGCGCCGCACGTTCGCTTTGCAGACGAAGCGATTTGTATCGGCCCGCCGCCCTCCAACCAGTCTTACCTGCGCGGCGATAAGATCATCGAAGCGGCCCGGTCGCTGGGTGTCGACGGCATCCACCCGGGCTACGGGTTTCTGAGCGAGAACGCCGATTTCGCCCAGGCCGTCACCGATAGCGGCCTGACCTTTATCGGGCCGCGGCCGCACGCCATCCGGGTGATGGGCAGCAAACTGGCCGCTAAAGAAGCCGTAAAAGCCTACGATATTCCCATGGTGCCCGGCCTGGATAAAGCCGTTACCGACATCGACTACGCCAAAAAAGTAGCCCACGACATCGGCTTTCCCGTGCTGGTCAAAGCATCGGCCGGCGGCGGCGGCAAAGGCATGCGGGTAGTGGAAAAAGAATCGGATTTCGAAAGCCAGCTGAAACGCGCCATCAGCGAGGCGGAGTCGGCCTTCGGCGACGGCTCGGTCTTCATCGAGAAGTACATTGCCTCGCCCCGCCACATCGAGATCCAGGTGCTGGCCGACACCCACGGCAACACCTTGCACCTTTTCGAACGGGAATGCAGCGTTCAGCGCCGCCACCAAAAAGTAATCGAAGAAGCGCCGTCCTGCGTACTCACGCCGGAAGTGCGCGAAGCCATGGGCCGCGACGCCGTGAAGGTAGCCCAGGCCTGCGATTACATCGGCGCCGGAACGGTGGAGTTTCTGCTCGATGAAAACATGAATTACTACTTCCTCGAAATGAATACCCGCCTCCAGGTAGAGCACCCGGTTACCGAAATGATCACCGGCATCGACCTGGTGGAGGAGCAGATCCGGGTGGCGCGGGGCGAAGCGCTCCGTTTCCGGCAGGAAGACCTGCAGATCCGGGGCCACGCGCTCGAACTGCGCGTTTACGCCGAAGACCCCCTGAACAACTTCCTGCCCAGTGTCGGTAAGCTGACCCACTACCGCGGACCGGAGGGCGAAGGCATCCGCCTGGACAGCGGCTACGAATCGGGCATGGAAATCCCCATCTATTACGATCCGCTGATCGCCAAACTGATCACCTACGGCAAATCGCGCAGCGCCGCCATCCACCGCATGCTGGAGGCCATCGAGCTCTACGATATCGAAGGCGTCATCAATACGTTGTACTTCGGAAAATTTGTGTGCGAACACGAAGCCTTTACTTCCGGCAAGTTCGATACCCATTTCGTAGAGCGTTATTTTACCAAAGAAACGCTCCACGACCGCAATACCGAAGAGGCGGAACTCGCTGCTCTGCTGGCGCTGAAATTATACCTGAATGAGAAAAAGTCCCTGAAAGTACCCGAAACGGGCAGTTCCCGCTGGCGTCGAAAAGGCCTTTAGCAGCCTTTAGCTACAATCAGGGCATGGCCGTTTCGAAGCTGAGGATGCGCACCGGCCGGCCCCACATGAAAATGGAGACGTCTTCTTCCACTTCCCGGATGCTGAGCACGACGCGGCGGCCTTCGTATTTCAACTGCTCGGGCATATTTACCGGCCGCCATTCGTTGCCGCGATCATCGATGACGCCCCAAAAACCCGTCCCCAGGTTCTTGAACACCACCTTTCCGCTAATCTTTTGTTTTTTACTCATTGCAATAGTTGTTCCTGTTCGAAAGGAAAGAAAAGCCTTATAACCGAGAAATCGCCGGTTTTACCTACCATTTCACCGAAAAAATCGACCAATCTTAAAGGGGTACGAGCATGTTTGGGGCGGGTTCGTTATGAAAATCAACAGGTTAACTGAAAGGTAAAATGTGAGTTTACCGGGGTAAATGAGCATTTTATCTTGACAACAGGTTCCTAACCTGTTGATTGGCAATAGAAGTAAGCTCCAAACATGCTAAGCCTCCTCTTTTTGCAGCAGCCGGGCCACGGTCTCATTCAGGTTATTGATCATTTTAGTTTGTCGACCGATAATCTCCTTGAGCTCCTGCATCTCTTCGTGCAGGTAGCGCTTGATATTCTGGGGGGAGGGCAAAAACGGGCTGATCTTGGCGCGCACGTACCAGATCTCGCGGACATCGCCGGCGTTGATCGGATACGGCTCGTAGAAGCTGTTGTCCGAGATGAGGGTAAGTCGTTTGTCTTTTTTCAGGTTGTTTTCCAGGCGTTTCACCACCACGTCGCCGCGGGTAACCACCACGTAGACGTAACTGTCTTTGATCGACGATTCCCAGAGCGTGGGTTCGAGAAAGCTGCATAGCACCTTATCGCCTTCGAAGAGGGTGGGTTCCATGCTGTCTCCGGCGACGTCAAAAGAACGGTGCGTCCCGACTTTGTACTTGTAATCGGGCAGCGAAAAAGTCGGCAGCTCCTGAATAAAGGTGGGGTTGGAAAGCTCGCCCGCGTAGCCGGCCTGGGCGGGCACCGGCACGTGGACGATGCGCTCGTCTTCCTGGGCGTCGGTCACGATGGTGAGCACCCGGAAGCTGCGATGGTCCTCTTCGCTCATGAACATCGGCCCTTCCCCCGTGTATACGTAGACCGGATTGATCTTGTACCGCTCCACGGCTTTGCGCAACAACTCGATGGTGACATCGCGGCGGCCTTTCAATATCTCGCTTAAACTCTGGGGCAGATAATCCAGGGAAAGCGCGAATTGCCGGCTGGAGCGAACCCGGTTTTCCGCTTTCAGCTTATCGTGACACTTGATAAAGCGTTGAGTGACTATACTGTTCATTGGGGAAAGGTTTTTTGATTAGCCCAGTAAACAAAATTAGCAATAAAATGGGAAAACGCCCCAATGATTTATACAAAAAGGTTATACTACCCCATGCTGGCAACGATCGAAACGAAATCCGTTGCTTTGAGCGAAGCGCCGCCTACCAGGCCGCCGTCGACATCGGGCTGGGCAAACAATTCTTTGGCGTTGGCCGGTTTTACGCTCCCGCCGTAGAGGATGGAAGTGGCCTCGGCGGTTTCGGCGCCGTATTTTTCCTGAACCAGCCGGCGGATGTATTGGTGCATTTCCTGCGCCTGTTCCGGGCTGGCCGTTTTGCCGGTGCCGATGGCCCAGACCGGCTCGTAGGCGATGACGACCTGGGAAAAGGCTTCGGCGTCCAGGTGGAACAGCCCGCCGCTGACCTGCTCCGCCACCAGGTCTTTGTGCCCGCCGGCTTCGCGTACGTCCAGTTTTTCCCCGCAGCAGAAAATGGGTTGCATGCCGTGCGCCAGCACCGTATCGATCTTTTTCGCGAGCAGGGCGTCGGATTCCTGAAAAAACTCGCGGCGCTCGGAGTGGCCCAGAATGACATACTCCACCCCGCAACTGCGCAACATGGGCGCAGAGACCTCGCCGGTAAAGGCGCCGCTTTCCGCTTCGTGACAATTCTGCGCGCCCAGCTTGAGGTTGGAGATTCCCTTGATCATATTGCTGACATTGTACAGATGGATATGGGGCGTGCACAAAATGACGAGCACTTCGAAAGGCTGCAGTTTGTCGACGACCCCGCGGGCCAGTTCGCGCCCTTCCTGGTAAGTCATGTTCATCTTCCAGTTGCCGGCTACGATAAGCTGTCGTTTCATATAGATTGCTGTTTTGTTGTTTTGCTTTTCTTGCGCGCATGCCACCACTCTATCCCCAGGGCCAGCGCCAGCGCTCCCGCCATCATCAGAGTGTTCCAGTACCAGGCCAGCGGCTGACGGCCGGCCTCCACGAACACGGCGTAGTCGGTCAGCTCATAGCCCAGGTCGGGTAGCGCTTCCAGCCGGTCGCCGCGCGGGGGCACCCGCCGCACCAGACCCCGCAGCACCACCTCCCGGACCGGCGCGCAGGAATCGGCCGCCACACAGGGCGGATCGAACTCGGCGCGCCAGGCTACCAGGGAGAGGGGAATATTTTCGCCGCCCTGGCGCTTGCGATAGCGGAACTCGCTGACGACCGGATACTGGACGATGCCCCGCTGGCTTTCCCGGCGCGGCTCGCCGTAGAGAAAATCCCCCGTTTGCCAGCCTCCCCGGATCTCTACGTAGTCCGCGTCGCCGACGCCTTCGTATTCCACCTCCTCGATGGTGTAGGAGCGCAGGCGATGGGTGCCGGCCACCTGGGAGATCAGGCTGTTGCAGCCGTTGATGAAGACGACGACGCAGGCCAGGATGATCAGGACTCTCGTTAACATACTCGGGCAAATTTAGTACTTTTGGACAGGTAACGATTCCCGCTATTATGAAATTCGGCAAATTGCAAAATATCGAGGGCGTTGATTTTTCGCTTCCTCCCGACCATCCCATCACCGCCGAAAGCCTTTCGGCGGCGCCTCCGGCCGATGCCCGGCGCCTGTTTATCGGCTGTACGGGCTGGAGCATGAAGGAATGGGTCGGTAAAATATACCCTGCGGGCGCCAAAACCAAAGATTTTCTCGGCCATTACGGCCGCCAGTTCAACACCATCGAGCTGAACACCACGCACTACCGCATTCCGACGCAAGATACCATTCGCAAATGGTACGAAGAAACGCCCGCTGATTTTCGCTTTTGCCCCAAGGCGCCCCAAACCGTCAGCCACAGCCGCGACCTGGGCGTCAGCCAAACGGCCCTGCCGCAATTTGCGGACGCCGTCGCCGGTTTGCAGGAAAAGCTCGGTTGTTGTTTTCTGCAATTGCCGCCCTATTTCGGGGCCGACCGCCTGCCGGTGATCGAGCGCTTCGTCGACCACTGGCCGGCCGGCATTCCCCTGGCCCTGGAACTGCGGCACGAAAGCTGGTTTTCCGGTGATTCGACGCCCGACGCCCTTTTCGCCCTGCTGCACGCCCGCGGCCTGGGTGTCGTCATTACCGACGTCGCCGGCCGGCGCGACGTCCTGCACATGGGCCTGACCACTCCCGTGGCCATGGTGCGATTTGTCGGCAACGGGCTGCACCCGACCGATTACGAACGCGCCGACCGGTGGACGGCCCGCCTGCAGAGCTGGTTCGAGGCCGGCCTGCACAACGCATTCTTTTTTCCGCATCAACCCGATAATGTACACGCGCCGGAAATGGCGCAGTATATTTGCCGATCCATGGAAAAAAACGGTATCCTTACCCGCGGCCCCCAATTCCTGAACGACCGCGAACAGCCCGGCAACCAGATGAGTTTATTTTAAAACCCGCATTATGTCTCCTTACAGCCAATTCAAAGAAAAAATGGCCTCACGCAGCATCGCCAAATCCAATTTTCGACCCAACAAAGCCCTGTTGACTACGGAAGACGGCATGCCTTATATCCATCGCGACATCAGCTGGCTTTCCTTCAACTACCGGGTGCTGCAGGAAGCCATGGATCCCTCCGTACCGCTCTTCGAACGCATCAAATTTATGGCCATCTACTCGTCCAACCTCGACGAGTTTTTCCGCGTGCGCATGGCCAACCACCGCAACCTGTTGCGCGTAGGAAAAAAGACCAAAAAAGAGCTGGAGATCTCCCCGAAACAGATCGTCAAAGAAATTCAGCGGCTTGTCAATAAGCAACAGGAAGTGTTCAGCCGGATCTTCGAAGAACAACTCATCCCGGAATTGCGCAAACACAACATTTACATCCTGCGCCGCCTCGATCTGAACGAAGAGCAGAAAACCTTTGTCGAGAACTATTTCAAAGGCCATATGCTGCCCTTCGTGCAACCGGTGCTGCTGGTTAAAGACAAAATCCGCCCCTTCCTCAATAACGCCTCGCTTTATCTCACCGTCCTGATGGTCGACAAAACCAAGTCCGAAGACCAGCACGAGTTCGCCATCGTCAAAATACCTTCCGACCACCTGCCCCGCTTTATCAAGCTGCCTTCGACGGGCGATCGCCAGGATATCATCCTCCTCGACGACATCGTTCGGCACAGCCTTTCCTGGATGTTCCCGGGCTACAACATCCTGGATACCTATTCCATTAAGCTGACGCGCGATGCGGAATTGTATATCGACGACGAATTTTCGGGCGACCTCATCCAAAAGATCAAAGACAGCCTCACCAAACGCCACGTCGGCCCCGCTTCGCGATTCGTCTACGACCGCGAAATGCCCGAAGATCTGCTGAACTTCCTGGTGGAGGTGTTTGACCTCGACCGCTACGACATCCTCAAGGAGGGCCGCTATCACAATAATTTCGACTTTTTTAAGTTTCCCGATTTCGGATTGACGCACCTCAAAAACCCGCCCCTGCCGGCCATTCCGTACCACGACCTGGAACGGGCGCCCGACTTTTTCCAGGCCATTCGCGACCGGGACCACCTCATCCACGTTCCCTACCACTCCTACGAATCGGTGGTGCGCTTTTTTGAGGAGGCGGCCCGCGATCCCGAGGTCACGCACATCAAAATCATCCAGTACCGCGTAGCGCGCAAATCGCGCATCATGCAGGCGCTGATGGATGCAGTGAAGGCCGGCAAACAAGTATCCGTTTTTATCGAAGTGAAAGCCCGCTTTGATGAGGAAGCCAACCTCGAATGGGGCGAACAGCTGGAAAAAGCAGGCGTAGCCGTACATTACAGCTTCCCCGGCGTGAAAGTACACTCCAAACTGGCGCTGGTGCGCCGCCAGGAGAAGGATCAGGCCGATATGTATACCTATCTGTCTACCGGCAACTTCCACGAAGACACCGCTAAAGTGTACAGCGATTTCGGCCTCTTCACCGCCGACGAACGGATCGTCTCGGAAGTGGCGCGCGTCTTTTCCTTCCTCGAAACCGTCAAAATGCCGCAGCAATCGTTCGAGCATCTCCTCGTCGGCCAGTTCAACCTGCGCACCGAACTGGAAAACCTGATCGATTTCGAGATCCAACAAGCCCGCGCCGGCAAACCCGCCCAGATCGTACTCAAACTCAACAGCCTGCAAGATCGACCCATGGTCCAGAAACTCTACGACGCCAGCAGCGCCGGCGTCGAGATCAAGCTCATCGTACGCGGCATCTGCAGCCTGGTACCGGGCGTCGAAGGCCTCAGCGAACACATCGAAGCCGTCAGCATCGTCGACCGGTTCCTGGAACACGCCCGCGTCTTTTCCTTCCACCACGGCGGCGAAGACATCCTGTACCTCTCTTCCGCCGACTGGATGGTGCGCAATCTGACCTACCGCGTAGAGACGGCCTTCCCCATCTACGACCCCGCTATCAAACAAGAGATCAAAGACTACCTCAACATCCAACTCAGCGATAACGTCAAAGCCCGCCTGCTCGATCACGACCTGAGCAATACTTACCGTAAAGACGGCTCCGACCTGGCGATACGGTCGCAGATGGAGACCTATTACTATGTAAAACGGAAGATGGAGGGGTAGTGGGTGTGGGTATGAGTGTGGGTGTGAGTGGGGGTGTGGGTGTGAGTGGGGGTGTGGGTGTGGGGGGCGGAGCGGTTTGAGGGTGATTGATCTATTATTGTGTGCATTTAATCCATTCATTTTGCACCCTTTATGAACGGCGGCTACTTTTGGCGCATAACCAAATAAAATGCGTCATGCGATTTCGTTTGCCTTCTTTTTTCTTTTTGTTACTGATGCTTTCGCTACTTGCGGCCTGCCAGCCGGAAGCCGCCCTTCGGGACGATGCCCTACAATATATGCCTACCGACGTCACGGCCGTGGCCGTCATCCGGCCGCAGCAGATGATGAATAAAGCCGACTTCGAAGCCGTTCGCCAAATGGAATTTTACCGGGAAATGGTCGACGAAGCCGCCGACGAGCTGCCCTTTTCCGCGGAGCTGTTCGAGGATCCCGCCCGCACGGGCATCGACCTGGAGCAGAACATGTACCTGGCCAACTGGCCGGCCTGGGGCGAATCCGGCGACGATGCGACGGCCCTTTTCTTTTCGCTGGCCGACACGGCAGCCTTCGCCCGGATGGTCGACCAACTGGAAGCGAAGCCCCAGGTTTCGCCGGCGGGCTACCGCTATTCCACCGCCGGCAATGACGGCGTCCTGGCCTGGGATGGCCGGATCGGCCTCGCTATGAAAGGCGAAGGCTTCACCGACGGCCCCGACCGCTTTTTCAAGCAAGCGCCGGAAGCCTCATTGGCCGCCAACCGCAATTTGCAGCAGTGCCTCGAGGAAGATTTCGACATGGCCCTCTGGCTGAACGCCAACGCCCTGCCCGGTGACGTCAATACCAACCTGGCGGAAAACCTGGGCATCGTCGACCCGGAAGCGCTGCGCGACAATTATATCCACAACTACGTCTTTTTCGAGGAAGGCCGGATCCGCAACGAAAGCCGCTTCTTCATCCGGAAAAAACTGCGCAACGACCTCGACCTGTTTTTCCGCGAAGGCGTCGAAGAAGACCTCACCCCCTACATCCCGGGTGAGAACCTGGAAGCTCTGCTTACGGTCGCTTTCGACCTGCCGGGCATCGATCAGCTGCTCGTCGAAAAGTACTCCAAAGGGTTCGCCGAAGAAGCTGCCCAGCGTTACGGCTTCAGCCTGCAGGACTTACTGAAAGCGCTCGAGGGCGACATGGCGCTCGGCATTTATCCGCGGCCGGATACGATGAGCCAACCGGAACTCCTGTTCGTCGCCACTATCACCGACCACGACCAGCTGCGCGAGCTCTTTGCCGGCATGGAAGCTAAAGAACTGCTGATCAAGCTATCGGAATCGACATACGAGTTGCAGCCCTACGAAGAAGTGATCAAAACCGACAGCACCACCAAAGTCAACCGGATAAACTGGCAAGGCCGGCTGTGGGTCGACGGCGACCGCCTCGTCATCGCCCGCACCCCCGAGCGCCTGCAGCAAATTCAGTCCGGTGATTTTACCGCCGATTCCGACTACCACCGGGCGCTATCCGGTGAACGCAAGGCCAGTATCTTTACCCTGGCCGGCAGGGTCCCCGTCGACAAGCCAGGCGAAGCCTCTCCTTTTGGCCAGATGCGCGCCTGGACGGACCGCGAGACGGGTAATCTGATCCTGGAAACCAAAGACGGCGGCGCCAACAGCCTGAACTACCTGCTGCGTTATTATAACGAGGAATTCAAAAGCAAGCAGGAACGGAAGATTTAACCGGCCAACCCGCCGGTTGCTTTTAGGATGTTTCGGATTATTGACGGAGCCCGCTTTTGGCGGGCTCGTTTTGGACCGGGATTGGTGGGATGGACCGGGATTTTCGGGGATGGCGGGGTGGACCGGGATTTTCGGGATTGGTGGGATGGACCGGGATTGCCGGGATTGGTGGGATGGACCGGGATTGGCGGGGATGGCGGGATGGACCGGGATTGCCGGGATTGGCGGGGTGGACCGGGATTGCCGGGATTGGCGGGGTGGACCGGGATTTTCGGGATTGGCGGGATGGACCGGGATTGGCGGGATTGGCGGGATGGAGCAGGATTGTCGGGATGGCGGGATTGGCGGGATGGAGCAGGATTTTTGGGATGGCGTGGATGGGGTAAAATCTTAGGTTTTTCATTTTCTCAGGGTTGGCCGGGCTGGTCAGACTCTTTATTTGGGAAATTTATGCGGGTAAAAAAAGCAGCGCTGTTTTTATTTTGCCGGCTTTGCCATTAGCCTTCACCAACATTTTCCCAGTCAAAGTATTGACAAATAAAAAAACTTTGCATTATATTTGCATCGCTCTCGGAAAAAGGAGCGTTCGCTGTGATAGGCAGCGTAATAAGAATGACGCGAAAGTAGCTCAGTTGGTAGAGCACGACCTTGCCAAGGTCGGGGTCGCGGGTTCGAATCCCGTCTTTCGCTCCACGCAGAAAAAGCCTTCAAATGATGAAGGCTTTTTTTATTTTTGTACTATCCGCAGCGAAGGCAGCGGTATACACATCATACCCAAGTCACAATGTTACGGAAAGGTCGCCCCCTCGCCCAGCGAGCGGGTAACCTTTCCGGCCCGGGTGGCGGAAGTGGTAGACGCGCTGGACTTAAAGCAATTTGAGTGCGCCCGGAGAAATCCGGACCGTAGAACCTCTCAAATTCGGGGAAACCTGATCCTTGCTTCGTCCGCCGAAGCCCGCTGGCATTGGCGGATGGCTCGCAGGCTGTTTCTTGTGCAGCCTGCGCAGCAGGAGATGGCAATCCCGAGCCAAGTCCCGACCTTTGTAATCGGGAAAGGTGTAGAGACTAGACGGGAGGCGCCTAAACCGGCACGGCCGGCACGGCGAAGGGATAGTCCAGACCACAAACCCTGACGATTCCCGATTCCAATAGCTATCGGGGATCAGGGGGCGGCGAAAGCCGTAGCTGGTAAGAAAATCCAGTGGGCAGTAATGCCCGTACGGGTTCAAGTCCCGTCCCGGGTACTGATGGGAGGCAGGGCGCTTTCGGGTGCTCTGCTACCCACAACTCCTCTACCTTACTCAATGAAATCTTACCTGTTATATGGACATTTAATCCAACCCGATGATTTCAGAACCCTCATTTTTTAGTACCCACCTCAAAGTGTGCATTGAGAGCTTGTTTGGAGGTAGTCATTTTGGCTGCAAAACCCAGCTTTTGGAACCTCCCTGTGGCATTTTTCCGACCCGTAGCGCTGCTATGAGCCGGAAAAATCCCTTCGGGAGAACCCAAAATCTGAGTTTTTCGCTTCAAAAGCACTACCTCCAAACAAGCTCTGAGTAAGCAATCAGTTGGAAATCATGAAAAACCAATTTGAAGGTTTTATACATCAAAGAGTAAAAAAGCCTAAAGATCACGAGGTTCAGGAAATCTTATCCATTTTCTCCGAGAAAAAATTTGATAAGGGAGCGCTATTTAAAGAGGGACAAACAGTCATTAAAAAACTTGGGTTTCTTGTAGATGGTAGCGCAAGGACCTATTTTATAAATGACAAAGGTGATGAAATTACGGATGAGATCGTTCAGAAAAATAATTTTCTTTCAGACATTATAAGCGTTAGAACTGGAGAAAAATCCCCAATTTTTATAGAGACCCTAGAAAATTCTATCGTCCTCGTAGCTAATATGGATAGCGTTTGGGATTTGCTCGAACATAATGTAACATTCAATATTTTAATCCGAGAATATATAGGGGATCGATCAATGGTATTACTCAAAAGACATCTTATGTTTCTAAATGGTACTGCCAAAGAGCGATATCAATACATTTTGGAAACTAACCCCGAAATACTCAAGAAAT
>CAYQQU010000088.1:0-20264 GCA_964419545.1 uncultured Saprospiraceae bacterium | reverse complement strand
CCCTGGCTGTGGTCGGGCCCCGGGCTCATCGACGGACTGGATACCCCCAACCCGACCTTCAGCCCGCTGGTAGCCGGCATCGGCCAGATCGCGGTGACCGCCACCTATTTCGAGGACGGTTGCCAGGTCAGTGAAAGCCTGATCATCGAAGTGATCGACACCCCGGACGCAGCGCTCTCCGCCGATGTACCTTCCGGCGGCCTCTGCCCCGGCGACCCCCTTACGATCACCCCGGTTGCCCAGGGTGGTAACCTGAATTATACCTGGAATTTCGACGGAGGCGCAGCCACCTTCCCGGATGACCCCAACGTGCCGGTAGTCGCCTGGGACAACCCCGGCGAAAAGACCGTCACCCTGGTTGTCAATAACGGCAGCTGCGTTTCCGATACCGCCTTCTTATCCCTTACGGTCGCGCCCACCCTGGACATGCCGCAGCCGGCCTGTTCCGCCACCCAGACGAGCATCACCTTCAGCTGGCCCGCTGTGCCCGGCGCCTCGGGATACCACTACGAAACGGATACCGGACTATCGGGCGCTCAGGCGGATACGAGCCTGACGCTCACCGGGCTGGCTCCCGGCGACGGCGTCACCCTGTCGGTGATGGCCACCGGAACGCCATGCGCGGGCCCCGTCGCCGAAATCACCTGCAACAGCCAGGGCTGCCCCGACGTAGCCATACAGATCGATCCGCCGGGCCCGCTCTGTCTCGACGGCAGCGGAACAACTTTCGCCCTGACGGCCACGGTCGCCGGAGATGATGGTAGCGGCATGCTGAGCTGGTCCGGCGACGGCGTCATCGACCCGGTGAACGGGCTGTTCGACCCGGCCCTGGTGGGTACCGGAGCAACGCTGGTAACAGTTAACTACGCCAACGGCCCGTGCACCTATACCGCGGATTTTTCCATAACCGTCAATGCGCCGGTGCAGCTTAACGCCATTCAGGCCGACTGTGCGGACGACACCGCCTACACCGTATCCGCCGAAGTCATCGCCGGCCCGGATACTTTCGATTACGTCAGCGATCCCATTCCCAGCGGCGAAACGGCCGAACTTACGTTCAACCAGAGTCCGGGCTGCCCGCCGGCGGTCATCACCCTGACCAAAAACTGCGATTGCGAAACGGCGGTGGGCGGGTTCTCCACCAACGGAATGATGTCGCTTTGCGAAAATGAAATACTGTTGCTCGACCAGCCCACCCAGCTGGAGCTGACGCCGGACGACACCTGGCAGTACGTAGTGCATACCAATAGCGGCAACGTGCCGGGCGAGGTCATCGCCCGCTTTGCCGGTCCGGAAATCACTTTCCAGGCCGGTATGGCCTTCGGAACGACCTATTGGGTGTCGCCGGTAGCCGGCCCCGATCAGGGAGACGGCTCCGTCGACCTTACCGATCCTTGTGTGGCGGTGGCGCCGGGGCAGCCCTTTGTCTTCCTGCCGGCGCCGGACCTCACCGTAGGCGCCGACCCGGTCATCTGCCCGGGACAGGCCGCCGATCTTACGGCCCAAAGCCAGGCGGCGATCGCTTATCAGTGGACGCCCCTCGACGGACTAAGTTGTGATCTTTGCGCCAGTCCGGTCGCCCAACCGGATACGACGACAACGTATCAGATCGTAGCCGCAGGGCCGAACGGTTGTGAAGCTCAGGAAAGCGTTACGGTGTACGTAGGCGAATTCCCCGGCTACAGCGTCCCCGACGTAGATCCGGTCTGCCCGGGGCAGCCGTATGAGTTGTGCCTCCCTCCGGCGCAGAGCTACCTGTGGACGGGCCCCGGCGGTTATGTATCCACCAGCCCCTGCCTGATCTTCAACGAATTGACCCCGGAGTTTACCGGCGTCTACACCGTAACCATTCAGCTGGACGACCAGTGCGTTATCAACGAGACGATAGACCTCTCGGCGGCGCCGCCGGTGATCGTCAGCGATTTTCCGGAAGATACGACGGTCTGCCCCCTGGCGCTGGTCCCCTTAACGACCGATATCGAGGGAGCCGCCGGTTACCGGTGGTTCCCGGAAGAAGCGGTCTTTTGCAATACCTGCCCCAGTACCGCAGCGATGGTGTACAAGGACACGCGGATCACCTTGCTGATCTTCGACGAAAACGGCTGCACCTACGAGGAGACCTTTGACATCACCATTGATGACAACTGCGGCGGCATCGGATCGTACATCGACATTCTGTTCCCACCGCCGGGACCGACGCCGGAACCGCTACCCGCGATCACCACCGAACTGGAGTTGTACCCCAATCCGGCGCGGGAGTGGCTGACGATAGCACTGAATGACCGATCGCCGATCAAAGCATGGGCCGTTTTTGATGTGAACGGCGCCCTGATCGCCTCGAAAAAAGACCTGCAAAGCCGGAAGGAACGACTATCCCTGCACGATTTTACCCCGGGTACTTACCTGATCAGGGTCGTGACGGAAGCACAGACGTTTAACGCCAAATTTGTGAGGGGAAGGTAATCCGGGTTAACCCGCAGAAGCGCTCATTCCGCTATTCCCGCCAGCGCCGCCTGCAGCCATTCCTTATTGGCCAGGGGTTCGGCGGCGGCGAGCCGGTCGGATAGCCGGCGGTGCGCCTGGGCGAATTCTCCGCGCGTCAAGGCGCCGCGTTGTATCCGGAGATTGTAGATGCGCGTAGCGAAACGCAGAAAGCTCGCGTTGGATTTTTTCTGATACTCCGAAAGCTGGCGATTGCGTTGCAGGTATTTTCGGGCCGCTTCCACCAGGGCGAAGAAAGCGTCGGTTTCATCGAGCTCAAAATAACTCTTGAGTTGGATGAGCTTGGCGGCTACGTGGTAAAAGGCGTCGGTGAATTCCACTTCGTGCAGCAACTGAAGCGCCTGCCGGTAATCGCCGCGCTCGTAATAGAGGGAGGCGAGATTGTAGGTAAATACGTTATGTTGCACGTCGGCGGGCAGGAAGGCGCGGTATTCCTGGATAAAGCGCTCCGTCCAGTCGTATTACTTCAACCGGATGCCGGCGGTGATGATGTTGATGTAGGACCACTGGGTGAGGTACCCGTTGCGCAGGATGACCTGTTCTTTCAGCAGAACCTGGTACAGCTCGAAAATTTCCCGGTAGTAGCGGCTCTGCCCGCTATTAATGCGGCGCACGCAGTGGTTGAGGGCGTAGTTGTACAGGATGCGCAGCTCGCGGCGGGGAAAAAGTGAAGAGTGCTGCTGCAGCAAGGCGCGCAGATCGAAATAATGCTGATCGACTCCGGGTTCAGTCAACATGCGATAAGCCCGGTAATAAACCTGCAAAGGCGGTTCCTTTTGCAGCGCGGGGCTTTCGCGGAAAGCCGGCAGCAGTTCTTCGAGGAAAGCGGCCTGGTACCCCGCATTGACCACCCGGTTGCGGCTCTGCATATCGCACGCCATCCGTAGTTTATTGCAGCAATAGTAGAGGTCCAGTTGATCGCTTTGGTGTTGCAGGCTCGCGTCGTACCCCCGCTTCCCGCGGGTAAGCGACAGGCGGTCGAGTTTGTCGTAGTACTGGTAAGCGTGGTAGTAGTGCTGATAGCTCCGCGTAGGTCGCCGGGCCAGCAGTTGCTCATAACGGCGGGCCAGGCGCGGGATATGGTTGTGAACCTCGCGCTCCAGCAGCCCCTCGAGCTGATCGCTCCGCCGGCGGGCCTCGTCCTTTTCGTAGGACAGCTGTCCGAGAAAATCATACAGGAGCTGCAACAGGTCGGAGATCACGTTATTCAGGCGCAGTTCCTGATAATTCTCCGCTTCAAAAACGAAGCGATATACCGTAGGTTTGGCCAGCCGGGCGCCCTCGAAGCGCGGGGCCAGCTCCAGGACGTAGTCGCACAACCGCCTCACTTTCTCATTTTTATTAAAAGAGTGCGTGACAAAAAAGCGGGGTTGCGAAAGACTTTGCTGGTAAACCCATCGCGAAGTGCTCAAAACCTGACAGTTTCCGCGGCTTACACCACTACTCACATTAAAAACCCGCGAATATGTCACGCACTCTTATTAAAAAAAGGCGAAAAAACATATTCCCGGAAGCGGGTCCGCTCCCGGGTGGAAAGGTTTTGCAGCAGGTCGATCAGCTTGGATTTTCGCAAATTTTTCTATATTTCTATAATGAAAAATTCGGGTAAAAGTCAAAAACTCGCTCAAAGCTCCTAAAAATAAACATTTCACGCTGCAGGCAATCTAACTTTTTCTTCCCGCCGCCACAACAACCCTGCAAAAAATGCTATAAATCGAAAATAATGTACTGCGGAAATACCGGCGAAATGGTCTGTCTCGACGTGACCGCCTACCAGTTCGAGGCCATGCTCGGCATGCAGTACACCCTGCAATGGAACCCCGATCTGCTCCATTACCTCGGCACGAATAACGAAAACCCGGCGCTGGCCGGCCTGGACTTCGGGGAGACCACCGGTCTTACCAGCCAGGGCCGGCTTACCTCCGGCTGGAACGACCCTGCTAATGCGGGGGTCACCCTCAGCGACGGCGCGGTATTGTACACCGTTTGTTTCGAACTGGTAGGGCAGCCGGGCGACTACGCCACGATAAGCTTCGGTGATGACCCCACCCCGGTAGAATTCGTCGCCCTCACCGGCGGCAGTGATTTCGTCGTTCTGAATAATTACGCATTGCTCGGCGGCGGCATCGGCATCAACCTCAGCGGCAGCGCGCCCGGGATGCCCCTCGCCACGGGCTGCATCAACACCGGCGCCGCCTGCAACCCCGCTTCGGCGCAGCTGTCCCTCTCTTTTCTGCCGGATAATATCCCGCTGACGACGACCTGGACCGACGGTCAGGGGACCACCCTCGGTCAGGACCCCGTACTCGATGTACTGGCCGCCGGACGCTACGCCGTACAGGTAGCAGGAACGCAAGGCGGCAGCCTCAACGGGCTGTTCAACTTAGAGGGATTGTCCAATATCTCCATTTCGGTCGATGCCCTTACCCAGGCCAACTGCGCCACCGGCGGCCAGGGCGCCGTCACCGTATCGGCCGGGGGCGGCGCCGGCGGCTACACGTTCGAGTGGAGCAACGGCGCTACCGGCCCCTCGATCAGCAATCTCCCTCCGGACGTCTACACCGTGACGGTGACCGACGACGACGGCTGCACCGCTACCGAGACCGTCGAGATCGAAGCGGTCGATTTTCTGCCGGCCCACGCCATCGAATGCACCTATTTCTCCGACGGCGCCAGCATTTCCGATATTCAGCTCGCCGTATGGTCGGGCGGCGTACCGCCTTACACGTTCAGCTGGAGCAGCGGCGAGACCGAGGTCGATTCTTTACTCAGCAGTATAACCGTTCAGGACCCTGCGATCCGCACGGTCACCATCACGGATCAGAATGGCTGCGGTACGACCTACGGGCCGATCGAGACCGAAATTTGCGATTGGAACACCCCCGCCGACGGCGTAGCGGTTTTCCTGACTTCCACCACGGTCGCTCCCGGCAGTTCGATTTGTATACCCGTTAAAGTCAATCATTTCGACAACCTGACCCAGCTTCAGTTCAGCCTGGACTGGGACGCCGCCGCCCTGGAACTGACCGACATCCTGGCGGTCAACCTGCCGTCGAACTGGGATTTTCAATTCGACAGCACCCTGCTCGCAACCGGCAGCCTCGGCTTTACGGCCAGCGACGGCGATATTTTCGGCTCCAGCCTGCCCAACGGCGCCAATCTGTTCACCCTATGCTATGACGTCCTCCTCGACGAAGGAGCAACGGCAATAGGTTTCGGCGACGAACCCTGGCCGGCCTCGGCCCAGCAGCCGGACGGGCCGGTACCGGTCGGACTCCAAAGCGGCGCTATTTACCTCGACACCGGCGCGAACGGCCTCCTGTTCCGGGCCCCCGAGGTGACGGAAGTCCTGCCCGGCGCTTCCTTCTGCCTGCCCGTCACCACCGGCAATTTCGACAATATCGGCGGCTTCCAGCACACCCTGGTCTGGGACCCGGCTATCCTGCAGTTCGACAGCCTGAAGCTCGCCGGCCTCGACTGGCTGAACATGGGCAGCGCCGATAACTACAACCCCAACGACGTCGCCCAGGGGCAGTTGCGCATCCTGTGGTTCGACCAGAGCACAGCGGGAGTGACGTACAACGACTACGCCGTTCCCGTCTACGAGGTCTGTTTCACCGCCCTGAATCCGGGCGTCGCCTCCGTCGGCTTCGCCAATGCGCCGGTCAATATGGAAGCTTATCGCAGCGACCTGAGCCCGGTAGGGATGCTCGGACTGGAGGGCAACGTTATCGTCGGCGACAACCTCGTCTGGCCCGGCGATACGGATGACAACCAAACGGTCAGCCACTACGACCTGCTGAATATCGGACTTGGCTTCGGCGCTACGGGGCCGCCGCGACCGGGGGCATCCCTGAACTGGGTAGGACAACCGGCCACCGAATGGGGACAAACTACCCCCGTATCGGAAAAAGATTTCCGCCACATCGACACAGACGGCAATGGGATGATCGACGCGCTCGACACCCTCGCACTCTCTCAGAACTGGGCCGCCGTCACGGAATTCGGGAACGAAGAAGAGGCGTTCAACGGCGAAGACTGGGTAATCAGCACCCTGACCGGCGCGCCGCTCTACCTGCAGCCCGATACCCTGCTGACCGGACAGCCGGCCGCTTTCCCCATTGTGCTCGGGGAAGCGGACCTCCCGGTCGGGCAAGCCTACGGCCTCGCTTTTACCATCGTTTACGATAAAGAGCTGGTGGAAGAAAATTCCGTTTGGGTGGATTTCTCCGATTCCTGGCTCGGCGACATCGGCGACGACCTGCTCACCTTTTACCGCAACGATCCGGATGACGGACGCCTGCACGTCGCACTCACCCGAACCAACGGCAGCGACCGCGAAGGTTACGGACCGATCGGCGAACTGCGCCTGACCATCGAAGACGTCATCTTCAAGAACGAAGTACACGAACTAGCGCTTTCTATCGAGAACGCCCGCCTGATCAGCTACAACGAGACCGTAATGGCCATGACGCCGGCCGAGACGATCACCGTGATCGAGGAAGGCGAATCGACCGCCACGACATCAGTCGACGGAAAGCCAGATATCCGGGTCTTCCCCAACCCGGCCCGGCACACCCTTTTTCTGCAATCGCCCAAAGGCCTCATCCAGCGCGTTACGCTCAGCGACCCGGCCGGGAAGACCGTTCGCCAGAGCGGCCCGACCGACCGGATCGACCTGCGGGCGCTTCCCGGCGGAGTCTACCAGCTGCGGATCGCCACTACGGCCGGCGTTTGGAACCAATGCGTCGTCGTAGCCCGATAATGCCGTATTAACCATCAAAAAAACGAAAATCATGAAGACCAAAAATATCCAGCAACTGCTCGGGCTCATCCTCTTCTCTTTATGCAGCCTCACGCTTACGGGGCAGAACGCTACCCTTTCCGGTAAAATCATGAAAGCCGACTCTTCCGGTTTGACGAACGTCACGGTAAAATTGTACGACCAGACCGGCAACCTCGTGGATCAGATGATGACCGGACCGAGCGGCAACTACGTTTTTTCCGATCTGACGACCGGGCAACTTTACCTGGTGAGCCCGGAACGGCCGGATGACGTCAGCAACGGGGTATCCGTGCTCGACATGATGCTGCTTTCCCAGCATATCCTCATGAACGGCATGCTGACGACGCCCGCGCAGGTGCTCGCGGCAGATATGAACAACTCGGGTGGGATGACTACTTTTGACCTCATCCTGATCGCCAAGGGCATTTTGGATATTCCCGGCTTACCGGACTTTGCGGGCGAGTGGCGTTTCTTCCGTTCCGACCTGGCTTTTACCGACCCCGGAAATCCGTTCAACGGAATCACGAGCAGCTCCAATGAGCTCTTACTGGAGGAAAGTACGATCCATTTTGACTTTATCGGCATCAAGCCGGGCGATATAGACGGTTCGGCTAATTAGAGCATGTTTGGAGCTTGCTTCTATTGCAAATCAACAGGTTAGGAACCTGTTGATTTGCATAACGAACCCGCTTCAAACATGCTCTAACTCAAGTTCAGGGCAATCGCATTTAATTTTTGGATCTCGGAAAAGTGGGAAAAACCCTAGTTTTTACCTCGATCCTGACCCGGATGATTCATGGATTCATCCGGGTTAACTTTTCGGGGCCGACCCCTTGAGGCCGGTGATCTTCTTTCGCGGTAGTTCCTTGTTTTCGGCGTGGACCTTACTATTACGAAAGGCCGAACGCTTCCTTAATGGCGTCCACCATGTCCAGTTTTTCCCAGGTAAACGTTTCCACTTCCAGCGATTTTTTGACACCGGCGCCGTCGTAGAGTTCCACCACTTTAATTTCCGGCTCGCGGCCCATGTGGCCGTAAGCCGCCGATTCGCTATAGATGGGGTTGCGCAGTTTGAGACGTTGCTCGATGGCGTACGGGCGCATGTCGAAGAGGTCGCGCACCCGGCGGGCGATCTCGCCGTCGGTCATTTTCACCTTGGCCGTACCATAAGTCTGGATGTAGATGTTGGTCGGTTCGGCAACGCCGATGGCATAAGACACCTGGACCAATACTTCGTCGCAGACGCCGGCGGCCACCAGGTTTTTGGCGATGTGGCGGGTGGCGTAGGCCCCAGAGCGGTCCACTTTGGAAGGATCTTTTCCGGAGAAGGCGCCGCCGCCGTGTGCGCCTTTCCCGCCATAGGTATCGACGATGATCTTGCGCCCGGTAAGGCCGGCGTCGCCGTGGGGACCGCCGATGACGAACTTGCCGGTGGGATTGACGTGGTAGACGATATTGTCGGTGAACAATTTCTGCAGGTTGGGCGTCAGCTGCGCCTTGACGCGCGGAATGACGATATTGATGACATCTTCCTTGATCTTGGCCAGCATTTTTTCATCTTCGTCAAAGTGATCGTGCTGGGTCGAAACGACGATGGTGTCGATGCGCGAGGGCTGGTGGTCGTCGGTATATTCGATGGTGACCTGCGACTTGGCGTCGGGGCGCAGGTATGTCATCTTTTCGCCCCCTTTGCGGATGGCGGCCAGCTCCCACAGGATGCGGTGCGAGAGGTCGAGGGCCAGCGGCATATAATTCTCGGTTTCGTTGGTGGCGTAGCCGAACATCATTCCCTGGTCGCCGGCGCCCTGTTCTTCCGGGCTCTGGCGTTCTACGCCCTGCCGGATATCGGGCGATTGTTCGTGAATAGCCGAGAGGACGCCGCAGGAGTTGGCGTCGAACATCAACTCGGAGCGGGTGTAACCGATGCGTTGGATCACATCGCGGGCGATCTGCTGCACGTCGAGGTAAACGTCGGATTTCACCTCACCGGCGAGCACGACCTGCCCGGTAGTAACCATGGTTTCACAGGCCACTTTTGAGGAGGGGTCGAAAGCTAGAAAATGGTCGACCAGAGCGTCGGAGATCTGGTCGGCAATTTTATCGGGGTGTCCTTCAGAAACCGATTCAGAAGTAAATAAGTAAGGCATGCGTTATGAATATTTGAAATTTAAGGGTGGAATTATATTATGTCTCGCCACCGAAAACCGCTGCAAAAATAGAAATACTTCGGCTAAAAGCAAGTGAGTGTTTCGGCGCCGCCCTGTTGCAGGCGTTTTCCGGTGCGCCGGCGGCCGTTCATCGAATCTCGCAATCCAGCATCTTGGTCAGGCCGCTGCGCAACTGGAGAAACCCTTCCAGGTGGTCGCCTATTTGTACCGGCCCCACGCCGGCGGGAGTACCGGTGTAGATGAGGTCGCCCATCTGCAATTTGAAGAAGCGGGACACGTAGACGATGATATCGGTAAAAGAAAAAAGCATTTGCCGGGTATCGCCGCGCTGGACGACCGCGCCGTTTCGGTGCAACTCAAATAGAGCATGCGCGCCGGGCAGTTCGCTGCGCGGAACGAAGCGGCTGATGGGCGCGGCGCCGTCGAAGCCCTTGGCGATCTCCCAGGGGTGTCCTTTTTCTTTACACCGGTGCTGGAGGTCGCGGGCCGTGAAGTCGATGCCGAAAGCCAATTCACGGAAATAATCGTCGGCGAACTCCGGCTGTACGTGCCGGCCGTTCTTGGCGATTTTCAGTACGATCTCCGCTTCGAAGTGCAGGTCGCTCGTAAATTCGGGATAATAGAGCGGCTTATCGTTGACGAGCAGGGCGGAAGCCGGTTTCATGAACACGACGGGCTCGTCGGGCACCGGGTTATTGAGTTCGCGGGCGTGTTCGGCGTAATTGCGACCGATACAGATGATCTTCATGCCGGCGAGGGTTAAAATTTGACGTTCTGCAGGCCGACCAGTTCTTTGACTTCCCGGACCGTGGCCTGGGCGCGCCGGCGGATATCGGCCGATGCTTCCTTCACCTGCTTTTTGACATCCTTTTTATTGGCGACGATCTCTTCTTTACGCGCTTTGATGGGCGCGCTGACGGCCACCAGGGCGTCGGCGACGGCTTCCTTGAGGTCTACGTATTTCAGGACGCCGTTGCGGTAATCGTCCATGAGGCTGTCGTGTGCTTCCAGGCGACCGCCGGCCCGCAGGAGGCTGTAAAGGTTGGCGACGCCGGGGCTCATCTCGCCGCCTTTCTCCTCGCCGGTATCCGTCACTGCCGATTTGATTTGCTTGCGGATGCGCTGCTCGTCGGCGAATACGTCGATGTTGTGTTTCTCACCCAGGCTGGCGCTCATTTTGCGGCTGGGGTCGGCGGTAGACATTATCTTGGGCGTCTCGGTGTAGAGCGGTTCCGGTAGTTTGAAAAATGCCTTACCGGCCTGGTTGTTGAAGCGCTGGGCGATGTCGCGCGTCAGCTCCAGGTGTTGTTCCTGGTCTTTGCCCACCGGCACGTAATCAGCGCGGTAGATCAGGATGTCGGCCGCCTGCAGGACCGGATAATCGAAAAGGCCCGCCGAGATAAAGTCGTCTTCGCTTTTCTCCTGGCTTTGTTTGCTTTTGTCTTTGAACTGCGTCATGCGCGTGAGCTGCCCGTAGGAGGTAAAACAGTTGAGTATCCACCCCAGCTCGGCGTGTTCGGGGATCAGCGACTGGATGAACAGGTTTTCCACCTTTATGCCGGCGGCGAGCAGGTTGTACGTAAGTTCCCAGACGTTCTCGCGCAGCTTTTTGGGTACGAAGGGCATGGTCATGGCGTGGTAATCCACTACGCAATACACGCAATCGTATTCTTCCTGGCGGGCCACCCAGTTGCGCACGGCCCCGAAGTAGCGGCCGAAGTGCATATTTCCGGTGGGCTGGATTCCCGAGAGGATGGTTTTCGTCTCAGACATGGCGGCGGTAAGTTTCGGTGTTCAATCGAAGGCGGCGATGGCCGAAATTTCGATATTGACAAATTTGGGCAGGTTGGCCACTTCGACGAGTTCGCGGGCCGGGGCGGTCGCTTCGTCGAAGTACCCGGCGTAGACCGTATTGATGCGGCCGTAGAGGTGCATGTCCTTCACGAAGATCGTGCACTTGAGCACGTCGCCGAAGGTCAGGCCGGCGGCGGCGAGGATGGCTTTGACATTTTCCATTACCCGCTGCGTCTCCGTTTCGATGTCGGAAGTAACCAGATCGCCGGTAGCCGGATCGAGGGCGATCTGGCCGGAAATATACAGGGTGCCGTTATGGACAACGGCCTGGTTGTAAGGGCCCACCGGAGCGGGCGCCTGATCCGTTTGGATGATTTTTTTCATACCTGGGTTGATTTATTGAAAAGCGGGAAGGCCCGGCCCGGAGAACACAAAAAGCTCCCCTCCAGCGGGGCCGGAGCGGAGCTTTGGTGGCTTTATTCGAAATTGCTAAATTTCTTCTTCCGCTTTGATGAGCAGTTTGCCGCGGTAGTACACGTTACCGTCCACGTCGGTATAGGCGCGGTGGTAGAGGTGCTTCTCGCCGGTCGTCTTGCAGGTGGCGACCGTCGGCATGGCAGCTTTCTTGTGCGTTCTGCGCTTATCCCGGCGCTGCTTCGACGTCTTACTCTTAGGATGTGCCATTTCTCTTGGTATTTAAAGGTTGAACGTGGTCAGTTCTTGTTTTGAAATTTCTTCAGTTCGTCCCAAAGGGGGTTGTGGGTCGCCTCGTCCTGTTCTTCCCCCTCCTGTTCCAGGTAGCGGAGCATCTCTTCGTTACAGACGGGCGGATCCTGCTCCCGGCAGTTGTACACCTTGATCATCGGCATCGCCAGAACGATGTACTCGTAGATGTACTTGGCGACGTTGAGTTGCTGCAGGTCGGGCGCCACGAAGATGACATCGGCTTCCTCCGATTCTTTTTCTTCGCTGAACTTGACCAGCAGCCGCTGCTGACCGGCGATGGGCAGATCGATTTCCGCCAGGCAACGGTCGCATTCCGTTTTGACCGTACCCGCCAGATCAAACTCCAGCACGAACAGACCCGGTCGTTTGTCGAAAATCATTTTTACCTCAACATTTCCGTCATTCACCGGGGTGTTTTCAAAACACGCAAAGAACGTATGATCGATATAAAAATTGAATTCGTGGGTTCCGTTACGCAATCCCTTGACGGGGATTGAATATTGGACCAGAGCATCCATTGTATTCTACTTTAGACTTTAAGACAACTAGACACTAGTCCTAACGCCTCTGCAATACGCGCTGCGCTTCAACAAATTCGGCGAGCAATACGACCCGTAATCTAAAGGCTCAAAGTAGATTTTAGGAACATTTTTCCAAAGCGGATGCAAATATAAGGCTTTACGGCCGCAATGTCGAGCCGGCGCCCCTATTTTTTATCCACCGGCGGTACTCCGGATCGGGCAGCTCAATCTGATTTTATAGCGTCTATCTTACACGGATTTATCAATACTTAACACTAAGGGGCGTCCTTTACTGGCCTAAATGGTTTAATTTTGTGGCTTGTTATGATTAAGGCAGCTACGGGAGACAACGCTATCGATTGATTATCAAATCCTTAGATGCATGGAGAAGGTTTGCGCCTTCCCGTATTGGTTCCCTGCCGGCTAATCCCGAGAATATGATGCTTCGCAAATTACTCTTTTCGTCTTTGCTCCTCCTGTTTGCCGGCGCTGCTGCCGGCCAGATCTGGATCGAAGACTTTTCGACCCAGGCTAACGGCACCGATCAGGATCCCCCGATGTGGACGACTACGGCGAACGACTGCGATGACCCCGGCCTGAACAACGGCAATTTTTGGGGCGTCTCCAACGGCCGGTTCCTGGTAAATGACGTAGAGGGCTTCAACTGCGTCGGCCCCGGGGGCGATAACCAAAATATTTTCCTGACGGAGGTCATCGACATCTCGGCTTATGCCTGCGTCGAGGTTACCGTTGGCCTCGACGTTAACGATCCTTTCGAGTTCGAATGTGACTTTCCCGCCGGTCCTGTCGACGACCCGGTCGGTTCCTATAACAGCCATGATCAAATGGTCGTAGAGTACTCTCTGGACGGCGGGCCCTGGACGGTATTCCCCACCGACGGCTATATATGCGGCGCTACGCCCTCTACGAGCGCCAACCTTCCGGCTACCGCCAATTCCGGTCAGCTGGAAGGCAACAACCTGCAAATCCGCATCAAAGCCGGCAACAAAGCAAACGGCGAAGAATACTTCTTCGATAACATCATCGTCACCGACGCCACCGTTCCGCTCAACCTCATCCAGTTGGCGCCGCTCTGCACCAGCGACCCGCCCGTGCCGCTGCTCAACAACCAGAACGGCATCGACGGCACCTGGTCGGGCCCCGGCCTCGTCGGCAACAACTTCGCCCCGGCAGTGGCGGACGCCGGAACGAGCACCCTCACCTTCACTCCGCTTCCCGGCGAATGCGCCAATCCGGGCACGATCGACGTCCAGGTGGGCGGTGAGGATCTCAATCCACCCGCACAGTCCATCGACATCTGCTTCACCCTGATCCCCCCGACCCTGATCAGCGAAAATATCGGCGCGGTGGAATCCGAGATCACCGGCGGCGATCCGGGCCTTACCGTCAACTGGTACTCCGATGCCGGCGCCACCAATCCGATTACGCCGTTCAACATCCTTTCGCTGGGCTTGCCCACTGTGATATACGCATCGGTCACCGACGGCGCCTGCGAGTCGGGCACCGTTCCGGTCGACGTCACCTACAACAATCCGCCCAACGCCAACGATCTCACGATCACCTTCTGCGACGCCGGCGGCGCCACCACGCTCGACCTGTCCGAATACGCCGATGACGTAGCCGGCAACGGCATGGCCACGGTGGAATGGTACCTCGACCCGGCCGCCACCAACCCCGTGCCCAACCCCAACGCATTTACCACCGGGCCCACCACCTTGTACGCCGTCGTTCTGGGCAGCAACGGCTGCGATTCCCCGCCGGCTACCGTAACGGTAGTGAACGACCCGGTAGATCCGGCCGATGTGACCATTGCCTTGACCCCCGGCGCCAGCTGCGGTCCTTCCGGGCCAATCACGGTGACCTTTACGCTGCCGCTGGGCGTCTACGACGTCACCATGGAATACGGCAACCCCATGAGCGGCTTCCAGACGGTCTCTTTTTCGAATATCAGCAACGGCAGCACCGAAGTGTTTCCTTCGATCACCGAATCGACCACCTTCCGGCTGCTCAGCCTGGATGACGGCGATTGCCTGACCAACTTCAGCCCGGCCATCAGCGCGACCATTATCGTGCAAACTGTGGACGACCTGCCGCCGATCCTGGACGTTTCCTCCTGCGGATCGTATACGCTGCCCAACGAATCCGGCGGCGTCCCCATTCAGGCCTACTACACCGGCTCCGGCGGTTCGGGCGGCAGTTTTGCACCCGGTGACGTGATTACCAACAACATTACATTGTTCGCCGTCACCGGCAACGTCCCCAGCTGTTTCGACGAGGAACAATTCGACATCACCATCTTTCCGCCCCCCGATCTCGACGCCAGCGGCCCCGCCATCTTGTGCGACGGCGACGCCATCGACCTGACGACGCTGGTGTTTGACATCAACGCTTCCGGGCTGACGATCACCTACCATGACGCCTCGCCGCCGACGCCGGCCAACCAGCTGCCGTCGCCGGTGGTATCGCCGACGACTACGACCACCTATTTCGCCATCGCCGACGGCGGCCCCGGCTGTACGGACCAGGTGTCGGTCGAAGTCATCGTCAATCCCATCCCCGTCGCCAACCCGGCGGGCCCGCTGACCGTATGCGCCGGCCCCGCCGGAACGGCTACCTTCAACCTGACCACCTTAGAACCGACGATCACCGGCGGCGCTGTGGCCAACGTCAATTGGTTCCAGGACGCCGGCCTGACCAGTCCGATCTCCAACCCGGGCAACTACGTCTCCGGTACGACCACCGTCTACGCCACCATCACCCAAAACAGCTGCGCGTCGGGCCCCGAGCCCGTCGAGCTGATCGCTACGCCGGCGCCGCCCGCCAATAGCCCGACGCCGCCCGACGCACAATGCGTGGACGGCGGGACGGGGGTCGCCAGTTACGATCTGACGACCTTCAACAACCAGATCAATAATCAACCGGGCGCCACCGTCACCTGGTACCTCGACCCCGGAGGCGCCAACCCGGTGGCCGATCCCACCAACTTCACTACCGGCGCCAATACTACGGTATTTGCGATCGTCAGCGCCGGCGGGTGTGACGCGCCGGCCGTTTCGCTGCCCCTGGAAGTCATTCCGGCCCCTGCCGCTAACACGCCCAATATCCCGGCCCAGTGCGAGACGGGGCCCGGTATCGCCCTGTTCAACCTGACGGATTACGACAACCAGGTCAACGGCGGCACGGGCGATCCCGTAACCTGGTATCTCGACGCCGCCGGTAATAACCCGATCCCCGATCCTACGGCCTTCCCTTCCGGGTCCCAGACGGTCTTCGCAGCGGTCACCGCCAACGGCTGCGAATCGGGCACCGTCAGTGTAACCCTCAACGTACTGAACGCGCCCGTCGCCAACGCCACCACGCTGCAGGCCTGCGAAACCCTCAACGGGATGGCCGAGTTCGACCTGACCAGCGCCGACCTGGCAGTCAATAACGGAACGGGCCTGCTGGTGACCTGGTATATCGACCCGGCGGGCAGCATTCCCATCGCGACCCCCGCCAACTTCATGGCGGCCAACAATAGCACCGTCTACGCTACGGTCAATAACGGCACCTGCGAGTCAGCGACTGTTCCCGTCACCCTGGAAGTACTCGACGCACCGGAAGCCTTCAACACCAGCGCCAACGCCTGCGATTCCGGGGGCGGGCTGGCCAATTTTGACCTGACCGCTCTCGACAACCAGATCAACGGCGGCAGCGGACTACCAGTGAGCTGGTACGCCGACCCGGCCGCCACTACGCCGATCAACGATCCGGCCAACTTTACCACCGGCAGCGCGACGGTCTACGCTACCGTCAGCAACGGCGTGTGCAACTCCGTGGTGATTTCGGTAAACCTCGTGGTCATCCCCGGCCCCACGGCCAACCCGACCAGCCTCGACGCCTGCGAAGAGAACGGTGGGCAGGCGACTTTCAACCTGACGCTGGCCAACCTGGCGGTGAACGGCGGCAACGGACTGCCGGTGAACTGGTACGCCGATCCGGCCGGCGCCCTCCCGATCGCCGATCCGACCAACCTGTTCACCGGTTCGAGCACCGTTTACGCCACGGTAAACACCCCTGCCTGCGAATCGGGTACGGTTCCCGTCACGCTGACGGTCGTTCCGACTCCGGCCGCCAATCCGGCCAACCTCGTGAGCTGCCCCGAAACCGGCAACGAAGCCACTTTTAACCTCACGGACGCCAATAACTCCGTTAATAACGAGCCCGGAGTTGCGATCAACTGGTACTTCGACCCGGCCGGGCTCAACCTGATCCCCACGCCACTTTCGTTCACCACGGCCACCACCACCGTTTACGCGACCGCCGGCGACGGGGCCTGCACCTCGGCGCCCGCGCCGGTGACGCTGACTGTTTTTGACCCGCCCGTGATCAGCGGATTCGACCAACTAGCGACGATCGACTGCGCCGGTGACAGTACGGCCGCCATCGCTCCCCTCGTGACGGGGGGCGCCGGCAGCTTCAACTACAACTGGAACATCGACGCTTTTGACGGCCTCGATGTACTGACCGGACTACCCGCCGGCCTCTACGCGCTCACGGTCACCGATCTCAACAACTGCGTCGATTCGGCTTCCGTCTCCGTCACCGAGCCCATGCCGCTCACCCTGAGCTGCACGCCCACGAGCCCGGTCAGCGCTCCCGGCGCCGACGACGGGCAGGCAGAGATCACCTTCGGCGGCGGCGTCGAACCGTATACCCTGAGCTGGGCCGGTCCGGTTACCGGCTCCGCGACGCCCGCCAACCCCGGCGCCCTCACCCTCGACAACCTCCCCGCCGGCGCGTACACCACCACCCTGACCGACGCCAACGGCTGCACCATCGAATGTAGTTTCGGCATCAGCGCGCCCGACTGTCAGCTCAGTATCTTTTTTATCTTCCAGGATATCTTTTGCTTCGGCGCCAATGACGGCTCCATAGAAATAGTGGAGGATAACGGCATGCCGCCTTACACCTACGACTGGAACATCGACGCCTTCGACGGCAGCGACAGCCTGACCAACCTGGCCCCTGGCTTTTACGCCGTAACCGTTACCGACGCGGCGGGCTGCGTGGACACCAACTCGGTGACCCTGCTGGAAGCACCGGCCTTACTGCTCAATTGCACGACGATCAGCGGCCTTACCGGCCCCAACACCGATGACGGCGTCGCCCAGGTGGCGGTCGACGGCGGATTCAGCCCCTACCGGCTTATCTGGTCGGGACCGGTTACCGACAGCACACTGGTATTGACGGCGGATACCGTAGCAATAACCGACCTGCCGGCAGGCAACTACACGGTTGTCCTGACCGACAATACCGGTTTTTGCAGCGATACCTGCGATTTCGCCGTTCCGCCGGCCGTTTGTGACATCAGCACCGACCTGGCCCTCACCGACCCGGATTGTGCGGGCGGCCAGAATGGTTCGGCCGAATTGACGCCCACCGGCGGCGCCGCACCTTATGATTACGATTGGAATGTCGATTCCCTGGACGGGAACTTTCTGGCGGACAGCCTGAGTAGCGGCGGCTATTCCGTTACCGTAACCGGCGCTTTGGGTTGTGCAGATACGGTGGATTTCACCCTCACCGCGCCTTCCGACCTGCTTCTGACCTGCGCTCAGATCAGCCAACCCAGTACGACGGGCGCCGCCGACGGGCAGGGCGCGGCCACCCTCAGCGGCGGAACACCGCCCTACACGCTCAACTGGGCGGGGCCGGTCAACGGGACAGTCGACGCCGGTATAGATACGACCCTGACCCTGGGCATGCTCCCCGCCGGCGGCTACGACCTGCTCCTCACGGACGGGAACGGCTGCACCGCGCCCTGCAACTTTACCATCAATGATCCCGGTTGTAACCTCACCCTGGCGGCCAGCTGGATCGACCCTACCTGCGGAGACAGCACCGACGGGTCCATCGACCTGACGCCCAACGGCGGACTGCCGCCCTATACCTTTGATTGGAGCATCGACTCCCTGGATGGCCAGCAAAATGTAACCGGCCTGAGCGCAGGCGTGTACGAGGTAGTGGTGACCGATGACGCCGGTTGTCTCTTCTCGACTTCCATCACCCTGAACGCACCGCCGGCTTTGACCCTCAGCTGTGCGGAGAACGCACCGGTAAGCGCAGCGGGCGCCGCCGACGGCCAGGCGCTGATCATAACCGGTGGAGGAACGGCTCCTTTTGCGCTCAGCTGGACCGGCCCCGTTACAGGCGACAGCATACTGGCCGCGGCCGACAGCCTTTTCCTGAACGATCTGCCGGAAGGCGTCTACAACCTGCAGCTGACGGACGATAGTGGCTGTACGACCAACTGCTCGTTCACGATAAACACTCAAAACTGCGACCTGGTGCTCGACCTGACCGGCGCCGATCCCTCCTGTTTCGGAGCCGCCGACGGAAACATCACGCTGACGGTAAGCAATGCTACACCAATCGTTCAGTACGACTGGAATATCGATTCGCTCGACGGCATTCAAAATCCGGACGACCTCAGCGCCGGCCTATACACAGTGCTGGTTACCGACGGCGCCGGCTGTACGGCCCTGGATTCGATAACGCTGAACGACCCGCCGGAGCTGGGGCTGGCCTGTAGTCAGAACAGCCCGGCCAGTGCGCCGGGCGCCAATGACGGCTCAGCCTCCATTACCATCAGCGGCGGCGACAATCCCTACAGCCTGTTTTGGTCGGGCCCGGTATCGGGCGGCATCAACAATCTCAACGCGACCTCCCCCTCGCTCAACAACCTCCCGGCCGGGGATTATACGGTGACCCTCACCGACGCCAACGGCTGCGTGCAGAACTGCAGCTTTACGATCACCGATTTTGTTTGCCAAATGACCGTTGACCTGGCCGGCGCCGATATTACCTGCGCCGGAGCCGGCGACGGTTCCATCGACCTGACCGTCAATGACGGAGCCGCCCCATTCACATTCGATTGGAACGACGACACCCTGGACGGAACCGAAGACCCCAACAACCTGGAGCCGGGCGCCTACGCCGTCACCGTAACGGACGACAACGGTTGTACAGCTGCTGACAGCGTTACGCTGAACACTACTTTCGACAGTCCTACTATCAATGTCTCCGACGAACCAACGGTATGCGAAGGTAGTTGTGCGCCATTTGCGCTAATCTTCACCGGAGCGCCTCCTTTCATTCTGCGTTACCGAGTGAACGTTAACGGCGCCTCTACCGATTTTAGCGTACAGATCAACAACCTGACCAATACCCTGAGTATTTGTCCCGATGATTTCGGCAACGGAGTAAATGACCTTACCGTCGACTTCCTGGAACTGGAGGATGATAATTGCATCGTTCCGCTTGCCATCAGTGAATCGATCGCCGTTCTTCCCCCCACAACCGGCGTTCTGGACACTACGCTTTGCCCCGGCGAGAGCCTGGTGATCAACGGGGTGGTATTCGACGAAACAACGCCTACCGGAGATGTGACGCTGACCAATAACGCGGGTTGTGACAGCCTGTTATCCGTGGCCGTCGACTTCTTCCCGGCCGCTACCGGCGATTTCCAGACCACCCTTTGCCCTGGAGACAGCATTTTCGTCAATGGAACAATCTATAACGAAAACAATACGATCGGCACAGAAATCCTCACCGGCGCCGCCGCCAACGGCTGCGACTCCATCCTCAATGTCACCGTCGACATCCTCCCGACGCCCAACGGCGATTTCCAGACCACCCTTTGCCCCGGGGAGAGCATCACCGTCAACGGGACGGTCTACGACGAAAACAATATCACCGGCACGG
>CAYQQU010000087.1:0-20725 GCA_964419545.1 uncultured Saprospiraceae bacterium | reverse complement strand
GTTCCAAAAGCTGGGTTTTGCAGCCAAAATGACTACCTCCAAACAAGCTCTGAGGGAAGCCGGAAAAAAAATGGACAATAGTTTTTCGGAATCGCCAACAACAGCCAGAGCCGGTTGGAACGCCTAAAACTATTGTCCCGGTAGAAGTAACATTCGGTCTTTTGAAATTACCCGGCAATCTATTCCCGGAAGCGGTATCGAACTGATTACAACAATATCTGTCGATAAAGGAAGGAGAACCACCGCCGGCCCTCCTTCGATGTAATCATCTTAACTTACATTTGATAGAGGTGGATCAACAATTTACCGGATGCTTCATCTTTTGCCAGCATTAAAAAGTCGAGCTCGCTGAAGTTATATACCGATAATTGCTTTCTATTCTCGCCGTTATCATCGATCCAATTGCGCACTATGAGCGAATCAGCTCCCAACTCAACATAGCTTTCGCTCGGATCAATAAGAATTAGTTTCTGAGGATTAGACGTACGGTTAAATGGATCCGGATTTAAAGTATATCTAATTTCATTATTCCCTTTTATGATATCTGCCGGGCGCAGAGGAATGCGATCCCCTTCCGACAAACGCAGGAAGACGATATCGTCGATGACGATGGCCTGTTCCGTTGATCTGGGCGTAACTCCCGATGATGTGCGGAGGAAAATTATTTCGTCAATGACTATGCTTAACCGTTGGGCTTCTGTGATAATTATTGCTTCATTCATTTCTTTCCTTTTTTCGGACGTTTACTATTGATTCCTGGCCGGCCGGAAGCGACGGGACGCAAAAATTTAAACTCAAAAAAACTAATTTTAATTTTTTTACAAAAAATATTTATTTTTAAAAACAAAGCCATTTGCATGAGAAAGGAAAAACAAGTATATTGTCATGCGCAAACACAACAATACCAACGAGTTTTCCTTTCTTGCAAAAAGCTTTTTTAAGAGAGAGCGCGTTTAGAAGTGCGTTCTGTTCCAGAACAAAACTTCGTGAGTTCAGCGCGATTGCAAATTGGGGGAGAAAAATTCAAAATTATTTTCTGAATTTAAAAATAGGCCATTTTTCCTGAAAAGAAAAAATCTAATCTATTTTTTTACAAAAAAAATAAAACTCTAACTTTAAAAAGAACTCGTCCTTTATTTCGTGACCAGTACAAAACCATCAGCAAAAGGATAAAAAACACTAAATTTCCCGCAATTTCGGAGATTTCCCCTTTCCGCTCCTTCGGGCATTTTGAAAATTTCAAAAAAAACTTTTAGTCAGATTTCTTAAAAACTAAAAAATGACGGCGACTTCTGGATTTGCAGCCCAAATATCTACCTCCGCGTCCCTCAACCCGTCCCTACTCCGCAAAAAGTAAACTATTTTAAGCATCTGATTTGCAGCCGGAGCAAGCTCCGGAATGCTCCTGATGGATGAACAGCAGCATATACCGTGAAAAAATCAGGCCATGATAATAGATGACACGATTGAATTAATGAGAACGCTTACCAAGAGCGAGAAGAGGTCTATTTCGATCGCGATCAGCCGAACCAGTAAATCGGAGGAACCGTCTGAACAGCATTTCCAGCTATACTTCCTTTTGACCGCCATCATCAAAGACGCCGAGAACCCGAAGAAAACAGAGGCCGACAGTAAAAATAATTTCAGCACCATCCTAAAAAGCCACATCAGCGAAGCCAAAAGTCAACAGCCCAAATTGTTCACCTCACTGAACATCAGCCGGTTGCTGGACTTCATCCTCGATGTCCTGCGGGCCGTCAACGCCGACAAGCCGGAATTCAAGCTGGACAATTACATCCAGAATATACAGCTCCTGCAGCGCAAGGGATTAACTCAGCAGGCGCTGCGCCTGATTCAAAAGGCTAAAAAAGAAGCGCAGGAAGAGGAAAAATTCATGAGCGAACTGAAGATACTGCAGTTCCTGCTACTCGAACGCAAGACGATCATCACGGGAAGAGAAAGATGGGAATTGGCCACGCTGAGAGCACTGGAAGAAGCCTGTTATGAAAAATACCGCCGCATCGCCCTCGTCCTGGAGATGATGAAAGACCAGGAAACGATGGTCAACTACGGGATACGCGGCAAAGTGCCGGATCACGTCATCGAGGAAGTCTCTCCTCTTTTCAAAAGATTACTCGAATCACCGGAGGCCGCCAGGGAACTCCCCCTGCACGTCGGCCTGGGCATGATTCACTTCATCATTGTTTACCTGAAGCGAGACCGGGTAAAATACCCCGAAGACTTCAGGAAAATCCCGCGCTACGCTGCGGTCATCCCCGAGATCCTGGAAGAAAAAAAATCACTAAAAGCCAGCAATCCCGAACAGTTCAAGAAGGCCCTGCTGGCTTTGGCCAATATCTGTATCGAAGTAGGCGACCTCAGGCTGTTTGCGGATTACCTCGATGAGATCAAAAAAGCCATCGGCATCCAACCCGCTGCTCGCATAGAAGACGAGATTGACCAGATCACCATCGACGGCTTTAGCTCGAAAGACTATTTCAACCTGCTGTATGTTTTTATCTCCTACTACGTCGGCGTCCGGGATTACCCGACGGCTTTGAAAATCGTCCGGCGCATCGAAGAACCGCTGGAAACGCACCCGCCCGCCCTCAATCACGTCATGGCATTGTACTCCCTGATCGCTTCGGTGTATTTCCTCAGCCTACGCTACGATACGGCCAGGTTGTTCGTAGCTAAACTGTTGGATAGTAAAATATCCAGTTCGAAGATCAGAGCCGACATCCTCTTGCAGACCGAAGTGCTCGAGGTCCTCTTGCTCTTCGAAAGCACGCCCCATCGGGAACAACAGGCCCTGATCCATGAAAAGATCGGCCGGCTGATCGCCAAACTGACCACCCTGGATATCAGACAGAACCAGGCGTACCTGATCCAGGACGCACAGGCCCTCCTCGCCACCCTGCTCGCTTCCTTCACCAATACAGAGGCTCAAAACCGGGAAGACTTCATCAGGCTGCGGGATAAACTGACGCGAAATAAAGGCGACTTCATCACCGACGTCCTCCCCCTCTGGGCCATCCAGAAAGCCACCGATCTATCGGGCTGACTTCGCCACCCGTTCCTCTTTTTCCGCCTTGCCGAAGCCGTGCAGGTTTTGGTGGATAAAATCTTTCGGAAATGCTTCGACCCCGGGAAACCCCAGCCGGATATCCCGGCCGTCATGCGGGAGGTAAGCTGTGCGGAAGAGGTAATCCCAAAGCGCGAGGGTAAGTCCGAAATTGACGCCGTAGCGCCGTTCCTCCGGCAGGTTGTAGGAGTGGTGCCAGATATGCATTTCCGGACTGTTGAAAACCACCTTCATCACCGGGCCCAGCACCAGCGATCCGAAAGCGATGCCGCCTCCTGCCACGAGCAGTTGCTGCAACAGGGAGGGATCGTTCAACAGGCTGACCCCAAAACCACCGGTGGCGAGCACCAGGCCGAGCAAGCCCCCCAGCACGCCGCCGGTGACGTAGCCCGGGACCGTGATATTGGAGTGATTGTAATGCCCGACCGCCAGGGTGAAGATGTGGATGATGAAAAAGTCGTACAACCCGATGCCGAGCAGCGCCAGCGGGATGTACTCCAGGGTGCGATAGACGACGTTCTCCATCCAGTGGTACCGCAGGTGCGCGGCAAACCCCATCTGCTGCACGGAATGGTGCACCTTGTGAAATTCCCACAGCCAGTCGGAGCGGTGCAGTAACCGATGCACCCACCACTGCACGAAGTCGCGCACCAAAAAGCCGATCAGCAGGATCGACCAGAGGGGAGCGCCGTTCAGCGGATTGGCCGACTGCAGGTCGAAGCCCGTCACCGAAAGGATAAGGTCGTTGAACAGGTTGACCACCACGTCGGACGCCGCGTTGTAAATGATGAGTGAGAAAAGGAAAAAGTTGAAGAACATGTAGAAGAAATCCAGCCAGAAATCCTGGCGGAACCGGGGCTGGTCTTTGCGCCAGGGCGTCATCACTTCCAGCAGGAAAAAGAACCCGGACACGAGGAGCAGCCAGTAGAAATAGTTGTACCAGCCGGGGTGCGTGATTTCGAACCACAGATATTGGGCGTAACCCCGGTAACTGTCGACAAAAATTTCCCAGTAATTCACAGACTGTTAGTTTTTTAACCCGGATTAAAGATATATACAAACTTGCCGCGGTGCTACTCTCCTGATCTAAAAGCTCGCCGGCAGGTAGATGATTTTCTAAAAAATAGCGTTCATACCCAGTCCGAGCCAGTTGCCGCGGCGGATGGCGCCCACGCCGCTCTGGCTGAAAAACTGATTGACCCGGGCGCCCGCGCCGGCCTCGCCGGCATTGCCTTCGCGCCAGGTGTAATGCAGCATCAGCTTGAGCTTGCGCCGGTCGAGATAGAGGTTGACCCCCAGGTCGTAAGTGCGCTCTTCCCCGGAAAAAGCGCCGACCAGCGCTGCATTTGCCTGTTCTTCGGCCGTAAGGCCGCCGTTGAATTGCATGACCATGCCCACCGGTTCCAGCAGGAATTTCCCCACCCAGATGTTGTACCCCAGGCGCAGGTGGCCGGAATTGGAAGCATAATCGAATTCGGACCCGCCGTCGCCGTCCGGCCGGTCGCCGGAGCGGGTCATAAACAGCCATTCCCCGTCGAGGTTGAGGTGGCCCCAGTTGAGCAACATGCCGGGGCCGAAGACGAAGGAAGCGTTAAAGAGGTCCGTCTGGCCCTGGTGAGCGATATTAAAATCGAGCGACAGGCCCTTGCGTTCGCTGTAGAAATTCGTTTCGTAGCCGATGCGGTAACGCTCCATCTCGGGGTCGCCCAGGTAGAGCACCGTGCGGGCGGCCAGCAGCGGAGCGAACTCCTTTCCGACCGAACCTCCGGAAAAGGCGGTGGTGAGCGGGTTGAACAAACCGACGTTGTAGTTGAGGCCGATCTTTTCTCCCTGCCAGAGCCCGCCCAGGTTGAGGCCGGCCGCCCGGCCGGGGCCGGCGCCGACCAGATGCCGGCGCACGTAGTTCTGAGACATCGACTTCTCGAAAGAGGTCGTCGACCAGCCCGAGGTGATGCTTTCCCGCTGAATCTGCGGACGAAACCAGCCGCCGGTAAGATAAAAGGCTTTGCTTCCTTTCCTGAGCTGGTACTGAAAGAAAGCATCCCAGACGCCGAGGTCGGGCTGCGCCGGGTTCGTTCCGCCAACCCCCGACGCCAGCAGGTCGCGCCCCGCCAGGTCGTAAAAGAAAATCAGCGTATAGCGCAGCCGCTCGTACGGTTCGCCGCGGAAGACGAGCCGCGCCCGCCGCAGCTGAATGTTCAGGCGATCGTCTACCGCATCGTACCCGCCGGTCGCTTCGTTGAAAATCTCGTAATCCGTCGAGTACAACCCCCACAGTTGCACCATCATATTGGTCCTGAACTTAAAGTCTTCCTGCTTCTTCAACCAGCGGTCGATCAGGCCCGGAGCGCCTTCCGGCTGCTCGTTTTGAGCCGACAGATCAGAACAGGACAACAAGAACAAAAGGCCGCCAAGGGCCCATAAGCGCAGCATGACTCGTTTGGTTTTACCGGATGAACAACGAGACTTCGCAAGCGCTGCGAAGTCTCACCGTTTTTATTTCACTGCAAAAAAGAAGAGAAGATCTAATGCGGCAGACGATTGCGCAACAGGCCATAGGTATAAGTGCCGAGCACCGCGCTGGCGATGACGACCAGGAAAAGCAGATAGCCGTTGCCCAGGAGAACGAACATCGGCCCCGGGCACGCCCCGATCAGCGCCCAGCCCAGCCCGAAAACGGAACCCGCCAGCAGGTGGCGCGGCAAGCTGAGTTTCATGGGGTTGTAATCGACCAGGGCACCCCTTAAGGTTTTGATCTTCAGCCGCTTCATCACTTGCAGCATGATGACGCCCAGCACCACGGCCGTACCGATGATGCCGTACATGTGAAAACTCTCGAACCGGAACATCTCCTGGATGCGAAACCAGGAAATGGCTTCCGACTTGGTCATTACGATACCGAAGAAGATGCCTACGGCGAGGAACGATATATTTTTCATAATCAATGCGCTTCAATTTGGGTGAGAAAACAATCAGATGCTCAGCAACATGGGCAAAATGAACCATGACATCAGAATGCCGCCGATGAAGAAGCCGATGACCGTCAGCAGAGACGGCAACTGCAGGTGCGACAGCCCCGTGATGGCGTGCCCCGACGTACAACCGTCGCCGTAACGCGCCCCGAATCCGACCAGGAAACCGCCGGCAATGGCCAGCAACACCCCTTTCAGATTGTCGAAAGAAAAGAGGGAAGTCGGTACGAAGCCGAGCCGCTGGGCGTCAGACTCCGGGTAGCTGATGCCCACCGTCGCCAGATAGTCGATCGTCGATTGCGAAATCGCAGCCGGTTCCGGGCTTTTGAGGAATAGCACGCTGATGACGCCGCCGATGAGCGCGCCGGCGACAAACATCATACGCCAGCCTTCCTGCTTGAGGTCGATGTCGAAAAAACTGTTGCGCTTTCCCGCTCCGGCCATGGTGCAGATGTTGCGAAAAGTGGTGGACACACCAAACGAGCGGCCCATATAGGTGAGCAGGCCCAGGACCAGGGCGATGAGGACGCCCGACACGGACCAGTGCCACGGCTGACTCAGAAAGTCCCACATATTTTGAGGGTTACTCACTAATTCCATTGTTGTTCGATTTTATTGGTCATCCAAGATATTTCAATCGGCAAAAGCGGAGGGCAAACCCGCATTTGGCCGCCCTCCGCCTTTGATCTGTTTAATCCAAATATTTTTTGTCAAACTATTCTTCCGTTACCGCTGCTTCAGCATGCTGGTTGATGATGTGCACGAGCTGGTGGGCGGACATCATGCCCGACTGGCGCCATTTGGCTTCGCCGTTCCGGAAAAGCACAAAAGTCGGCACGCCCTGGATTTGCATCTGGGCCGCCAGCTGGCGGTTGCGATCAACGTCGATCTTGACGATGGTCGCCCGGTCGCCGATCTGGCCGGCGACGTCCTGCAGGATAGGCGCCATGGCTTTGCAGGGGCCGCACCATTCAGCGGAAAAATCCACCAGTACCGGTTTTTCACCGTTGATCAGCTCTCCGAAGGATACTTTCTTTTTCATTTTATTCCGTTTAAATGCTTTCGAATACAGAACACCGGATTTTGACAATCGGTCTTCTCCAAACTGTCTTGAGAAGAACAGTTCGGCTGCTTTACAAAGACAAAGATCACGACTGCGGCGCACCTCGACAGTGATGGTAGTCACAAAGGCGGACCTCCCGGGATTCCCCCCGGAAAGAGGCTGTCCGGCCTCCCTTTTTATGGCAAAATTCATGAACTTTGCGTCATACGTTCATTTGAAATAATTTACCAGAAAAATGCTCACGAAAAATTCACCGGCGGATGTGGCGGCTATCGAACAACTACCCCAGTCGCTGCGCCGCATTGCCGACCGGCTCAACCAGGAGCGCGTGCTCAAACCCAGCGAGATGCGCCGGATCATCCTGGAAGCCGAGGTCAGGCTTCAGGACCTGGAGCCCTGGGCCGATTTTGATCACCCCGTCGCCGACAGCTACGGCCGGCGACTGGTCTACAAGGGCGGCCATTTTGAAATTATGGTCATGTCGTGGCGCCCCGGCGATTTTTCCACGATCCACGACCACGGCTACACCCAGTGGGGCGCCGTCCAGGTATTCGGCCCCGCCGAACACGCTACCTTCCGCATGGACGACGGCCGGCTATACACCCTCTCGCGCTCGGTCATGGAAGCCGGAGAAGCCATCGGCGTCAGCCACAGCCTGATCCACCAGATGGGCAATCCCACCACCGACACTTTCTTCCTGACCCTGCACGTCTACGGTGAACCGGAAGACATCGACAACGTCACCGGCGACGCGCGCGTCTTCGACCTGGAAAACAGCACCATCCAGCGGGTCGACGGCGGCGTATTTTTCGCCCTGCCGCCCGAGGAAGTGAAGCGCACGGAGCCGGGCCCCGTCGCCGATTTTCCCAGCCGCCTGCGCCACATGACGGAACTGGTGCGCCGGCTGCGGCGCATGGAAACCCAGGGCAAAAACCATAGCGGCAAAGACCTGGAGGCCGCCATCGCCGACTTCCAGTCGGCCGAACACCATCCCCGCCTCCTGCGCTGCCTGACCGCGAATACCGACAAAAACAACCACCAGACCAACTCGGTCTACTGGCGCATCCTCAACCGCGAACTGCGCGAAGCAGCGCGCCTGCAACAGGAACTGATCCGCGAACAACGCGCCGAAGATCCCTTCCACCAGTACGCCGAACTCTACGACGCCCTGATCTGCGACCCCTGCCTCACGGGCTTCATGGCCGGCTACCTGGAAATGTTCCGCGAAAAATACCAGATCGACTTCGCCGACAGCCACCTCATCTCCCTGGGCTGCGGCACGGGCCGCGTCGAGCAGTTTATGATCGAAGCATTCGGCCTGTCCCACGAAAACCTCTTCGGCATGGACATCTCGGAAGCCATGGTCGCGGAAGCGCGGCGCCGCATCCAGGCCGACGTGGGCGACATCCTCACCCTCGACCCCAGCGTCCGCACCTGGGATATCGCCTTCAGCGGGCTCAACGTTTTCCACTACATCGACCATACCCGACTCGAAGAAGCGATCCGCAAAACGGCCGCTATCGTCAAGCCGGGCGGATACTTCATCGGCGATTTCATTACGCCCGACCACATCCGCTGGTATCCCAACGTGATGTACTCGGCCGACCGCCGCGTGATCTCCCTGCGTACGCCGGAGCTGATCGAAGATAACGGCAGCATGTTCCAGCGCAGCGAGATCATCAACGTCAGCCTCCGCGACGGCAAAATGCGCCTCAACTATGCCGGTAAGCACAACCGTTTCCTGCCGCCGCTGCACCGCGTGCGCACCTACTTCGAACGCGCCTTCGACGGCGGCGTAGACCTCTACGACGCACACAGCCTGCAGCTCATCCCCGAATGGGCGGACAGCTGCCCGTCGACGCGGTACGTGGTGGTGGCGAAGCGGTGAGGGGGGATTGGTCTTTGGTCTTTGGTCTTTAGCGTCCCAAAAGAGCCAAAGACCAAAGACCAAAGACTAAAGACCAACCACAAATTGCCCGTGGAAGCCCAGCGGGATGTTGTGCGGCAGTTTCGCGCGGGCCACTTCCCGTAGCGTTGCTGCTTCGTAGATGCGCAGTTGGGTTTCCGTCTTTTCGGTTTCGAAGATCAAGGTGAGCAGCCAGCCGTCGTCTTCGGCGGCAGCGCCAGGGCGGGGTACGAAGAGAGGCTCGCCCGGCAGGCTGGGAAAGAGGTCCAGGTATTGGGTGCGGCGCTCGTGCGTATCGATCTTATTGATACCGGTGAGGAGTTGGTGAGGGGCGTCGGGCGGCGCGCCGACGGTCCACGCGTAGCGGTAGGGGCGGCCGGTGCGATCGGGATGCGTGGCCGGAAGTTCTGCGGCGTGGTCGCTGAGTCGTTCGCGAGTGACGGCGCCCGTTTTCCGGTCGATGGTGAAGCGCATCAGGTGCGCTACGGGCGTGCCGGCATCGTCGCCGTCGAGGAAATCGCGGGTGGCGTCGGCGCCCGGGAAGTCGGCCATCACCAGGGCGTCCGCCACGATGGTGTGGGCGTCCGTCTCGAAGCCGTTCGTAAAGTGGAAAGCAAAGCAGAAGTCGGTTTCGTAACGCTCGATCTTATCGCCGTCGACGACCAGAATGCGCACCGCTTGTTGTTTGTTCTGGCGAATGACGGCCACGGGCGGCGCAAGGCCCAGAAACGCCTTCCAGATATCGAAAGCGACGGGCGTGAGGAAAAAGACCTGGCGGCCGCCTTCGGTGAGCACAAAGTCGTGGGTAAAGGACAGAGCTTCCATGGGGATGGCGTGCGTGATCGCCGCTTCGCCGTCGGGCTGCACCTGGTAGAGCACCAGCCGTTGTTGCGTACCCGCGGCCGTACCGAAGTTGTACAGCAGGCCGGTAGCGGGATGTTCTTTCGGATGAGCGGAGAAGGGCAGTTCGGGGGTAATGCGCTGATCGAGCCAGGAGAACTTGTTTTCCAGCACGCCGTCGTAGGAAAAGCGCGAACGCGTGGCGAGGGTTTGCGGATCGATTTCGTGGGGCCAGCCGCCCTCCCAGAGGGCGAGCAGCCGGCCGCCGTGCCAGACGACGCTGGTATTGGCGGCGTTCTTGAACTGCATCTTCAGGAAATTGCGCGCGAAGCCGCCGGGCAGGTTGGTGCCGAAGCTGCGGTAGAGCATGCGGCCGGCTTCTTCTTCGGCGACGAATTCGCGGGTGCGCACATAGCGGTTGCGGTAGGTAACGCCCCCCCGGCCGTCGAAGGCAAAAGCCGTCACCATACCGTCGCCGTCAAAGAGATGGTCGTAGCGCACGCCCTGATGGACAAATCGGCCGTTGCCGTTGCGGAATAGCGTGCCCTTGATACCGGCGGGTATCTCTCCGGCGACCTCCAGTTCGATGCCGTCGTATTCCCGGGTGACGCAGCGGTTGGCGGCGAAGAAAGATTCGAGGATTTGCATGTGAATGGGTGTTTTGCTGAGTACTTTGTCAATTAAGTTTTGCGCCTTTTTGTCGAGTGCATTTTAGTCATAGACGAGGTTTACCCGGCTGCACAGACGGGCGCGAAAGACGACCATAGCCATAGCTACGGAAGGATTGAGCAACGAAGGATATGGCTAAAAGGCGCCGACAAAAAGCTGTAAAATTTAGTTGCCGAAGTACTGAGTGGTGTGTAACACAAGTTCCTTGTAAAAATTTTTGCTGAGTGCTCAATTTAAAAAGTTGATTTTCAGTAATTAAAAGCGTTTCCTTTCAAGAAAGGATCAGCAAAAATTTTTGTTACACACCACTGAGTACCCTGTGTAATAAATCCTTTTACGTCTCGGCGGCGCCTTTTCGTCCCAATACATCAAAATACTTACCACATAGCGTACGGAGCGCTCGTTTGGAGGATGAAACGGCTGGTGGAGAGAATGGTTTAATCCCGATCCCTCCACCCCGCATTAGTATACCCATTTTCGTATTTTGGCCTCAAAACCGCCTCCATGCTGACCTGCTATTTCCGCGAAGGCACCCGTTACCCCCACCGCACCGGCATCGAAGCCTGCCGGGCGCTCGAGCCCGAAGCCGTGATCTGGATCGACCTCTACAACTCGCAGTCCGAAGAGCGCGCCTTTGTCGAAGAACGCTTCGCCGTCGAGCTCTTCACCCGCCAGGAAGCCGAGGAGATCGAGACCAGCTCTCGCTACGCAGAAAGCGAGGAGGAGATCAACGCCAACGTCAACTACATCTACCAGAAAGACGAAGAAAATTTTGCGCTCGACCCCGTTTCGTTTATCCTCACCGGAAAGCTGCTCGTCACCCAGCGCACCATCCCGCTGCGCTCTTTCGACGAAGTGCGCCGCCAGCTGGGCCTGAGCCGCCGCCCCCGCCTCAACGCCCACCTCATCTGGGTGCTGCTGATGGACGCGCGCGTTGATATCGAGGCCGACTTCCTGGAGGATATCTCGAAAAAGATCTACAGCACCACCCGCAACCTGGCCCTGGAAAAAGACCTCGACGAAGAGATCCTCATCAAGATCTACCACTTCCAGGAACTCAATATCCTGATCCGCGAGAGCACCAGCGAACTCAAGCGCCTCTTCTCGTTCATCCTGCGCAGCGAGTTTTTTCCGGACAGCCAGAAGGAGAAGATCCGCGTGCTCATCAAAGACGCCGACTCCCTGCTCAACCATACGGCTTTCCATTTCGAACGATTGGAATACCTGCAAAATACCTTCATGGGGCTGCTCGACCTCGAACAGAATCAGATCATCAAGGTCTTTACCCTGGTTACGGTGATCTTCACGCCCCCTACCCTCATCGCTTCCCTCTACGGCATGAACTTCCGGTTTATGCCCGAGCTGGACTGGCCCTACGGCTACCCGCTGGCGCTCGGACTGATGGTGGTGACGGCGGGGTTGACCGTGTGGTTCTTCCGGAGAAAAAGATGGTTGTGAAAGGGAAAAGTGTTCGGACATTTCCCAATTTTTGCAAAGCGCTAGAAAAATCGTCCGATCACTCAAACAACAATCAGGACTGATGCAATCACCAGTCAAAACCCCGGGCGGGCTCGGCATTGCGCTGGTCCTGCCGTTGCTTTTTATCTGACGACGGCTCTTCATTCAGAAACCTAAATAAACCTGGAAAAATGGAAATCATCACTGCCGACCTTTGGGACGAATACGCCGATGAGCTCACTTTGCTGAACCTCGACTTCCGACACTACGGCCGGGAAGAAAGCTTCGCCGGCGAGGTGGCAACCCTGAAAGTTTTTGAAGACAATTCCTACGTCCGAAAATTACTCGGCGAGAACGGCAGCGGGAAAGTCCTGTTGATCGACGGCGGCGGCTCGCGGCGCTGCGCCCTGGTCGGAGACAACCTGGCGAAGCTGGCCCTCGATAACGACTGGGCCGGGATAATCGTGTACGGCTGCATCCGGGACGCTAAAGTGATCAACCGCATGCAGGTCGGCATTAAAGCGCTGGGAACTTGTCCGGTAAAAAGCATCAAAAGAAATGTCGGGCTGGTGGGCGAAGAACTGATCATTGCCGGAACGAAAATCAGGAACGGCCAATTTATTTATGCAGATACAGATGGGGTGCTGTTGTCCGATAGAAATTTAATCCTGGCAAAACCATAACTAGTTCAAAAGCGCCTCTTTCGCCGCCGGCCTTTTTTAAAAGCCCTGCGTTTTGGCCCCCAAATAGCCTGTCCGAAAAGGCGACTCGTTGAAAATTGGATCGAAAACGGAAGAAACCTTATCTTAGAACCCATTCCGGACAAACAACTTTAAAAAACCAATAGCAATGAAAAGTAAGCAAAACCCGTTCGTCCAGATTTTCGTCGGGGTGGCCACGGCCGTCATCACTTCTTTTCTGATCTGGAAGCTCGGGATCGATAAAAAAGAACCTAGTCCGCCCCCCGAGATCCGGGTGGTCATGCCGGAATCAAACCAAGCCGGAGGCGGAGAAGGGATAACCACCCAGCCGGTTTACACTACCCCGGAAAAAACAAGACCTCGTTACATCAACGCGAGCGTCACCGACGGGCTGGCTATCGATCAGTTTGGGTACGGCCAGGTTTCCGAGTCGGTAACCATCGACATCAACGGCAATGTCCAATACATCAACTTGTCGGCGATGAACGGAAAAAATTCGGGCAGCGCCCGCTTCAAATTACCGGAAGCAGGATTTTACAATTACGAGATCAAAGCCACCACCACCTTCAATAACCACGATTACTACGGCCAGCCGTGTACGCATACCGGATACGGCAAAGGCCAGATTTACATTGAAGAAGGAGGCGTATACCAACTGATGATGGATCTGAATACGATCAACGATCCTGTTTACAAAATTTACCTGGAGGAGCTGTAAGCAGATGAATTATGGCAATACAAAAAGTCAACCTTGAGGAAAAACTGAACGCTATCGACGCGTACTGGACGCCCAAAATCACAGGTGAACTGAACGGACAGCTGGTCAAGCTCGCCAGGTTCAAAGGCGAATTTATACCCCACCAGCACGAAAACGAAGATGAGCTGTTCCTGGTGATCGAGGGCCGATTATTCATCGAGCTGGCGGATCAGACCCTGGAGCTCCAAGCGGGCGAATTCGTGATCATCCCGCGCGGCACAGTGCACAAACCCTACGCGCCGGAAGAAGCGAGCGTGCTACTTTTCGAACCGGCCGCCACCCTGAATACGGGCGACCAGGTCAATGAACGGACGGTGACCAGGCTGGAAAAGATTTAACCATGTGGTGTTACCTATTGCTCACCCTGTTGGTTGTCGGAGAAGCGCCGGCCCAGGCCTTTCCGTTTGAAGGGAAATGGGAACTGGCGGCTACCGCAAAGGACGGCCGGCTCGTGCCTGCTCAGGCGAACGACTGCGGCTGGAAAGAACAGTTGCAGATCAGTGCGGATACTGCCGTCACCGAAATTCCGGTCGGAGCCGGCGATGTTCTGACGGGTTTCCAGCTGGGGCGCCGGAACACCCGCCTCTGCCAACCGGACCCGGTGACGCTCAAATCCCGATCCGCGCGTAATACCTGTTCCAGCCTGCTGCTCGCTGCTGCCGGCGACCCTTACCTGTGGTACGAGATCGGGGAAGGTGTCTTAAGGCGATACGCCGTAGCCGTGGCAGGCGATCAGCTGGTGCTCCGGTTGTTGGAAGACCGGTATGGCGCTGCAGCGCCGGCATGGGATAGGCTGGTTTTTCGACGAGTGTAGGGCTTTGCTTTGATGCTAATCCTTGCGCTCTTGATTTTTAAGTGAACCCATTGCGGGTTTATTTAAAGGCAACTATATGTTTTTTGAAAAACCTCAATTTTGATAATGACAATGGATGAAATGATAAAAGATGATAAGACCAATAAATATTTTTGAATTCATTAAACAAGCTCAGGCTGGAGATATAAAGAATATAGAAAAATGGAAACCTCAACTCAACTCGCCCATCGGCTCCGGGAAGTTTTCCTGGACGGAAAGTGGATCGCCAATACCAATTGGCGGGACGCCCTGGCCAACGTCACCTGGGAACAAGCCACCCAACAGGTCGAATCGTTGAACACCATCGCGGCGCTGACCTTTCACCTCAACTATTACCTGGCCGGCGTGGCCGACTTTTTTGAAAGCGGGGCGCTCGAGATCCGGGACAAATACAGTTTTGACCTTCCGGCAATCGAATCGGAGAAGGATTGGGACGATCTGCGCAATACCTTGTTCAACAGCGCCGAGCGGTTTGCCGGCCTCGTCGAGCAAATGTCCGGGGAAGAACTGGCGCAGGTCTTCCTCGACGAAAAATACGGGGATTACCGCCGCAATATCGAAGGCATGATCGAACACGGCTACTACCACCTCGGACAGGTTTCCCTGATCAAAAAGATGCTGTAAACTTCGGATGCCTGCCAGGGTTGGAAAAGCGCCCCGCAAAAAAAGATTATGAATAAACTGCTGATCACTGCTTCCATCTTCCTCTTGCTTTTCGCCTGCCGGGAAAAACAAGGCCTCCAGCTGGATCTTCTGGCCGGTACCTGGAAAAGAGCGAACAAGGAACAATACGAGGTCTGGGAAAAAGCCGGCGCGCAGGCCCTGAAGGGATACAGCTACCGAATGAAAGCCGGGGAAAAAGTCATCACCGAGACGCTGACCATCCGGCGCGTCGATGGCCAACTCGTCTACGAAGCGACCGTCCCGGATCAGAACGAGGGGCGGACCATCCGGTTTACACTGAACCCGGCTGTCGATTCTCTTTTATCCTTTGAAAATGCACAGCACGATTTTCCGAAGAAGATCCAGTATAAAAAGCTGGATGAGCATCGCCTGGAGGTAAGGGTATCCGGGGATAACGATGAAGGGTTTTCCTATATTCAGGTACGGCAATAAGATTGAGATGGAAGAACTTAAGGAAGGATTATGGAACCAACTCGGAGCCAGTATCGATATGCTGGAAAATGCGATCAGCCGCAGTCCGGAGGTCTTATATGAATCCGGGAATAAATTTTTCTATCTCGTCTATCACAGTCTGGTTTTTCTCGATTACTACCTGACCATTCCACCCAAAGACTTTTCTGCGCCATTGCCCTTTACCCTCAAAGCGCCCGGGGAAATACCTGAAGAGGCAATTGACGACGTTATTCCGGACCAGATTTACACAAAAGCAGAACTTTTGAACTACCTGAAACGTAGCCGGGAAAAGTGCCATCAGTTGATAATGAGTCTCACGGCAGAAAAACTGAGTCAGCGATTTGTAGAAGAACAGGACACCGGAGCTATGGATTACTCTATTATTGAAATCCTGCTCTACAACCTGCGGCACGTTCAGCACCACGTGGGGCAACTCAATATGCTGCTGCGGCAAATGGGAAAAGAAGCGCCTCGATGGGTGTCCGGAACAAACCAGTAGCCCCTGCTCCGGGGCAAGGATTTTTGTCGAATCCATCCTGGAAGGCCTTCAACACTTCCCAAAGAGGCGGTTCTGTTATTGGCTCAAAACTACTCTTTGATGTAGAACGTCTCTTCTGCCGGCCGCAACGCCCGTTTCATCCATAGCGGCCGCCGCAGCCCGTCGGGTCCCGGCGCCGGGCGGGTTTTCGCCAGCCATTCCCGGTAGTGGTCGAATGATTTTTCGGTATCCACGTAAATATCGCCGTACTTATCCTCCGGCCGCGCTTTTTCCAGCCGCACTTTCTGGTGCCAGCAGTGCATACCGCTGATCGGATCGGGGTTTACCGGGAAGGTGATGTTCTGGTGGACGCCGCCGTCGCTCCAGAAGATACGTGCGCTATCGGGGTCGTCGCTCTTGAAGGGCGTCACGCCGCCGATGGTGCGCATTTTCCAGCCGCCATCGCCATTGCTGTTGATCTCCACGGTGTTGACGGCCCAGCGGTTGCCCGGCGCGTCCTGCGGGCGGCGCCAGCGGCCCAGGTGGTGGGAGCATGCGACTACGCCCGGCTTCATTCCTTCGGTCACCCATATCTTATCCACGAAATAGCCGATGCCGGTGGTGACGCGGAGCAGGTCGCCCGTACGTACGCCCAGCTTGCGGGCGTCTTCGGGGTGCATCCAGATGGGATTGCGGTTGGAGATCTCGTACAACCACTTGGCGTTGCCCGAGCGCGAGTGGATCAGGGTAGGCAGGCGGAAGGTCGGCACCAGCGGGTAGTCGCCCGCTTCGCGGTCCATATTGTCTTCGTGGATGTGGCTCTTGATGTAGGTCGGGATGGCGTATTCCGGCCACTTCCAGTCGATCATCGTCTGTGAGTAGAACTCGTTTTTGCGGCTGGGCGTGGGGAAGCCCTCCACGGCCTTGCCGTTATGCATGATGCCGATCGACTGGCCGTTCTTGCGGATCACGCCGTCCGGGCCGGTCTGGGCGCCTTCGAGCTTGCCGGCCGGCAGTTCCTTCAGGTGGCCGTGGTAGGTGCTGGGCTCTACGTTAAACGCGCCGTATTTGCGCATGTAGTCCAGCGCGCTCAGCCCTTCCCTGGCGGCTGTTTCCGGCAGCCCTTTGGTATTTTCGAAGATGTACTGGTAGTATTCCTCCACCGTGATGCATTCGCCAGGGCGGTAGGGCGATTCAAAGTGCTTGCGGATGCCCAGGCTGCCGTCGGGGTCCATGCGCCAGCTCAGCTGCAGCCAGAACTCGTCTTCTTCCCATACCTCACCGGGGTTGGCTTGGTAGGTGAATTCAACGGGCTGCCCCATGCGGCGCATCGCTTCGCGCAGCACCGGCTGCCGGAAGGCGATCCATACGCCGGCGTGCGTCTCGTAGCTGTTGAGGTCGTGGCGTTCGCTGGCCATGCCCATCGGCAGCACGTAGTCGGCGTAGTAGGCTGTCTCGTTCCAGGTGGGCGTCAGGGCGATGTGCAGGCCGAACTTCTCCTCGTCGGTCAGCGCTTCGATCCAGCTGAAGCCGTCGGGGTACGTCCACACCGGGTTGAAGACACGCGTGAAGTAGACGTCCATGCGGCCGCGGCGTTCTCTGAGCATATGCGGCAGCAGGAAGCTCATCTCGAAGAAGGCCAGCGGGTATTCTTTCGGGAAGTGCAGCTCGTTCCAGAACTTCTGGGCGGGCGGGTGGTCGAAGAATTTGGGTGTGAACTTATTCCAGGTATTGGGCGCGGTGCCGCCTTCGGTGCCCACGCTGCCGGTGAGCACGTTGAGGAAGTGCAGGGCCCGCGAGACGCACCAGCCGCCCAGGTTGCCGCTGGAGGCGCTGCGCCAGTTGTGCGTCGCGAAGCGCGTGCCGGCTTGACCGATGCCGCGGGCGACCTCAACGATCATCTCGGCTTTGGCGCCGCTTTCTTTTTCGGCGAATTCGGGGGTGTATTCGGCGTACTCTTCGCGGATCGCCGCGATGAAGTTGTCGAAGGTCCGATCCATCTCCGGCCGGCGGGCGTTGAGGTAGTCTTCCCAATTGACCCAGTTTTCCAGGTACGCCCGGTTGTACAGACCCTCGTCGAGGATGACCTTAGCCATCGCCAGCAGTACGGCGGCTTCGGTGCCGGGATAGGTCGGCATCCAGTAGTCCGACATGCTGGCCGTATTCGACAGGCGCGGGTCCATCACCGCCAATTTGGCGCCTTTCATCTTACCTTCGATGATGCGCTGGGCGTGGGGGTTGAAGTAGTGCCCGCTCTCGAGGTGGGCCGAGATGAGGAGGATAAACTTGGCGTTGGCGTGGTCGGGCGACGGGCGGTCGTGGCCGTACCAGAGGGCGTAGCCGAAGCGCGCGCCCGATGAGCAGATGTTGGTATGGCTGTTGTGGCCGTCGACGTTCCAGGCCTGCAGTACGCGGTTGGCGTAGCCTTCGTGGCCGGGCCGCCCCACGTGGTAAGCGATTTCGTTATTGCGTCCTTCCTGGATGGCTTTGCGCAGGCGCCCGGCGATATCATCGAGCACTTCGTCCCAGCTTACGCGCTCCCACTTGCCTTCGCCGCGTTTACCGGCGCGTTTGAGCGGGTAGAGGATGCGGTCGGGATCGGTGATCTGGTTGATGGTAGCCGGCCCTTTAGCGCAGTTGCGGCCGCGGCTGCCCGGGTGGTAGGGGTTGCCTTCGAATTTGCGCACCGCCAGGTTGTCTTTGTCGATGAAGGCGGTCAGGCCGCAGGCCGACTCACAATTGAAGCAGGTGGTCGGTACGATCATGTAGTTGCGCTTGTCGATCTTGGGCCACGATTGGGCTTCGTACTCCACCCAGTCGTCCCACTGTTCGGGCGGCGGAAAATCGGTGAGCTGCCCGGGGGCGGTGAGGCGTTCCACGGGCGCTTCGGGTTCCTGATGCAAGTTGGGAATGAGGCGCAGGCTCTCGGCCAGGCGTTCTATGAATGACGGTTTTCTTTTATTCATGACAGAGCAGGTTTGGCGGTTTAAGAAAGAGCGATGCGCTGCGGCGCTTCGACCCATATTTTTTCGGTGGCGAAAATACCGTACAGCACCAGGGCGCCGCCAATGGCGAGGAGCAGGGTGCTGGCGCCGCCAATGGCGAGCAATACCAGCGGCGCCAGATTGCCGATAAGCAGGGCGCCGATCCAGAAGCGGTTGCGGTAGCGCCCCCGGGTGATCATCCTGACCACGGTTTTGGCGTCCGCCGTAGGATGCGGCGTAACGAGTTCGGTGGCGACGATCAACAGGTTAGCCCCTATCGATACCAGTAGCGTAGTGCGCAGGAAGGGCAGCCAATCGAGGCCGGCCGGCGTAAACAAAGCGATCAGACCGAAGAAGGCGGCGCCGGCCATGATGCTGTGGGTCAGCATGTGCAGCGACAGGGTTGGGCTTTGCCAGAAATCGCGGCCCTTGGCCTGGGCGAACAGGAAGGCGGTGTAGACCGCCGTTGCGACCGCTACCAGGGCGGTAAGTCCGTAGAGCACCGGTGCGGCCGGCCCCTGCAACAACTCAAACCAGCGCAACAGCCCGATCAGGGTGAGTAAACCGCCGTAGACGGTGATGATATAACCGCCGCGCACCAGCCACGAATCCCATTGCGGGCGCAGCAGCACGTAGAGGAAGCGGTCCGGCCGGTCGAGGTCCATGATCAGCAGAATGCCGGTGGCCGCCAGGAAGATCAGGCCGGCGGCGAGGCCCCACCAGTAGTTGGGGGCGGTCACTTCGGCCCAGCCGAAAAGGGTAGCCAGGAAAGGCACCAGGAAAGCCCCGGCGGAGACGGCTTTGGTGAGCACATAACTCGATACTTCCCAGCCCCAGAGCAAGCCTTTGTCCGGCGCGTCGTATACGCGACGCGCTTTGCCGAGCAGGATGTCGATCGAGCGGGAAGCGCCGTTCTTTGCGACTTCGCCGGCGGTTGCCGACTGGCCGTTCGCTTCGAGGACGGCCTGGACGACATCGCCGTTGGAGTAAGCCAGCTTCTCCGCTTCTTTGGCGTAATGGCCCACGCCGCGCGCCTGTGCGCTCCAGAAGTAGGCGTCCGACCGCTCGGTGGCGGTGGGGTTGAGCGAAGCTTCGTCGCCGTCGATATAGAATAGGTTGGGCGCTGTGCCCTTTTCCGGCTTGCGGACTTTCACCTGCTGGCGGCCCAGCAGCTGGGCGATCTCGGAATTGGGATCGTCCATATCGCCGGAGATGATGGCGTGCTCGGGACAGACGTTGACACAGGCCGGCTCCAGGCCGATATCCACGCGGTGGGCGCAGTAGTTGCACTTGGCGGCGGTGTGGTTTTCCGGATCGATGTACAGGGCGTCGTACGGGCAGGCCTGCATACAGGATTTACAGCCGATGCAGCGGTCTTTGTTGAAATCGACAATGCCGTCTTCACGCGTGTAAAGCGCCTCCACGGGGCAGATCTCCACGCAGGGCGCTTCGGCGCAATGGTTGCAGCGCATCACCGAAAAGAGGCGGCGCGTATGCGGAAATTCTCCTTTCTCCACCTGCTTGACCCAGGTGCGATTGACGCCTACCGGCACGGCGTGCTCGGCCTTGCAGGCGGTCGTGCAGGCATGACAACCGATGCATTTGCGGTTGTCTATGATAAATCCAAATTTCATATTCGGAAGGTTTTTCTTAGGTACGCATAAAACTATGAAGGTTATTTCATATAAACAAAAAATGTGGGATGGTTTTGCAACACCGGGTCCGACTTCAAGTCGGGCCCGGAGTTACTCGTGTTACCCGTGGCAGCCTAAGAGCTTGTTTGGAGGTAGTCATTTTGGCTGCAAAACCCAGCTTTTGGAAC
>CAYQQU010000086.1:0-21084 GCA_964419545.1 uncultured Saprospiraceae bacterium | reverse complement strand
GGTTCCAAAAGCTGGGTTTTGCAGCCAAAATGACTACCTCCAAACAAGCTCTTAAGCGCGTTCCTGGTAGCGCTCGTGGTACATGCGCTGCAGCTTCTTGCGTGCGAAGAAGATGCGGCTCTTGATGGTGCCCAGCGGCGATCCCAGTTGTTCGGCGATCTCTTCGTACTTGTACCCCTGGTAAGCCATCAGGAAGGGCGTGCGGAAATCTTCCGGCAAGGCGTTCACCATCTTGATGAGCTCGCCGTAAGCGACGTTCGATTCTCCGCCGTTCTCTACCGTTTTGTCCCCGGAATTGAGGTAGTAGTTGTTCGGCGTCTGGTCGATGATCATATTGCGGCGCACCTTCTTGCGGTAGTTGTTGATGAAAATGTTGCGCATGATCGTTACTGCCCAGGCTTTGAAATTGGTGCCCGGCTTGTACTTGTCGGCGTTGGTAATGATGCGCAGCGCCGTATCCTGATATAAGTCTTCCGCATCGACGTTGTTCCCGGTCAGCTTCAGCGAAAAAGCACGCAAGGAGTTGCTGATGCTGTCGAGCTGATCGGTGATTTGATTCTGAATTGCGTATATCATAGTCCGGTGATTTTTATTAGTAGTATAAATTGTTATTATTTTTTACAAATTTATAATCAAAACGCTTTTTTTGCAAAAATAATTTCCTATTTAGATTTGTTTTTCGCAAGGGAGTGTAGCGATCTTGACACTTTAATGATCATCGGCTTAAATCTTGTTAAAAACCTTAACACTTTTGAACCAATAGCTTTCTGGCTTGTATTTATTTTTGATTGTTTGTCGGGCCGCGTCGGTTCCTCGTCGATCTTTTTTGACAGAATGTAAACAGGGATATGGACATCGTAAAAGATCTACAGAAAATATATTTGCATCAGAATCTCCGTTTTCTGCGCAAACGGCTGAACTTAAGTCAGGAGGAGCTGGCCAACCGGGTAGGGCTTAACCGTGGCAATATCGCTTCCTACGAAAACGGCACGGCCGAACCGAGAATCTGTAATTTGCTGAAACTTTCCAATCTTTTCGGCGTATCCATAATGGACATCACCCAGCGCGATCTCAGCAACGACCATAGCTACCAACAAGCCAGCGAGTCTTTCCAGCAGTGGTCAAAAACGGAGGAGGAAGTCTTACACCGTTTCGCGAAAAAAGCCGACGAGATCAAGAAGGTCATCTCCAGTATCCACACCTGCCATCAGTACAAGGCTAAGTCGATGAACGAGATGCCTAAAGACCTGCAAATCGCCATGATGAACTTTGAACAATTGCACGACGCTACCCAGGCGTTAATTTGTCATCATCAGGCTTTGTTGGAATTTGTCAAGTGCCGGCTTCCCAATAAGGCATAAGATGTTTATCTTTACGCTGTTTTGGGCGACTTTGTAAGTTTTATTTCCAAAACCGACGCTCGCTTTTAACGAACGTTTCCGGGTCGGGGCGGTCTCATTACCCCAGGGCTCATTAGCCTGTTTCTCCCAATCACCTTCAGCACAAAATTCGTTCCATACGAATACCAACTGCCATTGGCGCAGTTTTGTCAGCCATTTTGACAGATTTTAATGCATAATCCGACACTGCCCGGAGCAGCTCCAGGCGGCTTTCGGTCTCGAAGAACATTGAAAACAATATAATCCTTATTGTCTATGTCCGACGTCCTTTCCAAATGTTTTTACGCGGTCTTTCCGGCAACTGCCTTGTTCTTGTCGCTTTGCGTGACGGTCGCCGCTTCCGGCAGCCGCATCGACTTTATCGAGGGGCAGTTGAATGAAACCCTGAATCGCGCGGCGATCGAAAACAAACCGGTGCTGATCCACTTTACCGCCAACTGGTGCCTGCCTTGCCAGTGGATGGAAGAACATACCTATAACGATGTCGCCCTGGCCAGCTTCGTCAATCGCAATTACCTGCCGGTAAGGCTGAATATCGACCATCTGGAAGGAGCGCGCTACAAAGAACAATTCGGCGTCAAGTCGCTGCCGACTATTTTGGTCATCTCGCCGGCGAGCAAGGTGCTGGCCCGCCATGAAGAAGCGCTGGCCGCGGAAGACCTGCTCAAAATGCTGCAGCAACACCTGCCCCGGCCGAAGCCGCAGGTACGCGAAAGCAGCCTTGCCAGTCCTGCTCCCGCCGTGGGGCCGAAGCCTTTCAGCATCCAGGTGGGGGCGTACGGCGAATACCAGAACGCCCTCAACCAGGCCCGGCAGGTGGAGAGCCGCATCCGCGAAGCCGTCACCGTGTATACCACCCGCAGCGGCGACCGTTCGATCTATCGCGTGCTGATCGGTCGCTTTGCGACGGAAACGGAAGCCGTCGAATACCTGCGCCGGCTCTACGACCAGGGTGTGAAAGGCTTTATCAAAGATACGCGCAGCTGGTAAACGGTCCGGCCGGCAAACTTTGCTACCTTTATCCCAAAACTTTCATGTCCAGCCTGCTCATCCGCAACATCCGAACCCTCGCGCAGGTGGAGACGGCGCCCCGCCCTTTTGTGGCCGGCGCCGCCATGGCTGCCCTGCCCACCCTTTCCGACGCCTATTTGTTGATTGAAGGCGAGCACATCGCCGGTTTCGGAGCAATGGCCGACTGTCCTTCTGCCGCCGACCGTACGATCGAAGCCGACGGTCGCCTCGTGCTGCCCTGCTGGTGCGATTCCCATACCCATCTGGTCTTTGCCGGCAGCCGCGAAGCAGAGTTCGTCGATCGCATCCGCGGCCTCTCCTATGAAGAGATCGCGGCGCGGGGCGGCGGCATCCTCAACTCGGCGCAGCGGCTGCGTGCTGCCTCCGAAGATGACCTTTTCGCCCAGGCCTGGAAGCGGCTGGAAGAGATCCGCAGCTTCGGGACGGGCGCGGTGGAAATAAAGAGCGGCTACGGGCTTTCTGTCGAAGGAGAACTCAAAATGCTGCGCGTGATCCGGCGACTGCGGCAGGCTTCCGACCTCGATATCCGCGCCACTTTTCTCGGTGCGCACGCCCTGCCGGCCGAATACCGCGACCGCCGTAAGGATTATATCGACCTGCTCATCGACGAGATGCTGCCGGTGATCGCCGGGGAGAAGCTCGCCGACTATATCGACGTCTTCTGCGAAAAGGGCTTCTTCTCCGTCGCCGAAACCGAGCGCCTGCTCGAAGCCGGCGCCGCCTACGGCCTGAAAGGGAAGATCCACACCAACCAGTTTAACAGCATCGGCGGTATCCAGGCCGCCCTGCGTCATAACGCCCATACCGTAGACCACCTGGAGACGATGACCGACGAGGATATCGAGGCGCTGCGTCGCGGCGACGTCCTGCCGACGCTGCTGCCTTCCTGTCCGTTCTTCCTCAACTTCCAGTATCCGCCCGCCCGGCGCCTCATCGCCGCCGGCCTGCCGGTAGCGCTCGCCACCGATTACAACCCGGGCTCGACGCCTTCGGGACGCATGCCTTTCGTCTTATCGCTGGCCTGCATCAAGCTGCGCATGACGCCCGCCGAAGCGATCAACGCCGCCACCCTCAACGGGGCCCGGGCCATGGAACTGGAGACTACGCACGGCTCCATCGCCCGGGGCAAGGTCGCTAACCTCATCATTACAAAGCCTTTGCCTTCCATCGATTACCTGCCCTACGCTTTCGGCAGCGACCATATCGAAACGGTGATCATCCGGGGAAAGGAAAATAACTGACAAAAGATCGGCCGCATTTTGCTTAGCCTTCCCGTAATTTTACCCGGCATCCTGACGTTTCAGTAGCTGTTGGTTGCCGCAAGCAGAAGTTTTATCGCTCCGGTGACCCGAAAAGTGGCCGGCGATCTCTATTTTTGCCAGTCGTTGATGAAAAGCGCTCGTCCGGAGGCGGTCTTGTCGGCTGCCTATCCGGCGAAAACTTTTGTTCCGCACTACGTGTAAGGGACGTACGCTTTCCCTGGCGTGACAGAACCCCGGTAAAACGAAAGACATTTCCTTTTGCGAATTTTTTTCCATCCAATAAATCGGAAAAATGATAAAGTCTTTTTTTCCATTCGCGCTATTGCTGACGCTCCTCCCGCTTTGGCTCACGGCCCAGACGCCCAGGAACATCGTCGTCGATGGTCCACTGGGCCGGCCCGAAGCAGAAAAGATGATGTGCAACGAAGCTGGCACCATTACCTTCGGCGCCTTTATCGGGCAGAGTAATGATGTCGATCCCGACACGATATTCCTGTGCCTGGGCGACAGCCTGCGCATCCTGCACAACGGCGATTTCGACCTGAGCGGCGACCCCGACCCGGCGACGCCGGCCGGCATCGGCTACGCTTTCTACGATTGCCCGCCGGATCCCGCCTTCTTCGGCCCCGACCTGGCTACCATCCTCGGCGATCCCTGCCTGAACGGGACCTCGCCGATCGTGATCGGCGGTACGCCGGTTCCGCAACAGTTCGGCATCTGGGTAGCCGGCGCAGAGCCCAGCGGCAACCTCTGGCTGACCAATGACGGAACGCTGCAATCCGCCTTCAATAACGGTACGCCCGGGCCGCCGATTCAGTTCTTCTTCGCGCCGATCACCGTAGACGACCTTTCGCTCCTGGCATACGAAGAAGCAGGAGGGCCCCCCGCCGGCCCTTGTGTCGACGTCAATACGGAAGAAGCCTTCTCCGTCGTCTACCTCAACGCCATTCAGGCGCCGGTGATGGACAATAACGCAGGCGCCAACGGGTGCTCGGGAAGCTTTACCATTCGCGGAGGACTGCCGGAGTTTATCGCCTCCGAAAGCTATGATATCTCTATCGAACTCGACGGCGACCCCGCGGTCACCGGAAATATTACCGTCAACAACTCGCCGGGCCACAATGAATCGGTGGAATTTTTTGTTCCCCAGCCCGGCATCTACAATATTACTGTCGAAGACGGCAAAAGCTGCGGATTTACTTTTCAGATGGACATGGGCGGCTGCCAGGCCGTCACCCTGTCGGCGCCGCTCACCAATGCGGTTACCGGCGACAATATCTGCCTGCCGATCACGGTGGCCGACTTCAACGACGTCACCGCCCTTTCCTTCTCCATCGAATGGGACCCGACGGTGCTGACCTACACCGGCAGCGTCAACTTCAACACCAGCCTGCCGGGCTTCAACGCTTCGAACCAGAACGTGACCGAAGTCGGACAAGGGCGACTGGGGATCATCTGGGCGGACCTGAACTTCATGGAGTTCGACTTGCCCGATGACGCCGTGCTCGTCGAAGTCTGTTTCGACGTTATCGGACTGCTGGGCGATGAGACGCCCATTGCTTTCGTCGACGATCCCGTACTCATCGAGGCCGGTGACGGCGTGCCCAGTCCCTACGGCGTGGTCACCAATAACGGGCAGGTGGATATCACCAACGCGGCTATTTTTGTTTCCATCGAACAAGATAGCGTGACCTGCCCCAACGGCGCTGACGGTGCGTTCACCGTTACCGTCAGCGGAGGTACGCCGCCTTACTTCGTCACCTGGAACACTTCGCCGCCCATGGGCCCTGATAACGGCCCGGAAGTGATCGGCGCGGACGGCGACAACGTCACCGTCTCCGACCTCATGGCGGGCGTTTATACTGTGAATATCGCCGATTCGGAAATGCCGCCCAATACGATCACAGAGCAGATCGAGGTGTTCGAAGACCCAGAACTGGCGGTCAACGTCGTCGTCGTCAACACACCGACCTGCAACGGCGACAGCACCGGCTCGGTGCGCGCCGAAGTACTGGTGGGCGGCGTTTTGGTGCCCGACCCGGAAACGGAATTCGATTTTACCTGGAGCATCCCCGGCGTCAATACGTCCGAGCTCACCGGCGTGCCCGGAGGGAATTACGCGGTAACCGTCACCAACGCCAACGGTTGTGAGGCGACCGACGCCGGCAACCTCAACCAGCCGCCCCCCATTCAGATCCTGCTCACCGAACCGGTAACCGATGCTACCTGCGACGGCTCCAACGACGGCGCCATACGCATCAGCGTCGGGGGCGGGGTCTCGGCCAGCGGTAACTACAATATCGACTGGGGAACGACTACCGTGAACGCCAGCGTTTCGGAGCTCGACAACCTCAATCCCGGAGAGTACTGCGTTACGGTGACCGACGACAATAACTGCACGGCAGAGGAATGTTTTACCGTCAACGCCGATAAACTCCTCGACATCAACCCGGTGGTCACCGACCTTGCTTGCAACGGCGACGGCTCCGGCGCCATCGTGGCCAACGGCACTACCTTCGGCGCCCTGCCCAGTACGCCTTACACCTTCGTTTGGGAAGGACCGGTGGGTACGCCGGTCAATACCAATACTTCCAGCACCGTTTCCGACCTCGCGGCCGGCGCCTATATCGTGACCATGACCGACAGTGATCCGGCCGGCTGCCTGGTGATCGACACCATCATCGTCAGCGAGCCGGAACCGCTCACCGCCACTTTGCTCCAACGCGTCAACGAAACCTGTACGGTGGGCATGGACGGCATCGCCACCCCGGAAGTGACCGGCGGCACCCTGCCCTACAGCTTCGTATGGACCGATACGAGCGGTGCGGAGATCAGTATGGACTCCATCGCCACCGGCCTCAGCCAGGGCGATTACCAACTGGAAGTAACCGACGCCAATGACTGCACCACTACCCTCGATGTGGAAATACTGGCCCCTACGCCGCCCAATATCGTACAACTGCAAAATACCAGCGTCGCCTGCGCCGAAGATACGGACGGCACCCTTACCGTCGTGACGCAGCCGACCGGAGCGCCCATCGCTTCCATCGTCTGGAGCAACGGCCAAACCGGAGAGACGGCGACGAACCTCTCGCCGGGCGTATACTACGTTACGGTCACCGCCGATGACGCCTGCGCCGCGGTCGACTCGGCCTTCGTCAACGCTCCGGCGCCGCTCAGCCTGGATACGCTGGTGCTGCGCTCGCCGGAATGCCCGGGCGAGGACAACGGGCAGATCACCGTGTTCGCCGAAGGCGGCACTACGCCCTACCGGTTTATCTGGTCGACCAACCCCGGCGACACCACCACTCTCAACCCGATCGCCGGCCTCGCCGCAGGGGAGTACAGCGTGACCGTGGTGGATGACAATAACTGCGAGCCGCTCGAATTGGAGATCTCCCTGCCCGATCCGCCCGCCATTACCGTCGATTTTACGATGATCGACTCGACGAGCTGCTTCGGGGAAAGCATCTGTGACGGCTCCGCCACTGCCGAAGCGGGCTATAGCGACCTCACTACCGGAACCTTCAACTTCCTGTGGCTGGATTCCGGCGAGACGGACTTCGACGTCGCTTCCTCAACCGCAACCAGTCTGTGCCGCGGCGAGCAGCGCCTGGTCGTCTCCGACGGCGTATGCGGCGATACCGTAACCATAAATATTCCCAGCCCGCCGCCCTTCCAGGTCAACCCGATGAAGACGGACGTGAGCTGCAACGGCGCCGCCGACGGCGAAATCGAGCTGATGATCAGCGGCGCAACACCGCCGTATACCATTGACTGGCCGGCGCTCGGACAGACGGGGGCAACCGTCACCGGCCTGAGCCCCGGCACCTACACCGCGCAGATCACCGACGATAACGGTTGCGTCTTTTCCCAGACGGCGCCGCCCATCCTGGAGCCCGATCCCCTGACCTTGACGATCGACGAAGACAACAGCACGGCCTCCGTTACTTGCTCGGAAGACAGCGACGGCCTCATTTCGGTAGTGGCCAACGGCGGCACGGCGCCGTACAGCTTCACCTGGAGCGATAACGTGGCGCCCTCCACTTCGGATATGGCCGAAAACCTCTTGCCCGGCGCTTACGGCATCACGGTAACCGACCTTAACGCCTGCCAGGATTCGACCAGCTATACCATCCAGGCCCCGCCGCCGATCGATGCGGTAGTGCCGACGCCGCCCGATCCGCTTTGCTCGGGCGAGAGCACCCTGGTGTCCATCGACACCATCACCGGCGGTAACGCCCAGGATTATTCCGATTATTCGTACACCGTCGACGGCAACGGGCCGTTCCCGCCCGATTTCCTGGCCCCGGTCTTTGCCGGACCCCATACAGTAGTGGTGTTCGATACCCTGGGTTGCAGCCTCGAAATACCGATCGATGTGACCGAACCCGATCCGATCACCGTATCCTTCAATCCCAGTGTGGTGGTGGTAGAGTTGGGCGATACGACGACTATCCTCGAGCCGATCATTCAGCCCGCGACGGCAGTTGATTCATTCGTCTGGAGCCCTGCGGCTTTCCTTTCCTCCCCGAACGTGCAGCGCCCGGTCGTCATTCCGCAGCGCGACCAGGAGTACACGCTGACCGCTTTCGACGCCAACGGCTGCTCGGGGGAAGGTACGGTTTTCGTAGAGCTCGACCGCAACCGGAACATTTACATCCCGAATGTCTTTTCGCCCAACGGCGACGGCGTCAATGAGACTTTCAATGTATTTGCCTGCTTAGGGGTGGAAGCCCTTACGGAAGTGCGCATTTTTGACCGGTGGGGCGAATTGCTCTTCGAAGCCACGGACCTGCTGCCCGTCTGCGAAGGCGGCACGCCCCTCTGGGACGGCGAATGGAACGGCGATACGGCGCCCACGGGCGTTTACGTATACACCATTACCGTGCAGTTTCTGGACGGGGTGGTGCTGACGTACCGAGGGGATGTGACCTTGTTGCGATGAGGTGATCACCGCATAATCGTCACACTTCCCGACACCAGCTTTTCTTCGCCGTCGCAGCGGTAGCGGACGCGGTAGAGCATGACGCCCGGGTTGACCCGCTGGTTGTCGGCGCGGCCGTCCCACTGATCGAAGGGTGTTTCGGCCGAGAAGACGCGGCCGCCCCAGCGGTCGAAGATTTCGAAGGAGATAAAATCCTGGAGCGCGAAAGGATTGCTGATGCCGTAAGTATCGTTGATGCCGTCGCCGTTGGGCGTGAACACATCGGGCAGGAATACCTCGTCGCAGTCCAGGTCGTTGGGATCGACTACAGTTATCTGGATGGAATCGAAGGCCACGCAGGGAGAAATATCGTCAGCCATATTCAGGTAGTACACTTCGCGGCCGGCCTCGATGGGCGTGATGGTCGGCTCGCCTTCGTCCGCGTTAAAAACATTAGCGGAAGGCTCCCAGCTGAAGTCGGTAGCACAGCCGGCGTTGATCCGGATGTCGACCGAATTGCCGAGGAACAGCAAGGTATCGGGGGTGAGGATCTGGTCGGGCCGGAAAAAGAGGTCGAGCACCTCTCTGTCGTCGAGGGCGCGGTTGTAAAGGCGCATTTCGTCGATCAGGCCGTCGAAAGGCAGCTCGTTAGCGCGCAGGCAGTTGCTGGTGCCGAGCAGGAGCCGGCCGTCATTAGACAAGTCGATACGGCTGCTGGTCAGCTGGGGGACGGTGGGCACGCCGTTGACGAACATCTGGACCCGTTCGGCGCGTCTGATGACCACCACGTGATTCCAGCAGGTATTCTCGGGTACCTGCGCCACCAGGGAAACGCCTTTGGCGCCTTCTTCGAGGAGCACGCAGTTGACGCTGCGGCTCACCGTGATGTAGCGTACGTAGAAGACGTTCATTTCGGGGCAGGACGAAGTGTCCGGCCGTTTGGAGATCAGGTATTGCGTGCCGCCGGAGGAGACCTGTTTGAAGTAAAAACTCAGGGTAAAATCTTCGGTGTTGAATTCGCTGTTGATGTCGGAGCCCTGGAAGATCACCTGATCGTCCACTCCGTCGAGTTGTAGCGCCTCACCGTCGACGCCGCATTCGAAAACGGGATCGCCGACCGTCGTACCGGCGTTTCCGGTATTACCGGTCAGGTCGTTGACGTTGCCGTCCATTCCGTAATAAGCGACGAGTCCGACGTTGGTGGGCTGGGCGGTGAGTGACAGGCCCAGGCCCATCAGCAAAACAGGCAGAAAGTATTTCATGGAAAACCGTTGCATTTAGAAAACGTTCGTACGATTAACGCACGGGGAGGCGCATTATTTTGAGGACCGGTTATTGTCCGAAGAGCCAGTCCAGGCCCGGCGGGAGCATATCTTTCAGCAGGCGTTGCGTTTCGGCGGCCTCGCGTTCGGCGGCCTTGCTCAGGGCGCCATTGACGGCGACGACCAGCAGGTCTTCCACCTGTTCGACATCGTCCCAGTCGAGGGCCTCGCGGTCCAGTGCGATGTTGAGCACTTCGCGGTTGGCGTTTACCGTGACGGTCACGGCGCCGTCGCCGGCGGTTTCCGTAATTTCAATCTGCGCCAGCGCTTCCTTTACGGCGCGCTGTTTTTCTTCCATATTGCCTAGCAGGTCTCCAAACATTGGGTAAGCATTTCAGGTCAGTAATGCCCGGCGGTTTTTTTCCGAATCCGAAAAGGCCGGGAGGATACCGTAAAGGTAACCGCTTTCAAAATACCGGTGCACAGGCGAGGCCGGTTTTTTCCGAAGTTGGGTGACACAATCCTGCAGGACGTTCTCGATGGGGTATAATTGGTACAGCGCTTTCACCTCCTCCTGGTTCAGGGCGCGGTCGTAGATGCGCAGTTCGTCGACGACGCCTTTGAAGCGGCGGGCGCCTTCCGCCAGGCAGGGGCTGTTGGCGAAGGAGAGCACCGCCTCGTTGTCGATATCGACGCCGCTGCAGCGGAAGCTCTCCTGTCGCAACTGACCGTTGACGTAAGTGAAGGCGCGGATGCCTTCGCGCACCAGCGTAAAGTGCATCCATCCGGCTTCGCCGATGGTAGGAGACAGGCCGGAGAACCTCTTGCTTTCGCTTTCCACCACATGGGTGGCGATTTCGCCCTGCCCCAGGTCGAGCAACAGGTCGAGCATATTTTCCTCCGTGCAATCCGGTCGTTTGCCGAGCAGGCTCTGGCGGAAAAGCAGGTACTGTTCCGGTTTGAGGTAGAAGCTGATGGTAAAATCGGTGGTGTTGAAGTAGCGGTTGACCTGTCCGTGGAATTCCACAAAGTCATCCACGCCGTCGAAGAGCAGGCCGTCGTCTTCAACGCCGCACCAGCAGCCCACGTCGCCGAAAAGGCGGCCGTGCGACCCATTGCCGCTATCGTCGCGGGCGTCGCATTCGTTGAACGAATAATAGGCCACCAACCCCTCGGTAGGAGAGAAACCGGGGCGAAAGGTAAAGCTGATCATCGTCAGCAGGCTGACGGGAAGGAGATGACGAAAGACTTTCATGGCGAACAGCGTTGATGACCGGAAAAAGATAAGGCAAATGCGCGGATTTTCAAAAAAGGATGTCGTTCCCGGGAGCCGAACAGGCGCTTATTCCTTGAAAACCAGGATGGGAATTTCCACTTCTTTGGCGATGCCGCGCGTGACGCTGCGACCGAGCAGCTGATCCCAGAAGTCGCGTTTTTGCGTCGTGGCGGCGATGAGGTCGGCGCCGATGCGATCGCCGTATTCGTCGAGGCGGGGGGCGATGTTGCCGGCTACCAGTTCGAAGTGCAGGCGTTCCGACGCTTGGAAGTTGCGGGCCAGGTTGTCCAGGCTTGCCTGAGCGTCGCGGCGTTCTTTTTCCGCCGTCACCACGTGTACGACGTGTAGTTCGGCGGCGAAGGCTTCGCTCCAGTCCAGCAGATGCCGGATCACGCTCTCGTCGCGGTAGCTGAAATTGGAGGCGTAGACTATTTTCGTGATGCCGACGTACTGGGCCATCGGGGGCACCAGGAGGACGGGGCAGGGGGCGCGGTCGATCATAAAGCGGGCCATGCTCCCGAAGAGGGCTTCCCCGATCGTATTGCGGATCTTGGCGCCCATGACCACCAGTCCGGAAGCGTATGCTTTTTGCAGGGCCAGCACTTCTTCGCCCGGGCTGCCGGTGCGTACTTCGTAATGCAGCGGGACGCCGTGGAGGTCGGGCGGCGTATGTTGCCGGGCAAAGGTTTTCAGCTTTTCCGTTTCCTGTTCGCGCAGCATCTGGGAGAAGCGGCGCAGGTTGCCGGCGCCGGCGTCCAGCATAGCGCCGGTGGTAACCAGTTCGGGCGAAACCCCCTCGTATACATGCAATAGCGTGACGCCGGCCCCGAAATGGCGGGCCAGGGTGAGGGCGTAGCGAAAGACAAAAGGCGCGTGCCCGGCGTAGGCCGTGAGGAAAAGAATATTTTTCATTACAACCAATTTACGGCCAAAATCAGGAGCGTCCAAATCTGGGATCAGGCTAAAATGCCGAGGTGCAGGATACGGCCGCCGGTCTGGTTGACGGGATTGACGCTCTTGCCGATGACGATGCCGGCTTCCGGCGCCCGGTATTCCTTGATGAGGCTGCCGAAGATGTTGTGCAGGGTCGCTACCGTCTGGCCGGGCCCCACCTTCTCGTTGACGGCGGGCTTCACCGAAAGGATGCCGCCGGTATCGGTATACATCCAGTAAGAGTCGCTGCAAACGGTAAGCGGAACCTCGGGTTGCTCGATGGTGTCGTCGTTCATGTTCAGATAGCTCAGCAGGTTGTGGATGCCGGTCAGGCCCGAGCGGATTACGCCGCGCTGGAAAGTATTGGGGTTGCCCACTTCGAGGGTGATGGCGTGGATGCCGAGCGCGTCGGCCGCCCCGCGCAGGGTGCCGTCGCTGGGCGGGTTGTGGACGATGATCTGGGCGTTTTGCAGGAGCGCCATTTTGCGGGTCACCGGATCGTCCATATCGGCACGGATGTAATAGGAGTTGACGCGGCCGAAGCTGGCGGTATGCAAGTCGACCAGATAATCAAACTCGCGAACGACGCGATTGACGATGCGGTAGGCGTACACTTCGCTGACGTTGCCGTCGGCGCGCCCGGGCATGATGTGGTTCAGGTCGGCCCCGTCGACGAAAAGCCTTTTGTTGCGCAGCAGGGAAGGGACGTTCACCACCGGAACGCCTACAATGGCGCCGCGCAGGTTCGCGAGATCCAGTTCTTTGAACAGCCGCTGAATAACGGGGATGCCGTTGAGCTCGTTGCCGTGCACCACCGCGGTGAGGCCCAGCACCGGGCCTGGCCGGCGGCCGCGGGCAACGATGAGGGGCACGAATATGGGGGTGCCCATACCGTCGGTGACCAGGTGAAGCCAGTAGCGCTTGATCTCCCCTTCCGGTACAGCGTCGAGTTGCAACTCGTTGATGATGGGTATCGGCTCGTCGTGCAGCAACAGATGTTCTTCCATGCGTTATGATTTGTGGTGATTATCCCTTGACTGCGCTGGGGTGGTTCCGCATTTTCGGTTCCACTACCACGGTTTGGGCATAATCCCAGATTAGTCCGGCGATGCGGGCCACCATCGGTTCGCCGTTGAGGCGCGCCATCTGCACCAGTCCGCCGATGCTGGCCGTATTGATCTCCGACAATACGCGCCGGCCGTTATCGTCGACGAGGGTGTCGAACCCGAACAAAACGATTCCCCGTTCGAACAAGGCCGGGGTCAGGCGGCGGGCGATCTGCCGCTCTTCGGCGGTAATATCCGCCCGGTAGGGCGTTCCTCCCTGGGCGGCGTTGCACACCCAGGAGCCGTGGGCGGGCATGCGCAGGGAAGCGCCCAGCAGCGTGCGATTGCAGACCACCACCCTTTTATCGCCCTGGCTTAGGTTTCGCAAGAAGCGCATGCCCAGTAGCTCGCATGGCCCTTCGCTCAACGTATTCAGGAAGGCGGACAAGGGTTTTACGGTGTTCCCTTCCCACACCTGATCCTTTTCAATGCGGACGATGCCTCGGCCGCCGTAATTTTGCAGCGGTTTGAAAACTGCCGGGAAGCGCCCGGCGAAGGCCAGTACTTCGTCGACCGTGCGGCAGAGCTGCATGTCGGGGCAAAGATCGGGAAATTGCAGTAAAAACTTTTTGCTGCTGGTTTCCCGGATACCCGACGGGCGGTTGATGATCTGCGATTCGGGAAAATGATCCGTCAGGAAATGCAGGAAACCCTCGGGCAGGGGCGGCGGCAGCCGCAGCAGCACGAGGTCGTAATCGTCGATGCTCACCGCCCGCAGCAGCCGTTGGAACCGGCGGCCGTCCGGATAATACCCGAAGCTTGCATCGACCGGGCTGGCGAAAAGGCGCCGGGAACGCCAGCGCTCGAAGAAGGGGCGGTTAAAAGGATTGGCTCGGCTGGCTACGTCGATGCCGGCGCAGGCCGGGTGCAGGCGAAGCGCCCGCAACAGCGCGTAGATGGAGTTCTCGGCGCTGTGGGAATGGTGGTCCGTAAGGACCAGCATGCGCAATTTCATCATCTAGCGTAAGATCTCGTTGAGGAGCGCCGCGTCGTCGTTGAGCGAACGGAAGAGGCGCATCCGGAATTTACCCTGTTTATTGACCAGCGTCTTGGCCATTTTATCGATGGCGACCATCGAAAGGACGGTCTGGATATAGGCTTCGATCAGGTCGTCGATGCCGATGCCCAGCTTGTTGAAGTCCCGCCGATCCATCATCACGAGGCGGTTGGTGTCGCTGCCCCAGCTGCCGTCGGGATTTTTGATCGACAGGTTGGTGCCGAGCATATCCCAGGACGCGCTGCCTTCGGTGATGACGTCTTCCAGCGGTTCTTTGGCGCGTCGGGCGTAGACGCAGAGCGGCCGGATGCCCTTTTCGGTGGAGCTGACCATCATGCGGAGGTCTGCGACAAAAGTTTTGCCCTTGGCGTTGGGGATGGTGCCGACGTGGTACAGCCGCCCGGCGGAGCTGACGGAACTCCAGCGGTAGTTGCCGATCAGGCTCTGTACGATAAAGCGATCGTAAGGAAAATCCAGCTCCATAAATTGGTCTAGCTCCTCGGTGGTCACGATGGTAAATACCCCCTGCCCGGCATTGCTGTAAGGTACTTTGATGACCGCCTGACCGCCGAGCTTGCGCACCCAGAGCGGGATTTCGTTCTTGCTCACGTCCCAGATGGTCTCGGGGGTGTTGATGCGCAATCCTTTCTCCTCCAGTTCCGTATTGAAGAAATCGTAGGCTTTGGCGGCCATCATTTTGTTGCGGCCGCCGGCCAGGCAGGCGATGACGGGGTTGAGGATGCGGGTCTTGACCTGTAGGGGCAGGCGATTCCAGGGGCGCTGGGTGAGGTAGCGAAAGAGGGCGCGCACCGGATGCCAGTTGCCTTCGGGGTCGCGTACTTCCACGGCGTTGTTCTCGATGCGCACGCCGGGGTCTTCTTCGTCCTCGTAAAACGAAACGTAATAGACCGGCTCCTGGAAAACATCGGCGATGACGGCGGCGTAACCCGACGCTTCCATCGGGTTTTTGTCGTAGACCACGGCCAGGACGCCCTGGGTATTGACCCGCTTTTTGAGATAGGGTTTGAAGGTGTGTTCGATCAGCCAGCGGTAGCTGCCCTGTTCCTGGTTATCGTCGATGAGGGGCATCGACTTCTGGCCGGAAGGGCAGGAGTTGTTTTCGATCACGACCATCTGGCGTTTGCCGCCCGCTGAGGTGACGTTGAGCAGGTCGGCGCCGGCCCAGAGAAAATAGCGGCAATTGTAGTTGAGCACCTCGCGCAGCGCGTCGGTTTCTACTTTGGGATGTAAATGGCAGTAGCGGTTGATGATTCTTTCCTGACTCAGGTTGAGAAAAAAGTTGATCATCGGGTGAATCGTCGCGTTTAGCGCCTTGGGGTACCAGTGGCGGTGCGCTTCGAATTCGCCCGGCCGAACGACTCGGGAATTGTTCATTGTGGCGATATCGGTTTCTTTTGCGGTCATTATAGTTTAAGTTTGCCATAAAACCAAAAAGCAGCTTTCATAAATAAGAAAAGTGGCTACGGCCGATACCGCGCCACTCGTCATTACGGAAAAATGCTCAATAGATTTCGCTTCACAATAACTGTTCGCGGTCGTTCAGCCAGCCGGTAAGGCTGTAGCGGTCGCGCCGGGCCGGCAGCACCTCGTGCTCGAAGCGGTCGCTCTGAAAGCACACCAGCCGGCCTCCGGTCGGAACGATGTCGAATGCCTCTTCCCCGCCGCCGGACAAGGGGCGGTAAATGCGCAGCCGGCCTCCGTCGGCCGGACGCCAGTCGTCGTTCAAATAGCAGATTACCGATAATTTGCGGGCCTGATCGCGACGGAACACGTCGAGGTGCCTCTTATAGAAGGCGCCGGCCGGATAGACGGCGAAGTGCAGTTCCGCATCGCGAATGCCCAGGAAACAAGACCGGTTGAGGTATTGGATCATAGCATCCAGGCGATCCAGGAAGAAGTGGGCTTCCACCGGCAGGCTGTTGCGGTCAATCCATCGGATCAGATCGCCCCGCACCTTTGGGTCGTATTGCCGGTCGTCGGCTTTCCCAACGCCCGCAGCGCGAAAAGCGCCGGCCGTCAGCCATTTTTGGGCCAGCTGCCGGAGGGCGGCGGTTTCTTCTTCATCGATAAAGCCGTCCCAGATGGCGTATCCGCGCTCCGCCAGTTCGTTGACCATCGGTTCGAAGGGATAAACCAGAGGAGAATCCGGCAGTTTTTTCATGCTTCTTCTGCGTTTTGCAACCAGTAATTCTGGTGCCGGTACTTCTGTTTGGGCCTGGGGCGCCGCACTTTCAGCTTGACGTCCTCGCGGTCGGCCGCCTGTTGTTTTTTATGCTTGCGGGGCTTTTCTTTCTTCATGTCTGCCCGTTGTTTTTCAGGCAAAAAAGGGAGGCGATTCTGAATAAAATCTGAAAAAGCGGATTACTTTGCCGGGGAATGCGAAAAAAATGAAACTGCTATTGATCGAAGACGAACGGGACCTGCTCAACCCCATGCTGCAATACCTCAAGCGGGAGGGCTATCGCTGCGAAGTGGCGACCACCTTTCGGGAAGGGTTCCGTAAGCTGATCTCCTTCGAATACGACTGCGTCGTGATCGATCTCAATCTGCCGGGCGGCGACGGGCTGAAGCTCATTCCGCTCATCCGTAAGAACAATACCGAGACCGGGATAGTGATCATCTCGGCGCGGGTCGGGTTGGAAGACAAAGTCAAAGGGCTGGAAGAGGGCGCCGATGATTATCTCACCAAGCCGTTCCACCTGCCGGAGCTCAATGCCCGGATCAAGGCGGTGCTGCGACGCAAGACCAACGAATTTCAACGGGAACTGACCTTCGGCGACCTGGCTATCCGCCCCGAAGAGCGCGCGGTCTTCATCAGGGGGCAGGCGCTGAACCTGACCAAAAAGGAGTACGACATCCTCGTCTTTCTGGCGCGCAACAAAAACCGGGTGGTGACAAAAGACAGCATCGCGGAACACCTCTGGGGCGACTATATGGACGACGCGGTTTCTTTTGATTTTATCTACGCGCACGTCAAGAACCTCCGGAAAAAAATGGCGGATCACGGCTGTGGAGAATACGTGAAAACGGTTTACGGCATCGGTTATAAATTCGCGGAAACCTGATGGAAATGCTCACCTTCCTCTTGTTTTTGCTGCTGGTCGCCGGCCTCGCCTTTCACTTCTGGTGGCGGGGGCGTTTGCGGCGTAACCTGCTCCGGCTGCAGCACCTGCTCGATGAACTCAACCCGGGTGGGGCCCCGCATTCGGCTCGCCGCGAGGGCGGCTCGGGTTTATGGACGGTGCAACATCAGCTGGAAGCATTGGTGGAGGCCATTCGCCAGGATTATGCGGCCAGCAAGCAGTTTTCCCAGAACGCCGCCCACGAACTGCAGACGCCGCTGGCCGCCATTAAGAATAATGTGGAACTACTGCTGCAGTCGCCGCACCTGAGCGAGGTCGATGCAGCCGCCCTGGCGGTCATATTGCAACACACCAATCGCCTGGCCCGCCTGAACCAATCGCTGATCTTGCTGTCGCGCATCGAGCATCGCCGCTTCGCCGACGAAACGACCGTGGATATCCCCGCGCTGACCGAAGTGTTGCTCCGGAACTTCCAGGATCTCATCGAGGCCCAGCAGCTGACGGTTTCCCGCGGGTACGAATCGCCGCTGACCGTCGATATGAGCGCCGCGTTGGCCGAAGCGCTGGTCGCCAACCTGATCCAAAACGCCGTGCGCCACAACCGTAAAGGGGGCTTCCTCGCGGTGCAGGTGCGCCCCGGGGCTTTGGTGATCACCAATTCCGGCGCGCCGCTCGCGATCGCGCCCGAGCTGCTTTTTCGAAGGTTTTACCGCGCTTCCGACGCAGAAGAAGGGCTCGGGCTGGGCCTCTCCATCGTGCAGCAGATCTGCGAGCGGTACGGGTTTGAGGTGAAATACGAACACGAGGCCGGGCGCCACCGGGTGACGGTCAGGTTCAACTGAAGCGGCCCTCGCTCCGGTTTCCGCTACCGGGGGCGGATTCCCGAAAAGCGTCTGTCATTCCGCCCCTTGAACAATCCGGGCTTGCGCCGGATTTTATTTTTGTGCATCATTGCCCATCCATCTAAGCAAAATCACCATGGAAGAAATCGCAACGGGAAAAAAAATCGTGCTCCGCAACCTGCTGCCGGAGGATATCAAGCAATTCAATAAAGCCGTCACCGAAGCCTACTCGGGAATGGGAGGCGAGCCCTGGGAAGCGCACCAGATCCGGAAATTGCTGAAAATCTTTCCGGAAGGACAGCTTTGCGTGGAAGTGGACGGCATCGTGGTAGCCGGCGCTCTTTCCATCATCGTCGACTATCGCAAATTCGGCGACAACCACACTTACGCCAAAATTACCGGCAACGAGACCTTTAAAACGCACGATCCCAACGGCGACGTGCTCTACGGCATCGATCTGCACGTACATCCCGAATACCGGGGCATGCGCCTCGGCCGACGCCTCTACGACGCCCGGAAAGAACTCTGCGAACAGCTCAATCTGCGCGCGGTGATGGCCGGCGGGCGCATCCCCAACTATCAGGAATACGCCGGGGAACTGACGCCACGCCAGTACATCGAGAAGGTCAAGCTGAAAGAGATCTACGATCCGGTGCTGACCTTCCAGTTGTCGAACGACTTCCACGTCAAAAAAATCCTCAAAGGCTACCTCAAAGGGGATAATGAATCGAAGGAATACGCCACCCTGCTGGAATGGAGCAACATCTATTACCAGGAAAAGGTCAAGCTGATCAATACGCCCAAGGAATACGTCCGCATCGGACTGGTGCAATGGCAGATGCGCCCTTTCAAGGACTTCGAGGCGCTCATCGAGCAGGCGGAATATTTTATCGACGCGGTAAGTGACTATCAGTCGGATTTTATCCTTTTCCCCGAGCTGTTCAACGCGCCGCTGATGTCCGAATACAATCATCTGGGCACCGCCAACGCCATTCGCGGCCTCGCCAACCATACCGAAGCGCTGCGGGCCAAGCTTTCGGAGCTGGCCATCAGCTATAACGTCAACATCATCACCGGCAGCATGCCCCGGCAGGAGGAAGACGGGCATTTGTACAACGTGTCGTATCTGTGCCGCCGCGACGGCACCTGCGAAGATTACCAGAAGATCCATATCACGCCCTCCGAAAAAGACTCCTGGGGGTTCAAGGGCGGGAGTAAGATCCAGGTATTCGATACGGACGCCGGCCGCATCGGCATTCTGATCTGCTACGACGTCGAGTTTCCGGAACTGGCGCGCCTTTACGCGGAGCAGGGCGTCGACATCCTGTTCATTCCCTTCCTCACCGATACGCAGAACGGCTACAACCGGGTGCGCCTCTGCGCCCAGGCGCGCGCCATCGAGAATGAGTGCTACGTCGCCATCGCCGGCTGTGTCGGCAACCTGCCCAAAGTGAACAACATGGACCTGCAGTTCGCTCAGTCGGGTATCTTTACGCCTTCTGATTTTGCTTTCCCGTTGACGGCTACTCAGGCGGAAGCCACGCCCAATACCGAGATGGTGGTGGTGGCCGACGTCGACCTCAGCCTGCTCAAGGAACTCCACGAATACGGAAGCGTGCGAATCCTGAAAGACCGGCGGAATGATTTGTATGAGATTCGGCTGAAGAAGTAAAACGACGACACGCGCCGGAAAAGAAATTTTCCTCTATTTTATTTTTTCCTTTATATTGATGTCCTACTATCCAAAACCTAATAAAGCCTGAACCATGTCAAATCCCGTGATGAGATACTCGGACGAAGACCTAGCTTTTTTCAAACAGATCGTCGAAGAGAAGATCCGCAAGACACAGGAACAGCTCGATATGCTACAGGAACAGATCCTTGAAATCACGGAGAACTCCAGCGACGAGCACGGCGGCGACTGGGTCGACGACAGCAGCATCAACAACGAAGTGGAGATGCTCAACAATATGGCCATCCGCCAGCGGATGTACCTGCAGGACCTGCAGAACGCCCTGCTGCGCATCCGCAATAAATCGTACGGCATCTGCGTCGTCACCGGTGAGCTGATCGACAAAAAACGCCTCATCGCCGTTCCTACCACCACGAAAAGCCTGGCCGCCAAAACCGGGGGCGCAGCAGCTCCCGCCCGGGAAAAAAGCCCGCAACGCGCCGCCCGCCCGGGTGGAAAATCGGGTAGCCAGCCCAGGGTGATCACCAAAGTGATCCGCAAATCCAACAACCCCGCCAAACCGAAACCGCCCGTCGATGACGAAGAGGAGGACGAGGAAACCCTGGATTTCGACCTCTATCCCGAAGCTGACCTGGGCGACGACGCGCCCGAACTGGACGAACTTTCCGACGAGGAGGAGGATCTCACCGGCGATAATGACTTCGATAACGACTTCGAAGACGACGAGGACGAAGACGACAAATAAACGCATTCGGGTGCGGCTCCACACCCACACCCACAGGAACCTTTTCTCGGTTATTTCTGTTTTATTATTTGCATAGAAAGCTAATTTTTTGCAAATTCAGCGCCGCCGGTGAAAACCGGCGCCGATAAGGTGGAATCAGCCCAACGTACGTAGGCAACGGATTCGCAAAAAAATGTCCGTCCTGCGCAAGCATACCGACCCAGGCTGTCCACCCCCAGAACTCGCTACCGCATCTTTCAAGACGGCGAACCTGTTTCGCCCTGCATAAGTATGGCCACCGCGCAGCCCTTGCCAAGACCATCGCTTGCAAGGTGCGGAAAGCATAATACCCTTTTGTCCCTTTGCGGGCCACTACGGAAGATCGACCGACCGGATACTGCGACGCGCCCGCCCTATCCCGGCGGAAAGGCAATTTGTCGTCTGACAAAATAGTTTCTACGCAAAATATTTACAATAGTCCGTGGCGAATCAGGCGGCAATTTTGCCGATAGCCCTAAAGCGCTCG
>CAYQQU010000085.1:0-21338 GCA_964419545.1 uncultured Saprospiraceae bacterium | reverse complement strand
GCTAATGCTTTGTTTTTATTTGGCGGTTTTATGCGTCTGCCCTTCGGGGTAGCCCTCCGATGCGGCGGGAGTAGAAGAGGCCGCCTTTGTTGAACAGTTCGGCGCCTTCGGTGAAGAAAGCCAGGTTTTCGTCGAACCGGACCTCGAAAGGCGAAAGGTTGAGCACCTGGTTGTCGGAGCGCGCCTCGCCGAAATCGGGGATCAGGGTCATGTCGAGCGTAAAGGCGTCGTTGATCCCGTACTTGATGTCCATGCCGCCGTTGATGGAGCGCCCCCAGCTGTTTGGCGGGTTTTCGGCCGCGTCGTGGTGTACTTCTCCGTAGACGGCCAGGAAAGGCGTGGCCTGGAGGCGGACAGGCGACTGGATACCGGAAATGCCGGTGAGGTAGCCCGACTGGTTGAGCAAGCCCTGCTGCTGGGGGTCGATCTTACTCCAAAAGCTCTTTTGCTGGCTGCGCTGGATGAGGCGTCCGAAATTGATGTGCCAGGTCTGTTCGTTGGTCTTGGGAAAGCGGATGGCGGAATACGGGATGTGCAACTCCGCTACCCAGCCTTCGGCATTGATGCTGGTGCGGCTTTCCCAGACGGCGTCCCAGTTTTCGTCTTCCCCGAAAGTGGAGTATTTGGCGTCGAACTGAACGTTGGCCGGCGTTACGATGAAGCTGACCCCGTTGATCCCGTCGCGATAAGAATCGATAAACAGGCCGAACCAGTCGGTATTCCCGAAATCATCGCGCTCGGATAGCTCCATGAGGATGCTGTCCGGTTCGTCGAACAGGCGCGCGCCGACGTACAGCCCGACATCGTCGTAGAGCACCCGCACTTCGGTGCGCCGGGAAGCCGGTTCTCCGGGCCGCGGCTCCAGCTGAAGGAAGCCCGTTGCCGGCGGGGCATTCAGCCACGCCTCCTCGTCGAGCAATCCGTCGAGTTGAATGGTTTGCCGGATGCGCTGTGCCTGGACGCGCTTCTTGGCGACGTCCAGCGGCGGGTTTTGAGCCGATCCGTGATGCGAGAGCAAGCTCAGGATCACGGTGACTGAGGCGAGAATTATTCTCATTTCCGGGTGTTTTCTTCCGAGCGAAAAGCTTTGCAGAGGGGCCGACCAGGCGCTCTGCCCCCGGAAGCGGCGACTGCATTAAAGACCTTTCAAGATACAAAAGGTTGCTCCGGCCCGCAATAAAAATAGGCCAAGCGGGAGCGGTCGTCGATTGACGGGTTGCGCCGGGCTAATAACTAAGTGGGCGTCATGCAGTGAACCTCAGGAAAAACTATCTTTGCCCTCGGCTGTTCCTGGATGCAAACATTTTTGTAAATTTCAGATACAACACCAAACGCCTTTGTGAAGCATCTCATTCCACATTTTATACCGGATCAGTTGCTCGCCGGCCGGTCGGAAGGTCATATCCAGGCTTTCACCATGTTCATCGACCTATCCGGTTTCACCCCCCTCACCGAATCGCTCATGCAGCGGGGCACGCGGGGTGCGGAGGAGCTGTCTATCATTCTCAATGAGATCTTCGAGCCGTTGGTCAATCTGGTTTACGCGCGGGGCGGTTTCATTCCTTATTTTGCCGGCGATGCTTTTACCGCCATTTTCCCGACGGCCGGCGCGCCCATCACGGCGATGGACTATTTGCAGACCGCCGGCCTGATGCGCGACTTGTTTGCCGACCGCGAATTCCACTTCGGCGAATTCCAGATCGGCATGAAAATAGGCCTATCCTACGGGCGGGTGCAGTGGGGCGTCGTCGGCCAGCAGCACCGGTCGTTCTATTTCCGGGGAGCGCCCATCGACCATTGCGCCGAATGCCAGACCTTGGCCAGCGACGAAGACATCGTCTTCGACCAGGCGCTGCTGCAGTTGCTCGATCCCATTCCTTTCGAATACGAAGAGATCGAACCGGGCTTTTTCCGCCTGCTCGATAAGATTTCCCGGGAGGGCGTCAAACTGGTGTCCGCCAACCTGCCGCCCCTCGACGAAGAAGTGGTGCGCCGATTCCTGCCCGAAGCCGTGGCCGACTACGACCACGAAGGGGAGTTTCGCACTGTCGTCACCATCTTTCTTTCCTTTTCCGGCATCGAAGACCACCATTTGCTCGACCGGCTGGCGACCGTGGTGATCAACCAGATCAACAACTTCTCGGGCTATTTCAAAGAGATCGATTTCGGCGATAAGGGCGGCGTGATGGTCGGCTTCTTCGGCGCGCCGGTTTCTTTTGAGAACAGCATCGACCGCGGCCTCGAGTTCATCTATTCGCTGCGCGACGAACTGCGCCCCCTCCAGGAACAGTCGCCGCTGAAATATCGCATCGGCGCCACCCTCGGCACCGCCTACACCGGTTTCGTCGGCGGCCAGGAGCGCTGCCAGTACGCCGCCGTCGGCAATCGCGTCAACCTGGCGGCGCGCCTGATGACCTTCGCCGACTGGGGAGAGGTGCTCGTCGATTCCGAAATCCAAAAAAACCGGAACTTCCGCTTTCACCACCGGGGCGACATCAAATACAAAGGCATCGACGGCAACGTGCCGACCTTCAAGCTGCTGGGCCGCAGCTTCCAGAGCCGCGCTTCGTTCAGCGGCCGCATGGTCGGGCGCGACGAGGAGATCAAAAAACTTTTCGATTTTTCCGAACCGCTCTTCGACGGGCAGCCCACCGGGGTAGCGGTGATTTACGGAGAAGCCGGTATCGGCAAAAGCCGCCTGATCCACGAATTCAACCGCGCCCTGACCATCGAATCGGTCGCCGAATGGCATACCTGCCAGGCCGACCAGATCCTGCGCAAACCCTTTAATCCTTTTCTGTATTTTCTAAAAAACTACTTCGGGCAGTCGCCCGACGGCACCAATGCCGATAACCGGGGTAAGTTCGAACTCATCTTCGCCGAACTACACGAAGCGCTGGACCACGCCAACTACCGCGAAGCGCCCGCCATCAAGCGGGAACTGCAACGCACCAAACCCGTACTGGCCGCCCTGCTGGGCATCCACTATCCCGACTCGATCTGGGAACAGCTCGACGCCCGGGGGCGTTACGAAAATACCCTGCAGTCGATCATCAACCTGTTCCTCGCCGAATCGGTGCTCCACCCCATCGTCATTTGCATCGAAGACGGCCACTGGATCGACGAAAACTCGCGGGAACTGCTCAGGGAGTTTTCCCGTCACTTCCCGCGTTATCCCATTTTGCTGCTCATCACCTCCAGGTATACCGACGACGGGGCCCGGCCCGAACTGCTGTCTCCGGCTGCCTTGACACAGCTGGGCGCGCCCCGGCTCGAGATCAACCTCAACATCCTGCAGCCCGAAGCGGTGCGCCACATGGCCGAATCTTTTCTGCACGACCGGATCAGCCAGGAGTTCTACGAGCAGCTGCTGCGCGCTACCAACGGCAACCCGTTCTACCTGGAACAGTTGCTGGAATACTTCGCCGAACGCAACCTGCTGGTCTACGAGGCCGACGCCTGGACCATCAAGGATAAAGACATCAAGCTGTCGGGCTCCATCAACGCCATCCTGACGGCCCGCATCGACCGCCTGTCCAAGCTGGTGAAAGAAACGGTGAAGGCCGCCGCCGTGATCGGCCGCGAATTCGAGGTGCCGGTGCTCTCGGAAGTAATGCGCACCCAGGAGGAGTTCAGCAATTCCAACGGCCACTCGGCTACCTTGCTGCGCGAACAGATCAAAACGGCCGAACAGGGTCAGATCTGGCAGGCGATGAGCGAGCTGCGCTACATCTTCCGGCATTCCCTGCTGCGCGAAGCCGCCTACAGCATGCAGCTGCGCACGCGCCTGCAACAGTTGCACCAGCTGATCGCCGAAGCGATCGAGAAGCTCTACGCCGGCCAGCTGGAAGAGCGCTACGTCGACCTGGCTTTCCACTACGAGCAGGCCAACGTATTCGACAAGACCTGCGAATACCTCCGCAAAGCCGCCGACTACGCCCGGCGCAACTACCAGAACCAGCGGGCCCTCGACTATTACGAAAAGCTGCTGCAAAAGCTGGGCGACCAGACCGACGTCAATCGCCAGATCCACACCCACCTCAACCGCGGGCGGGTGCTCGAACTCATCGGCAAATGGGACGAATGCGAGGCCGCCTACACCCAAGCCCTCCGCCTCGCCAAAAAATCGCGCGACGCGCTGCTCATCGGCCAGGCCAATAACCACCTCGGACACCTCCTCATGCTGCGCGGCAACTACCCCGAAGCCATGAAGTACCTGCAAACGGCCGTTCGCCTCCTGGAATCGATCGACGACCGGCTCGGCATCTCCAAGGTGTACGGCAACCTCGGCAACCTGTATTTCCGGCAGGGAGACTACGACGGCGCCCGCGCCCATTTCGAACAAAGCATCGAACTGTGGCAATCCTCCGAATCGCCCACCTTCAACGCACAGGTCGTCGCCAACCTCGGCCTGACCTACATGAACCAGGGGCAGTTCGACAAGGGCATACGGGTCATTACCGAACAGCTCGGCGCAGCGCGGCGGCAAAACGACAAGCAAAGCCTGGCCTCGCTGTACACCAACCTCGGGATCGTCCACTTCGAAAAAGGAGACTACGAAAAAGCCCTGGACAGCTACCGCCGCGGCCTGCTGCTCAGCGAAGAACTCGGCAACAAACAGCTCACCTCCATCGCCATCGGCTGCATCGGCAGCGTCTACGAACGGCAAGGCAATTACGACCTGGCCATGGAGCACTTCCGCCGCGACCTGGAACTCTGCGAAGAACTGGGCGACAAACAAGGCATCGCCATCGCCCTCGGCCTCATCGGCGAGCTGCTCAGCTACCGGGGCGAGTTTCACCGCGCCATCGAATACCTGCAGAAAAACCTGATGCTCTGCGAAGAGCTGGGCTACCAGAAAGGCATCGCCAAAGCCGTCAATACGCTGGGCGACATCTTTTTCTACACGCAGCAGTACGACCGCTCGCTGCACTACTACAACCGGGCCATCGAGGTGACCCGCGCCATCAACAATAAGCTGGTGCTGGGGTTCAGCCTGGTGGAAAAAGGCGTGGTATTGGTCACGCTGGGCCAGCGCGAGGCGCTGGCGCCCGTCGTGGAAGAAGCGCTCGCCCTCGCCGATGCGTTGGGCAATCCCGACCTGCTTTTCGAAGCCCGACTGCTGCAGGCCCGCGCCCACATACTCAATGACGATAACGGCCCCGCCATCACCGGCCTGTACGCGCTCCTCTCCGATGACATCTTCCGCGAGCAGGAGGCCGCCGTACACTTCGAACTCGCGCGGCTGCTCCCCGAACGCACCGACCACCGCAGCAAAGCGCTGGTGCTGTACAAAGCACTTTACAATAACACGCCGAAGTACCTGTACCGGATGCGGATCGAGGGTTTGACAGAAAGTTAACCCGGGTTATGTATGGATTAATTCCCGGACAGCTTTTCCTTGGCCGGCGCCGTGGCGTGGAAGTCGTTGAAAACGCGACGGGTATAATCGTCGAGCAGCTCCAGCACCCTTTCCTGGCGGTGAGAACGCACGATAAAGCCGACGTGATGGTCTTTGCGCAGTCGCCACACCAGCTCCGGATCGTCAAAAGCCGATGTATCCGGCTCTTTGAAACGGGCCAGGGACACCAGCAGCCCGGCATAGTCGTCGCGCACCGGCGGCAGGGTATACGGTATTTTGCGGGCGGAAGCATCTTCCAGGCGGGCCCATTCCGCCCAGAGGTTGATCCCGGAAGAATATTCGATCATTTCGGCGATGTGGGCGCCGCCGACGCGGGCGGAGGTTTCCAGGAAATAGAACGTCCCGTCTTCCCGCGAGCGGATAAACTCGGTATGGGAGGCGCTGGAGCGCATGCCGAACGCGCGCATCACCTCGGCGTTGAATTGCCTGAGCGCCGTCTCTTCTTCGCTGCCGAAAGGCAGGGTGTTGGTGCGAAACACGCCGCCCCCGTGCGCCACTTCGAGCGGCGTATTCAGGTATTTCGAGCCCCGGCAGAAGACCACTTCGCCCTCGTGGGCGAGCGAATCAGCGTGGTAGACGTCGCCGGGCTTGAACTGTTCGATCAGGAAAAGATGGCGTTCCTCGCCCAGCTTTTCGAGCTGCGCCCAGGCTTCCTCCGCGGTATGCACCTTTTTGATGCCGGCGGCGGAAGCTTCGGAGCGCGGTTTGATCACCCAGGGCGGCGCCGTCCGGTTCAGGTAATGGTGAATATCGCCGTCGTGATGCAGGGCGCTGAAGGGCGGCGCCGGCAGGCCGGCGTCTTCGGCTTTCATTCGCATAGCCAGCTTGTCGCGAAAATAGCGGGCGGTGGTTTGCCCCATGCCCGGAATGCGAAACTGTTCGCGCAGGAAGGCCGCTTTTTCCACGTCAAAATCATCGAGCGCCACGATCCGGTCCACCTTCCGGCTGCGCAGCAACCAGGCGAGGCCGCGCTCGAGATGAGCGAGGTTCTCCGGCGTATTCGCATCGGATTCGATGTAGTAAAATTCGTCGATGGCTTCGCGGGGCCAGGCTTCGTTCTCCAGCGCTTTGCGGGTGATCAGGTAGACGGTGTTGCCGGCGGCTTTGCAGGCGCGCAGGAAAGCCTCGCCTTTGAAGAAAGTGCTGATACAGAGAAAAATCAACGGGTGCGACATAGGGCGGTGAATTGGTGGAATCGAATAGGCAAAAATAGCAGGATATTCCATTTGGGAGCATAAGCAGCAGGACATCCGACGGTTCAACCCTTGGGCTCGCCAAACTGGATTTGTTCCCACTGTGCGTTGACGGCGGAGAGGAACTCGACCAGCAGCCGGACGCCGAAGGCGGTAGCGCTTTTCTGGGCCGTAAATTCCGAATCGGCGAAAGCAACCCCGGCGATGTCGAGATGCGCCCAGGCCAGGTGTTCCTCGGTGAAAGCCTCCAGAAACTTGGCGGCGCCGATCGCGCCGGCGATGGGCCGCCCGCTGAAGTTGCGGATGTCGGCCACATCCGATTTGAGGTCTTCCTTGTAGACGTCCCAGAGCGGCAGGCGCCAGACGCGTTCGCCGGTACGCTCGCCGATCTGCTCCAGTTGCCCGGCCAGGTCGTTGTTGCTTGAGAACAAGGCGGCGGCGTGGTAGCCGAAAGTACGCACCGTGCTCCCCGTAAGCGTCGCCAGGTCGATCAGGATGCTGGGGTTGTAATGGCGGATCATATAAGCCAGCCCGTCGGCCAGGATCAGGCGGCCTTCGGCGTCGGTATCGATAATTTCGATGGTCTTCCCGCTATAGGAGTCGATGACGTCGCTGGGGCGTATCGACCGGGCGTCCACGCTATTTTCCGTAGCGGGCACGATGCCGATGAGGTGTACCGGCAGTTGCAGCCGCGCCGTCAGTTCCATCGCGCCGAGTACGGCTGCCGCCCCGCCCATATCGCTCTTCATGTAATGCATATTGGTAGAGGGCTTGATGGACAGCCCCCCGGTATCAAAGGTGACCCCTTTGCCGACCAGGCCCACTTTGAGCAGCGGCTCGGCCGGAAGCTGCCGGGGCCGGTATTCCATGACGATGAAGGCCGGCGGGGCGTCGCTGCCCTGGTTGACCGCCAGCAGGGCGTGAAGCCCGGTTGCTTCGATGGCCGCTTTATCCATAACGGTGACCTGGTAATCGTACGCGGCGCCCGAGGCCAGGGCCCATTCACCCAGCTGGGCCGGAAATTTTTTATTGCTCGGCGCGTTGACCAGGTCGAAGATGCGCAATTGGGTCTCCGCGACGGCGAGCCCCCGCCGGGCGGCGGCCAGCATGGCTTCCCCGTCGTGCCGGCCGGCGTCGAGGCGCAGCGCCGCGCCGTCCTGCAACAGGGGATGCGGTTGTTCGCCGGTCCCTTTAAAGCGGCCGGGCTGATAAGTGCCCAGCCAGAGGCCGTTCACTGCGGCTTCCGTCAGCATGGCCGGAGCGGTCAGTTTTTCCTGAAAGACCAGGCTGATGCCTATCTGTTCCGGCAGGCGCTGCCGGTTTTTGAAGGAAAAACCGCGGAAAGCCCTTACAAAATCCCCGAAGCCGGGGCGGGGGCCAAGGCCCAGCAGGAAGATGCGGGCCCCGCCGGCGTAGAAGCTGTGGCATTCGCCATGGTCTGCGCCAAAATCCCTTTGCAGTAAAGGCAGGGGCAGGCCGTGGGTCTCGGCGACGGCGGCCAGCGATTTTTCCAACCAGCTATTCTGAATGAGCGGTATGACGACGGCGGCAGGCAGTTGTTCGCTAAAGCGTGTTAATTCCAGGGTCATATCATCGGTTTAATTTGGGATGACACGCCGATTTTCCGTACGGATCATGGCCGGCTGAAAAACAGCCATTCGACGGCGGGGGGAAATTCCCGGCCCCACCGCTCCTCGTTGTGCTCTCCCTCAGGATCAATTGAAAGCTTAAATTCCACGTTTATTTTCGGATCGGCCTTTTCCAGTTCTCCTTTAAAGCGCTGAATATTCGGCACCATATTCGCGCTTTCGCTGGCGCCGGCATAGAGGTAGATCCTGGTGTCGCGCGGTTCCAGAAAGTCGATATAGTGAAAGTGAATTTGCGGGGCCACCCATAGCGATGGAGAAAAGACCATCAGCCGGCTGTACACCTCCGGGTACATCAGCCCCGCGTAGATGCTGATCAGCCCACCCATCGAGCTGCCGCCGATGCCGGTATGCTGCCGGTCGGTGAGCGTCCGAAAATGGCTGTCGACGTATGGTTTCAGCGTATCGGCCAGGAAGCGGACGTACTTTTTCCCTTCGCCGCTCCCGAGGCGGGTGCGCATCGAGGGCGTAAACTCGGCGATGCGCTGTTCTTCCGCGTGGTCGATGGCGATGATGATGATATCGCCGATGCCGGACTCGGCCAGGATGGCCAGCTTTTTATCGACGGCCCAATTGCCGAAAGGCGCATAGTCGTCAAACAGGTTTTGCCCGTCCTGCAAATACAGCACCGGATACCGGCGATCCGTCTCGTAATAATCGTGCGGCAAGAGGGCGGCGATGCGCCGGGTGCGAATCAGCTGGGGAATCTCAAAAGTCTCGGAAATGACCTGAATATTGGGCAGGTAGCGCTCGTCGTAGGCCCGCCCTCCGCAGCGCCAGCGCGGCACGAAGTCTTCGACGCGCTCGCTTGCTGCATTCAGCAGCCGGTTAGGCGTGGCGTTGCCGAAGCGATCCAGTTCCACTTCCGACCAGGCGCCCCGCACGTACTTGTAGGCGGTCTGGCCGGCAGGCAAGAGCGCGGCCGGCAGCTGCAACTGGTAGCGCCCCTCTTCCAGCCGGTGGAGCTGAAAGCGCACATCGCTTTCCCGCCAATGGTTGAAATCGCCGGCGAGATAGACGGGCCGCGCGTAATCGATAGGCGTGCGCATTTCGATGGTGATGGAGCGCTCCCGGGTTTTTGTTAGTATGGATGCTTCTTTCTCTGCCATAGCCCTGCGCGAAGATTCGTAATCCGCGCTTTTTAAAGTCCACCCTGAGGGCAACTATTTTTCTCTAGCCGGGAGGATCTACCAGGCATTTTCGCCTTTTTATCGGAGGGACCTAATCGCTTCATTCCGGGCATCTTTCCTATTCCGTTCCTCCGGCACGGCAATCACTACGTGCAAAACAGGCTGCCGATAGCTCGTCCCGCTGGGATGGGAGCAAAATAATGCTTCAACCCGATAATCGCTGGGGTTGAACACCAGCCACACAAAGCTACAAAAAATAGCAGGGCTTTCGCCTATTCCCGTTTATACTAATTTAGGAGGGGCGCCTGGTGTTTGGCAACACCGGCGCCAGGCAGGCATTCTATTCATTATACGAAATTCGATCTTCTCGGAAGATCAATCTTATATTTAACCCGGATTTTTCGGGGGTTACCCGATCCCTCACCAAAAGCATCGCCAATGGAACTCACCTGGGGTATTGATCTGGGAGGCACTAAAATCGAAGGCGTGCTCATCGAAGGGCGCAACTTCGACCGGATCGTCGACCGTCGCCGGGTCGCTACTGAAAAAGAGAAGGGCTATCGCCACATCATCGACCGCATCCGGACGCTGGTGGTGCAAATGCAGGAAACCTGCGGCCAGGCGCCCGCCGCCATCGGCATCGGTACGCCGGGCGCACGCGACCCGCATACGGGGCTGATGAAAAACTGCAATACGACGGCGCTGAACGGCCGGCCGCTGCTGGAAGACCTGGAAGCGGCCCTGGGCGTTCCCGTGCATATGGCCAATGACGCCAACTGTTTTGCAGTGGCCGAAGCGACGCTGGGCGCCGTACCCCCGGCCGTCCCCCACGCCAAAGTCGTCTTCGGCGTGATCATGGGCACCGGCGTCGGCGGCGGCATCGTCGTCGACGGGCAGGTCATTCACGGCGGACAGGGCATCGCCGGCGAGTGGGGGCACAACTTCCTCGACGAATCGGGCGGCCCCTGCTACTGCGGGCGCACCGGCTGCGTGGAGCGCATCATCTCCGGCCCGGCCCTGGAACGCTTTTATCAGGCGATCAGCGGTGCGAACTTGAGGCTGCCCGCCATCATCGAACGCCACCGGCAGGGAACGGACGCTCACGCCAACCAGACCGTGCGACGCCTCCTGCACTTCTTCGGCAAAGGCATCGCCACGGTGATCAACATCCTGGACCCCGACGCCATCGTGCTCGGCGGCGGGCTCGGAAATATCGACCTGCTCTATACGGAAGGCGTAGCGGAAGCCCGCAAACACATTTTCAATACCCGCCTCGATACGCCTTTTCTTAAACCGACGCTGGGTGACAGCGCCGGCGTCTTCGGCGCAGCGATGCTGGTCCCGCAGCGTCGCCGGTGACGACCGCCGGGGAAAGGATAACGCTCCGGCGATTTCCTTTCCCCCATGGCCATCAGCTTTACCAGCCCGGCATCAGGTTGATCCCGAAGGTACCCGGCTGAAATTCCAGGTTGCCGTCGGCGCCGCTGAAGAACGGAATAGCGTAGTACGGTTCGACGATGATCGCCCCGAAGAGGTTGACCCGCAGCGACAAGCCCGTGCTGAAGAAGGGCTTCACGCCGAAGCGCGACACCACGAAGTCGGGCTCGCCCGTGCGCGGGTTGATGATGATCTCGCCGGTTTGCGGGTCTCTGATCGGGATGCGGTCGCCGTTCTCGTCGAGGGTGTATTCGGTGCCGCCGAACTGATCGAAATCCGTCCAGCTCACGCCGCCGTCGACGAAGAGGTTGAGGTCGCTGAACAGCACTCTCGACTTAATGGCCGACAGCTGTTCCGGCCCGGTAAACGGCAGGCGCACTTCGAAGTTGCCGACCAGAATTTTGGATCCCGCTACCTGGTCGGTGGTGATGCCGTTCTCCGACAACAACTCCGAGAAGTTGGTCAGCCCGAAGAAGTCGGCATAGCCGCGCATATACCAGGGGTTGACGACGAATAGCGGGAAGAGGTCATCGGCATTGCCGCCGTAGCGCCCGTTATGCAGGGCCCGGACGGCCACGGTAACCGGTTTCAGGCGGAAATAGCGGCGATAGTCGGCCGTGAGGTTCAAAAAGTTAAACGCGCCGAAGAATTGGTTGGCGCCGAAGCGGAAGCGGTAGCCCGCCAGCGGCGCGGTAAGGCCGAAGAAGGAGTTGTCGCCGACCAGCGCGCCTTCCACGTTGTAGAGGTTGAAACCGCTGGGCCTTTCGAGCCCCCGGTATTCGTCCACGCCTTCGCGTTCGCGATCGATCAGGTTGAAGAAAGCGTCGTAGTAGTTGTCGGTGCGGCGCCAGCTGTAGTTGTACAGCGTAAACGCGCCGCCCACTTCGAAGCGCAGGCTTTTCGAGAAAGGATAGAAAGCGAAGGCGCCCAGGCGGTTTTCGAAGATGCGCTGGGTGAGGAAAGTCTCCCGGATCACCGGCAGGAAGCCGTCCTCGAAGCGCAGCGTATCGTTGGCTACCTGGTAGTCGAGCAGTCCGAAAGAGGGGATATGGCTGAGCGTGCCGCCCCAGCCGATCCGGCCTTTGCGGTTGATATAGGTGATGGCGCCGCCGAAGTCCTGGATCTCGCCGTTGATCGCCAGGTTGACGAACAGCTGGTTGTTGCCGACGATGTCGCTGAACAACATCTGGATACCGCCGGCCGCGCCGGTATTGGTGCCGATGATGTTGCTGGTGCCCACGCCCACACCGGCCGAGCCGCCGATGAAGTCGAGCCGGAATTTGGACTTATATTTTTTTTCCGCGATCTCGCCCGGCCGGAGCGGCTCCATTTCTTCGACTTCGCTCAGCTGGGCGTCTACGATCGCCGGCGCCTTTTTATTGACGCGGGGCAACTGGGCCGGGCCGAAGTCTACGGCCTGCGGGTCGACCTCTTCCGACAGGAAATCTTCGGGCCGCGCTTTGTAGATGCTGTACGCACCGTTGTAATAGTGCATATACGCGATGCGGTCGCGCTTGCGCGCAATGCTGATGGCCGGAGCGTAGTGGGTGATGCCGGAAATGCCGGTGAGGAAGTCCGTTTGCCGGTACACCCGGCCGGTGAACACGTCGTATTTGTAGAGGTTCCGGAAACCGTCGCGGTTGGAGAGGAACAGGATATTGCCGTCGGTATCGTAGATGGGGTTGAGGTTGTCGGCGCCGGTAAAGATATCGATATGCTCCTTGGCGCCGGAGACGGGATCGAGTTCCGCCAGGTTGAAGTTCCAGTGGCCGTTCCGGCGTCCCTGCTCTATGCTGAGCTCATCGGTAGCGAAGAGTATGCGGTCGCCGTTGGCCGACCAGTGGGGGTGCAGTTCGGCGTAGCGGTCGAACGTAAGCTGCCGCACCTCGCCCGTGCGCAGGTCGTAGCTGTAGAGGTCCACCTGCCCGTCCACGAGTCCGGAAACGACGATATTCTGGCCGTCGGGCGACCAGGCCGGGTTAGAGAAGGCGGGCACGCCTTCCAGCTGCACTTCGCGTTCGCTTTTACCCGTTTCCACATCCTTGATGATGATGATGTTCTGGCCTTTGCTGACGCCGACGAAAGCGAACTCATCGCTTTGCGGCGACCAGGCGCCGGCCGATTCGATGTAGTTGAAATCGTCGATATGGCCGTCGCGGGTGCTGCTGGCCACTTTGCGGATGGTCTCGCCGGTATTGGCGTCGGCGAGGAAAAGGTCGATGCTGAAGAGGTCTTTTTCGGAAAGGTAGATGACGTAGCGGCCGTTGGGGCTGATCACCGGTGCGATATTGAGGCGGCCGCCGTTATCGCGGTTGACCAGCTTTCGGCCGACGGGGTTTTCCTCTTTACCGGCGACAAACTCGCCGTAGTATTTGCGGATGGTCGCCTCCCATAGCTCACTGAGGTTGGCTTTGCTCATCCCCATTTCCATCAGGATGGCTTGTTCCAGGCCGTACTTGGCGGTAGACGTGAAGAGCGGTTCGATGAGGTCGTCGCCGCGAAGGCCGGTAACGAAAGCCCAGAATACGTGCCCCCAGCGGTAGGGGAAGTATTTTCCGAGATTGTTGAGGTCGTCGAGGCTGGGCACGTCATCGTTGAGCACCGCGTCGCGCATCCACATGGCGGTATGTGCGTCGACGCTGCCGATCGACATGTACTCCGCCAGTCCTTCCACCATCCATAGCGGGAGGTTGCCGAGGCTGCGCAGGTCGGTGGAATCGCCGTTGAGGATCATATTGTACTGAAAGGCGTGCACCATCTCGTGGCCCAGCACGTGGTTGGTTTGCTCATTGGACATGGCGATGGGCATCACGATGCGGTTCTTGAAAGCTTCCGTGACCCCGCCGGTGCCCACGCCGATATCGCCGGAGATGGCGTTGGTCTGTTGGAAGTCGGCGTGGTTGTTGTAGAAGAGCAGCGGGTTTTTCCGCTGGATGGTATCTTTGAGCACGTGCTGGTGCATGTGGTACCAGTGTTCGCTTTGGTTGGCCAGCCAGTGCAGCGCTTCTTCGTTCTCCAGGTAGTGATAGATCTCGAAGTTGGGCGTCTGAATGACCTGGTAATCGAAAGACTCGTAATTCGGCTTATTTTGACCAAAATACTGAGCCTGGGCGACCGGAGCGAGGAGGGCCAGCAATAGCGCGATCAGAAGGGCTCTTTTTCTTTCCATAGCTATTTTGGTTTTACTTTTTTCTACTGTTTCGTGTCTAATAACAATAGTTAAAGGCTGAGGGTGCGATCATTCGTACTATGATGCCGTTAAATTTCTCTTAAGGGGGGTAATGAAACGAAGCGATTGTCGTCGCCTTTTCATATTCGGCTTTCCAGTTGAACCCTCCATTTCCACAAGCCTGCATTTTTTCCTACTATTGCGTTGAAGGCAGGCACAAAACACCTCCGGCATGACCAACAAATTACTCATTTTCCTTTTTTTATTCGCTTCCGCACGCTGCTTATCCGGGCAGGAAAAAACACCTTTTTTACCTTTTGACGACGATCCCGACCGGAGCGCCACCTACCAGGAGACGATCGCTTTTTACGAAGCCCTGGCGGCGCGGCATCCGGAGCTGGCGTTTCGCGCTACCGGCGCCACCGATAGCAGCTATCCGCTGCACTATGCCGTTTTGTCCAAAGAACAGGAGTTTTCTCCGCCCCGGCTGCGCAATATGAACAAACAGATCCTGTTCATCAACAACGCCATCCATCCCGGCGAACCCTGCGGCGTCGACGCCACCATGCTGCTGCTGCGCGACTACCTCGAGGCGCCGGCGCTACCCGCTTTTCTCGACCAGGTCGTTCTCGTCGTCATCCCCTTCTACAATGTCGGCGGCGGCCTCAACCGGGGGCCCCACAGCCGCGTCAACCAGAACGGCCCCGCCGAACACGGCTTCCGCGGCAACGCCCGCAACCTCGACCTCAACCGCGACTTCATGAAAGCCGACTCGCGCAACGCCCAGACCTTCACCCGCCTCTTTACGCTCTGGCAGCCCGACGTATTTATCGACAACCACACCTCCAACGGCGCCGATTACCCGTACACGCTCACCCTCGTTCCTACCCAGCACAACAAGCTCGAACCCAGCCTGGCCGGGTACCTGCGCAGCCGCCTTCTACCCCGCCTGTACGAGGATATGGCGGCGCGCAACTGGGAAATGACGCCCTACGTTTATACTCGCAACACGCCCGACGAAGGCATCTACGGCTTTCTGGACCTGCCGCGCTTCAGCTCCGGCTACGCCGCCCTGCACAACACCATCGGCTTTATGGTGGAAACCCATATGCTTAAGCCCTACGCCGACCGCGTGCGCGCTACCTACACCTTCATGGACGTAGTCGCTAAGGCGATGACCGAGCAGCGCGATTCGCTGCAGCTGGCCCGCGCCCTCGCCATCACCAGCACCATGGGCCGCGATTCGTTCGCCCTCAACTGGGAGGTGGATACAACGCGCGCCGACACCCTGGCGTTCAAGGGATACACCGCCAAATACAAACCGAGCGAAGTGAGTGGGCTGCCCCGCCTCTACTACGACCGCTCGGCGCCCTACACCAGGCCCGTACCTTATTTCAATTACTACCGCCCTACCCTGTCGGTGGCGGCGCCCGAGGCCTACCTCATCCCCCAGGCCTGGCCGGAAGTGATCGAACGACTGCAACGCAACGGCGTACAGCTGGAGCGGCTGCCCAACGACACCGCCATGACCGTCGAATATTACTATATAGAAGATTACGCCACCACGGATTACCCCTACGAGGGCCACTACCTTCACTCCCAGGTGCAGGTGAAAAAAGAAAAGCGCACGGAAACTTTCCGGGCGGGCGACTACCTGGTTTTCACCAACCAGCCCGCCAATCAGTTCATCGTAGCCGCCCTCGAGCCGCAGGGCCCCGACTCCTGGTTTGCCTGGAATTTTTTCGACAGCATCCTGATGCGCAAGGAGTATTTCTCGAGCTACGTCTTCGAAGACCTGGCAGCCCAATACCTGGCCGAAAACCCGGAACTGCAAGCCGCCCTGGAAACCCGCAAAGCTGAGGACGAAGCATTCGCTCAATCGGCGCGCGCCCAACTCAACTTCATCTACCAACAATCACCTCATTACGAAAAGACGCACCGCCGCTATCCGGTAGCAAGAGTGATCAACAAGGAATAAAGCAGACAAGACCATCTGCAAAGCTCTCTATTTTATAACCCCTATCCCTTCCCGACAATCCCGGTAAAAAATCCCGATAATCCCGATAATCCCAGCAATCCCGGTAATCCCGGTAATCCCGGCAATCCCGGTAAATAATCCCAGCAACCCCGGTAAAAAATCCCGATAATCCCAGCAATCCCGGTAATCCCGGTAATCCCGGTAAATAATCCAGGTAATCCCGGTAAATAATCCCAGCAATCCCGGCAATCCCGGTAAAAGAATCCCGACAATCCCGGTAAAAGAAGGGCCGGTACAAAAGCACCGGCCCCATCAATAAACACCTAAAACCCTATTAACTAGTCTTTGACCGGCTTCCCCACCAAAAGCCTGGCGGGAAAGCGGTTATCTCGGTACGTTCGACTGCGCCTATTCGATGTCGATTACGCGGGCGTTTTCCACCACTTCCACTTCCGTTTTCGGCAGGCGGATGTGGAGTACGCCTTTGTCGTAGGAAGCTTTGATCTCTTCCGGTTTGACGTTTTCCGGGAGTTCAAAGCTGCGCGCGAAAGAAGTGAAGCTGAATTCGCGGCGCATGTACTTGCCTTCTTCTTTCACTTCTTCTTCGTTTTCGCGCTTGGCGCTGATCGTCAGTCGATTGTCATCGACTTTCACTTCGAAGTCGCTCTTTTCCATTCCCGGAGCGGCGAGCTCGATGCGGAAATGGTCGTCTGCTTCCACGACGTTCACGGAAGGAATGCCCGGAGCGTAGTCCCGGCCGATGAAGTTGGTCAGGCCACCGTCGAAGAAGTCATCAAAATAGCGGCTCAAAGAACGATTGAACGGATTATATTTTACTAAGCTCATGTGAAACAGTTTTTAGATTAAAAAATTTCAATTCCGAAAGTCAACAGAATGTAATTTCTCTTACGCAATCTCGATGGTGCGTGCAATCACTTCCTTGCGTTTGGGGATCGCTACGGTGAGGATACCCTGGTTGTAGGTAGCGTGGATCCCTTCGCTGTCGACCGTTTGCGGCAATTGGAAACGGCGTTCGAAGCTGCCGAAGTTAAACTCGCGGCGCTTGAAGGTTTCGCCTTCCACCGGCGCGTCTTCCTTGTTTACGGTGATCGTCAGGAGGTCCTTGTCGACTTTGACGTTGAAATCTTCGCGGGTCAGGCCCGGAGCGGCAATTGCCAGTTCGAAACCATTTTCTTTCTCGATGATGTTGACGGCCGGCTGGTTGCGGCGCGTTACCGGTTCGGTTTCCCGTCCGAAAAACTCGTCGAACAGGCTGTCGAAATCAGTCATCAGGTTGGAGAAGCCCATCGGTCTCATTTTTACTATCGTCATGGCTTTAAGTTTTTTTGTTAAGCAAATTCACTTATTGCCATGCAATTGGTGTTCCAACTAAAAAACAAATGCCATTTTGACGGATTTTCAATTAAAAATGCGACAAAATGGCAAAAGCGGCGTAGTTGGGATGGGCTGGGCTGACATTTCTGGCGCGGGGAAAGGGATAATGTGTGAAACCATCCACCAATAGCTTGCGCCTCCGGCGCTGCGAATCAAGAAATGCTTACTGCCAAACCGAGAATCGCTGCATAAGAGAACCAAGCCATCACCCCTTCACCTTATAATACAGTTCCGAACAATTCTCGCGGGTAAAGATCGTCTGCGCCATGCGGTGGATATCGGCGGCGGTGACGGCGCGGTACAGTTCCGCTTCCCGGTTGATGAGGTTGGCGTCGCCGAGCAGTTCGAAGAAAGCGAGGTTGATGGCTTTGTTGAGCACATTCGACTCGGAGAAGGCGAGCATACTTTCCACTTTGTTCTGCCATTTTTCCAGCTCCACTTCCGGGATGGGCTCCGCTTTCAGCGCCTCCAGTTCTTCCCAGACGGCGGCTTCGGCGGTTTCCAGGATCACGCCTTCGGCGGGTTTGCCTTCGATGATGAGCAGCCCCGGGTCGATGCTGCCCGAGATATAGCAATCGATAGCAGCAAACAGTTCGCGTTCTTTGAGCAGGCGGCGATACAAGCGGGAGGAGCGGCCGTTGCACAGCACATCCGAAAGGAGGTCGGTGGCGTAAAAGTCGGGATGGGTGCGCGAAACCGTATGGAAAGCGAGGTATAGCGCATCGACCGGCACGTTGGATTCGTTGATGCGCTGCTCCAGCTTGCGCTGCGGCGGCTCCTGGGGCAGGCGGCGTTCCGGCACGGCGCCGGAAGGGATATCGCCGAACCACTTTTCGGCCAGGCGCCGGGCTTCGGCGGCTTTGACGTTGCCCGAAACGACCAGGATGGCGTTGTTGGGGCGGTAGTAATTGTGGAAAAAAGCCTTGACGTCGTCGAGGGTGGCGTCTTCGACATGCTTGGGCACCTTGCCGATCGTCGGCCAGCGGTAGGGATGCACCTTATAGGCCATATCCGAGATGTGGTGCCAGACGTCGCCGTACGGTTGGTTGAGGCAGGTTTCTTTAAATTCTTCCACCACCACCTTGCGCTGCACTTCCAGCACCCGTTCGTCGAAATTGAGGCTCAGCATGCGGTCGCTTTCCAGCCAAAAAGCCGTTTCGATATTCTGGGCGGGCAGGATATCGTAGAAGTTGGTGATGTCGTTATTGGTAAAAGCGTTGTTCTCGCCGCCGGCCAGCTGTATCGGCTCATCGAAGTCGGGCACGTTGGCCGAGCCGCCGAACATGAGGTGCTCGAAGAGGTGAGCGAATCCCGTCTTGTCGGGTGATTCATCGCGAGCGCCGACATTATAAAGTACGTTGACAGCGACCATGGGCGTGCTGTCGTCTTCGTGTACGACCACCCGCAGGCCGTTCGCCAGTTCATAGCGCGTAAATTCAACCACGTTGCGTCTTTTTACCTTTTCGCAAAATTAGCGATCTTAATCAGAAAAAACAGCTTAAGAATGGGTGTAGTTGTTTCAGGTTTAGAATTTCTGGCAAAATAAAGCGGTAAATTCCGGTTCTCATGCTATATTTATTCCAACAAGCTATCAAAAAACTGTCCATAACTTATGGAACGTCCTGATTTCAGCCACCGTTCTTTCGATCCCAGCCTGCGCCTCGCCGCGCGGCCCGAAACCCGGGAATGGGAAACCAGCGAAAAAATACCCGTCAGCAATATCTACGATCCGGCCGGCATCGCCGGGATGCATCACCTGCGCTACGCCGCCGGCCTGCCGCCTTTCCTGCGCGGGCCTTACAGCTCGATGTATACCGGCCGGCCGTGGACCATCCGGCAGTACGCCGGCTTCTCTACCGCCGAAGAAAGCAACGCCTTCTACCGCCGCAACCTGGCGCAGGGGCAGAAAGGCCTCTCGGTGGCTTTCGACCTGGCGACGCACCGCGGCTATGATTCCGACCACGAGCGCGTCACCGGCGACGTAGGCAAGGCCGGCGTCGCCATCGATACGGTGGAAGACATGAAGATCCTCTTCGACCAGATCCCGCTGGACAAGATGTCGGTCTCGATGACGATGAACGGCGCTGTGATTCCCGTGATGGCCTTCTACATCGTGGCCGCCGAAGAACAGGGCGTCAAGCCGGAACAACTCAGCGGCACCATCCAGAACGACATCCTCAAGGAATTTATGGTGCGCAACACCTTTATCTATCCGCCGCTGCCGTCTATCCGGATCATCTCCGACATCTTTGCCTACACCTCGCAAAATATGCCGCGCTTCAATTCCATCAGCGTCAGCGGCTACCACATGCACGAGGCGGGCGCGCCGGCCGATATCGAGCTGGCCTACACCCTCGCCGACGGGCTGCAGTACCTGCGCGCCGGCATGCAGGCGGGCCTGAAGATCGACAACTTCGCCCCCCGGATCTCCTTCTTCTGGGCCATCGGCATGAACCACTTCATGGAGATCGCCAAGATGCGCGCCGGCCGCATGCTGTGGGCCAAGATCGTCAAGCAGTTCGACCCGCAAAACGACAAATCGATGGCGCTGCGCACCCACTGCCAGACGTCGGGCTACAGCCTCACCGAACAAGATCCCTATAATAACGTCGCCCGCACCTGCATCGAAGCCATGGCCGCCGCCCTCGGCGGCACCCAGAGCCTGCATACCAACGCCCTGGACGAAGCCATCGCCCTGCCGACCGACTTCTCGGCGAAGATCGCCCGCGACACCCAGAAATACCTCCAGCAGGAAACCGATATCACCAAGGCCGTCGACCCCTGGGCCGGCTCCTACTACGTCGAATACCTCACCGACCAGCTGGCCCGCCGCGCCTGGAGCCTCATCCAGGAGGTGGAAAGCCTGGGCGGCATGGCCAAAGCCATCGAAGACGGATTGCCCAAGCTGCGCATCGAAGAAGCCGCCGCCCGCAAACAGGCGCGCATCGACGGCGGTAAGGATAAGATCGTCGGCGTCAACGTCCTGCGCCTCGCCGAAGAAGAACCCATCGACATCCTCGAAGTCGACAACGCCGCAGTGCGCGAAGCTCAGGTCAGACGCCTGGAAAAGGTACGGGCGGAACGCGACGAAGCAGCCGCTCAGCGCGCCCTCGACGCCCTGCGCCAATGCGCCGAGTCGGGCGAAGGCAACCTGCTGGCCGCCGCCGTAGAGGCCGCCCGCCACCGCGCTACCCTCGGCGAGATATCGTACGCTATGGAACGATCGTTCGGTCGTTTTACGCCGCAGACAAAAGCCGTCTCCGGCGTGTACCGCAGCGAGATCAGCACCGACGACGAATTCGTGCAAACGCAGGCCCTGGCCGATCGCTTCGCCGAACTCGAAGGCCGCCGCCCCCGCATCATGGTCGCCAAGCTCGGACAGGACGGGCACGACCGCGGCGCTAAAGTGATCGCCACCAGCTTCGCCGACCTCGGCTTCGACGTCGATATCGGGCCCCTCTTCCAGACGCCGGAAGAAGCGGCGCGCCAGGCGGCGGAGAACGATGTCCACATCCTCGGCATCTCTTCCCTGGCCGCCGGCCATAAGACGCTGGTGCCGGCAACCATCGAAGCGCTGCGCGCGCTGGGCCGCGACGATATTATGGTCGTCGTGGGCGGCGTGATCCCCCACCAGGATTACGACTTCCTGTACGAGCAGGGTGTGGTCGGCGTTTTCGGCCCCGGCACCAAAATTGCAGGCGCCGCCAAGCAAATACTGGAGCTGCTGATCGAAGGCGTGGAGGTTTGACGGTATGCTCAATTTGAATCGAAATTTGGGGACCAAGCCGTGCATCGAAGCTTGCTTTTTAGCAATCGATGCTCCTTGCCGGTTGATTTTGAACCACAACCGGAACAAAAGGGCGCAAAAGTTGAACACCAGAACAATCGGACAAATTTATGGCGCCTCACTTTCCATTTTTTGTGTTTTCGCGCCGAAAAATGAAGCCGGGCGGAATATATTTTCGCTG
>CAYQQU010000084.1:0-21559 GCA_964419545.1 uncultured Saprospiraceae bacterium | reverse complement strand
ACGCCCTCAAAAATATATATTTTGGTTTTGACATTTAACCCGGACTATTCATAGATCAATCTATTGCGAAGCCAGACTGGCCACCATTCTGCCCCGCTCACTCACCGTACCCGGGGATACCTGCCTGCTGCAGGCGTGTCGCCCGCCTGCGCGAACGCAAGCCTGGCCGCCGTCATGACGAAGAACCCATGAATAATCCGGGTTAATTCATGAATAATCGGGTTCAGGCGACCAATGGACTACGGCATAGAAAGGGATGCTCAGTCGGATACCCTTCTCCTGCTTACTCTTTACTCATCTCCCTAGGCCTCGATCTGGTAAGTCACCGTCGTATCCCCGGCAAATCCCAATTGTAAATTCGGTCCGCGCAGGGCGTCTTTCACGAAGCCTTCCGTCTCCCAATTGCCGCGGGTGAATTTGAACTCTATGGGGGCGCGCAATGTCAGGGTGATTTCCCTTTCGTTATCGGAGCGCCGTTCCATAGGCGCTCCGGCGGGGTCCCAGTCGCCGAGCGCCGGGCGGTTGCCGGTGATATAGACATCGTCGGAAGCGTTGGGCGTTGTCACCCGGAAAGTCACCTGGAAGGTTTCATCGGAATACGTCCCCGGTCGGGGCGGCAATTGCTGGTACAGCTCGTCGAAGACCGCCAGGAAAGCATTCGAAAAGACGTATTCGCCTTCGGTTTGGGCCGCCGCCTCGTTGTAGTGGTACAAAAAAGCGCGGGGATTGGCATAGTGTTCCACCAGGCTGTCCTGGCCCAGGATGTTTTTTACCAGCAGCGCCATATAAAATCCATTGGCGTGGCCGTCCTGCAGCAAACTCCACGTTTGCCGGTCGTAGTCGTTCAAAGCCAGTTCGCCCCTTTTCCAGGCCACGGTCAGCGAATCGAACGCCTGCAGAATAGCGGGTGTTTGGGCAAACTTCCGGTTGTAGTCGTCGATCAATTCGGCGGGGAGCAGCCCTTCGTGCGCGACCGGCGGAACCGGCTTGTCGATCAGGTCGGCCAGCCCCTCCCGGTGCATCCGGTCGACTGCCCCCAAAAAAGGGTGCTGGAGGTGGCGGCTTTCCAGCGCGCGGTAGTTGTGGTGAAACTCGTGGGCGACGGTGTTGATCAGGTCCTCTTCACCCATCCGCCAGGCGAGGTGGGCGTCGAGGATCAGTCCGCAGCTGAGGACGTAGAAATTCGGTTCGATGCTCACGAAAGTCACTTCGTGTAGCTCCGGCGAAGCGTCCCGTGTCCTTTGGGGAAGAAATTCCCGGGCTCGGGCATTGGCGCTTTCGAGCACGGCTGAAAATTCGGTGTGAGCGAGAAAGGAATCCACTGCGGACAGGTTCTGCCGAAGCTGTGCCAGGTTCCTGACGGCGTAAAGAAAACGGAATGCGTTAGGCTCCATATTCATATCCAGGGGCGCCGCCAGCAGGCTGTCGCGGACGGTATGCCGGGATTCGTCGAAGGCGGTGAGAAAAGCTTCTTTCAGGTATGCCTTCTTGGCTTCCTCGTCGCTATTGCACAAATAATGCTGGTACCCCTCTGTGCGGAAAAGCGCTTCCCAGTCGGCTGCCTCGGGCCGGTCGCCCGCCAGGATGGTGCGGGCCAGCTGGATGGCCTTTTGGGCGGATTCGATTTGGTAGCGCAGGGCGGGCGGTTGGTCCGCTGAGATGGACGGTTCTGTTTGACAGGCAACGAGAAAGAGGAATAAATACAGGAAATAGAAACCCTTTTGTCCGTTCGCTTGGCAAGAACTTCCAGGACACCGTTTAGCTGTCTTAAAAGCGACTTTTTGTCGGATCGTTTTAGCTTCTGTTGTGTCGGCAGCTTTTTGCATGGTAATTATTGACATCTTTTCCTTCCGTTATGATCGTATTCGTTGCGGCTGCCATGAGCGCCTGTCCGCTTCATCGCTTACCCTACCTATTGATTTGCAATAGAAGCAAGCTCCAAACATGCTCGTAGCCCGGATGATTAGGATGGTATTTACTTTTCTTCCACTATTTGGATATTATTTCCACATGTGTCATTAAATACAGCAACTATTACCGTACCCATATCTGTTGGTTTCATGCTGAACTCGACTCCTGATTTCGTCAGCCTTTCATATTCTTCTTGAATATTATCCACGTAGAATTGTGTGTAAGGAATCCCTGCTTTCATCAATTCATCCTGAAAAACTTTCGAAGGTTCAAAGTGATTAGGCGCAGGTTCGAGCAATAACTCCGGACCGTCCTGGTCATATTTGGAAACTACTGTCAACCACCGGTCTTCTTCACCCACCGGGATATCCACCTTTTTCACGAAACCCAAAACACCGGTGTAAAAATCCAATGCTTTTTGTTGGTCCCTTACCGGAATACTTACTATTTTAATCTTCATGATTTAAATTTTTATGCTTAAAGCTGCAATATAACCTAAATGGCAACGATTCATCTATTGCGAAGCCAAACTGGCCCCTATTCTTGCGTTTGCTCGTTGGTCGGTACTCACCGTACCTGGGGATACCTGCCTGCAGCGAGCAGGCGCCTGCGTATCGCCGCCCGCGCGGCAGCATCTTCTCATTCATTTTACCCAGTTCATAATATATAGTTTTCCCTACTCTTCTTGGCCCAAGCAGCACCACAACTTTATTTGGCAACAAATAGAACAAAACGCCCAGGCCCAAAAACGCAACTCATTTCTCCTCCCGCCGGTCCGGATGATCGTGCCGCAACATTGCCACAACCACCCCACTCAGGCCGGCCGCTCCACCGCATACACCAGCACGTATTTCCCATGCTGCTCGTACACCACATCGTACACAGCCTGAAATTCATCTTTCACCACCTTGCCCGTAAACTGCACCCCCGACGGCCGGTAAGCAAAAGGCGTGATGTGAATATGCGTCTGAAAATCCAGCTCCCGACGGCCGTAAGCTTTGTATAAAGCCTCCTTGGCGCCCCAGTACACGTGCATATGCTCCACGCGCGTAGCCGGCTGCAGACTGTCGATCTCCTCCGGCCGCATGAAGCGGTGCGCCAGGCGGTCGATCTTCCGGACGATGCGTTGCACGTCGATACCCGCCGGGCGCGGTGCGGCGATGGCAGCGGCCAGGAAAGCGGAATGACTAATGGAAATATGATAGGGCGAATCCTGCAAGTAAGGCTTGCCATACTCGTCCTTGAGCATCACCTCGCGCTCGGTGCGCCCCGACATCTGATGCACCAACAGGCGCGCCGCCAGCCATTCCAGCCGGCGACGAGATTTGAACTGGTTCGCCTGCGCCTGTTCCTCAGCCGTCAGATCGAGCTGCTCCAAAAACCAGGCTTCGTCTTCGGTGATCTGCCACATGCCCAGCTCACCGGCGGGGCGGATGTATTCGTGTACGAAAATAGGCATGGTGCTAAGCAGTTTGAGAACCTGTATTGCAAACACAGGAATAAGAAAACACCCACTCAGACCAGCGAGCAAACGCTCCCAACCCTTTGTCCTGCCGGCGACAAATAAACGAAAAATAATTTAGAACGATCGTTCAAATATTATGCATTTGATTTCAGAACGATCATTCTAAATCAAAACTGAAAGCTATCCATGAAAAAGCTTAATGGCAAAACCGCCGTCGTCACCGGCGGCAACAGCGGCATCGGCTACGCCGCCGCGAAGGATTTCATTGAAAACGGCGCCCGCGTCATCATCACCGGCCGCAATCCGGAAAAAGTGACCGCCGCCGCCGCTGAACTGGGCGCTACCGGACTGGTGGCCGACCAGGGCAGCCTTTCCGCGATCGAACAACTGGCGGCGCAAGTGAAAGCCGCCGCCGGCGCCGTCGATATCCTGTTTATCAACGCCGGCATCTTCGCCCCCGCACCGGTAGGCCAGATCTCCGAGGAAATGTTCGACACCCAGATGGGCATCAACTTCAAAGGCGCCGTCTTCACCCTGCAAACGTTCCTGCCTCTGCTCAACGAAGGGGCTTCGGTCATCAACCTCTCGTCGGTCAACGCCTACACCGGTATGAGCAATACCGCCATCTACGCCGCGAGCAAGGCCGCCCTCAACTCCTTTACCCGCACCGCCGCCACCGAACTGGCGCCGCGTAAGATCCGCGTCAACGCCGTCAACCCCGGCCCGGTCAATACCCCCATCTTCGCCAAGACGGGCATGGCCGAAGCCGACATCCACAACTTCGCCTCCGCTATGCAAAACCGCGTGCCCCTCAAACAATTCGGCACCCCGGAAGCGGTCGCCAAACTGGTGACCTTCCTGGCCTCCGATGACGCCTGGTACATCACCGGCAGCGAGTACAACATCGACGGCGGCATCAACGTCAACCCGGTGCTGGGATAGTTTTTTTTGCCTAATATTGGAACGAACATTCAGAAATAGTAAATTGCAGGTCGGTCGGCAGGCCGGCCTGTTTTTTAGGTTGAGGTTGAGGTTGAGGTGGAGGGGCGCCGGTGGGGTGTCTATTGAAAAATGAAAAAGTGCGAAGTCCAAGCAAAGCCTCATCCCGGCCATCCCGAAAATCCTGGTCCAAAAATCCCGTTCCCATGCCCAGAGTCAAACAATTCGACGAACAGCAAGCACTGGAAAAAGCCATGGCCCTCTTCTGGAAGCAGGGCTATTACGCCACGTCTATTCAAAACCTGGTCGACCACCTCGGCATCAACCGGGCCAGCCTCTACGATACTTTCGGCGGGAAGCGGCAACTCTTCGAACGGGCCTTTCAGCACTACCGTACCGTCAACCGCGATCAGATCATCGCTTTTCTGGACGCCCGGCCCTCCGTAAAAGAAGGAATCAGGCAGCTCTTCCTCCGGGCGCTGCGACAAACACTTGCCGATGCCGAGAAAAAGGGCTGCTTCGTAGTGAACTGCACCACCGAACTGTTGCCCAACGAAGCAGAAATGCTGCCGGCGCTGCTGGCCAACAAAACGGAATTCATCGACCTCTTCCGGGAATACCTGCAACGGGGCGTCGATCGGGGCGAAATAGCTCCCGAAAAAGACCTGACCGCCATCGCCACCTTTCTCTTCACCCTCTACAACGGCCTGCAGGTGGTGGCGAAAGTCTCCGAACGGGAAACCGAACTGGCCGGGGCGATCGCTACCGGATTGTCCGTCTTCGATTGATGCAGGGCGAACAAGTTGAAAATTTTCTACTTTCGCAATGGTAAAATCATAGCTTCGCGTTTTTCCGATCAACCACAAGTCTACCGGATTATGCCTGCTCCGATCACCATCCACAAAATCGCCCAACTCACCGGCCACGAAGCGTCTATCTTCGCGCTGAGCCCCGGCCCCGATGCGCGCTACTTTTATTCCGGCGCCGGCGACGGCTGGATCGTGCGCTGGAACCTCGACGAGCCCGAGCTCGGCAAGCTGGTCGCCCGGGTCGAAACCCAGATCTTTTCCCTCTGTTACTTGCCCGAACAACACCGCATCGTCGCCGGCAATATGAACGGCGGCGTGCACTGGGTCGACCTCGACGATCCCGATCGCACCCGCAATATCGCGCATCACCGGAAAGGGGCCTTCGCCGTACTGCGCATCGGTGATTACGTCTATACGGCCGGCGGCCAGGGCCTCCTCACCCGCTGGTCGATCGCCGAAAGCCGCTCCCTGGAGAGCCTCCAGCTCACCAACCAAAGCCTGCGCAGCCTGGCGTACTCCGAACAGCGGCGCGAGATCGCCGCCGGCGCCAGCGATAACAACATCTACCTCCTCGACGCCGATTCGCTCGCCATCCGCCATACCATCGCGCCGGCCCACCAGAATTCGGTCTTCGCCGTCCATTATCATCCGAACGGGCGGCACCTCCTCAGCGGCGGGCGCGACGCTCACCTGCGGATCTGGGATTTGAATAATGGCGCTACGCCCGTCAGCGCCCAGCCTGCTCATTGGTTTACCCTCAACCAGATCGCCTTCGAACCCAACGGCCGCCGCTTCGCCACCGCCAGCCGCGACAAGAGCATCAAGCTATGGGACGCCCGCTCCTTCGCCCTCCTAAAAGTGCTGGATACGGCGCGCGACGGCGGGCACCTCAATTCGGTCAATTGCTTGTATTGGAGCAACTATAAAAATTACCTGATCTCCGGCGGCGACGACCGGAGTATGATCATCTGGCAGGTCGATGACTGAGACAGGCCCAAAGGGAAAAATATGCTTTAGCGACCGTTTGTCGATGCCGGCGTAAACCTCAAAACACTTTGTCTGTTCTTTATATTTGCCCACGAATTATCCGGGTTCACTCACCAAACCATCCATGCATGCGCCCTTTCGTTTGCTTACTGATCGGCATCCTGGCCTCTTGCCAGGCTGGTTATGCACAATCCTGCGACTGCCCGGCCGAGTTCGACCTCGCCGTCCGGAAAGTGGAAGCCAATTACGCGGGTTATCCCGATAAGGTCATAACGGAAAACGAAGCCGCCCTCCGCCGGCTCACCAACGACCTGCAGGAAAAAGCGGCGACGATCAACGATCCCGTACAATGCGCTCTCCTCATTGAAGATTGGATGGCCTTCTTCCGGGACCAGCACCTGTACATCGTTTATCAAAGTGACGAGGCCCTGGACCCCAAAGACACGGCGGCCATCCGGAAAAGATTCGCCGGTACTGAAACCCTGGTCGTCGACGAAGCGGCGCTAAGGCAAAAATGGGCGAGCGCCGCGACGGACCGCGACCCCATCGAAGGCATCTGGATCACCGACGACAGCACTTACCGCATGGCGATCGTGCGCAATGAAACGCCCCGGCGCACCTTCGCCGCCGTCATCCTCGCCGCCGACGGTGTATTCTGGCGGCCCGGTATGGTCAAAGCGGAATTTCAACCTTCCGGCGAACCCGGCCGCTACGACCTCATCTACTATATGCGCAACCACTCGCACCGGCGCACCACGGCCAAAATCCAACCCGGCGGCCGCCTGGCGCTGAACAATTTGTCCGATTGGCAACGCCTCGTCCCCGCACCGCAAAGCGTTGCCAACAACCCGCAAAAGCAATATCAGGAGACGCCTTTCGCCGTTCTGCCCGTCGATCAGCAAACAGTGCTGTTGCGCCTCGGCTCCTTCAACGACCAGTACGCTGCCGACATCGACTCCATGGTGCAGGCCCACCGGCCGCTGCTTACCAGCACGCCTAACCTGATCATCGACCTGCGCGGCAACGGCGGCGGGAGCGACTTTTCGTACGAGCCCGTAATCCCCTTGCTGTACACCCAGCCCATCATCACTACCTCCATCGAAGTACTTGCGAGTGAAGACAACACGGCCGGCTGGGCCGAATTATTGAATAACGAGAACCTCCCCGACGACACCCGCGCTTTCGTCGCCGACTTCGTCGAACAAATGCGCCAACAACCCGGCGCCTTCATCCCTTTGCCCGACGACACGACTACCCTCGAAAAAGTGCATCCCAATCCCGAGCGCGTCGCCATCATCGTCGACCGCGAATGCGGCAGCTCGGCCGAACAGTTTCTCCTGGCCGCCCGGCAAAGTACTAAAGTGAAACTTTTCGGAGAAAATTCCGGCGGCGTGCTCGATTACGCCAACCTGCGTCCCGTCGTGCTGGAATGCCTGCCCTACGCTTTGTACATCCCCACTTCCCGCTCCAAGCGATTGCCGGAAAACGGCATCGACAACGTAGGTATCCCGCCGGACGTACGCATTCCGGAAGGGACGCGCAACTGGGTGCGGTTTACACACCGCTATCTGATGACATCCTGGAAATGATAATGGCTGTAGGTTGACTCCATTTTCCGTACCTTTGTTTCATGGAATACGAAGAACTCCTGGAAAAGCTGGAAGCCCATCTCGCCGGCGAGATCCCGCTCGAAGAAGCTCGGGAACTGGAAGCCGAGGTGGGCCGCAATCCGCTGCTGGCTATGGCCCACGGGCTGTTTCAGCTGCAACCCATTGCGGGCGAACAGCTGGCCGCCAGCCTCTCCTCCATGGAGCGAGACATTGAAGAGACGCCGCGCTTTCCCCGCCTCTGGCTGCTCAGCCTACTGGCCGGCTCCGTGGTGATCGGCGCAACCGGCGCCCGGCCCAAACAACCGACACCCAAAGGACAACCGGCTGAAGAAGCCCCCGATCAGCCGCCGGGCGCGGGTAAATAGCAGAATACCGGGACCCCCTTGACCCGGAACAGCAATTGTCTTCCCCCATCAAAATGCGAAATCTGAACAATGATCCTAAGTGATAAAAAAATTTTGGAAGGCATCGGGAACGGCGAGATCGTCATCGCTCCTTTCCGGCGCGAGTGCCTGGGCACCAACTCCTACGACGTACACCTCGGCCGCTGGCTGGCCATCTACAAAGACCACATCCTCGACGCCCGCAAGCACAACCCGATCGAGCATTTCGAGATCCCCGACAGCGGCTTCGTCTTGCATCCCAACACCCTCTACCTCGGCGTGACCGAGGAATACACCGAAACGCACCGCGCCGTACCCTTCCTCGAAGGAAAATCGAGCGTCGGCCGCCTCGGTATCGACATCCACGCCACCGCCGGCAAGGGCGATGTCGGCTTCTGCAATACCTGGACGCTGGAGATCTCCTGTACCCATCCGGTACGCGTCTACGCCGGCATGCCCATCGGTCAGCTCATCTACTTCCTCGTCGAAGGGGAGATCGAACGGTACTACAATAAAAAGGGCGATGCAAAATACAATCAGCGGACGGAAAAACCGGTGGAGAGCATGATGTGGAAGAATAAGTTTTGACGCGGGCAGGAATTGAGTTAATGGCGGGAAGGCAACTCGGGTTCTGCCTTCCCACCGGTGCTCCGCTAAAAAACCAGCTAAACTATTGCTGACAAAACAAACTCAGTGCATCGAAAAAATGCACCGTAATGCTTTTTCTGCACCTGCGACAAAAGACACCACGCTTGGTATCTTCGCGCCATCTTTTTATCCTTGTAATGTGAGATTAGAGGAAGGTCAGTTTTCTGAAGCGTAAGTTATACCTGCCTTCCCCAACGGTCAATGATTTTTGTCAATTATTGCAAATCCTTACCCCATGCCCCGCGAACAAATCGGCACAATCGAAGGCTACGCTATTTTCCGGCAAAGCCACGTTGAAGAAGACCTCATTGCCTTGCTGGAAGGAACCATTTGGGGCGCCGACCTCACCCACTACGAACACTACTACGTACGCAATAACCTGCTCAGCGTTCCCCACCCTCATATTTACACCGTTCGCGACGAAACAACCATCCTGGGAGCAGTCGTCCTGTGCCGGCGCACGCTTGCCGGCAACCGCAAAGCTTACTACCTGCGGTATTACGCTGCCCATCCGAGCGTCAAAGGCACGGGGCTGATTTCCCGTACTTCGGTCTGGGTCATGGATTTTATACGCAGGGACGAGCCGGGGCCGGTGGTCTTCTACGCTTCAACGGTATACGACAACCAGCGGATGTCGCACCTCATCCGCAAGCTGGGATTCGAAGAGATCGGCTTCACCGCCACCTTGGGGCTGAGCCGGCGCCGCCCCCGGTCCAAAGGTGCGGTAAGCCCCCTGAGCCCGGAAGAGCTGCGGGTCTTTTTACCGCGTCTTGAAGAGTACTACCACGACTATGCTTTTTGGATCGACGACCACATCGGGCTCAACGGTCAGTATTACGTCCTGCGCGAAGGCGACGAAATCGTTGCAGGCGCCCAGATGCACCAGGGCCTTTGGCGGGTAAAAAAGCTACCGGGAGTACTGGGTAAAATCGTTTTGCCTCTGCTGCCTTACACCCCCCTGCGACGCATCATCGACCCTCGCGCTTTTCGCTTCCTGGCCTTTGAAGGCATCTACCTACAACCCGGAAAAGAACACCGGCTGCAGGATCTGATCGAGACCGTCCTCTACCGGCAAGGCCGCCACGCCGCCCTGATCTGGATGATCGACGATGATCCGCGGCTGCCCATCGTCCGCCGCACCAATCGCATGGGCCTGCTGCAGTCCTTCCTGCACAACGCCCGCTCCCGCTTTTGGGTCTCCTTTCACCATATTGACCCGGCGGAACAGACCGCCCTTCGCCGTGCGCCGATCTACATCTCCTGCCTCGATTATTTATAGACCGCCAACCCAAAATTTGTGATTTCTGACTTGCTCTTTTTTACCTCGCTGCGTTAAAAAGCAACGCAATAGATTAAACCATAAACAATCCGGGCTAACTGATCCGGCTCCATCCCTTCACCTTCCTCCCCATCAATTCCATATACTTTCTCACGGGGGCGTGTTCGGGGCGTTCCAGGCTGGGATCGTCATCCAGCAGGCGGGCGGCCATCTCGCGCGCCGTCTGCAGAATACGGCCGTCCTGGGCGAGGTCGGCGATGCGCAGGTTGACTACGCCGCTTTGCTGCGTCCCTTCGATGTTGCCGGGTCCGCGCAGGCGCAGGTCGGCTTCGGCGATCTCGAAGCCATTGTTGGTGCGCACCATAGTCTGGATGCGCTCCCGGCCTTCGCGGCTCAGTTTGGCGCCCGTCATCAGGATGCAGAACGACTGGTCGGCGCCGCGCCCCACGCGGCCGCGCAGCTGGTGCAGCTGCGATAGGCCGAAGCGTTCGGTATTTTCGATGACCATGAGGGTGGCGTTGGGGACGTTGACGCCCACTTCGATCACCGTCGTGGCGACCATGATTTGCGTTTCCCGTTTGACAAAGCGTTGCATTTCCTGATCTTTATCGTCGGCTTTCATGCGGCCGTGTACTACGCTGATCTGGTATTCCGGGGGCGGAAACTCCCGCAGTAGCGCCTCGTAGCCGTCCTCGAGGTTTTGTAAATCCAGCTTTTCCGACTCTTCGATCAGGGGAAAAACGACGTACACCTGCCTGCCGGCTTTGATCTGTTCGCGCATCATGCCGATGACGCGCAGGCGCTGGGTCTCCGTTTTGTGCAGGGTAGTGACCGGCTTTCGACCGGGGGGAAGTTCATCGATGACCGATACGTCGAGGTCGCCGTACAACGTCATGGCCAGCGTGCGGGGAATAGGCGTGGCGGTCATCACCAGCACGTGGGGAGGGTAGGGGTTGCTTTTTTTCCACAACTGCGCCCGCTGGGCTACGCCGAAGCGGTGCTGCTCGTCGGTGATCGCCAGGCCGAGATTGTGAAACTGTACCGGCGGCTCGATCAGGGCGTGGGTGCCGATCAGGATGTGGATCTCACCGGCGGCCAGCAGTTTGAGCAGTTCTTTGCGCTTTTTTCCCTTTACCGTGCCCGAAAGGAAGGCGACGCGTACGCCTAACCCTTTGACGTATTCCGAAATGGAAAGGAAGTGCTGCTGGGCCAGAATTTCGGTGGGCGCCATCAGGCACGCCTGGAAGCCGTTGTCCAGCGCGATGAGCATCGTCATCAGCCCTACTATGGTTTTTCCGCTGCCCACGTCGCCCTGCAGCAGTCGGTTCATCTGGATGCCGGCCCCCAGGTCGCGGCGGATCTCCCGGATCACCCGCTTCTGGGCGCCGGTGAGTTCGAAAGGGAGCTTTTCCTGGTAAAAAGCATGAAAAAAATCGCCGACTTTTTCGAAGGCGAACCCGCGCGCCGTTGCCTTGCGCCGCCGCCGCAGTCGCAACAGTCGCAATTGCAGAAAAAACAACTCTTCGAATTTGAGGCGATTGCGCGCCCGGTCGAGTTCCTCCTGACTGGACGGCACGTGGATCGATTGCAAAGCGGCGTAGCGGTCGGGGAAGCCGAATTGCCGGAGCAGCGGTCCGGGCAGGTTCTCCGGCAATTCGGCCGGGCGTATCTTTTCCAGCAATACCTTGATCATCCGGCGCCGGGCTTTGTTGTCCAGGCCTTTGCTGTTGAGTTTTTCCGTACTGGCGTAAACGGGGTCGAAGGTGGGGGCCAGTTGCGTATTCTCCGGGCTGACCACCTCCATCTCGGGATGCGGAATGTTGAGCTGGTGGCGAAAAGCGTTGACGCGACCGTAGACGACGTATTCCTGACCTACCACCAGTTGCTTCTGTAACCAGTGGACGCCGGTGAACCACACCAGTTCGATGGCGCCCGATGCGTCCCGCAGCCGGCCGACCATGCGTCGCTTGCGGCCGTCGCCTACGACGTCGAGCCGCCGCAGAATACCCCGCAGTTGCACCGTGCCGCTCTGTGGGGTCAGGTCGCGGATGCGGTGAAACTGTGTTCGGTCGATGTACCGAAAGGGAAAACTGAAAAGCAGGTCGCGAAAAGTGAAAACGCCCAACTCTTTTTGCAGGAGTTCGCCTCGTTTCGGGCCAACGCCTTTCAGGTATGCAATCGGACTATCGAGTGTATCGGATGGTTGCGCCATGAAACCCTATTCAACCTTTTCAACAGCTTGTTGACAAAAGTAGCGAACTTTAACGAAAAGTTGAAAATTAAATTGAACTCAACTGCCCGTTTTGTTTGTTTTGTACTACATATTTTACATATTGCAGCGAACCTCCGGTAGACGGCCGGAAGAAAAGAACATACCATGGAAACCAAGCGGCAAAAACAAGTAGCAGAGCTCATCAAGCGCAACTTCAGCATGGTTTTACAGCAGGAAGGGGGCTACATCTACGGCGCTGAAGTGATGGTTACGGTAACCAACGTTAAAATGTCGCCCGACTTAAACCTGGCCAACATCTACCTCAGTGTTTACAACACCGAAAACAAACAGGGGGTCATCCTGGAAATGGAAGACCAACTGCCGCGCCTGCGCCAGTCGCTGACCCAACGGGTCCGCCGCCAGGTCCGCCGCATCCCCGACGTCAGCCTGTACCTCGACGACACCCTCGACGAGATGTACCGGCTCAACGCCCTCTTCGATCGCCTCTACGACGAAAATCAGATGGGCGACCGGCTCGAAGAATAATCAGTACCTGAAATAAGGGCGCTCCGCCCGCAATCCGCCCGCGTTTTCCCACAATCCGCTCCGGGAAAAGCGACGACTTTTTTTGTTTCTCATTGTAAAAAAAAAACAATATCTTTGATGTGGTTTTTGCCTCATTAATCCTTCTATTGCGTGCATCTGCTTTGGCGCCGGGATGCGATCGACTTAGTGTCCGGCTCCAGCGGAGCCCCGCGATATTTTTTCTGATCAAGCGCCCGGTAAATTAAGTTTTCGGGCTTGCGTCCATCCCGGCGGCGCCTGCTCCGGGATGCCTGAGTAAGTTACTACCCCGGTAAAAGCCGGATCAATCCCAGTACATAGCCATTGAGAAAAGTTTCACTGAAGACCGGCTGAGGTTTCCGGTATCGGCAACCCGAGACGACGCGGTGAAAATATTGCCCTACCCCAGCCCTACCGGTCTCACGACAAGAAAAATATGGAATAACGCAAGTTCGGGACTTTCACGGTTGACTGCCGCCTTTTTGCAGTGGTTACAAACGCTAAAGACCCTGAAATCCGCCCGCCCTTGCTGCGCGCCGGCGGAGGAAACGGTTGAACGGACAACCGGAAATCAATTAACCATTCATTGGACTAGTCCTCTTGCATTCCCGAACCGGCGTTAAATATTTGCAGAAAGCTGAAAGCAGCCTTCTTTTCGACCTAAGCCTCATGGAAAACTACGTTCTTAGATTTTAATCCCTTGCTAAACTGTTTTGACAAATCTGATCTTATGGAAAAAAAGCGCTTTACTTTTTTTACCTGTCGGATGAGTATACTCCTCTTGCTGGCGGGAGGCTGGTTGCCGGCCGGAGCGCAGTGCAACCCCCCGCTCAGCCTCGAAGTGCTGAGCGCAACCCAAAATACGGCGACCTTACGGTTCGAACCGGCTCAGGATCCGTTTGTCGATCACTGCTGGAACCTGGAGGTGGGCGGCGTCGGGTTTACCGCCGGCGACGGCCAGGCGTTGCAAACCGCTACCATCTGTACATCCGATCCCGGACTGATCATCCTCAACGGCGCCGTTATCTTCACCATTAGCGGCCTGCAGCCCGGTACTACTTACGAGTGGTGCGTCTCGGAAACCTGCGATGGCCTGTTCCCTCCGAACAACGTCTCGGGCTGGGCCTGCGCGCCGGCTTTTGCGACCTTCGACAAAAATTTCGCCGCCGCCCCGGGCGTCCTCACCCGGCCTTCCTGCCCGACGGCCAGCCCCGGTTTTCTGCCCGACGGCGCTTTCGTCGTCAACATCAACGACGGCTCTTCCTGTCCGGGAACAACTTACGATATCCACATCACCAGCGGCCCCTATCCCGTTTTACCGGCTTCTTATACCGGCGTTCCGGCCGGGGCCTACACGTTCAGCAATGCCGGGCCCGGGACCTATACGGTGGAAGTACTGGAAACCGGCTCCTGCAACCCGGAATTCAACCCCGTCGCCTTCGACCTCGCCATCCCCGAAGGCGTCGATGACGATTCGCCGCACCTTTATTTGACGGATATTCTGGGGAACGTACTCATTGATAGCGATCCCGCTTCCCCGACGCCGGCCGACCTCGACCTGGGCGCCTTGCCACTGCCCGAAGGAAGCTGCAGTTTTCAACAGGAACTGTTCGCTTTCGCCGTCGACAACTGCGACGGCCTCATCACCGCCGGCGACGCTCTTGCGCTTTCTGCTCAAACGACTCCCAGCACCATCAACCCGCCGACCCAGGCTTCCGTTTTTGGGGACGGCCTGGGGACCTATCGCATCGACCTCAACTGGAGCATCGGGAATACAACACTGAATGTTTCAGGAATAGACGCCGCCGGCAATACTACCGAACTGACGCTGACTGCTTTCTTCGACGACAACCAGGCGCCTGGCCTGACCCTGGACGCCCCCGAAAATATTACCATCCCCTTTTGTGCAGACGAACGCGAGGTGCTGGTCACGATATACGTCGACCTGGCTTGCGATCAATACGTAGACCCGAACAGCCTGCTGGTCGACTTCGGCGAAAGCGACGCCCAGCTGAGTTTTGCAGGCCCCGACTATTTCGAATACCGCGTCACCGTCACCACGGACGATAACGGTGAAATATGGAGCGCCGCCTATTTCGACGACTTCGGGGAGATGGCCAACACTTCGATACAACTCGCTGTTACCCCGGCCGTGGAAGATTTGCCGCCGGTGATCATCGCCGCCGATGAAAATGCCCTGATCCCCGCCTGTGAAGAGGATTACCTCCTGCGCTACAGCTTTCAGGTGCTGGACGATTGCGCCGATATCATCCCGGCTGACGTCATTTTTGACGACGGCGATCTGGGGTTGAGTATGACGTTCCTCTCGACCGACCCCAACAATAATTCCGCCTTTTTTGAGGTGGAAGGGGCGCTGCCTCCCGGGCAGTACGCGCCGGTCATCTCATACGAAGGGGTGGTGATGCAGCCGTTGATTACGGTCACTCAACAGGCCGGACAAGCGCCGGCAGTCGACCTGCCCGGCGACCTGAATTTCACTATTCCCGTTTGCGGAGCGGAAGTGACCGGTACTTTTTCCGTTACCGTTTCGGACGACTGTGATGACCCGCTACCCGAAGACCCGCTCTTTTTCCTCGACGGGGAAGAGATCATTCCTTCTTTCATCAACGAAGCGAATAACGGGCTTACGTATTACGAATTCACACCTGTTCTCACTACCGCCGACGACGGTGCGCTGTTCCTGGTGTTGGCGATCGACGGCGACGGCAACGAAACGGATACCGAAGCTTTGCTCACCGTCACCGTTCAGCCCGATACCTGGGCGCCGGTCATCGTCTATCCGAGCCAGGATATAGAAGTAGTGCTCGACCCCTGTGCTCCGTCTACCGGGACGGTCTTCTTTGAGGTGACGGCCACCGACAACTGTGACGGGGCTGTCGAACCGGTCGTTACTGCAGAACCAAGCCAGGGGGTGCAGGAGGCCACGATCCTGCCGAGCCCCGGCGGGGATACCTATCTGTTGGTAGCCGCGCCCGGTAGCTATCAGGTGATCATCGAAGCCGTGGATGCGGCAGGGAACACCCGCACGGAAGATTTCTTCATTGCGATCGACCAGGCGCCGGTAGAGCCGGTCAACCTGGCTTGTAACGATAATGCCCTGCTGAGCCTTAACGAGGCATGTGAAGCGGTACTTACGCCGGGTATTGTACTGGAAGGAGACTTCGGTTGCCTCACCGCCGAAGACTTTGCAGTCGTTGTGGTCGATAGCGATGTTTCCAACGGGCCGGTCATCGATGGGCCGGGACAGTACAACTTCGAAGTTTCCTTGGCCGAACCACCCGTCATTGAAGGGTTTACCGGTCCGTTCGCACCCGGCAACTGGCTGTTGAGCGTCTCCGATCCGGCGCTTTTCGTTACCTTCAACGGCGATGCGGAACTCGCTTTCGGCAATCCGGCTGATCCGGCGGGGACCAATACCGCTACGGCTGCGATCACCATTCCGCAGGACGGCCTGCTTTCCTTCGACTGGGAGTTCTTCACCAATGAGTTTCCGGGAGGGGCTACTTTTGAATTATTCGGTTATGTGCTCGAAGCGGGCGGGGTGATCGACGAGTTTATCCTGGCTAGCGACGGGCCGGTCGGCACAGTTGGCCCGGACGGGACTGCTGCCGGCTCCGAAGCGTTCGACCTCTCGGCAGGGGATGTGCTGATCCTGTCGCTGACAGTAGACGGGCTGGCCCCTTTCGGCGCTGAAGCCTCCGTCAGCAACTGGCTATTCACTCCGGCCGGCAGTCCGGACGCCGGCAATTTCCAGGGTTGTTGGGGGCAGGTGCGCGCCGAAGACCGCACGCGCCCCACCATCAGCTGCCCCGACGATACCGATCAGGCTCAGGTCGAAGCGCCCGTACAGTTTATCGAGGGCGCACTGGAGAACACCGACGCTCAGCTGAATACCGCCAATTACAGCTGCTTCCTGGATGCGGTCAACCCGCCGCCGGGCGCGCATTTCTACGATCTCTACACCTTTACGGTGACGGAAAATGACGTCTACACTTTCGATGTCTTCACCGGCTGGAACGACGGGGCGCTTTCCCTCTTCCAGGGCGATTTCGAGCCCGGCAACCCCTGCCAGAACGTGATCGCATTCAGCGACGACGCCTTCGCCGCCGGACAAACGCCCTTCGATCCGCTATTGCGCCTGGCCCTGCCGTTGCAGGCCGGACAAACTTATACCTTGCTCGTGACCAGCTGGCCGCCCGATCAAACCGGGAACTATTCGGTGGCGGTGTACAGCGACGGCGCCGGGCAGTTGTCCGGATATGTCGTACAAAACTTCGACCTGACGCGAGAGCTGATCTGTACCGATTTCGATAAGATTTTCAATGTTCCCGAAAGCGTCGACTTCGTGGGGGCTCCCACCACCGGCGATAATTGTACGGACCCGGCGCCGTTCACTTTCACCGATACGTTCGAAGAAAACGGCGACTGCGGCGATGTGGTCATCACCCGCACGTTTTCCGTTGAAGACGAGGCCGGCCGGGTGGCTACTTGCCAGCAGGAGATCACCGTCCGCAAACCTGCGCTCGATGACGTCACCCTCCCGCCCTTTACCGTTTTTCTGGAATGTGACGAAAACTTCCCGGTGGACGACAACGGCAATCCCGGACCGGCAATTGCGGGTTACCCTTTCCTGCAGACAGCTTTCGGCGCGCGCGACATCGACCAGACGATCTGCAACCTGGCGGCCGCCTACCAGGACGGCAACCGGATCGAATCCTGTGCCGGCGCTTACCAGCTCGTGCGCGACTGGACCGTGCTCGATTGGTGCAACCCCGGCAGCTCGATCGTTTTTTCCCAGATCATCAAGGTAGGGGATTACACCGCGCCGCAGGTGACCTGCCCTTCGCCCGAGGCAGATACTTCCGCGCTGCTTACGTTTTTCACCGGGCCGTTCAGCTGCGACGCCGCTTTTGAAGCGCCCTTGCCTACGGTAACCGACAACTGCGGGACCTGGGAAGTACTCACGGAAATCGTTACCGACAGCGAAGTAGCCGTTACGGATGAATACGGCGAAGTCGTCGATACCCAGATCGTAACCAACGTCCTCGTCACCCTGCAACCGGGTATGCCCCGGACGGTCAGCCAGATCCCTACCGGAACCCATCGTTTCCGCTATACGGTAACCGATGATTGCGGCAATGCTTCCATAACGGAATGCGACTTCCGGGTAGTCGACAATATCGAGCCGGTAGCAGAGTGCGCCGACCTCTTTAACCTTTCGGTAAGCGACGACGGGTTGGGGCGCCTTTTTGCCGTCGACCTCGACGAGGGCAGCTACGATGCGTGCGGCCCCGTTCGCCTGGAGATCCGACGGTTGATCTCCGAAGACGCGACCTGTGACGACATCACCCCGTTCTTTTCCGACTGGAGCGAACAAGTCGAGTTCAGTTGCTGTGACGTCGGCGAATACATCACGGTAGAATTGCGCGTATGGGACGACGCCAACGAAGATGGCGTCATCGGCGGCCCCGGCGACCTGTCGAATACTTGCTCGGCGGAAGTATTCGTCGAAGATAAACAAGTTCCGGTTTGCATCGCGCCTTTGCCGGTAGTGATCGATTGCGACGAACTGCCTGCCGATTTCGATCCTACCGACCTGACCCAACTTTCCGACCTCTTCGGCGAAGCGACCTGGGAAGACAATTGCCTGGCCGAGTGGGAAGAACTGCCGCCGGTCAACAATGTGGAAGATTGCGGTTTCGGCTCCCTGATCCGCCGTTTCCGGGCGATCGACAGCTACGGCAACACCAGCAACAACAACTGCCAGCAACCGATCACCATCAACGAGATCCACGATTACGAGATCAAGTTCCCGCGCGACGCCGAAGCCAACTGCGGCGACCCCGTCGTCGATACCCTGGAGGTGAGCGAGGCGGGCTGCGACCTGCTGGCCGTCAACGTAGAAGACGAATTCTTCAGCGCCTCCGGCGACGAATGCTACAAGATCTTCCGCACCTACAGCATCATCAACTGGTGCGAATACGACGGGGAGAGCGAGCCGGTTATCGTCAGTCGCGACGAAGATTGTGACGGCAACCCCGGCGACGAAGATATCTGGGTGCTGGTGCGCCCTAACGGGGTGACCTACTTCGACCGCGACAATCATGAGAACAACAACAATCCCTTACCGGCCACCAAGGGCGTGGCTTGCGACGGCCTGACCAACCCCGCCGGGCACTGGCTCAACTCCACTTTTGACGCCGAAGCGACCCGCGATCCCATCACCGGAGAAGACGATCCCGACAATCAGGGGGAGACCTTGCCGGTGGACGACATTCGCGATATGGCGTCCAGGGGATTCTGGAAATACACCCAGCAGATCAAAGTATACGACAATATACAGCCGGAAATCACCGTCGAGGCATTCGAGGCCTTTAGTTCCGGCGATAATGTCGATTGTGATGCGCCGGTCAGCATCGCCTTTGCGGTGGAGGAAAATTGCACGCCGGAAGACCTTACCGTCAAAGCCGTCAATCTGGACGCCTTCTGGGACGGTGTCAACTTCTTCAGCGACTTCCACCTGGGCGACGGCCTTTTCCAGCTGAACGGGGTTTATCCGGACTATACGATCGACAGTGAAGGGCTGCCGATCGGCAGCCACGCTTTTGAGATCCACGTAGCCGACGGTTGCGGCAATTCCGATGCGCTGATCGTCCCGTTCGAGGTAATCGACACCCTGGCGCCGGCGCCGCTATGCATCGACGGGATCGCCGTCGAGCTGATGCCGACCGAAGACGATACCGACGTCGACGGGGACGGAGATATCGACCCGGGAGCGGTGACCATCTGGGCGACCGATTTTATTCCGGACAGCCAGATCGACGATTGTTCCGGCCCCGTCACTTATTCCATCAACCGGGAAGGCGAAGCGCCGGACAGCAGCCAGACCGGCCTGGTGCTTACTTGTGACGATCTCGGCACCTTCTTCGTCGAGATCCACGCCTGGGACGGCGCCGGGCTGCACAGCTTCTGCATGCCTTACGTATTGGTGCAGGACAACCAATTCGATCTATGCATCAGCGGCGCCGCCATCGGCGGCCATATCGAAACCGAAGTCGCCAACGGGCTGGAAGACGTAGAGGTGAACCTCAATTTTAACGGCGATCTGTCGGGGATGGAACTGACCGACGAAGACGGCTACTACGTCTTCCCCAGTCTGGAAGTCGGCGGAGACTATACCGTCCGGCCTTTCCTCAACACCAATCACTTCAACGGCGTCTCCACCTTCGACCTCGTACTGATGAGTAAACACATCCTGGGCGAAGAGGCTCTGAGCAGCCTGTATCAAATGATCGCCGCCGACGTCAACAATTCCGGGACGATCACCACGCTCGACCTGATCCAGGCCAGAAAAGGCGTACTGGGCATCATCGACGAATTTCCCAGCAATACCAGCTGGCGGTTCGTAGATGCGGCCTACGTATTCCCCGATCCGCTGGACCCCTGGTCGGCGCCTTTCCCCGAAGTGATCAACTTCAACAACCTGCAAACCGATCAGTTCGACGGCGATTTCGTAGCGATCAAGGTCGGCGACATCAACGGCTCGGCGCAATTTGCCGGCGCGCCGCCCGCGGATGAGCGCAGCGTCGCGGGGACTTTCACGATCGACCTCTCCGATGTCGCACTACTCGCCGGGCAGGAGCATACCCTGACTTTTCAGACCGCGCAATTGAACGGGATACTAGGTTTTCAGTTCACGCTCGGATTGTCGCCGGAGCAACTGGAAGTAGTGGACGTCGAATACGGCAGAATGGAGGCCCGCCACCTCGGAATGCGCTTCGTAGATGAAGGGCAAATCACGGGCAGCTGGCATCATGCTTCGATCGATGAAAAACCGGATGCCGGCCCGGCAACGCTTTTCCGGCTGAAGGTAAGAGCCAAAAGGAACGTGCGGATCAGCGAAGCGCTGGAGCTGAACTCCCGCCGAACGCAGGCGGAAGCCTATAATCTTGCCGGCGAGCGGATGGCGGTAAACCTGGCGTTCGACGGTAACGCCGCCCGGGAAAATGTTTTCCGGCTTTATCCCAATGCACCGAACCCTTTCCGCGACCAAACCACGATCGCTTTCACTTTGCCGGAACCCCAGCCGGTTACTCTGCGTATTCGCGATATGAGCGGGCGCACCGTGTTTGCGGCGCCGTTGCAAGGGAATGCCGGATTCAATCAACTTTCGGTATCGGCGGAAAATTTACCGGGAGGCGGTTTGTATTACTACACACTGGAAACGCCTCAGCAACACGCCACGCGTAAACTGATCCTGTTGCGATAGTCCGCAGGGTGCGCTGAGCTGTAGCCCCCGCTATTTACGGGGGCTACCATAAATTTGGTAGAAAAAAATATTTTTGGGCTATTGTTTTTCTTTTTGCCTCATAACTGCTAATTTTGGCGTATCTAAAACTTTTGATCCGGATAAAGCCGGATTCCGACGACCCAAGACATCAACCCCAGAGCTTTAGTTTTCCAAATTAGACAAATCGTAATCGAATGAGAGGTATCACTACACTTTCCCTGTGTGCTGTCGCAACCGTATGCGATAGATTTCTCCCAACCGGTCATTCTCATCTTTTTACACTTTCCAAATTTCTAAAGACCAGTTCATCAAGATATTAATTCCTTCCTTCCCGGCAGAGTCGGGAGGAGCGGACGACCTTTTTTTTTTTTAATCTAATCTAACGTTTAACAAATCTTTCGATCTTATGGAAAAAACGAGCTTTACTTTCTGGACGAAAGC
>CAYQQU010000083.1:0-21732 GCA_964419545.1 uncultured Saprospiraceae bacterium | reverse complement strand
AAATCTGAGTTTTTCGCTTCAAAAGCACTACCTCCAAACAAGCTCTGAGCCGAAAACTTTGCAGGGCGATGACCAAACCCGCGGTGGGTTCACTCTTCCTCTTCCCCTTCAGTGGGCAGCAATTCTTTCGGCAGCAGCTTTGAGGTTTTGGCGCCCAGTTCGCGAATGCGCTCGGCGCGCCCCAGCAGGGTATCGCCGTAACGGCGCGATTCCAGCAACCGGTTCATAGCCTGGTGGTGCGCCTGCCGGGCCTGATCGAGGCGCTGCCCCACGGCCTGGAGGTCGGCTACGAAATTGCAGAGTTTATCGTAGAGCAAGCCACTTTGGCGGGCGATCTCCAGGACGTTGCGTTTCTGTTTTTCCTGTTTCCAGATAAAAGCGACGGTGCGCAGGGTAGCCAGCAGGGTCGAAGTCGAGACGAGGACGATGTTCTGATCGAGCGCGTCGAGGAAAAGGCGATTGTCTTCCCGCAAGGCAGCGGTAAAGGCGGGTTCGACCGGGACGAATAGCAGCAGGTATTCGGGTGCGTACAGCTGTTCGAGTTGCTGGTAATTTTTCCGGCCGAGTTCACGCACGTGGCGACGCAGGCTATCGAGATGAGCGCGCAGGTAGCGCCGGCGGTCGGCTTCTTCGGTGGCGTTAAAAAACTGTTCGTAAGCCACGAGTGAAACTTTGGAGTCGATGATCAGGTGTTTGTTTTCCGGAAGGTTGATCACAACGTCGGGGCGTTTGCGGCGGCCGTCCTGGTCGGTATAGCTCGGCTGCACCTGGTAGTGAACGCCTTTGGCGAGGCCGGCCCGCTCCAGCAGGAGTTCGAGCTGCCATTCGCCCCAGTCGCCCTGCGTTTTATTTTCTCCTTTGAGGGCGTCCGCCAGATTGGTAGCGTCCTGGCTGAGCTGCTGGTTGAGCAGGCGCAGGTGTTCGATCTCTTTCTTTAAGGAAACGCGATCTTTGGTTTCTTCCAGGAAGCGCCGCTCGACGCCCGCTTCGAACGTTTTGATCTTTTCGCGCAGCGGCTCCAGCAGATCCTGGAGCTGTCGCTGGTTCTGATCGGTAAACTTGCGGCTTTTTTCCTCCAGCAGCCGGTTGGCGACATTTTCGAATTCCTGCCGGAAGCGCTCCTGCAACCGCTCCAGTTCCTGTTTTTGATCAAAAAGCTTCTCCTCCATACCGGCTATCAGCTGTTCCTGCCCGGCGAGGCGGCCGGTCAGCATTTTGAGTTCTTCCTCCTTTTCCCGCAGATCGTCCCGCAGGATATCCGCCTGGCGTTCCAGGTTTTCGTGCAATTCCCGGCGCACGTAGGAAGCCTCCACCTCTGTTTGCTCTACCGCCCGCCGGTAGAGGCGAAACTTGGCGACCAGCCAGCCGGTGAGTCCGCCGATCACTAAACCCAGCAGCAGGAACAAAAATGAAATGAGAATCGGATCGTTAAGCGCTGCCATACAAATACATTGATTACCAATGATTTAATCCATTTCTTCTACCCCGCGGCCCGAAGCGGCGACAGGCAGGATACGATTGATACCCGCTCGAAAGCAGATAATTTAAACCCGGATTATTCCTGGGCTCTTCGTCATGAGAAGCCAAAATGATTGCCATTCTCGCGTTCGCACCGGAGGGCGACACGCCTGCTGCAGCAGGTATCTCCATAGATACGGTGAGGGAGCGGCGCAGCATGGCGGGCGGTTTGGCTTCGCAATAGATGGATCCGTGGATCATCGGGGTTGAACCATTCAGCGAATAAAGATAGTAAATGGGTTTGGGTTTGAGTTAGGGTGTGGGTGGGTGTGGGTGTGGGGGCTGAAAATGCAGCTAACAACCAATGAAGCCATTGCGGCGTTTAGAAGAAAAATTTATTACAGCGAAATATGATCTGGAAACAACCTTTCACCATTGAGCGGCTGAATCAGAGCGGGCAAGGCACCATGGTGGCTCATCTGGGTATTGAATTTACCGAATCCGGCGAAGACTTTCTCCGGGCGCGCATGCCAGTAGACGACCGGACGGTGCAGCCCATGCGCATCCTGCACGGCGGGGCGTCGGCGGTGCTGGCCGAGACGATCGGCAGCGTCGCGAGTTATCTGTGCCTGGACGAAGTGGACCGCCGGGCTGCAGTCGGGGTGGAAATCAACGCCAACCACCTGCGTTCCGTGCGGGAGGGGTTCGTCTACGGAGAAGCCCGTCCGTTGCGGCTGGGGCGCCGCCTGCACGTCTGGAATATCGACATCCGAGACGAAGCGGAGCGCTTGATTTGTGTCAGCCGGTTAACAATGGCGATCATCGACCGGTCGTAAAGCGATTCACTTTCCTATTTTTAGCCATCTTCCCGGAAACCGGAGGATGCGCCTCGCTGCAAACCCATCCACTCCCGTAAAACCCAGACCGCGCTTTTGTTTTCAGGGTTTACCACAAATAAGTCAACAAACCATATTTTCAATACCGGCACCATGAAAAAAACTACCATTTTACTCTTTTCACTATTTTTTGCCGTTCAAAGCTTCGGTCAGCTCAACATGAGTCTGGTCGGGCAATTATCTTACAATTCGGAAGCCAACGACATCTGGGGTTGGACAGCGCCCGACGGCACGGAATACGCCATCGTCGGCCTGGTCGACGGCACTTCCATCGTCAGCCTGGCCGATCCGGCTAGTCCCGAAGAAGTTGCCTTTATTCCTGGCGAGAATTCAACCTGGCGCGACATCAAGACCTGGGAAAATTTCGCGTACGTCACCACCGACCAGCCCGGCACCAATGAAGGGTTGCTGGTCATCGACCTGTCGGGCCTTCCGGAGGATATCGATTGGTACAACTGGCGGCCCGACCTGCCCGGACTGGGCCAGCTCAGCACCTGCCATAACCTCTACATCGATGAGTTCGGCTATTGCTACCTTGCCGGCTGCAACGTCAATGCCGGCGGCGTCCTCTTCATCGATGTCTTTTCCGAGCCGGGCGTCCCCCAATTCGTCGGCCCGGCGCCCAGCATTTATGCTCATGACGTTTACGTCCGGAACAACCTGATGTACTCCTCGCAGATCAACGCCGGGACTCTGGGCATCTACGATGTCAGCGACAAGCAGGACCCTTTGTCGCTGGCCAGCCAGCCCACGCCCTTCGATTTCACCCATAACGCCTGGCTGAGCGATGACGGCAATGTCGTATTCACCACCGACGAGCGCGCCAACGCGCCGGTGGCGGCCTACGATATTTCCAACCTTAACGACATCCGGGAGCTCGATGAATTCCGGCCCGTAAACTCCCTGGGCTCCGGCGTCATTCCGCACAATGTTCACGTTTGGAACGACTACCTGATCATCTCCTATTACACCGACGGCGGCATCATAGTCGACGCTTCGCGCCCCGAAAACCTCATCGAGGTGGGCAATTTCGACACCTTCTTCGGTCCCGACGGCGGCTTTTTCGGCGCCTGGGGCGCTTATCCTTTCCTGCCCTCCGGCCTGGTGCTGGTCTCCGACATCAATAGCGGACTGTACGTACTGGAACCCGACTACGTGCGCGCTGCCTGGCTGGAAGGCAAGGTGACGAACGCCAATAGCGGCGCCCCCATCAACAATGTAGAGGTCACCATCTTGTCGGAACAGCCCAACCTCGCCAATAGTGACGCCCTTGGCGAATACGCTACGGGGCAGGCGCTGCCCGGTACTTTTTCCGTGACATTCGGACGCTCCGGATACGCAACGAAGACAGTGGACGCCACCCTCGTCAACGGCGAGGTAACCGTGCTCGACGTGGAGCTGGAACCGCTGGTTCCTTTCAATCTGATGGGCGCGACCGTGACCGATACCGACGGCGACCCCGTGCCCTTTGCCGAGGTGTTGCTGATCGGAGAACAGAGTGAGTACGAAACAGGCGCCAACGCTGACGGCAACTTCTTCCTGATCAATGTTTTCGAGGGGCTTTACGACTTGTATGCCGCCAGCTGGGGCTATTTTGCGGAAATCGAGAACTTCGCCATTAATCAGGGAACGCCTGTCACCGTGCCCATGCAGCGCGGCTATCGCGACGCCTTCGTTTTCGACCTGGGCTGGACCACCGAAACCATCGGCGCCACCAGCGGCGGCTGGGAACGCGGCGCGCCCGTTGGCACGAATTTCGAGGGCGCCATCGCCAACCCCGGACAGGACGCCCCGCAGGATTTCGGCAACCAGTGCTACGTCACCGGCAACGGCGGCGGCAGCGGGGGCACCGATGACGTCGACGACGGCGTAGTGCGCCTCATCTCTCCGGTGATGGACCTCACCGACTATCAGGACGCCCGCCTCTCCTACCGAACCTGGTTTTACAACGACGGCGGCACGGGCGATCCGCCCAACGACGCCCTGGTCGTATCCGTCACCAACGGCCAGACGACCGTCGTCCTGGAAGAAATCACCGAATCGACCAGCGCCTGGCGGCCGCTGTCGGAATTTCACCTGGGCGAATTTATCCAGCTGAACGCACAGGTGCAGATCATCTTCGAAACGAGCGACCTGGCGAACTCCGGACATATCGTGGAAGCGGCCGTCGACGATTTCCTGGTGATCGACGATGCCGCTACGAGCACCGGCGAAATCGCACTGCCGGCCGAACTGCAAGCTTTTCCCAATCCTTTTTCCGACCAGGTGACCATCCGGCTTCCGGCCGATTATCCGAATACCTATCTGGACGTAATCGATGCGACCGGCCGGCAGGTGGACCGCATTCGGTTGGCTAACGGGCAACAAACTGTCGTACTGGGCGCTGATCTGCCGAACGGCTTTTATTTTGCCAGGCTGGAATCCGGGGCGACGGTCCAGCTGGTAAAAGGGCGGTAGAACTATAATAAAAGGGGAGCAAAACTTTGGTTTTGCTCCCCTTTTTAACCCGGATTATTTACGGGTGCTACATCATGACGGTTGTCAGGCCTGCGTTCGCGCAGGAGGGCGACACGCCTGCCGCAGCAGGTATCCCCGCATACAGTGAGTATCGCTAGACGAGCAAACGCAAGAATGGCGTCCGGTTTGGCTTCGCAATAGAGGATTCCATTGAATCATCCGGGTTAGTCGGCCTCAGTCCCGGCAAACATCTGGACAGCGAAGGCGGTTACAACAAATGACACACATTAAAATTTTGAAAATGAACGACTTGCAAGAAATCAGCAGCGCTTTACTCGAGAAGATCACCTATGGGTTTTACATCGCGACCACCCGCAAAGACCACCGCGAGCTCAGCACCCGGGAGCGGGATTACATTGCGGCGGGTACGGTCAGCTGGGTTATGCAGTGCAGCTTCGAACCGCCTATGGTGGCCGTGGCAATCGCAAAAGGCAGCGATCTGCACGAGACCGTCGGCCGCTCCGAAGTTTTTGCGCTGCATATTCTGGGCAAAGACGATCGCGAACTGATCGACGCCTTTGCCCGGGACAGTGCCGTCCGGGATCAGAAAATTAACGGCTACCCCTTCCTGAACGGTATGAAAACACAGTGCCCGGTACTCGACCGCGGTATCGGCTACCTGGAATGTGAAGTGCGCGAAATGATCGTCCATCCCGGCGATCACGTCCTGTTCCTCGGCGAAGTGGTCGGCAGCAAGGTGCACCGGCCCGAAGCGATGCCGCTCCACGAATGGGAAACCGGCAAGCATTACGGCGGGCTGAAATAGGCTCCGCCTCGTATGAGCAATTCTCGGTCTGGCAGTAAGCATTTCTTAATTCGCAGCGCCGAGGCGCAAGATATTGGTAGATTGTTTCTTCCGTGCCGAGGTACGGAATATACTAGGTTCTTCAGTTCCCCGGATCAGCAGAATCGTTGACGTCTCCGGTTTTGATGCCGACGACATCCAGGATCAGGTCAGTAGTCAGATCGTCGATCTGCCAGGTGTTGTCCACCCCGTCGATCAGGGGGTCGTCGGGATTGCCGAACGTGTAGGCAGCGTCAAAAAACTTCCAGTGCGGGGTATCCGGATCGAAATCCTCGTCGATGCCCAGAATCACTTTTTGTATGCGGATGATATCGAAGGTGGTGACCGTAGCCGATAGGTTGACGTCGGCGGAAAATACTTTATAAGGAGAGTCGAGCGCGGTGATACCGAGGATGTCTTTCTGTATCCTGATGACGTCGAGGATGGTTACGCCGTTCTGGTCGTCGTCCTCTTTTTCAAATTGCAACGTATAATCGCCGGGCAACAGGTTCGGAAAAGCAAACTGACCGTCCACGCCGGTGGTATCCGCCCGAACTACCGTCCCGTCATTCAGGGTGACGATCACGTTGGATACGGGGCTTGCGGACTCGGTCAGCACCCTTCCGCTCAACGACAGCTCTCCCACAGAATCCTGAGCCATGCCATCCAGCATCATCGCGCCGGTATTGGCGGGATCGAGCCAGTCGCGCAGGCGCGTGTCGGGAGTACCTCCGCCTTCCCAGGCCAGCGATAAGCGTCCGAAATACACGCTGCTGGGATCGCAGGGGTCCGAGCCGGCGCCGCCGTGCAATTGTCCCACTACTCTTTTGTCCTGATCATACAGCGGTCCGCCGGAGGAACCGACCTCGAAGGTGCCCAGATCGTAATTGAGCCGGAAATGGTGACCGGAAGGCGTGGTTACATCGTTATTCCACTCGATCGGGCCGGGAAAGATGATGATTCCGGCGGTGTCCATCGAAAACTTCTGGATATCGCCACGCGGATGGTGAATTGCGTAGCCGCGGTCGGGCGCCGTCTGGTCGCGGTTCCAGCCGCTGAAGTAGGCGCCCATGCTTCCGGGCAGGGGCTCGGTTATTTCCAGCAGGATAAAGTCGTTCTCCTGCCGGCCGGCGCGGAGCTCGCTGCCCAGCACCGAGGTGAAGCCCGGCTCGGAAACAGGATTATCGCAATCGGCTCCCCGGTAGTTGAAATCAAAGCGGTACAAATCCCAGAGCGGCGTGAAACCGTCCTGGCAGTGAAAGGCGCTGAGCAAGTAGGGCGCGCCGTCTTCATCCGTATTGTTCATCAGCGCGCCGGAACAGTAGCCCATTCCCTCTTCCACCACCACGATGATGCGGCAGACGCTCTGTTTCTGATCCTCCAGGCTATCGGCCTCAGGGCATTCCGCGTTGACGTGGCAATCGAGTGAGGCGTCGAACCCAAAATTACTTTTCAGCCTATCCGTCCGTTGGTTCCAGAGGGCTTCGTTATAGGCGTAATCGACGCGGTGCAGATGCAATCGTCCCTCACCGCGTACGGCTTTGGGTTCGTAGTATTCCACCACGGCGGTTTCTCCGCTGATCAGACCGGTCCAGAACCGGCCGTTGGCGGGATTGTTGCGCTCGGTATAGCCGCCCTTTACCTGCCGGCGATCCGGGCTGTACATATATAGCGTGGCCCCTGGCGGCAGGTAGCATTCATCGTAAAAAAAGGCAAGGCCCAGCGCTGCCGGCGCGCGCAGCGCCAGGCGCCAGATGCGATCGCCGTTGGGGAGTTCCTGAAGACTAAAATCTTCATAAACAGAGAAGTCCGCGGCAATGGGCGCAGCGAAGCGCGGGGCGGGGTACTGCCGGTCTTCGCGTTCGAGGCGGTCGCGATCGGGTTGGGGCAGGATAACCGGATCGGGCGCCGGCAGGTCTTTCGAAAAGCTGGCCGGCAGGCCGCCGATGTTGACCTGCGCCTCAGCGCTGAGGCAAAGAGTAAGGACGACAAACAGGATAACCGGTCGGTAGATCAACTTCATGGGAGGATGTGATTTTTTCCAAAAATAAGGATTTGTGGGTTTCCCCTCCTCCCCGGTTTCCGATTTTTGTAAAGAACCATTGCGGGCCTGGCCTTTGCCTACTCAGAACCGATCATTGCCGGCCGATGGCTGCCCCAGTTTCATAGTCCGCCAACCCAAAATTTGCGATTTCTGACTTGCTCTTTTTTCACAAATCCTGGGTTGTTGGACTATAACCCGGATTAAAAGCGCTGCCATTGACCCCATTGCAAGACAGATCGGTACCAGTCGATCAGCTTGCGGGCGCAGCCTGCATCGTGGGCTGCCCTAAAATTCGCCACCGAAACGGAGGCCGCCCCCGGCAGCGCCCGGGCGATCGCCTCCGCATCAGCGGCCGGGTGAATATCGTCGTCAATAGCGGAAACGATCAGCGCCGGGCGGTCGATATTCTGGAAATCCGATAGCGCCATGCGCATTTTCAGCAGGTCCTGGGCAGAAGATTTGATCAGTTTCAGTTCCCGGATGTCCCGGTTCCTGAAAATCTCGTACAGGTTTTTGGAGACGTTGCGCAACTGTCGCGAGTTTGCCATGGCGCCGTGCACCGCCGGAGCAATGATCTTGATCATCCAGTCGGGAATGTATCGGAACAAGCGGAAATAGGCCGGCATTTTCAGGCGGAGGATCGGGCAGATCAGCACCAGCGATTGGGGCCGGCGGCTGATCGCCCCCCAGGCTTTGACGATGGCGTTAGCGCCGATAGAAACGCCGATGAGGTGATACGGGCCTTCGATCTGGTTGAGGTAGTTGGCGACATCGTTGCCCATCGCTTCGACGGTAAAACTTGCCGTTCTTTCTTTGAAGCGGGTCGCGGATTTTTCCCGGGTCTCGAAATAGGACAGTTCCCGGTGTTGGGCCAATTGATAGAGAAAGCCCTTCCAATGTTTCTTCTTGGCGCGCCAGTTGGCGACGAAGACGATTTTTTCGGCGCTCGGCGCGCTGCTTATCGAAAATACGCGGTTTTCGACCGCACCGTTGTCGAAATAGTGCGGTTCGCTACGCAGGTATTCATCGAATTCAATGATCGTTTTCATTTCTTTTTTCTGGTTCATAGCTGGTTTTGGTCCTTTTATGATTCCACCAGGGAGAACAAATATTTGGCCCTCAGCAAAAGGCGTTTGTTATCCGCCTGATCGCCGAAGAAGCTGTCATCGGGGCCGAACAGCAGGTCCGAGCCGAGTTCACATTCCAGGTTCGGAAAGGGGGAATAGGCTATGGCCGGACGGGTGTAGAATCCCCGGTGTTTGATCTCCCAGGCGCTGGTCAGGCTGATTTTCCAGCGGTAGGAAAGCTGGTATTCCGTTTTGTTGAGCAGGGCATTCTGGAAGATCAGGTCGAGGTCGAGGTTGCTGTACTGATTGCCGCTGAAGTTGAACAGGTTGCTGTACTGCAGCAATACCAGCAGGCTGCTTTCGGGCTTGTCGGGGAAAATCCAGAGGCGGTCGGCGCCCAGTACGAGCTGGAAATAGGGCGCGTCGGTCCATTCGCCCGCCAGGTTCAGGCGCCGCGTCCGGGCGCCGGTCAGCTCGCCCCAGATGTTGTACGCCCCCAGAAAAGAGGAAAAAGCGGCTGATGCCTGGTCGAGGCGTTCGTGCTCCAGGTCCACGCCCAGGTTCAGCCCCTCGCCCGGCGTCAACCCCAGGGTACGGATAGTGGAATGCGGCACGGCGTTCAGCCCGTGGTAAAACTTGAACTTCCAGTCCACATTGCCGGCGATCCAGTCCCATCCCACCATAAACTGGAAAGGACTGCCGGCGATGTTTCCGGTCGATACTTCATAGCTGGCCGGCGCGGGTTGCGCCGGATTTCCCGGTATCGCGGCCGTTGCGGGCAGCGGCAGCCAGCGGCTTTCCCCGACGAAGAAGCGGGCGGGCTGAAAAGCCGGAAACAACGTCAGCGAGAGGCTGGAGCGGCCGCTCGTCCAGCGGGTGCGCAGGGCCCAGACGCCCAGGTCTTCTTCTTCCAGGTCCAGAAAATCGAAATAGCTCATGCGGTTCTGCCAGTCGGCCGCGCTATAGCCCGTCAGTTCACCGCGGTCGATGATCTGTTTGCCGGCTAGGAAGGACCAGTTTCCGGGCGTCCAGCGCAGGAACAGCTCGTTGAGGAACAGGCGGCGGCGCGCCCGCGTTTGGATATTCAGCAGTCCCCGCAGGCTGCTCTCCAGCCGCCAGTCGTCTCCCATTCTGAAAACGCCCCGCAGTCCCAGCTTGGTCTCATCCAGGACGGTCCCGAGCTCCGTATTGTCCAATTCCCGGAAAAAGCAGACGTGTTCCTGTTCCGCGAAGCCGTCCAGCTCCAGGTTCAGCCCGGCTTCCGCTTCCTGTCCGAAAAGCAGGACCGCCGATAAGCTGCAGATCACAATCGCAATGACCATTTTCATAGGGAGGATAATTTTAACCCGGATTAATCCAGCGTTTCCAAATTACTTTTGGTGAACGTCTCGTCAGGAATGCCGGTATTGATGCGGATATCGGCGTAGAACACCTCGGTGGTGTTGCCCGATTGCAGATTGCTCATTTTGGCGTTGTAGGGCCGGTAGTGAGCGGAGCCGGGCACTTTTTTAATGTTCCACGCCCGGTAGGTTTTCAGTTTTTCGCCCTTTTTGTCGTAAAAGAGGGTATAAATGTTGACGAGGTGGTCGGTGGTGATCCACAGTTCCCGCCGGGAGTAGCCGCTTTCCGCTTTTTCGTCATCGTCTGCGGGGCGGGCCTCGATGACGTGACAGGCGGCGCCGTCGCGTTCCTTTTGGCCCAGGTATTGGTAGGTGTATTTTTCGAGCGGCTCCGAGAGGTAGTTCGAGAGGTCTTCGAAGGTGATCTCGGTACCCATGAAGCGATCGGTTTTCCGGCTGGGCGATATCCGGCGGGCGGTGCGGATCGCCGGCAGGAAAAGCCATTGGTCGTCTTTTTTGTCGACGTGCTGCCAGGTCAGGGTGCCGGCGCCTTTGATGTCGAGCGGGGCGGTGAACTGCAGCAGGAAGTTGTACTTGTTTTTCCCCTCTCCGTTCTTCTTGATATACTGGTAGAGATTGCGCTCCTGCACTTTTCCTTTGCGGCTGGTGTTTTTATAGGCTACTTCGCTCTTCAGGTCGTCGACGCCGAGGGCCTCCTGGTAGGTGCGCATAATTTTCAGTCCTTTATCCGTTTGTGCGGTCAGGCTTACTGCAATAGAAAGGCTCAGAAAGAGCATAAGAAGCTTAGGATAACTCATGGTTACTGCGTTATTCGGTTGAAAAAATTCGATTGCTTATGGCGGGGCAGAGGGCGGCGGGGTCATGGCCGCACCGGCCCGGGGCTGATTTCGCTTTGCGCCAGCTTGAATGAAGTGGTCCGTTCCAGTACTGCAAACAAGCAGGGGTACACTACGATGGTGACCAGGAAAATGAACAGCATCGACAAAGCCAGCAGCCAGCCGAAATGCTGGACAGGCAAAAAGCCGGAAAAAGAAAGCGCGGCGAAGCCCATCACGTTCGAAACGGAATCAAAGAGAATAGCCGTTCCCGTGGTGGAAGCTGTGGTGCGGATGGCCTGGGGCGCTTCGGCCGTTTCCCGTTCGCGATAGTAACGCATCAGGTAATGAACGGCAAAATCGACGCCGATGCCGACGATCATGGCCGTAAGCAGGGCCGTACTGATGCCCAGGCGGATGCCCAGAAAACCCATCAGCCCGAACACGGTAAGCAGGGATATAGCGATGGGCAGGATGGTTTGCAGGCCTTTGGCCAGGGAACGGAACAAAAAAGCGCATAGCAACAGCACCGCCAGCACCGCCAGCACGATGTTCTGTATTTTCCCGTTAACGATGTAGCGGCCTAGCGCAATGCGGTACATCACTTCGCCGCCGAAAGTGAGCGCCACCGGCGAGGACGTAAAGAAAGTGGGCGCTTTTTCCCGGATCGCTTCGAATATTTTTTCGTGATCCGCCGGCTCGGAGGTCTTCAGAAAGACCCGCATTTTCGCCTTTTGATAGGCTTCGTCGCGCAGGGCGAAAACGTCGCCGGGATCGGCGGACATTTCGTACATCATCAGAAACTGGGAGATCTCCTGCTGGGATAAGGGCGCCTGTGGGTCCCGGTCGGGCAGCATCGCCCCGGACACCTGGCCGATGACGTCCGTATAGTCATAGACGCCGCCTACGTTGGGGAGGCTTTCCACGTAAGTTTGCAGCTCCCGGAACCCGCGATAAAAGGTGGGCTGCTTGATGCCGTCGGGCTCCCCGGCGTCCACCATGAGGTCGAGGAAACGCATGCCGCTCAGGCGCTCGTTGAAAGTCTCGGAAGCCTGGCGCCCCGGGTGAGATTTCGGGAAAAACTTCTCGTAATTATCGCCGATCTTCACCTGGGCGGCGAAGTAGACCAGTACCGGCAGGACGAGCACGCCCATCCCGATCACGGCGCGATTGCGGTGATACGCCCAGGCGGTGATGCGGTTGACGAACTCGGAGAGGAGGCGGGATTTGTACAACTTCCCCTTGCTCAGCGGCAGCAGCGATAAGATAGCAGGCAATACGGTCAGGCAGATCAGGGTGGCGAAACAGAAGCCGGCCGCTCCGATGACGCCGAATTCCCGCAGCGAGATGATCTTGAAGATGAGCAGACTGGCCGATCCTACGGCTGAGGTGACGCCGGTGATCAGAATGGGGGCGCCTACCTTTTTCAGGGTCTGGCGGAGCACCTCTTCCCGGTCGTCATACCGGTTGGCCTTTTCGTAATAAGCGAACATCAGGTGGATGCCGTAGGAGCTCGCTACCGCCACCATCACTACCGGCAGGGCGTTGGAGACCACCGTCAGGGGCAGCCCTAGGTAGCCCATAAAACCCATCGTCCAGATGATGCTCAGCACCACTACCAGGATGGGCAGGAAGGTGCCGCGCGGGGTGCGAAAACACAAGAAGAAGCCCACGAAGATGATCACCAGGGCAATGGGAATGAAGCGCCGGCTGTCGCCGCTGATACCGCGCTGCACGTCCTCCACCATAAGGGGCGCTCCCGACAGGTGGATCTTCTCGGGCCCCTCGTACGGTCGCACCAAGGCCTCCACCGCGGTGAAGAGCGCACCGCCGTCGAAGCCTTCCTCCAGGTTGGCGGCGATGACGGTGAGTGTTTCGTCTTCGGAGACGAATTTCCCCAACACCAGGTCGTTTTCCCGGACGTCCTGCCGGAGCAGAGCCAAGGCTTCGGAATCGCTCGGCGTTTCTTTCATGAAGGCGCCTACGTCCAGGCCCCAATTCCGGGTCTTGACATTATTGAGGGTCGACAGGCTGCTGATTCCGGTGGGCAGGATGTAGGGGACTTCCGCCAGTGCGTCGGAAAGGTCCGCCACCTTTTGTAAAGTAGATGGATTGTAGATGTTTTCGGCTTCGATGCCGATCAGCAGGGTGGCGCCTTTGTCGAATTCCGCTTCCAGCTTTTCGAGGTCGGAAACGATGGGGTCGGCTTCGGGCAGTTCCCCGTCGAAGTTGTTGCGCATTTCGATGCGGGGAATACCCAGCCCCATGATCAGGGTGGCGGTCAGCATAATGAGCAACACCCATACCGGTTTTTTGAGCAAATGATTTAGCAATTCCATTGGACGACGAATATTTTAAGGCGATTTCGTTTGTTTACCTACTAATGATTTTAAGGGAAATAGGTAAACATTCCTTCCATGGAATGGCCGGGGTTTTATTGATCCGGGTTATTAGAATCGCAGCGTCTTTTTTGCAAACTTTTGATCAGCCGTCCATACCATCCTACCCTCCCGGTTGATCTGAAAGCGCCGGCCGGCCAGGTACACCCAGGCGCGGCCGTTCTCGTCGAAAGGCTGCACAGCGTCAAATTCGGGAGAGATCACCACCTGGCCGTCGCGGTCGACCCATCCCCATTTGTCGCCTCTGCGGACGATGACCAGCTCTGATTCCGGGCGCGGCCACTCGATATCGTCGTACAGCGGAGGGATGTAGCTACCCGGCGCCGAGCCGGTGAACAGGAGGCCGAATTCATCATTTCGTTTCAACAATACCAGATCGTCGGTGAGGCGCCGGTAGCCGTCCAGGATGCAGGGCGTCACCATCTTTTTCAGGCGGTTGTCGACGATACCCGCGCGGCCGGCTTCGTCTTTCACTACGTCCAGTTCGTTGATGACGTGGTAGCGCGGCAGGTACATGACGGATCGCCCTTCGATGGAAAAGGAATAGTGCTCTTCCGGCTTTTCCAGGTGATCGAGCCCCGGGTTGATGCTGAGAAAATCCTCGAAGAGCATGCCGGGGATCAGCTCCTGGTTAGCGGTGTCGACCATTTGCCATTTTTCGTTTTTCACCCCCCAGACGATGCCGTCGCCCTGATACAGGATCAGGACAAACTCCGGGAAATCGAAACGCTGTCCGGAGAAAGTGACGATCCCACTCTTTCCGGATTGCTGCACCTGGGCGACGCCGTCGATGGCGAACCCCAGCCGCTCGTATTCGCCATAAATGCGTTCCGCCCCCGTACGATCGACGATGCCCAGGCGGATCGGCCGGGAATCGGTGGTGTCGCCGGCATTATTGATGATTTCTTCCTCCTTGGTGCTGGTCGTAAGGGCCCGCCACAGGAAGGGGCCGCCGTTCTTCACCATCGCCTGCCCGTCGATGAAAGCGGTCGCATCGTCGTAGCGCGGCGGCAGGACGACCTGCCCGCTGGTGTCGATCAACCCCCATTTATCGCCGGATGTTTTTTTCACCCAGGCCAATCCTTCGCTAAAATCCTGCACCTCGGCGTAGTCGCCGGCGCCGAGTCGATCTGCATTGACATTCACCAGTCGCCACCGGCCGGCCTGCCGGCCCCAGGCGACGCCGGAATGGAACGGGAGGACGGTTTCGAATTCCGGTTCAGCCAGCCAAAGGCCCTTAGCGTTGATGAGGCCCCATTTCTCTCCCTGCCGCACCCAGGCCGCTTCCCGGTGGAAGTCCATTACCCGGTCACAAACAATCGAGAACAGCACCTGACCGTTGGCCGCGATAGCCTGCCAGTTGGAACCGGACCGCACCCAGGCTTTATCCGCACTAAAATCACGCCGTTCATTCAGAATGAGCTGCGGCGGAAATCGCTCCCGGCCGGATGCATCGACAACGCCCCATTTGCCGTCGGCCATTACCCACGCCAGGTTATCCCGAAAATCGCCGACTTGATCGTAGCGCGGTGGTAGTAATTCACGGCCTTCCTCGTCGAAGAGCCCCCAGCGACGGTCGATCCGGAGCCACGCCCGCGAGGCGCTCACCACTCTCGCCTCCTCAAAGTCGAGCGCCTGCAACCGCCGGCCGGCGGCGTCCACCAGGCCCGGGCGATTGGGATCACGCAGCCAGAAACGGTCGGCGCTCATGCGCCTCAGTTCATCGTAAAGGGGAAGCAGGGTGATCGCCGGATGACCGTCGGCGGTCAGCCAGAAAAACTGCCCCCTTTTCTCGGCGATCGCAGCGCCTTCCTCCAGCACTTTGAAGCTGGTATAAACCGGCGGCGCCAGCACATTGCCCCGCCAATCGACGAGTCCTTTTTTTCGTCCCTGCTCGACGGTGAACACGCCCTTTTCCGGATTGCCGATATCATCGTATTCAAACGGCAGCACCGGGTTGCCGGCGGCATCCAACACCCCCCACCTGCCGTTTTGAAACCCGCCGAAAAGGGTCAGGGTGTCGCCGCCGAGGGTATCTCTCACTTGTTCCAGCCGGTCGAAGCGGGGAGCGATAATTTCCGCGCCGGTTGCGTCTAAAACGCCCCATTTGCCGTCTTTGCGGACCTGCAGATAATGAGCCGGATATTGGTTTTCCTTGAAATAATACACACCCTGATCGAGGAATTCGTACTGGAAATCGATGATGGTTTTCTCTCTGCCGTCCAGGCATCCCCAGCGGTTTTCTTGACGGGCCCAGAAACGAGTGGTTTGACCGAAGAAGGTTTTTATTTCTGCATAATCCGGATCGATAACTTTTTTCCCGTTGCCATTGATTACGCCTTGCTTTCCGTCCTGTTCTATTATGAACAATAATCGCGGCTTGTCCGACAACAGCCGGATGGATTCAAAGCGGGGCGCCACCACTTCTTTTCCGGTTTCCAGGTCGTAGAAGCTGTACTTGCTGCCTACGAGGATCGCTGCGTAACGGCTGTTCAGGGGTTCGATCCGGCGATAGGCCGGGGGGATGCGAATGCTTCCCGAGGTATCGATCAGGCCTATTGTTCTTTCCGGAAGGATGACGGTGGCCAGGCCTTTTTCCACCTCGCCGATGGCAGCGTACCGGCAGGGGAGCACTGTTTTTCCTTGCCAATCGACGAGGCCCCAGCGTCCGTTTCTTTTGACCCGGAACAACCTTCCCGGCTGGAAGACCCGGATTTCTTCATTATCAGGCGGAATGACCTCCTGCCCTTGCTGGTCGATGACGCCCCAACTGCCATATAGCCGCACGAAAAAAATCCCCCGGGGCGAATATGCCCGATCCTCTTTAGCAGGCGCCGCTACTTCCTCACTCAGCCAGCTTACCGCTTCGTAACGAGGCGGGATCACCTCCCGGCCCCGCCGGTCAAATACCCCCAGTAGGTTATCGGCCGATTTCACCAGGAAATAAGGGGTTGGCGAATCTTTTTGAGCCTGTGCGCCATTCGCGGCCGCCAGTCGGCGGATGGATGTATAGGCCGTCGGTATCACTTCTTTGCCCGCCACATCCAGCAGGCCGTACCGTCCGCCTTTACGCACCTCGGCCAGGCTGTCTACAAAAATCATTCGGTCATCGTACCGGGGAGGCGTAAGTACCCGGCCCCGGCGCGAGTCGATCAGCCCCCATTTGCGCTTATATGCGACGACGGCGCGCGAGGGATTCCCGGAAACCGGTATGATCTGGTTGTACCGGAAAGGGTGCAGGACGGCGCCCGTCGTATCGACGACGCCCCAGTATCCGTCTTTGGCGGCCATCAGGGCGCCCGAGGGAAGGAAAGCCATCTTTTGGTACCCGCAGTCGGCGCCCAAGTCCAGCAAACGCAACGGCAGATCGCCATCCGGGCAATAGTCGCAGAACCGGCGCACCGAACCGACGGGAGCGCCCGGATTGCTTTCCAGTAGTAAAGGGATCGCCGCTCCCTTCTTTTTCAGCAGACAGAAGGTGGTATCCAGTTGCCCGAAGTACGTGTCTTCCACAAAAGGAAAGAACCAATCGAAACCCGTTTTCGGGCCCAAAATATTGCCTTCGGGGCCTACGAGATAGGTGCGGCCGTTCATTTCCGCCTGCCCCATCCCCTGGCGAAAAGATTTGGGATTTTCGAACTGGAACGGGGTCAGCACCTTGCCCAGCGAGGTCGTCAGGGCGAACTTTCCATCCCGGTATACCCAGAGGCGGTAAGACTCATAAATCTTTTCGATGCGCGCATAAGCATCCTTTTCCGGGCAAAGCTTGGCGACGGCGCGCAGTTTTTCCAGGGCTTCCTCGTAACACTCGGCCGTCGCCAGTTCGGTGCTTTTTTCCACCAGGCAGTCGCACAGGCAATCGGCCATATTTTCTTCCGGCGCCCCGTTGCACGCCCGGGAGCAGGTATTGTCGGCAGCTGAAGAACAGGGGTTTTGCGCCATCGCCGCGGCGGTGCAAAGCCCGAAGGCAGCAAGGAGTACAATTCTGATCAGCGTCATAGCGGAGCGTTTTCCGGTTTATTCCAATTGGCGCCGGCAGCCGGTCAGGGCGGCCGCCACCGCTTCCCTGTCATTTTGCAAGGATTGTGCTTTTTCCAGGTAAAAGAGGGCAGCCTGGTTGTCGCCGGTAGCCTGCAGATTCCGCCCGGTTTCCCGGAGCGCAGCCTCAGCTTCTTTGATGTTTTCTTCTGAGGCCTTCGCTTTTTCCAGATAGCGGAGGGCGGCGAGGCATTCTCCGGCGGCCTGCAGGGCAAGTCCTTTTTCTTTATTTTCCCGGAAGGCCAATTCCTCCCGTTCGGCGTAGCAGCGTGCAAGGGATCGTTGGATTTGCAGTTTCACCGAATCATCCGCAACCAGCTTCATCGCGCTTTGGTAGTCGGTGATGGCGGATTCGAAGTCATTTTTCGCCGATTTCAGTTCAGCCTGAGACAATAAGTACCGAAGCTGGGCGCGGCGGACGCTATCCCGCTGGGCCTGGGCGATCTTCCTTTGTTCTTCGGCCAGCGTGCGCTGGTACTCGGCGGTATCGCGCTGGGCCTGGGCGACCTGGGCGGAGTCGATGGCGACCTGCCGCAGGGAATCGGCTTCTCTTTTGCTTTTATTGGCCTGGAGCAGGTTGGCTTGAGCGACCTCATTGGCGTCCCGGATCTCGTTACTTTGCCAGCCGGCCACCAGGGCGAGGGCCAGCGCCAGGATAGCGAAGAGGGCCACCAGGCGGAGGCGGCGGCGGGCCATGCGGGCGCTTTTCTCGGCTGTGCCGCGCAGCTCCCGTTCCCGCTCGAGTTCGCGCTCCGACAATTCGCGCTCCCGCTCCGCTGCTTCCACGGCCTCCACGTGGGCGTAGCTGTCGGTGATAAACCGTCGGAGGTGGTCATCGAGCTGCACTTTGGGCAGGTACGGTTCGAGGCTGAGCAGCTGGCGGCGCGTGAGAAATTCGCCGGTGCGCTGCCATTCCCGGTAGTTGGCGGCGACGCGGTTTTTCACTTCGTTGAGGCGGCGCTGCGCATCGGTGCGCTGTTCGTCGATGAGGGTGGCCAGGCTGTCGTGGGCCAGCTCGATGGTATCGTCCATAAAGCGCAGCAGACGGCGTTGCTCCAGCGCTTCCAGGCAATCGGTAAGCGCTCCGCGGTTCAATGACGGCAGCAGCTGACGCACGTCGGGCTCCAGGCGGATGAGCCGGGTGTCGGCCTCTCGCCGGAAGCGGACCGGCCGTTTGGTGCCTTCGGCCGTCACAAAAGCATCGATGATGCGCGTCACGGCGTCTTCCGGCAGGCCGGCGTATCGACCTTCCAGTTCCGCCTGCAGCTCTTCCCGTTGCTGGCGCAGGAATTTTTCCAGTACGCCTTCGATGCGGCCGAGGCCCTGAATGTCTGTCGACGAAAGGTATATCGGCGGATGGTCTGCGCCGTTTTTCTCTTCCTGTCGCTGCCCGGCGCGCCAGAGGTGGTCGAGGTAGATTTGCAGATACGGCAGCGGGATCCCCGACCGGCCGCCGCTGATATTATCGATAATTTCCTGGATGCGGTCCTCTGCCGGGAGTTCCAGCTGAATGTGGAATTGCCGGAAGGAAGAGCGGATCACCTCGCTTACCCGGTTGTTGTTCATGGGTTCCACGCGCAGGCGGTAGTCGAAAAGGAAAGGAATGGCCTTCTCCAGCGGATAGAGCCGCCCCAGGTATTCTTCGCGCACTACGAGGATCACCTTGCAGTTCAGTTCGGCGGCCAGGAGCTGACGAATATCTTCGGCAAACTGTTGCTGTTCCTCCGGGCTGCCCAGGATGAACAGTTCTTCGAACTGGTCGAAGATGAGGTAGACCGGACTGAGGTATTCGGCGAAAAGCTCGCCCACCAGCTCGGGGAGCCCGGCATTGGGCGGCGGGTCTTCCAATTCGGCGCGCAATGCATGGCGCAATGAAATATTGATATCGTTCTGGCGCCGGACGTAAAAGGGGAACCATTCCGGTCCGTCGAAATTACCGGCCAGCCCGCACTGGATCAGGCTCGTTTTGCCGGTGCCCGAGAGGCCGTACACCAGGATGAGGGGGGTGCGGAAAACCAGGTCGTAGAGGGCCTCCTTTTCCGCGTCGCGCCCGAAAAAGACCGCTTTATCGGCGACGGTATAAGCATCCAGGAATTTGAAGGGGCTCCTCATAAGGTTCGGACCGCTTGGTCAGCTAATAATTGTAGAAAAACGTCGAACTGATGATTTAATTCTTCCAGGTACCCTCCTTTTTCCACCCACAGCAGGCGGTCGTCGGGTTTGTAGATATGCCGGAAGCAATAGGCCTGCCGCCCGGGTTCGCAACGGTGAAGATAGTACAGTTTGTGGTCTTCGGCGCGCTCGACGTAGGCGTTTTCGTCGATGATGAAGGGCGTGAGGTTGAGAAACCGATTCTGGCCCGTCAGCGGTTCCTTTTTCATCAGCAGCACCGAGGCGTTGTCGAGGAAGTCTTCCAGCAGCTCCACCTCTTCGGTGGGGTCTTCCGAGAAGTGCTGCACCAGGCGCACCAGGCGATGCAGGTAGTTGGGGGTGCGGATGTGGCGGTTGCGCAGCACGTCGATATTGCGCACCGACACGAGGGCGTAGCGGGCGAGGAACCCGAATTGGCCCAACACCCCGGTCAGTTTTTCTTCGGCGGTGATGCAGGCTTCGGCCCAGTCGTCGATCCGGCCCTCCGCCAGGCGAGTGCGAAGGAGGGCGACGGCCTGGCAGGCGTCGTAAAAGGAAGTATCGTCGGCGAGGGGCAGGTTGGCGAGTTCGGGCACAAAGGGGGTAATGCCGTGGTTTTCCAGCAGCCGCAGGCCCGTGCGCATCAGGGGAAAGAAAACTCGGCGCAACCGGTCTTCAAAGGACGCGTGAAAATAATCGTGGATCACCTGCCGTTCGATCTCGTCGATCCGCAGTTCTTTTTCGTCCGCCAGCGCATCCCAGAGCTGTGACAACAAGACGAAGGCCGGCAGTTCGATCACCGTATCGTACGTATGCAGGAGCTGTTGCAGGCGCTTGGGGCCGAATTCATCGTAGAAGTCGTGCCCTTCCATGCTGGCCCGTCGTTTGGCCAGCAACTTCTGCAGGTGTACGCTGATGGGGAAAGGCAGGCTTTTGAGGATAGCGGAGCGGCGCCGGCGATCGGCGGGGCTTTTTTTCGCTCCGGGATAGCCCGCGGCGGCATTCTGGGCTTTGCGCAGTTGCTTGATGTCTTCGTCAAAGGGCGCCAGGCTCTCCAGGAGCCCGCGCACCAGAAAATGATTGGGCGCGAGGTCGGCGCTGCGGGGCCGGGCTTCGCCGAGCGGCAGTCGCCAATCCAACCGGCTTTCGTAACCCCGGGCCGTGTAGACGCCCCAGAGCGGCGCAGGCCCGCTATCGGGGAGCGCCACCCCGCGCGGAGTATCGGATGGCACGGACGCGCTCGCCGTCCGGGCGGCGGCGAGGCCGGCGGTGAAAGCTTCATCGATGGTGGCGCCCTGTTCGGCGAAAGCCTGCGTAAAACTTATCGAAAAATGGGTAGCCGCAAAATCCGCTACCGGCGCACTGGTGGCAATGACGGCGGGGCAATTCGGCAGCTGCAGCAGCCGGCGCACCTGCCCGGCGGTAGAGCAGCCGTTGAGCAGCACCAACTGGAGGCGCGGACACTGGCCCAACAGCTCGGCAATGCCGGCAGAGCGCGCCTCACGGTCGTCGAGCAAAAGCTGATCACGGCCGGCATGGCCGCTGAATGAAAAGAAAGTCAGATCCTCACGAAAGCGAATGAGGTATTCGGCTATTTTTCCAAGATCGGTATGAGCGTCGCGGTGTAAGACGAAATGGCGTTGCGCTGCCCGGCGGGACAAGAGCTCGTAGACTTTCTCCTCCTCTTCCCGGAGAGTGGGCAACGGAGCTTCCCGGCTGTTGGCATAAGCCAAGAATAATAGATCCATGGCGTTGAGGGGTTGAGTGTTCGTTGATCGCGCTTGCCGTCAGCGCTGCCTTTCCGGCTTGCTTTCGTTTACCGGCTGCCCTAAAGGGGGCAGGTCAGTGGGATTATTTTTGTTGAGAGTAGAATTTGCCGAAAGTGCAGCGTCTTAATGCGTTGACGCGAACAGGTTTGTCGATTGACAAACACCAATATTCAATATACGTTTTTTTTCGGACTGAGAGCTTGTTTGGAGGTAGTCATTTTGGCTGCAAAACCCAGCTTTTGGAACCTCCCTGTGGCATTTTTCCGACCCGTAGCGCTGCTATGAGCCGGAAAAATCCCTTCGGGAGAACCCAAAATCTGAGTTTTTCGCTTCAAAAGCACTACCTCCAAACAAGCTCTTAGACCCTTCAAATTTTCAAAGGTTTAATTTAAATTGCCCCCAACTCAAAGGAATGTCTGCGCCCCTACCACCAAAGCGTGAATAAGCCCCGGTC
>CAYQQU010000082.1:0-21821 GCA_964419545.1 uncultured Saprospiraceae bacterium | reverse complement strand
AATTCTATCTATTCTCTTTGAGCCGCACACGGCGCCAGCGGCGCCAAATATCGGTAGCCCGTTGGTTTTCCCGGCATCGCCGCGCCGAGGTACGGGATATCCTGAATCTACCGCTTCGCCGGTCTCTCTCTTATTGGTTCCAGCTCGTTCAGTTCCAGCCGGACGGTAAAGCGGTCGGTTTGTTCGTCGATCACCAGCCGGTGCTGCTCGGGGTATTTCAGCTCCAGGCGGCGGCGAATATTTTCGAGGCCGACACCGCCCACCTGATCTTTTTGCTTGTCGGCATCGTCTTTGGTGTTTTCGGTAAAAAAGGCCAGGCGCCCGCTTTGCACGCGCAGGCCGATCCGCACGTAAGCATTCGGATTGATGTCGAAATCGCAGTGTTTAAAGCAGTTTTCGACGATCGGGATCAGGATCATCGGCTCGATCAGAAAACCCTCCGGGCTGCCCTCTACGTCGATGGCAATATCGGGTTCCGTTTCGCTGCGCATCCGGAACAGCGCGACAAACTCGCGAATGTGCGCCAACTCGCGCGCCAGCGCCACCTGTCCCGCACGGCCATCGTAGATCACGTAACGCAGCAGTTTGGACAAGCGCAGCACCATATCGGCCGTTTGGTCCGATTTGACCACCGCCAGCGAGTAGATGTTGTTCAAGGTGTTGAACAGAAAATGCGGATTGATCTGCCCGCGCAAAAACTGCAGCTGTGCTTCCTTTTGCTCGCTGATGATCGCCAGGTTGCGCTGCTCGTTGCGAAAGCGGTTGAGCATCACCTGGTAGAAGGTGCTGATCATTACGGCCGTAAAATTGGTGAATACGGCGCCGTACTGCCCGCCCGTGTTCTGGTTCAGCAATACCTGCATCGGGTCGATTTCCGGAAACAATAAATTGATCTGCACCCGCAGGACGGTCATCGCCATAAAGACCATTCCGACCGACAGCACATACGACAAAAAGCGGTTCTTTTCCAAAAAACGGTTCACCAGCCAGAAATTGACGTAAAACAGAATCACCATAGGCAAGGTGTTGGCTACGCCGCGCAGCATGCTCATCTCGAACCCGAAAAAGCGCTCAAAAACCTGAGCGAAGGTCAGCGCGATCAGGACCCAGCTGACCACGTGCAGCACAATCTCCAGATCGCGATTCAAGGGCCACTGCGCAATGCCCCTTTTCCCATTTTTTCGGCGAGCTCCCATCATCTGGTCACATGATTTTCAGGTACAGCCAAAGCTAACAAAACCGCACCTTCCAGCCTTTCGGTTTCAACGAATGGTTCGTTCTGATCTACGAACGGCATCATACCGGAGAACCGCCCGTTGGTTGAAAGGTGAGCGCCGGTGATTGAATATTTTTTCAACCCCGGCCGCTTCCTCCTTTCTTTGTAATCGTCAAGCAAAAATTGTTTTTCTTTCACACAAAACCAATACAAACTAAAGATCATGAAAACTCTGTTCAGCTTTTCACTCCAAAACGTACTGCGCTCGCTTCCTTTACTGCTCTTAGCCGGCTTGCTCGCTTCCTGTAACCAGGACGACGACACGAACCTCAACTCGGACCCCATCACCAGTGAGGAAGCCGTAGCTATCGTCGAAGGCGCCCTGACCAGCGGCTCCGAAGGCGTCGCCCAGGAAGCAACAGACGCTGCCCGGACGGCCGAGCAATACCAGGAAAAAGGCCCCGACGATTTCTGCGGCCTCACCGGCGACTCCACCGTGACCCGCAACGTCGACAACGCCTTCATCACCGCCAACTATACGACCAGCTGGCTGTGGACGGTCAATTGCAACGAGAATGACATTCCCGTTTCGCTCGACTTCAGCCGCACCGCCCAGGGCAACTACGAAACGCAACGTATGATCTCCGACGATAACGCCAGCAGCGATTGGTTCGTCGACAATTTGCTCTTCGGCACGTACTACGAACTCAACGGCTCCTACACTCGCAGCGGCTCGCAGATCTCTAAGGTACGCAACCAAAACGCCCTGACCACCCAGCTCGATATCGCCGTACAGGAACTGCGCGTCAATAAAGGCAACTACCGCATCGACAGCGGGACGGCCACCTTCACCCTGACGGGCGCCGGCACCGGCGGGACCAACTTTGAGATCGTCGGCGAGATCGAATTCCTCGGCGACGGCCAGGCCCTCGTCACCATCAACGGCGAAACGTTTGAAATCGATCTGTAAGCTTCAAAAACTACCTTGCTCCGAAAACCAAACGTAACTGTTTAGCCCCCATTTTAACCAGTCGAAAATGCCTGGTTTTTCCCCGGCCCCAAAGGGCGAAAATGCCCTCTTATAGGAGAGCGGCTAAACAGGTACAACCAAACAACAAATCCCGAACATATCCCCCCGGAAGCTCACGCGCCCGGAAATTCAATCCCAACGACCGGCCTCTGCGCCGGTCGTCTTTTGTAAAAAATAATCGCCATGTATTACCTCATCGAAACATTCGGCCTGCTCACCGGCTGGTTGCTCGCCGCCCTGGCTGTCTTCTTTCGCTACGCCTCCCTTGCCGGCGCCGCCTTTTTGTTGTTCTACGTACTGTGGAAAAAGCAGTTACAACCCTGGAAGATCCAGGCGCGTCGTCCTGAAAGAAGGAGGATCTGGGGAGAAATTCGCCACTCTGCCGCCACTGCCCTCGTTTTTGCGCTGATCGGCGTAGGCCTCTATTTTTTGCGGCTGGCCGGTTATAGTCGCCTTTACTTCGACATAAATGAATACGGTTGGGGCTACCTGGTCTTTTCTTTTGTTTTTCTGGTCGTCTTACACGACACCTACTTCTACTGGATGCACCGGCTGTTACACCATCCGCGGCTGTTCCGCGTTTTTCACCGCGTGCACCATTTATCGGATAACCCTACGCCCTGGGCGTCCCTTTCGTTCCACCCGCTGGAAGCTTTTCTGGAAATCGCCATCGTACCGCTCGCGGTGCTGGTGACGCCCTTTCACCCCATCGCCCTGCTGCTCTTCGCCACCTGGGCGCTGGCCTGGAACGTGATCGGCCACCTGGGTTACGAAATATTCCCACGGGGATTTGTCGAACATCCGGTATTCCGCTGGTTCAATACTTCTACCCATCACAACATGCACCACCACCGCAGCGGCTGCAACTACGGGCTGTACTTCAACTTCTGGGACACTGTGATGGGCACCAACCACCCGGAATACCGCACTACCTTCAACCGCATAAAATCAGCCACCCTCAACCCGGATTATTCATAGGTCATGAGAAGCTAAAATGATTATCAGGCTTGCCTTCGCCCGACGAGCAAACGCAAGAATGGCGAGCAGTTTGGCTTCGAAATAGATGAATCATCCGACTTAAAACACAACCTGCATGAAAAAGTATATCCTGCTTTCCCTGCTCCTCGCCCTCGGCTGGCGTCTCACCGCCCAGTCGACCTCCGATTACGGCGCCCCGCGAGAACGCGCCGACCGCCTCACCGAACGCATGCAGCGGGAAATACCCCTGCGCCCTGACCAGGTACCGGCCGTCGACGCCCTAAACCTCAAATACGCCGAACGCATCCAACGGGAGATCATCGACCCCGGGCTCAGTAAGGTCAGCGCTTATTTCCGGGGGACATCGATCAACAAGGAGAAAGAGAAGGAATTGCGCGCCCTGCTTACCGAGGAGCAGTACGAGAGCTATGAGGAGCTGCGCAAAAAGGCGAGGCAGGAAATACTGTCGCGCTTGTTCTAGCCCGGATATTCATGGGTAGATCTATTGCCGGCCGCCATTCTTGGGTTAGTTCGTTGGTCGATAACCACCGTATAGGAGATACCTGACCGCAGGCAGGCGCCTGCGTAGCGCTTGCGTGCGCGAACGCAAGCCTGTCAACCGTCATGACGCAGCCCCCATGACTAATCCAGGCTAAAAATTCCGAGTATTATTTTCGAGGACCGTCCGCCTGCGGGCGGCGGTCTTTTTTCACCAGAATAATGGCTGCCGATGGCAGGCGAATATTATTTTGAACCCCGACAGGAACAGAGGGTACAAGCTTTCATGGAGTTCAATTAGCTACAACTAGCTGTAGATGGTTTCTCCCGGCAGTGCCGAAGCGTCGTAGCTGCATCCGTCGTCCAGAGAAAATTGCAGGCGGTTGACCTCAACCGGAGAGCAAAAGGAAAGATAATACGAAGCAGAATGCAGTTACCGAGGTCATTGTTCTAAGATTTATTCTTGATGCCTTAAAATAGCAGCTTCTAATTGAATTTGAAAACAGATGTTTCAGGCGCTTTCAAATAGTACGCAACTACGAAGCCCTACTTCCCCAGCCCCCGATACCCCTTCCAAATGATCTCCAGATCATCCGTCACCCGGTAGTCTTTGGCGTACAGGAAATTGAGCCGGTGGATCGTCTCCCGGTTCAGGTCGCCGACCCGCAGCGCGTCGAGCGGCGAGAGCAGGCCGGGCCGCAGCGGCGGCAGGTCGTAGGGCGGATCGTCGAGCGGAGCGTAGCCCACCCAGGAGCGGCGGCCGACCAGCACGGCGAAGATATTGCGCACCAGGCCCGCCGGCCGCCGCACCAGCAGCACCTGCAACGGTAGCGTAGCCAGGAGCAACACCGCCAGCCCCAGGTCCAGCAGTCGCTTGTTGCGGCGGTGCAGGTAATAGGCGATGCGAAAGCGGATATCGATGGTATACAACTCGCCCGCCGTATTTTTGGAAGTGCTGCCGATGATGCTCAGGCTCTCTTCCGGGACGATCTTGTAGGCGATCGCCGGCCCCAGGCGCGTCATCCAGTGCATAATTTGTTGAGACGAGACGTCGCGCGAACAGAAGATCACCTCATCCACGCGGTAGATGTGCACCACCTCTTCCAGTTGGTCGAGGCTGCTCAGATACACGCGGGGATCGGCGCCGGCGGCCGGACCGACCGCGCCGATGTAGTTGGGTTGTACGCCCGCCTGGTGCAGCAGCCCCAGCACGCGTTCGCTCTCCTCCCGGCTGCCCACGATGACGAGGTTGCGGGGCCGGTCGCGCCCGACGTCGAAGTTGCCGTACCGCAAAAAGTGCCGGAGCAGCCGGACGCTCACCGTTGCCGCCACCGCCCAGATCGCCCCCAGGACGACCAGCGCGCGCGAACTGCGGTATTCCAGGTCGAGGAAGCCGTACACCGCCGCCAGCAGGATGGCGCCGACGAAGAGGCCGCGAATGAGGCGCCGCAGGTTGCTCTGCTCGTCGTAGCCGCCGCTGAAGTAAACCGAGGTCAGCCAGATCAGGATGTAGAGCGGGGCGTTGAAGTACAAGAAAGAATCGTCGAAATAGTCGGGATCGCGGTAGTAGTAGCGCGCCCAGAAGTTGCGCAGGAAGAAGAGCCCCGCGAAGATGACCGCGGCGTCCAGCAGCGGCAGCGCCGCTTTGCGTGCGGTATTCACCAGCAGGGTGAGCGACGCCCGCAGATAGATGGCCGCCTGCAGCATCAGCACAAAAAGGCGGGCCTGCCGCCCCCGGAAGTGCTTGCGGGCGAAGATGATCATCGCGTTGTAGAAAGTGCGCACGTAGTTGAGGCTGCCCTTTTTGGTGCTCTCGCCTTTGTAGTGGATGATGGTCGTTTCCGGAAAATAGTAGTTCTTGTAGCCGCCCTGCACGATGCGGTAAGAAAGGTCGATGTCTTCGCCGTACATAAAAAAAGCCTCGTCCAGCAGGCCGACCTCATCCAGCACGGAACGCCGCATCAGCATGAACGCGCCGGCCAGCACATCGATCTCGTGCACCTCGTCGGGATCGAGGTAGCCGAGGTGGTAGCGGTTGAAAACCGGCGAGCGCGGAAAAAGCGCCGACAACCCGAAGGTCTTGCAGAAAGCCACCCAGGGCGACGGAAACCCGCGCTTGGACTCCGGCAGGAACTTCCCCGACCCGTCGATCATCTTCACGCCCAGCCCGCCGGCTTCGGGATGAGCATCCATAAAGGCGATGCACTTTTCGAAGGTATCCTCCTCCACCACCGTATCCGGATTGAGCAACAGCACGTACTCCCCCGAAGAAATGCGGATCGCCTGGTTGTTGGCCCGCGAAAAACCGACGTTCTCGCGGTTGGCGATCAGGCGCACTTCGGGAAATTTCTCCTGCACCATCGGCGCCGAATCGTCTACCGAGTTGTTGTCAACGACGTACACCTCCACCGCCAGCCCCTGCGCCGCCTTGCGCACCGACAACAGCACCTGCTCCAGAAAATACTTGACGTTGTAGTTGACAATGACGACGGTAAGCTTCATTTGCTGGTGATCCGTTCCCCAAAACTTTTAACTCTTTGATCTTCCTACTTTCCATACGGGATTCTTCCCACAATCGACCGCCCCAGGGTCAGCTCGTCCGCATACTCCAACTCTCCGCCAAAAGACACCCCCCGCGCAATGGTGCTGATCTTCACCTCCCGGTCCCGCAGTTGTTTCGACAAGTAAAAAATAGTAGTGTCCCCTTCGATCGTCGGGCTGATGGCCATGATAATCTCTTTCACCTCCCCGTCGGCCACCCGCTGGGTCAGGGTATCGATATTCAGATCACCGGGGCCGACGCCTTCGATGGGCGAGATGACGCCGCCCAGGACGTGGTACAACCCGCGGTATTGGCCGGTCTCTTCGATGGCCATCACGTCGCGGATGGATTCCACCACGCAGATCACCGACTGATCGCGGCGCTTGTCTGCGCAGATCACGCAGCGGCGCTCGTCGGAAAGGTTGTGGCAGCGCTCGCATTGTTTGATGCCGCGGCGCAGTTGGAGCAGGGCGTCGGCAAATTGCTCGCTATGCTCCAGGGGCTGATCCACCAGGTGCAGCACCAGGCGCAGCGCCGTTTTCCGGCCGATGCCGGGCAGCGTGGCAAAAGCGTTGACCGCCTCCTCGATGAGCTTGGATGAAAAATTCATAGCCGCAAAATTAGGTAAAAAGCCGGAAAAGAGGAGCAAACCTTTCCCGGAGGGGCTTGTTCAAAAGAAGTGACAATTGGCAATGAAAAGAGCAGCAAATACGCACTTCGGACATTTTTTCTTCCAATTGTAATCCTTAACTTGGAAAATATTGCATTTTTGTGCGGTGCTACCCATACTTTGGGCCGAAACGGCCCACTAACACTTTCGAGCAAAAGCACCAAACTAACCTAAAAAGAGTTCACTATGGCTGAAGTCATTCGCATGCCCCGGATGAGCGATACGATGGAAGAGGGCAACATCATCGGATGGTTGAAAGAAGAAGGCGAACAAGTGGAAGCCGGCGAGACCCTCGCCGAAGTCGAAACCGATAAAGCCACCATGGAGCTGGACAGCTTCTTTGACGGCACCCTCTTACACATCGCGGTAAAAGAAGGCCCCGTGCCCATCGACGGCGTCATCGCCATCATCGGTGAAGAAGGCGAAGACTGGAAAAAGATCCTGGAAGAAGCCGAAAAAGATCAGGGCGGCAGCGAAGGCAACGGCCAGAGCGAAGCGCCTTCGCCCATGGACCAATTCGATACGGAAACGCCCGTTGAAGAAGAGGAAGAAGCAGCCGCCGGCGCGCCGGCCCCGCAAGGCGACGACCGGATCAAAGCCTCGCCCCTGGCCCGCAGCATGGCTCGCGAAGCCGGCATCGACCTGGCCAACATCAAGGGCTCCGGCGATAACGGTCGCATCGTCAAACGCGACATCGAAGAACAGATCGAAAAGCAAAAGTCGGCGCCGGCGCAAGCACCCGCCGCACCGGCTCCGCAACCGGCGCCCCAGCCCGCCGCACCCAAAGAAGAAGCGCCGCAAATACCGGCATTCGTCGGCGGTGGCGGCGAAGCCAACTACGAGGATAAAAACATCAGCCAGATGCGCAAGATCATCGCGCGACGGCTGAGCGAGAGCAAGTTCTCCGCGCCCCACTTCTACCTGACGCTGGAGATCAGCATGGAAAAGGCCGTGCAGATGCGCAAGCGCATTAACGAAGTGGCGCCCACCAAGATCTCCTTCAACGACCTGATCATCAGAGCGTGCGCGGCCGCACTGCGCCTCCACCCGGAAGTGAACGCCTCCTGGATGGAAGATAAGATCCGCTATAACCACGACGTCAATATCGGCGTCGCCGTCGCCATCGACGAAGGCCTGCTGGTGCCGGTGATCCGCTACGCTGATATGAAGACGCTCTCCCAGATCAATACGGAAGTAAAAGAATTTGCCGGCCGCGCCAAACAGCGCAAACTGCAGCCCGAAGAGATGCAGGGCAATACCTTCACGATTTCCAACCTCGGCATGTTCGGCATCGAAGAATTTACCGCCATCATCAACCCGCCCGACGCCTGCATCCTGGCCGTGGGCGGCATCATCGACAAGCCCATCGTCAAGGACGGCGAGATCGTCCCCGGCAAGATGATGAAAGTGACGCTCTCGTGCGACCACCGCGTAGTCGACGGCGCCAAAGGGGCTTCCTTCCTGCAAACACTGCAGGGCATTCTCGAAGACCCGATCCGACTGATGGTGTAAGGGAAAAGATAAAATTTTACCAACCTGAAAGGACCGGAAAGTGTTTGAAGCTTTCCGGTTCTGTTATTTTATATCAAAGCTCCTTCCATGAAAAAAACACTCGTGCTCGGCGCCTCGCCCAACCCCGCCCGCATCGCTCATTCCGCTGTCCGGCAATTGGTGTGGGCGGGCCATGAAGTGGTGGCGCTGGGCAACCGCGAGGGCAATATCGACGGTGTGGAACTCATTCAGGGTAAACCCGCTCTCGAAGGTATCGATACGATCACCCTCTACCTCAACCCCAGGCGGCAGCAGGAGTATTACGATTATTTGCTTTCGTTGAAACCCCGGCGCATCATTTTCAACCCCGGCGCGGAAAACCGGGAACTGGCGCAACTGGCCCGCGAGCAGGGCATCGAAGTGGAAATGGCTTGTACGCTGGTCATGCTGTCGATGCAGGCGTACTGAACAACCGTTTTGTAAAACTCCTTCAGTTCTACGTTTTCAACGGATCGCTCAGGAGACGGGTTAAATCCTGAAATTTGCGAAACTTCCGAGACCGGGAGGGGGGATCAATCACCCGAAAACATTCCGTCACGCCCGCGCGCCGGCTTGTCTGCCCGTTTCCGGCATCTTGCACTCCTCGTCGGCCTTTTTGCCGCAAACGGTGCAGTCGCCGATCTGGTTTTTCAGCATCGGATTATTGGTTGCGCAGGTGCCCCGGAACTCGTTGCCGGTGAAGATGTGGCGAATATTGATGAGGGCGAAAGAAATGCCGAAGACACCGAAGACAATAGCCAGCACATATAAAAATTCCATGGTCGTGTTTTCTTTTTGTTGTTCAACAAATGCTGCCCGCTTCCGGTTTGGCGCCCAGCTTTTTATTACAAGAAATTAACCCTTATTAGGATTCGGGCGCTTACCTTTGCAGGGTCGCAAAAATAGGAGAAAAATGAACACCAAGCAGCAAAAGCTCGATGCTTTCGGTCGCCTGCTGACCATCATGGACGAATTGCGCGAGCAATGCCCGTGGGATCGCAAACAGACCCTGCAAAGCCTGCGCAACCTGACCATCGAGGAGACCTACGAGCTGGCCGACGCCATCCTCGACGACAACCTCGGGGAGGTCAAAGAAGAGGTGGGCGACCTGCTCCTGCACATGGTCTTCTACGCCAGGATCGCCAGCGAAAAGCAGGCCTGGGATATCGCCGACGCGCTCCACGCTGTCTGCGACAAACTGGTGGAACGCCACCCCCACATTTACGGCGACGTCCAGGTCGACAGCGAGGAAGACGTCAAGAAAAACTGGGAACAACTCAAACTCAAAAGCGGGAAAAAATCGGTGCTGCAAGGCGTGCCCCGCTCCCTGCCCGCCATGGTGAAAGCATACCGCATGCAGGAAAAGACGGCGCAGGTGGGCTTCGAATGGGAAAATAAAGCCCAGGTATGGGAAAAGGTGAAAGAAGAGCTCGCCGAAATGCAAGAGGCGCTGGACGACAACCTGCCCCAGGAAAAGCGTGAAGAAGAATTCGGCGACGTGCTGTTTTCCCTCATCAACTACGCCCGCTTTCAGCATATCGACCCCGAGACGGCGCTGGAACGCGTGAACCAAAAGTTCAAAAGGCGCTTCGAATACATCGAGGCGCAGGCCGGGCGCGACCTGCGCGAAATGAGCCTCCGGGAGATGGACGCGCTCTGGGAAGAAGCCAAGCAGAAAAGAGAAAAGGCCTAGCCGGTAATACAGACTTTTTCTTACCTTTGCGCCTCCTTAGACGAAGTTTGAGATTTTTGCATTTTCATCGTAACTTTCCGAGAGTCATTGCGTAGGTGTTCTTTTCCTCGCGCACTTATTCGGAACCAAGCCTGAGCTTCTCTATGAAGAAGATAGAACTGGACATTGTCGCCCTCTCCCATAGTGTCACGCAATCCCACAATTACGCCGTCGTTCTGGGTGAACAAAACGGCAGCCGCCGCCTGCCCATCGTCATCGGCAGCTTCGAAGCCCAGGCCATCGCCGTCGCCATGGAGCGCATGACCCCCAACCGCCCCCTCACCCACGACCTCTTCAAAAATACGCTCGACACCTTCAACATCGAGCTCAAAGAAGTGATCATCAACAACCTGCTGGACGGCATCTTCTACGCCCGCCTCATCTGCCTGAAAGACGGCGAGATCATCGAGATCGACTCGCGCACCTCCGACGCCCTCGCCCTCGCCGTGCGCTTCGCCTGCCCGATCTATACCTACGAGTTTATCCTCGACGCCGCCGGCGTCGTCCTCGAAGAAACCGAAGAACAACCGGCCGCCACCACCAAAAAGGTGTCTACCGTTCCGCCCAAGGGCGCTTCCCTCTCCTCCTACTCCATGGACGCCCTCAACAAAATGCTCGACGAAGTGCTCGCCGAAGAGAACTACGAACGGGCCGCGGAAATCCGGGACGAGATCAAACGGCGGCAGGAACAAGGCTAGTGCTTTGTCGGGGTTTACCCTATTTTTTTCAGCACGGCAATCGCTGCTTCCACCATCTCCTCCGTCACGTCCAGATGCGTAACGAAGCGCACCGTCTGCGGTCCGAAAGGCGCCGCGTTGATGCCGTAGGCGGCCAGTTTGTCCAGGAAAGAAGCAGCCGTATGGGGCGGAGCCACATCAAAGATGAGGATATTGCTCTGGACGGGCCGCACATCAGTGACGTAAGGCATTTCCTCAAGGATTCCCCCAATGCGGCGCGCGCGGTCGTTATCGTCTTTCAGGCGGTCGATGTGGTGATCCAGCGCATAGAGGCAGGCCGCCGCCAGATACCCCGCCTGGCGCATGCCGCCGCCCATCACTTTGCGGACGCGGCGGGCGCGCCGGATGAAATCGGCATCCCCGATCAGCACGGAGCCCACCGGGGCGCCCAGGCCTTTCGACAGGCAAATGGAAACGGTGTCGAACTGTTCGCCTACGGCTTCTGTTGTTTCTCCCGTCTCCACCAATGCGTTGAAGAGGCGGGCGCCGTCGAGGTGGAGGGTCAGACCGCGCTCCCGGCACAACTGCCGGATGGGGCGGATCTCGTCGAGGGTGTAATAGCTGCCGCCGCCTTTGTTGCAAGTGTTCTCCAACACTACCAGCTTACTTAGCGGCAGCCAGTCGTGCACCGGCTTGATGGCGGCCGCCACCTGCTCGGCGGTGATCTTGCCGTTGGTTCCTTCGATCAGATTGATGCCGACGCCCGAGTTGTATGCGTAGCCGCCCACTTCGTACTGGTAGATGTGCGAATAATGGTCGCAGATCACCTCGTCGAGGGGTTGCGTGTGTACTTTGAGGGCGATTTGATTGGTCATAGTACCCGACGGGCAAAAGAGGGCGGCTTCCTTGCCGAACATGGCCGCCATGCGGGCTTCCAATTGATTGACGGTAGGATCTTGCCCGAACACATCATCGCCGACCTCGGCTTGCATCATAGCAGCAAGCATGCCGGGCGTGGGCTTGGTAACGGTATCGCTGATCAGATTAATGGTCATCGCTTGCGGTTTCCGGCAAAGATAAAATCTTGGCAAAGGGGCGATGAAAGGTCAGCTGGGTCTTTTCGAAAAAAACTTCTCTCCCCCCTCAACCTCAACCTCCCAATCCACCACATCCAGAAAAGCACCGACCCGATCCGCCTGCCGGCGCAACGCCGACCGCTTGCCGTGGTCGACGACGGGAACGCGTCGGCCGTCATTCCAGCACCAGGTTGAGGTTGGGTTACTCATAACTGACGGCGTCCATGCTGCCCAGAAAATCGCCGACCGCCGCTGCAAAACGCCCCGGGTTCTCGAAAAACGGGAAGTGACCGGCTTCTTCGATGACCAATACTTTCGCGTTCGGAAAAACACTGGCGAAGCCGCGCGTGACTGCCTCCGGCTGCAAGTCTTTGGCGCCGTGCAACACCAGGATCGGAACTTGCAGGTCGGTCACTGCCGGCCGGTAATCGTGCCTGCGGCCCATACTGAAGTAACGAGGGCCGGGGAAATGATAAAAATCAGCTTTCGGTTACCTACTCACCTCACCGGAAAATACGCGTACCGCCGGCCCGCACAGCCAGATATCGGTGAAGGTCTCACCGGGATGATGCTCAAAGCGCACCCGCAGGTCGCCCCCCCTGGTATGCACGGCAATTTCCCGTTCGGCCAGCCAGGGCCGGTGCAGATAAAAAGCGAGCGCAGCTGCGGTGACGCCGGTGCCGCAGGACAAGGTTTCATCTTCCACGCCGCGCTCGTAGGTAGCGACCTGCAGGCCGGCATCTGTGATCTCGACGAAATTGACGTTGACGCCCTCACCGGCAAAGCGCTCGCCGTTACGGATGCGGCGGCCTTCCTCTACGACGTCCACTTGTTCCAGGCTTTCCACAAATTGCACGTAATGCGGCGAGCCGGTGTCGAGCACAAAATGATCGGGGTAGCGCTCTACGCCGGCCACATCACCCATCTGCAATTCTACCTCCCCGCCGGCGATCAGCGCCCGGTGCGGCCCGTCGATCGCCAGAAAACGACAAGATGGTCCGATGATGCCCAGGGTATGGGCGAAAGCCACCATACAGCGCCCGCCATTGCCGCACATGGTGCTCTCGCGGCCGTCGGCGTTGAAGTAAATCATTTCGAAATCGTACTCCGGGCGGTTCTGCAACAATATCAGCCCGTCGGCGCCGACGCCAAAGCGGCGACGACACAGCCGCTCAACAAGGGCCGTATCCTTACGGGTCAGCCACCTTTCATTGCGGTTGTCGATCAGAATAAAATCGTTGCCGGCGCCGTGGTATTTGACAAATGGGATCATGTTTTACTGTAAGGTATCTTTAATCAGCGAATCAGGGGCTACTACTTCCTCCGCCGGCGACGGCTGCCCGAAAGGCACGTCGAGCTGATAGTGGCGGTACACCATCAGGCCGACCATAAAAACCAGGACGATAGCGCCGATGAGGGAAAAGCGCCAGCCCCAGATGTTGCCGATGTATTCGCCGTCGAATGGGTCTTTCTTGTCAGTCACAAAATAATTTTGATTTGGTTATTCAAAATAAGTAGTCGGACGAAAAAAAGGTTTTCTCTTTATCCCGTTAATTAAAACAATTTTGCCGGCGCCGGCCAAACAACTTTGCTTCTATTTCGATTTTTATTAACTTTGAATTACAAAGTGCTACAAAATCCAAAAACATGAAAGACAAAAGACTCAACGGAATAATGCTCGCCGTAATTGGGTTCCTGCTAATCCCATTGATCGCGATGGCGTTTACGGACGAAGTGAACTGGGCGCCGCTGGATTTTGCTATTGCTGGCGGTCTTTTGCTCGGCACGGGGCTCTCAATTGATTTTGTTATCAGAAAAGTAACTAAAATCGAGTACCGGATTGCCATCAGCCTGGCTATACTAGCCGTGCTCTTGCTCATCTGGACGGAATTGGCCGTCGGTATTTTCGGGACGCCTTTCAGTGGAACATAATTCAATGGATTGATCCCGACCAACATTGAAAAATTCAGCCGGTTTGATCTTTGGGGGTATTCCGCTGCCCTTCAACTATTCCATTGCGAATTTGTTTTCAGGAAGGAAATTTGGCGAGCTGACACCATCGTAAGCGATTAGCCTGATCACTTATCGCCTTCGCACAATCAACTACGGCAAAGCAAATAAAGGCATCCCGCTTGCTGATTTTGCAAAAAAGAAGTAAGCCCGGTGTCTCCTTTTTTGTTATTTTCCGTATAACTTGCAAATCTTTTCTGCAAAAAAGCAAACCGGACCCAGAAGATGAAGCAATACGGCATACTGGCGGCCACCTCATTGCTGAGCGCCCTGCTGGCGATCGGCATTTACCGTTTTTTTGAGCAACCGAAAGAGGTCATTATCCGGGAAACCATTCCGGCCCGATATACCGACTTTATCGATGACCCGCTGAGCAGCCTGCGGCCGCGCACCTTTTTGTCTTCGGCGCCCACCAATTTTATCGCCGCCGCCGAAGCCGTCACCCCGGCGGTCGTCAACATTAAGACGATACAGACGGGCGGCGGGTTCGATTTCTGGAGTTCCAATTCCCTGGGCACCTCTTCGGGCTCGGGCGTGATCGTCTCACCGGACGGCTACATCGTCACCAACAACCACGTCATCGAAGACAGCGACGAGATCGAAGTGACCCTCAGCGATAAACGCGAGTTTTCGGCCGAAGTGATCGGCGTCGACCCCTCAACCGACCTGGCGCTGCTCAAAGTCGACGTCAAGAGCAATATGCCGTTCCTCGAATTCGGCAATTCCGATTCGCTGCGCATCGGCGAATGGGTGATGGCCGTCGGCAACCCGTTCAACCTGGAAAGCACCGTGACGGCCGGCATCGTGAGCGCCAAAGGCCGCAGCATCGACATCCTGGAAGGCCAGGACCGCATCGAGTCGTTCATCCAGACCGACGCCGCCGTCAACCCCGGCAATAGCGGAGGCGCCCTGGTGAACACCAACGGCGAACTCATCGGTATCAATACCGCCATCATCACGCGTTCGGGGCGCTACGAAGGCTACTCCTTCGCTGTACCCGCCAACCTCGCCCGCAAAGTGATCAAGGACCTGCGCGACTTCGGCATGGTGCAGCGCGGCATGCTCGGCGTCTTCATCGACGAAATGGACAGCGACCGCGCCCGCGAACTGGGCCTCAAAACCGTGGAAGGCGTCTACGTCACCCGGATCACCCCCAATAGCGGCGCCGACGACGCCGGCCTGCAGCGCGGCGACGTCATCATCGGCATCAACGGCGTCAAAACTAAAACGCTGCCCGAAATGCAGGAACAGGTGGGCCGCTTCCGCCCGGGCAATACCATCACGGTGGAGTATATCCGCAAAGGCAAAATACAGAGCGCCCAGGTCACCCTCAAGAACAAAAGCAACAGCACCAACGTCGTAGCCGCCCGCGACGAAGCCGCCCTCCGCAAACTCGGCTTCGAATTGCGCGACCTGACACGGGCCGAGATCCGGCGCCTGAAAACCGTCGGCGTCAAGGTGGTCAGCATCTACCGCGGCAGCCGCATCGAACGCACCAATATGGACCCGGGCTTCATCATCACCCGCATCGACAATCAAAAGGTCGGCAATGTGGAAGAACTGCTCGAAGTGCTGCAGAACGCCGCCGGCAAAGTGATGTTGGAAGGCATCTACGAGAATTATCCCGGAGAGTATTATTATGCCTTTCCGGTTGATTAGGGGTAGTTTTGGGGTCTTTGGTCTTTGGTCTTTGGTCTTTAGTCTTTGGGGGGCCGATCGGCCTCGATCAGGATTTTCAGGGCTCGTATCAACGGTTCCCGCTCGGGAGGCAGCGAGTCCGGTGCATAAGCAGGTTCAGCCGCTGTCCCAGCGGGTTGTAGCGGGGCGTTGAACCCTTCGTCCGGCCAGGTCGGCGCCGGAGCGACCGGTTCCGGCAACGGGGCAGGCCCCGGTCCGGTGCCGATCGCCATAATGAGTACAATGATCATGACGCCCGCGAGAGGCAAAAAATACTTGATCCGTTCCATGGTTTTATGAGGTTTAATACTACTTTAAATTCGGATAATATCCGGAGCAGGCATCATTAATCCACCCTGAAAAGCGGTTGTCGGTTTGGCCGGTGAAGTTCCGACCGCTCTTCCTGTTTATCGGTCTAGGTGAAAAATCACTGTCTGGTCGGCAGGAGGTAACCGACTTCGTCTTATGGCGTGTTCTGCCTACAAAAATACGCCCCCGGGAGGCGTCGCGTTGGGACAAATTGGGACAATGTGGGACATTCGGGGCACTGCTTTGCCTTTTTGTTATCTTTGGGCTGCTTTTAACCAACCCGAGAATATGGCCAAAATAGATATCGAACGCAACAAGAACGAAGACCATTTTAAGCTGCTCCTTTCCCGCATGGAACACCGCCTCGGAAAGATCCGGGAAGGCGGCGGCGCGCGGCGCATCAAAAAGCAGCACGACCGAGGGAAAATGACCGCCCGCGAACGGGTAGACGCGCTGATCGACGAGGGCTCCTACTTTTTTGAGGTCGGCGCTTTCGCCGGCTACGAGCTGTACGAAGAGTACGGGGGCTGCCCGGCCGGCGGCGTCATCGTCGGCATTGGGTTTGTGAGCGGGCGCCGGTGCGTGATCGTCGCCAACGACGCCACCGTCAAAGCGGGCGCGTGGTTCCCGATCACCGGCAAAAAAAACCTGCGGGCCCAGGAGATCGCCATGGAAAACCGGCTGCCCATCATCTACCTGGTGGATTCGGCCGGCGTTTTTCTGCCCATGCAGGACGAGATTTTCCCCGACAAAGAACACTTCGGCCGCATCTTCCGCAATAACGCCCGCATGTCGAGCATGGGTATCCCGCAGATCGCCGCGGTGATGGGCAGCTGCGTGGCCGGCGGGGCGTACCTGCCCATCATGTCCGACGAAGCCCTCATCGTCGACGGCACCGGCTCCATCTTCCTGGCCGGGCCCTACCTGGTGAAGGCCGCCATAGGCGAAAATGTCGACCAGGAAACCCTGGGCGGCGCAACTACCCACGCCGAAATTTCCGGTATCACCGATTACAAGATGCCCGACGACGCCACCTGCCTGACCACCATCCGCGAGCTGGTCGATAAGATCGGACATTTTCCCACGGCCGGCTTCGATCGCACCGAAGTACAGCCGCCGGCCGTCGACCCGGATTCCATCCTCGGCTATTTCCCCGAAAACAGCACCAAGCCGTACGATACCCTCGACATCCTCAAATGCATCGTCGACGATTCCAAAATCACCCAGTACAAAAAGGAATACGGCAAGACCATCATCTGCGCCTACGCGCGCATCGACGGCTGGGCGGTCGGCATCGTAGCCAACAACCGAAAGGTAGTGAAAAACGGCAAGGGGGAGATGCAGTTCGGGGGCGTCATCTATTCCGACTCGGCGGATAAAGCCGCGCGTTTCATTATGAACTGCAACCAGAAGAAAATTCCACTGGTATTTTTTCACGACGTCACCGGCTTTATGGTCGGCTCGCGCTCCGAACACGGCGGCATCATCAAAGACGGCGCCAAGATGGTCAACGCAGTGGCCAACTCCACCGTCCCTAAATTTACAGTCGTAATGGGCAACTCCTACGGCGCCGGCAACTACGCCATGTGCGGCAAAGCCTACGATCCGCGGCTGATCGTCGCCTGGCCCACCGCCCGGATCGCCGTGATGGGCGGCGCCCAGGCTGCCAAGACCCTGCTGCAGATCCAGGTGAGCGCCATGAAAGCACAGGGCAAAGAGCTCGACAGCCAGGAAGAGGAAACCCTGCTCAAGGAAATTACGGAGCGCTACGAAAAGCAGACCTCGCCTTATTACGCCGCCGCCCGCCTGTGGGTCGACGCCATCATCGACCCCCGGGAAACGCGCCGCTTCCTGTCGATGGGCATCGCCGCCGCCCAGCACGCACCGGTCGAGCCGTTCAACCCGGGCGTGCTGCAAACCTGATCCGGCCTCCAACCATTTTCAGGTTCGCTGCGTTAAAATGAAGAACGACGTTGATGATTATGGAAAAACCCGTAGAAACGCAGAAAGAAGGTAATGAGGGGCGCCTGGTCCAGGCCAGGCGATGGCTCAAGCGACTGGGTGTCGCCGGCTTTTTGTTCTTTCTGCTGAAAGGTCTTGTTTGGATCGCCATCTTCATCGGAGTGGGCAAATGTGCGCTCTGATTCCGATGAACCTATTCACTTTCACATGAAGCGCTTTTTGCTCGCCGGCTGGCTGTTGCTTTTCTCCCTACTGGGGCAAGGACAGTCCATCCCGCTCACCAATCCATCTTTTGAAGACCTGCCCGTGCCCGGCCGCGCGCCGCGCGGCTGGACCGACTGTGGGCAAGCCGGCGAATCGCCGGTAGACGTGCACCCGGCCGGCTCCTTCGGCGTCACCAAACCGCCGGCCGACGGCCACAGCTACATCGGGATGGTAACGCGCGATAACGGCACCTGGGAAAGCATCAGCCAGCCGCTGCCCAGCCCGCTGCGGGCCGGCGAGTGCTACCTGTTCGCCTTCTACGCCGCGCGCTCCGAACAATATATGAGCGTCAGCCGGACCACCAATGAGCCCGCCAACTTCGAGGCGCCGGCCCTGGTTCGCGTCTGGGGCGCCGATTCCGCCCGCTGCAACCGCGCCCAGTTGCTGGCCTACACGCCGCCGGTAACACAAACCAACTGGCGGCTGTACCCCTTCATTCTGCAACCGGAGATCGATTGCCGGTTCCTGATCTTCGAAGCTTATTTCGCCGATAGCACCGGCAACTATGCGAACAGTAATGTGCTGATCGACTTCCTGCAGCCGATCCGGCCCCGGCCTTGTGACAGCACGACCCAGGAGATCGATCCCCTAACGCTGATCCCTACTCCCGCGGAACGAGGGCTGCCCGTGGCTGCGACACTGCCGGAAACAGCGGAAGAACTGGCCGGCTGGATACGTCGCTTCGGCGCGGAAGTGCGTTTCCTCGCCACCCAGCCGACCCTGGAGCGCTGGATATACCTGGACGCCGGTCAAAAGGTCGTTCACCGCAATTACTATCTCGCCCTGCTGGCTGCTGCTATGGCTAAATATCCGGAGCAGACTCTTTACATCGGCATCAACGAACAAGAACACCTCGCCGACGCCGCCCAACTGGAAAATGAACTGCGATCAGAACTAAAACTGATCGACGCCCCTAATAATATTATTTTGCGAAAGATGCGCCGCCGGGATTTTAAACGCGAATGGCTCGCCGATAACCGGTTATTGTTTTTTAAATTTGCGGAATAAATTAATTTAATTCCTAAATTTAAAATCATGAAAACGCTCCTCTCTATCCTCTTTCTCGGCGCCTCTTTTTTTACATTCGGCCAAAAATTTGAATTGCAAAACCCCTCTTTCGAGGACGAACCGAGGTTTGCCCAACCCCCATCCGGCTGGGACAATTGCGGCCAGGCCGGAGAAACGCCGGTCGATATCCATCCGACCGGAGTATTCGGCGTCACCACCGGCGCCGTTGACGGCGATACCTACGTCGGGATGGTGACGCGCGACAACGGCACCTGGGAAGCGATCGGCCAGCCCCTGGCGCAAGCGCTTGAAAAAGGCAAGTGTTACGCCCTTTCCCTTTACGCAGCCCGCTCCGCGAAGTACACCAGCGTCAGCCGAAAAACCAATAAATCCGCCAATTACAACAAACCCGTCACCATCCGGATGTGGGGCGGACAAAGCCAGTGCGACCGGGGCGTCCTCCTGGCCGTTTCCCCGCCCGTCAGCGACGATTCCTGGAACCTGTACACCTTTTATTTTCAACCGAAGGTGCATTGCCCCTACCTGACGATAGAAGCATATTACGCCGACTCCCCTTTCCAATACTATAACGGCAATGTGCTGATCGACCGGGCCAGCCCCATCGAACAGGTTTCTTGCGACGACTCGCGCCGCCCGGTCGTTCCGGAGCTGACGCCGCCGGCCGAAACCGACCTCGATATGGCGGCCGATTTTCCCGAATTGGCGGACGCCAAAGCCCTCGCCGCATTCATCACCGACCACGCGCCGGGCATTCAGTTCGTCAACGACCTGCCGGTGCTGGAAAAATGGTCGTATACCGACCTGAACGGCAATCAACTGGAAAAGAACTACTATTTGCACCTCATCGCCGAAGTCATGCGCGATTTTCCGGACCTTTCCCTGCGGATCGCCATCGATGACGAAGCGCACGGTTCTTCTTTCGCGCGCCTGCGGTCGGAACTGGAAAAAGCCCTGGCGGACTTCAATGCGCCGAACAACATCCGTATCGAGCCGTGGAAGGCCGGCGAAAAAGAAGAGGATTGGCAGGCCCATAACGATTTGTTATATTTCCTGTTGGATGAATGACCAAAGCTTTTTGATCAAGACTATGGCCGGCCTGGAGCCGGTGCTGGCGGAAGAACTTCGTCGCCTGGGCGCTGCCGGTATCGAGCCGCTCAACCGGGCCGTACGCTGTACCGGCGACCGGCGGCTGTTGTACCGGGCCAACCTGTGGCTGCGCACGGCCCTGCGCATCCTGCTTCCCATCGCCTCGTTTAAGGTCCGCCACGATGACGAGCTGTACCGGCGCGTCAAAAAGATCGACTGGTCGCAGTACCTGGGGCTCGACGACACCTTCGCTGTCGATGCGGTGACGCATTCCGAGGTGCTGCCCCACTCCAAATTCGCCGCCCTGCGCACCAAAGACGCCATCGTCGACCAGTTTCGGGAACGCACCGGGCGCCGCCCCAGCATCGACGTCGAAAATCCCGGCTTACGCCTCAACCTGCACGTCAGCGAACAAAACGCCACCCTCTCGCTCGACAGCTCCGGCGATTCGCTCCACAAGCGGGGCTATCGCACCGAAGGCCTGGCCGCCCCCCTCAACGAGGTGCTCGCCGCCGGGCTCATCCTGCTCAGCGGCTGGAACGGCCGGCGCCCTTTCGTCGATCCCATGTGCGGCTCGGGGGCCCTGCCCATCGAAGCGGCAATGCTGGCCTACAACATCCCGCCGCAATTGTACCGCCCATCGTTCGGCTTTTTCCGCTGGCGCGACTTCGATCCGGCGCTCTGGCGCGAGGTAGTACAGGAAGCGCGCGACAATATCAAAAAGGAAGGCCCGCCCATTTTCGGTTACGATCAGGACCGCCGCGCCGTCAACAGCGCCCGCCGCAATGCGCTCGCCGCACGCGTGGAGGATAAGATCACCTTCGAACGCGAGCGATTCGAAAACCTGGCGCCGCCGGCTGCCGACGGATTCCTCCTGATGAACCCGCCTTACAACGAGCGCCTCGGCCATCCCGATATCGTCGCGTTCTACCAAAATATCGGCGACCGCCTCAAACAGGCTTGGACCGGCTACGAAGCCTGGATCATCAGCGGCAACAAAACAGCGCTGAAACGACTGGGATTGCGCGCTTCCAACAAGCACCAACTGCTCAACGGAGCAATAGAATGTAAATTCCACCAGTACGAACTCTATCAGGGAAGCAAGGCAAAAGAGAAAAGTTAAAAGCATGGCAAAGCAAATCTTTCAATCAATTGCGGTAGCGCTGTTTCTCGGATTATGGCCCGCCGGCGATCTGCTCGGCCAGTCGAATTGGACGATTGCCGGTCGGTCGCTGCCGGAACTGCGCAGAGATACGGTCATCCCGGCGCCGCAACTGCCTGATTGGGGCGCCTCGCCTTTTTCGGCTGCCGGCCTTCACGCTGCCGGTGCGCCGCATCCGCCCACCGCGGGGCCGCTTTCCCGTTCCGCTCCTGCCCTGCCCCGGGTTTTCTCTGCTGAGGAACTCGCCTTCTTTTGCCGCATCGAACTGAAGCTGGAGAAAGCAGCCGGGCTGCCGGTGAAGTTCCGACTGGGGGAAGTAGAGGTCATCGAACGGATGGAGGGGAAACGGGAGTGGTGAAGGGGGGGTGAGGTT
>CAYQQU010000081.1:0-22170 GCA_964419545.1 uncultured Saprospiraceae bacterium | reverse complement strand
GTTTTGCAGCCAAAATGACTACCTCCAAACAAGCTCTTAGCCCGGATTATTCATGGCTCCCTCTATTGCGAAGTTATTCATCACCTCCGCCAGGCGCATTACTTCTTCGTCGGAATTGTAAAAATGGGGGGCCATCCGCAGGAAGCCGCCGCGTACGGTGCAGACGATGTTGGCCTCGGATAGCTTTTCCTGCAGCGGCTCCAGATTTTTGCAGTATACCGACAGGATGGCCGACCGGTGGGCGCCCTCGAACCGGAGCGGCTGGTACCGGTCTTGATCGAGGTGCTCCAGGAAAACGTCTTGCAGCCGCACGATTTCCCGGAAGATGGCTTCCGGTCCGTAGGTGTTGTGCAGGTCATTGACGCTGGCGGCGAGGGCGGCCACATGCGTCACCGTCGAAGAACTGTACTCGAAGCGCCTGGCGGTGGGGTGCGGGTTCCAGGTATGGTCGAGAAAATCCATGCCCTGCTGCATCGTCTCGGCGCCGATCTGGGTGATGGCCAGCTTTTCGCGCATCGCGGGGCTGGTGTAGAAAACGCCGATCCCAAAGGGGCCGAGCAGCCATTTCCAGCCGGCGGAAGCCAGCGCGGCGATGTTCCAGGCTTCCGGGAAGACGGGCATACAACCGAGGCTCTGGGCGACGTCGACTATCAGGTCGATGCCGCGCTCCCGGCAGAAAGCACCGAGCGCCGGCAGGTCGGCGGCAAAGCCGCTCGTAAACTGTACGTGGCTGAGCGCGATGACGCGGGTGCGGGGACTGACGAGCTTTTCCAGTTCTGCCATCGACCAACGGCCGACCAGCGACTCGTCGATGTCGCTGCGTGCGGGAATGTTGCGGAGCATCTTCACCGTCACGCCACGCCGCTCTTGCAGCCGCCAGGGATAATGGTTGGCCGGGTATTCGTGGACGAAGGAAACGACTTCGTCGCCCGGCTGAAAGGGATAGCCGTTGGCGACCATCGACAAAGCTTCGGAGGTGTTCCTGACGGCGGCCATGTTGCCTGCGTCGGTTCGGAGTAGCTGGCCGAAAGCCGCTTTGAAAGCGTCCAGTTGCTGAAGGTAGTAATCGCCGAAAGTGAGGCTCCCGCATTGTTGCTGCTCCTCCAGCAGTGCGATCGCAGCGCGGGCCGCGCCGGGATAAAGGGGCGAGATCCCGCAATGCGAGAGGTAGGTCATCGTCTTTTTGATCGGAAACGTCTCCTGCGTCTTATCGAAAAGCATATTTTTTTAGGCGAAGGTAGGGTTTTTGGGGAAAAGCTATCCTCCGCTGCTCATATCCGTACGGCGATGTCTCTTCCCCGCAAATATTGTTTCAGGTCGCGGATCTCGATTTCCCGGAAGTGAAAAATACTGGCGGCGAGCCCGGCGTCGGCTTTGCCGGTGGTAAAGACATCGTAGAAGTGCGACAACTCGCCGGCGCCGCCCGAGGCGATCACCGGAATGGATAGCGCTTCCGATACGCGGGCGGTGACGGCATTGGCGAAGCCGCGCTTGGCGCCGTCGTGGTCCATCGAGGTGAAGAGCACTTCGCCCGCGCCTCGGGATTCGGCTTCTTTGACCCACGGCAGCAATCGCGTTTCGGTGGGGATGCGCCCGCCGTTCAAGTGTACGATCCAATCCCCGTTGGCGGCTTTGGCGTCGACGGCAAGCACCACGAACTGGCTGCCGAAATGGCGCGCCAGTTCATCGAGCAGCCCGGGGCGCCGCACCGCTGCGGAATTGACGCTTACCTTATCGGCGCCCGCTTCGAGCATGGCGCCGGCGTCCGCTACCGAGCGGATGCCGCCGCCGATGGTGAAGGGAATGCTGAGGTGGCGGGCGATCTGCCGGGCCAGGGCCGCCATCGTTTTGCGTTTTTCGTGGGTGGCGGTAATATCGAGAAAAACCAGCTCGTCGGCGCCCTTCTCGCTGTACAGCGCGCCGAGCTCGATGGGATCGCCGGCGTCGCGCAGGTTGACGAAGTTGACCCCTTTAACGGTGCGGCCGTCTTTGATGTCGAGGCAGGGTATGATGCGTTTGGCGAGCATATTCAGAATTTAATGACTGACCAGTGGCGCCGGCCGGCGGGCGTTACCACTTCTATCCGGTACATTCCGGGGGCGAGGCCGCCGCCGTTCAGGTCGAAGCGGTGATCGCCGCGGGGCAGAGTGCCCTGGAATACGGTCTGTATCCTCCGGCCCGACTCATCGAATAACGCTATGGTGACGTAATGGTTTTCCCGGACGAAAAGCTCCAAAACGGTTTGCTCCCGAAAAGGATTGGGGAAAACCGATCCGGCAAGCTGCGGAGCCGGCCTTTCCGCTGCGACAGCCACCAGGTCGGCAACCGGGATCGTCCACATCGAACGTCCGTACGTTCCGGCCAGCAGCTTGCCCGAGGGGGTGTGTAAATCCAGGTCGGTGATGACTACCGTAGGTAATCCCTGGCCAAGTACGTCCCAGGCGCCGCCGCTATCCATTGAATAAAAGACGCCGACGTCGGTAGCCAGGTAAAGGTTGCCGTTGGCGGGATCGACGACGAGGTCGTTGACGGGGACATCGGGCAGATTGCCGTTCCGGTCCGACCAGGTGCTGCCGAGATTTTCGGTATAATAAATATGCCCCATGTTTTCCCCGAAACGGTAACCGGAATAAGTGACGAAAGCCCCGTGGGGCGCTTCCGGGTCGGCGGCAATGCTGGTCACCCAGCGTTCGGGCAGGTCTTCCGAGACTTTGGCCCAGTTGTCGCCGCCATTTTCCGTTACCCAGACGTTGCCATCGTCGGCGCCGGCCCAGATGACCTGCCCGTCGAGGGGAGAGACACTCAGGGCGGTAATAGTGCCGAATACCAGGTTCCCGCCGCCGGGGCCGTTGGTGAGGTCGGGGCTGATCGCTGTCCAGCTTACTGCGCGGTCGGTGGAGCGGTAAACCTTTTCGGCGCCCAGATAAAGGGTTGAAGGAATGGACGGATCCATAACGACCGGCGTATTCCAGTTCCGACGGGCGTCGCCGCTGATGCCGGCGGTTGCCGGCAGAAAAGAGTTGCCGCCATTGATCGATCGGCCCAGGTTGCCGTACTGGTATTCGGCGTAGACGTAATTATTGTCGGTGGGGTCGATGATTACCCGGAAGCCGTCGCCCCCGAAAATGCGCGTCCAGTCGTCCAGCGCACCGGTCAGCGTGCGGTTGGTGCCGTTGTCCTGCGTGCCTCCGTAAAGCCGTTCCGGGAGTTGGAAGTCGAAGGCGCAGGTATAAAATTGGGTAATGGGCAGGTTATTGAATTTGGCGTAACTGATGCCGCCGTTGACGCTGAAATGCAGGCCGCCGTCATTACCGAGCAGCATATAATCGGGATCGTCCGGATGTATCCAGAGGGCGTGCTGATCGACATGAGTTCCCGGGAAGCGCTCCGTCCACATGCCCGTCGCCGGCTGGTATTCGTTGAGCTCAAGGCCGATGTAGAATACTTTTTCCGGGTCGTCGGGGCTGACGACTAGTCGGTTGAACCACCATTCGTAGGGGACTGAGAAAATACCAAGCGTATTGATCGGCGACCAGTTCTGGCCGCCATCGGCCGATCGGTAGATATTGTTGAGGTAGCCGTTTTCTCCGGCGTAGGCGGCATAGAGGATATCCGGTTCGGACGGGGCGATGGCCAGTCCGATCCGCCCTTTTTGCGCCGGTTGTGCAGGCAGGCCGTTGGTCAGTTCTATCCAGGTGTCGCCTCCGTCTACTGTTTTGTAGACGCCGGAGGTGGCGCCGGTATATTGGCGGCGATCGGGGCGTCGCACCCGTTCCCACATCGCGGCGTAAAGAATTTCCGGCTGCTCCGGATGCATAGTCAGGTCGATAGCGCCGGTAGAGTCGGAAAGGTAAAGGACCTGCTCCCAGGTGTCGCCGCCGTCGGTCGTTCGGAAAACGCCACGCTGGGCATTATTGGCGAATAAGGTACCCATTGCGGCGACGTAAACCCGGTCGGCATCATCCGGATCGACGAGCATCCGGCCGATGCTGCCGGCCCCTTCGAGCCCAACGCTTTGCCAGGTATCGCCTCCGTCGTCAGACCGGTATACCCCGGCGCCGTCGTACGCGATGGAGCCGCCCCCTGCATTCGCTTCGCCGGTGCCGGCGTAGAGGACCCCGGGCGATCCGGGCGCCAGGGCGATATCGCCGATGGCCAGGTTGGCCGCATCATCAAAAACGGGCGTCCAGGCAGCTCCCATGTTTGAGGATCGAAAAATACCTCCGGAAGCCGCGCCGACATAGATGGTGTCGGAGGCCGCCATCCGCACCTCGACGTCGGTCACCCGTCCGCCGATATTGGTGGGGCCGGCGAAGGTCCATTCGTTGACCATCAGCGAGCGGGTCGCGGCGGGTTGCCGCTCCAGGTCTTTGCGGTAACGGATTGCCGCTCTGAGCGCTTCCTGATCGATCGCGCCGGAGGGGTAGGCCCTTTGCCGGAAAAGCCAATCATTGGCCGTTCGGGGATGAATATTTTCATTTTTTTCGGAGCTTTCCGGGGTACAGCTCACCGACAGGAAAAGCAGGAATAATCCGAAGATCGCAGAGGATATCCTCATGACAGGCGTTTTTGAGCAGAACAAAATAATGAAGGTATAAATTATTGCTGCATGCCGGCCCGTATTCTTTGTCAGATAACAGTCGAAGCAGACGAAAACAGGCTTTCATTAAATCCTGGAAGAATTGAACAAGTTGATGTGCTCGCGGGTCTTCTTAATAGGAATAAACTTGAACAGAAGCTGGTGATGCGCCGCAGATGTATTATCATTGGGATCGGATAAAGCGGCGCTCCGTCGATGTGGTTTGACAAAAGCATAAACAACGAAAAACATGATATCTCGCCTGAGAATGAAAGTCGACTTGCTGGGTCAGTCCATCCTGATCGTGGCATTGGTGCTGCTGGCCTTCCTGGCCGGCGGTTGGCGATGGACGAACGCCATGCTGGTCATATTGGGGCTGTGGCAGTTCGGCAGCGCCGTTCACCTCTTTTTCGCATACCGTCACGTGCGGCGGCTCAATTACCTGCGTACGGCCCTGGTGTTGGCGGTCAGCCTTCCGGTGTGGATTTTCCTGATCGGTCGGTTGGCTTATCTGCCGGTAGCGGGTCTCATCGTCTGGTATTTTTGGCAAACCTTGCGCGATACGATTGTGGTGCTGAAGCGTCCCCGTTCGTTTTGGGACCTTAGGTAGAAAAAAAGAAAAAGTTATCTCAACCGGTTGATCCCTGCTTTCGCTTTTTGGTGGATGCCCAGGCGGTACTCGTCGGGGTAAAGGTCCAGGCAGGTGGAAAAATGTTTCAGCGCATTATCGAAGTCCTTCCTTTTCTCGTAGATCAACCCGGCCTGTAAAGCAGCGTTGCAGGCGTAGTAGTGAGTTTGGTCCTTTCCCATAGCGATGGTTTGGTGGTAATACGAGAGCGCCTCGGGCTGGCGTTCGAGGCCGTGCAGTATTCGTCCCATTCGATAGAGGAATTCGAGCTGGTGCCGGAATTCGCCGAAATCGCTTTTTTCGTAGCCCGCCATCAGTTTGAGCGCTCGTCGGTAGTAGCTGCCGTCGAACAGCAATCTGGCCTTTAGCAATACGAGGCTTGGCGCTTCTCCGGACTTGGCCTCTTTTTCCGCGCTTTTATCTTCTCCGGCGACATCAAATCCTTTTTCCCGGCAGAGGGTCATGTATTGCGCATAGCCCTGGGGGTTGCCGTTGATCAACTCCTGCCAGGCCAGTTTCTGGTAAGCTTCTTTTATGAAATTACGCCCTTTGAATTCCTGGAGAAAACGTTGGAAGTAGCGGCCGGCGTCGGGATCGAGTCGTCGCAATTTGGCGGTGCCGAGCATAAAGTCGAGGTAGGGAAAGGGCAAAAACGCCCGGCTGGTGGGCCGGTTTTGCAGGACCTTGATCGCGCGATCGTTATGCCCGGTGCGCAGGGCGATATTGGCGAGGATGAAACTGTGCAGCGGGTTGCTTTCCGGCTGCAAGCCTGCTTCGTTGATGACCGACCAGGCGCCGGCTTCGTCATTGACCAGGTGGAGCAGCAGGAAGGCGTAGAGCACTTCGGTTTCGAGGGCGAAGATGAAGTCGTCGTCCGTGCGGGCGTGCGCCAGTACGCGCTCGATCTCCTGCCGGCCCTGCCGGATCGTGCCGTCCAGGCCGCCCAGCAGCTTGACGCCCCAGCGGTAGCTGTCGGGGATGGTGCCTACCATAGCGTGCAGGATGGCCAGGTCTTTGAGGTTGGGCATAAAATCGGGGAAGCGCTCCTGGTTGCGTTTCAGCAACTTATAGGCCCGGCTGACGTCGGTGAAGGCGCCCAGGTACTCTTCGAACTTCAGCCGCAGCAGCGCCCACTGCAGCCGGATATCGGCCTGCACGAAGAGGTAGTAGGGTGACGATTCATCGCCTTTCTCGATGAGGTCGAGCCGTTCTTCCCGGCGGTCCTTGAGTTTTTGGTACACCGCTTCGTCTTCGGAAATGAATACCGTAAAAAAGTCGATGTAGTTTTCGATGTGGTGGACGATGAGGTTGTTGGGCTCCTGAATCTTGAGGCGTTGCAGCGTGAAAGCGGCCTCTGCGAAGCGCAAGCTGAGCGCCTGGTCGTAAGCCTGCCGGGCGGAAGGAGAAAAAGCGAAGTACTTTTCCGCCTGCGCGGTGTGGAGTACGAGCAGGAGTAAGATAAGTAGGGAGGAAGTTTTCATCATTTGGGCGCCTAGGTCGTTAATCAATGGTGCAAAGTAAAAAGCCCCGTCACACAAAGTCAATTTTGTGACGGGGCTTTTTCGCGCCGGTCTCGGAGACCGGCCGTTTTCCTGCAGTTGATCAGCTTTCTTTTTCGGCGGCCTCTTTATTTTCGTCGAGGATGTAGTCGTCCACCAGGATTCGGCCGCAGTGTTCGCAGGCGATGACTTTTTTGCGCATCGAAATTTCCAGCTGTACCTGTGGCGGTATTTTATTGAAACAGCCGCCGCAGGAGTTGCGCTCTACCTGCACGACGGCGAGGCCGTTGCGGTAGGAACTGCGAATCCTGTCGTAAGAGCGCAGCAGGCGGTCTTCGATCCGCTTGCGGGCCTTATCGGTTTGTTTGCGCAGTTTTTCTTCTTCCTTGTTCGTCTTGGAGATGATCTCTTCGAGTTCGACCTTTTTGGTGTCGAGTTCTTTCTGCTTCTTTTCCAGTCGCTCGCGGGTCGCCGCCAGGGTGTCTTCCTTGTTGTTGAGTTCGGTATTGGCCTGACGGATCTTCTTTTCGGAAAGTTGGATCTCGAGGTTCTGGAGTTCGATCTCTTTGGTCAGGGCGTCGTATTCCCGGTTGTTTTTGACGTTGTCGAGCTGCATCTTGTAGCGCTCGATCAAGGCTTCGGATTCTTTGATATTGGCGTTGTGTTTGCTCACCTCCGACTCCATATCCTTGATGGTGCCCTCCAGCCGGCTGACCCGGGTTTCGAGGCCGGCGATCTCATCTTCCAGGTCGCTGACCTCCATCGGCAATTCTCCTTTGAGTCGTTCGATCTCCGCGATTTCTATATCAATCATTTGGAGCTGGTACAAAGCTTTGAGCTTTTCAGCGATCGTCAATTCTGCCATAAAAAATATTGTTTGGACGGCCTTAGTAATGGTAAAACAATGACTTCATCATTTTGTGAGGACCTTTTTTGGCGACAGGCGTTGTTAAAGCCTCGTTGTAGCTTCGGCTATGCCTGCAGTTTTTGTCTTGTCTGACACCAAAATAGCCTGCTCAAAAACGCGAACTTATAATTTTACCATTGCTTATGTGAAATAATGCACGGGGTTGGTGTTTACCTCCGTGCAATGAGCCGCAAAATTAGTAAATTTCTGGGAAATAAGCTCATATAATAGTTCCACGGTATACTGTTCGCTTTCGTAATGCCCGATATCGGCGATCATCAGACGCCCGTCGGCGTCGAAAAATTCGTGGTATTTGTAATCCGCGGTAACGAAAACATCGGCGCGCTGCCGGATGGCGTGAGGCAGTAGGAAGCCGCCGGCGCCGCCGCATACCGCAACGCGTTGTACCGGCCGGTCGATGGGGGCTGTATGGCGAATACAGGCGGCCCGCATCGCCGTTTTGAGGTGACGCAAGAAGGCTTCCGGGGACATGGGTTCTGCAAGCTCGCCGATCATGCCCGACCCTACCGAGGGGCTTTCATTCTCCAGCGCCAGCTGCTGGTAGTGCAGCCGGCTGTTGCCGGCTTCCTCCCGGAGGATCTGCAACACCTGATGCTGCCGGCCGGCCGGAAAGGCGATCTCGAGCTGCTCGCGGGAAACGGCGAGCTCGGCGATGGCCGACAAGCGCGATTTTACCCCTGGCAGGCGGTCGGCCGCCACCTGCGTTAAGATCTTCTTCTGCATAGTTTTCGGGGCGAGCAGGCGCGTTTGCTGCAAGCCGATTTTCTCGGCTATCTTCTCGTTGACGCCGCGCTGATAGACGTTATCCAGGTTGGTATGGATAGCGTAAATGGCAATGTCGTTGCGGATGGCGCGCAGTACGACCCGCTCCACATAATTGCGCCCGGTGATCTGCTTCAGGCCTCTGAAGATGATCGGATGGTGGGCGACCACGAGATTGCATCCGCTGGCGATGGCTTCGTCGATCACGGCTTCGGTAGAATCCAGGCAAAGCAGTACGCCGCGCAGTTCGGCATCGGCGTCGCCTACCAGCAAGCCTGCATTATCGTAGCTTTCCTGATACACCGGCGGCGCGACCTCCTCCAAATACCGGATCAGTTCCCGAATGGACATAATAGATTGATTTTGTATAAAATAGGATCTTTTTACAAAACAGTCCGGAAGCAGCAAGGGTTGAACCTACCGTTCCTTATTGTTTGCGGATCTTTTCTTCGATAGCGGTGGTGGAGTAGCCCGTCACGTAAGGAAGGCTGAGCACCTGGCCGCCGTCGGCGAGCACGATATCCGACCCTACGATGTCGGCCGGCTGCCAGTCGCCGCCTTTGACCAGCACGTCGGGGCGCAACGTTCGGATAAGTTCGTATGGCGTATCCTGTTCGAAGACCACCACCAGGCTGACGAAGGCGAGGCCGGCGAGGAGGTGCCGGCGGCTCTGTTCATCGTGGATGGGGCGATTTGGTCCTTTCAGGCGGCGGACGGAGGCGGCGGAATTGAGGCCGATCACCAGGTGGTCGCCGAGGTCGCGGGCGCCCGCCAGGTAGTGGACGTGCCCGTAGTGCAGGATGTCGAAGCAACCGTTGGTAAAAACCACTTTTTCGCCCCGGGCCTGCCATTGCGCCACGGTTTGCCGGGCGTTGGGCCAGTCTGCGATCTTGGCGGCGATGCGATCAAACGTTGACATCCGTTTTCTGTAATTTCGGCAAGGTCGTTTGCGGGTGATAATTGCGATTGATAATGGGCAGCAGGATCAGCGCCAGGATGCCGACGAAGATATTGCAGCCGATCTGGATGGAAAAGAAAGAAATGTTCGCCCACGAAAAGCCGTCTTCTCCGCTGACGCCGTACATCATCAGGGCCGTTTGGGCCAGAAAGTGGTAAGTGCCCATGCCGCCCGGAGACGGAATGACGATGCCCCAGCCGCCGAAAACGTAAACCACCAGCGCCGCCAGAGCCGGGAGGTGCTCAGTGGGTTCGTAGGCAAAGAAACAAAGGTACGTCATCGAGTAGTACATGAACCAGATGTTGGCGGTATGGAGCAGGAAGAGGCCTGGCCGGTCGATCGTGCGCACGGTCTGTATTCCCTGCAGGAAGCCCTGGGCGATGCCGGCGATTTTCTGAAACAGCCTGGTGCGCATCAGCGGCCGCCGGAAAGCGTACAGTCCGCCCAGCACGGCCAGGCCGGCGAGCGCCAGGTAGAGCAACAGGTAGCCGCTGCCGCCCAATCGGTCGGCGAAGGAAACGTGTTCTTCCACAAACTGCCAGATGATGTCGTACTGCAGCAAAAAGGCCAGCCCCGTGATCAGCAGAATACAGATGACGTCGAGCACCCGGTCGGCGACGATGGTGCCCATCACCTTTTCCACTGCGATGCGTTCGTACTGCGCCATTGTGCCGGCGCGCACGACCTCGCCGAGGCGGGGCAGCCCCAGGTTGGCGAAATAGCCGATCATCGTCGATAGGAAAGAATTGGAAAACTTCGGTTGGTACCCCAACTGCCGGATCAGCATATTCCAGCGCAGCGCCCGGCTGACATTACTGAAGGTAAAGGCCAGCAGCACCATTAGGATCCAGAAATAGTCGACCCCGGCAAAATCCTGGATGACTTTGCTGATCAGGCTGCATTCTTCCGCGGGGACGCCTTTGCCTACGCATTCCTCCCGGTAAGCCGAAGCTTGCTTGCGGTACACTACGTATAGGATACCGACGCCCACGCTCAGAAAGAGCAGGAACTTCAGAAAGTTGAAAAAGTAGCGCTTGTAGTTCATGTTGCTAATTTGAAAGCAGCTCTTACCCAACAAGGTCCGCAAAGATAGCCCTTGCTGAATGAAAAATCCTTATAAGCAGGGCGATCGCATTTAATTTTTAGCTTCCAAAAAACGGGGAATTCCTTATTCCTGCCTCGATACCAGATTTTACGGCAATCGAGAGGCAGGAGCTTTTCCAAATCAATGCGATTCCGACGGGGGAGAAAACAGAAAAATGTAAAAAAGAAATATTGTTTCTGAAACGATAAAAGAGGAGGATGGTTGCCGTATTCACGAAAACCCATGAAAAAAATGTCTCATCAGTTTCGGTTAACGCGGCAGCCGGTTGCCTTCTTCGGGGAACACGATGGCCGGTTCGAATTGCCGGGCTTCGGCTTCCGACATCCAGGCGTAGGCGATGATAATGACCGTATCGCCTACCTGTGCGCGCCGGGCGGCGGCGCCGTTGAGGCAAATGACGCCCGAGCCGCGCTCGCCTTTGATGACGTACGTTTCCAGCCGCTCACCGTTATTGTTGTTGACCACCTGCACCCGTTCGCCTTCGATGAGGTTGGCGGCGTCCATCAGGTCTTCGTCAATCGTGATGCTGCCCACGTAATTGAGGTCCGCCTGGGTAATGGCGCCTCGGTGTATTTTCGATTTAAAACGTTGAATCATCATCGCGCCAAAAAGTATATTATTTTGTTAGGGGTATGTTAAATCCGGGCCGATAGCCCGTTTTGGCAAAACTCCCATTCAAAACAAAATGATATTGCGCATAGTTTAGCCGCGCGGGGCGAGGAAAAGATCGCCCTCTATTTCGCGACGCAAAAATAGGGCAGTTTTTTGGGAAACGGTTAAAATAGGTCGATTTACCTCAACTTTCCTTGAGCAGCATATTGTCGATGAGGCGGACTTCCCCCGCCCAGGCGGCGGTACAGGCCATGATCCGGCCGGCATCCCGCCAGGAGGAGACGGGCAGTAGGGTGTCGGCGTCGACGATCTCGAAATACTCTGGCCTGAGCCCGTGGCGTTCGAGGTATTCGAGCGCCTGCCGGCGGGCGGCGGCGGGCGGCTGTTCGGTGGCCGCCAGGTTGCGGGCGGTAAGCAGCGACTGGTAGATGGCGGGGGCTTTGGAGCGGTATTCCGGATTTAGCCTGACGTTGCGGGAGCTCATCGCCAGGCCGTCGGGCTCCCGTACGGTAGGGCAGGCAACAGCCTCCACGTTGTAGCCGAGCTGCTGGATCATTTTCCGGACCACCAGAAATTGCTGGTAATCTTTCTGGCCCAGATAGAGCCGTTCGGGCTGCACGATGTCGAGCAAGCGACGTACGACGGTTGCGACCCCCGCAAAGTGGCCCGGCCGGTACCGGCCTTCCATGCCCTGGTCGAGGCCGCCCAGGTCCAGATCAGCCGCCGTAACGGGGCCGTTGGGATACACTTCGGCGATGTCGGGCATAAACAGCACTTCATTACCAACCCGGTAGAGCATCTCGATGTCTTTAACCGGTGTGCGGGGATAACGCTTGAGGTCGTCGGCTTCGTTGAACTGCGTAGGGTTGACGAAGATGCTGGTTATCGTGAGCTGGTTTTCGGCCCGCGACCGTTCGACGAGCGAGAGGTGGCCGTCGTGCAGCGCTCCCATGGTCGGTACGAAGCCGAAAGTACGGCTGCCTGCCCGAACGCTGGTGAGATAGGTTTGCAAATCGGAAATTCGCTTGAAAAGATACATGCTGTGCTGGCTTCTTTCCCGCGGCAGCAACCGGCAGCCGGCGGAGCGCAAAACTATTCGGCAAATATAGCTGTTTTTGTTAACAGTGTATTAAGCAACAGGATAGAAGAAAAAGTCCTGTATTTTTACTAACTTTGCAGTCTTGTTCATTGAAGGCAGTTAACCTTTTACATCTCTTTGGCTCTATGAGTAAGAAGAAAGTGCTGATCGTCACACAGGAAATGCGTCCTTACACTGCGCTCTCGGAGATTTCGGAAATAGCCCGTAAGCTTCCTCAATATATTCAGGAAAATGGCATGGAAATCCGGGTGTTAATGCCCCGTTACGGAACGATTAACGAACGGCGTCACCGGCTTCACGAAGTGGTCCGACTCTCTGGGATGAATATCATAGTCGACGACGACGATTACCCGCTGATCATCAAAGTCGCGTCCCTCCCGGAAGCGCGCATGCAGGTCTATTTCCTCGATAACGAAGATTTTTTTAAACGCAAGGGCGTTTTCGCCGGCGACGATGGGGAGCCTTTCGACGACAATGTCGATCGCATGGTTTTTTTCTGCAAAGGCGTAGTGGAAACCGTGAAGAAGTTCGGATGGCCTCCGGATATCATCCATTGCCACGGCTGGATGACCAGCCTGATCCCGCTCTACCTCAAGACGGCGTACAAAAGCGAACCGCTCTTCCAGCAATCCAAAGTGGTGTACTCGGTTTACCGCGATTCGCTGGATAAGTCTTTTTCCGACAAGTTCCTGGCAAAAGCCACGATCAATAACCTGACTTCGGAAGACCTGAACGCTTACCAGAACGGCAGCGGCATCACCCTGCATAGCGGGGCGGTGGCCTTCGCCGACGGCGTTATTCGAGGCAGCGAAGAACTGCCGGATTCCGTTAGCAAGGTGCTGAAGAAAACCAATAAGCCCATTTTAGACTACCAGGGCGACGATTACCTCGCCGCTTACATGGAGTTCTACCAAAATTTCCTGGCGGAAGAAGTTTCCGACTGATCCGAAGCCTGTTAAAAGTTTTCCCGTTTGAGGTTAAATTTTTCAAAGCCCTTGCCGAATTGTCATAAAAGGGGGTATTTTCGGCCTGCTATTTCTTTTTCCGCGTTTTGCCCATGCAGCCGATCGGCCGCAGCCCTACAAAGCAGATAATACAATTCAGCGTTTTAACTTCACAACCTAAACAAATTTCCCCTAAAACAAAATGACGCCCGCTGCAGACGCCGCGGGGAGGTTCATCAATTTTTTTGTATGACAAAGTATACCTGGTATCTACTGATCGTTGCTTTGGCCGTGCTGGTGTTCTCCACCTGCTCCGACCCGCTCGTGGTCGGAGCGGAGCTCTTCGAAGAAGATCGCGCGAACGTAGGGTTTAATGATACCCTGTCTATCGTTTCCGGAACCGTGCGGGGCGATTCGGTCCGCGCCTATTCTCCTTTTGTATCCGAACAACTTATCAATTACCGGTTCGGGCGTTTCGCCGATCCGGTTTTCGGCATGACGGAGGTGGCTATCTACGCCCAGCCTCGCCTGGAACGCATCAAACCCGATTTTGAAGGCGCTGAGCTGGATTCTATCGTGCTGGTGCTGCCCTACGACTCTGCCGGCATTTACGGCCGGGTCGACGATCCTTTCGGACTGGAAGTATTTCGCGTCACGGAAGATATGCCGCGCGAATCGGAATATTTCTCCAACCAGTCTTTCCAGACGGAAGCCATGCCCCTCGGCGCCGTAGATTTCGAGCCCAGCTTCGACAGCCTGGAGGTGGTCCGCTGGAGTAACGGCAATGCCGACACCATTAGTTTCCGCCACCTGCGGGTGCCGCTGGATCCCGCCCTGGGAGAAGAACTACTCAGTTACGATACGCTGATCACCGCTGATGATACGACTTTCCTGGAGCAGTTTAAAGGCATCCATATCCGACCCACGCAATCGACTTTCGGTTTGCTGAGCTTCAATCTGCTCACTTCCGTGGAGGGCGGTGTCGTGCTGTACTACCGGGATTCGGACGGAGAAGCGAACCAGTTCCGCTTCCAGTTCACCGCCCTGAGCACCCGGCTCAATACCTACGAGCACGATTATACTGGCTCGCGGGTGGAACCGGTGCTGGAAGCGCCCGCCGACAACGACAGCCTCTTTTTCGTACAAGGGCTGGCGGGTGTCAACGGACGGCTGGAAATACCGGCCCTGAACACCCTGGAAGGAGTCATTGTCAATAACGCGGAACTGGAAATCACCGCTGCTGACCTGGAGGAGGATAACCCGCTCGTCTTCGAACGTGTACAACAACTGTTGCTGTATGTCGATGTCGGAGAGGACGGACTGCAACCCATCACCGACCTGGGCATCGTCGTGTCGCGCGGCGTATCGGTGCCGGGCTTTTTCGGCGGCGCGCCCGAGGATCCCGGCAACGGGGCGCCGGTAATATACCGGTTTAACATCACGGCCCATCTGCAGCGCATGATCGATGGGGAGAACAGCAATGTACTGTACCTGCTGGCTGGAAAATTCACCAATGAGTTGACCAATGTCGTACCGTTCAAAGCGGCCAACCCCTGGCGGTCGGTCCTGTACGGCGGCAATCACCCCCAGTACCCGGTCCGGCTAAAAGTAGCCTACACCCAACAGCAGCAGTGATGCCAAAAGGAAGAACGAACCTAATTTCATTTCATAATCAAACTCCAAGACCATGTGTGGAATTGTAGCATACATCGGTAAGAAAGACGCCTACCCGATTTTAATTAACGGCCTGCAACGCCTCGAATACCGGGGATACGACAGCGCCGGCGTCGCCCTCCTGAACGGTGGGATCAAAATCTTCAAGAAGAAGGGAAAAGTCAGCGAATTGGTCAGTTTCGCCCAACAGGCGCATAAGGATGCCAATACGGGAATTGGACATACGCGCTGGGCAACCCACGGTGCGCCTGATGATATCAACGCCCACCCGCACCTCTCAGGCAACGGTCGCCTGACCCTGGTGCATAACGGCATCATTGAAAACTACGCCATCATCAAGAAGGCGCTGGAAGAAGATGGCCACGTATTTCACAGTGCAACGGACACCGAGGTATTGCTGCACCTTATCGAAGAGATCCAGACCCACGAGGGCCTCCCGCTGGAAGAAGCAGTGCGCATTGCGCTGAACCGCGTGATCGGCGCTTACGCCATCGTCGTGATGGATCAGGAAGATCCCGACAAGCTGGTGGCCGCCCGCAAACAAAGCCCGCTGGTGATCGGCATCGGCGAAGACGACTTTTTCCTCGCTTCCGACGCCACGCCCCTGGTGGAGCACACCAAGAAAGTGATCTATCTCAACGACGAGGAGATTGCCGTGGTCAATCGCAACGGCGACCTGCAGATCAAAAATATCAGCAACGAAATACAAACGCCCTTTATCCACGAGCTGGATATGCAGATCGAGCGCCTGGAAAAAAGCGGCTACGACTACTTCATGCTCAAGGAGATCCACGAGCAACCCGTTACCATTTCCGATTGTATGCGGGGCCGCCTCAACGCCGACGAAGGCTGGGTGCGCCTCGGCGGTGTGGCGGAGTACAGCAACCGCCTGTCCAACGCGCAGCGCATCATTATCGCCGCCTGCGGTACTTCCTGGCACGCGGGGCTCATCGGCGAGTACCTGTTCGAAGATATCGCCCGCATTCCCGTGGAAGTGGAGTACGCCTCCGAGTTGCGGTACCGCAACCCCATTCTCACCGAGAAGGACGTAGTGATCGCCATCTCCCAGTCGGGCGAAACGGCCGACACCCTGGCCGCCCTGGAGCTGGCCAAAGAGCGGGGCTCGCTCATCTACGGCATCGTCAACGTGGTGGGCTCGTCGATCGCCCGCTGCACCGATGCCGGCTCTTACATCCACGCCGGGCCGGAAATCGGGGTGGCCTCTACCAAGGCCTTCACCGGCCAGGTGACCCTGCTGACGCTGATGGCGCTCGCCGTCGGCCACCACCGGGGCACGATCACCGAATTCTACTTCCGGCAGATGCTGCGCGAATTATCCAATATTCCGGACAAAGTAGAACGGGTACTGGAAAAAAATCCGCAAATCGAGTATATTGCAGCAGAGATCAAGGATAGCACGAATGCGCTCTACCTTGGTCGCGGTTATAACTTCCCGATTGCACTGGAAGGCGCCCTCAAATTAAAGGAGATATCCTACATCCACGCCGAGGGATACCCCGCCGCAGAGATGAAACACGGCCCCATCGCGCTCATCGACGAGCACATGCCCGTTATCGTCATCGCCACCAACAAGAGCGCCTACGAAAAAATCGTAAGCAACATTCAGGAAGTCAAAGCTCGCAAAGGCATGGTGATCGCGGTGGTGACGGAAGGCGATGAAGTGATCAGTAAAATCGCAGATCATACCATTGAGATCCCCGACACCGAGGAACCGCTCACGCCACTATTGTCCGTCATCCCGCTGCAGCTGTTATCGTACCACATCGCCGTTATGCGGGGATGCGATGTCGATCAGCCGCGCAATTTGGCCAAGAGCGTTACCGTTGAATAGTAAAATTAATGATTACCCGCCATCATCCCGGCTATCCCGCCGGGTAGTGTTCAAACGGGTGGAGATGTGGAATAGGGTATGACCGTTACGGCATGGCCTATTTCACATCCCGATTTTTTCTAACTTATATTTTTTGTGATGGAGATGGAATATAATTCCGCGCGCAGTGAGTTGATCATCCCTGAATACGGTCGTCACGTGCAAAAACTGGTACAACACGCCAAGACGATCGAAGAGCCCGCTTACCGGCAAGCCTTCGTCGAAGCCATCGTCGACCTGATGATGCAGATGCATCCTCAAAGCCGCAACATGGACGACTACCGGGAGAAGCTTTGGAAACACATTTTCCGAATCGCCGATTTCGAGCTGGACGTCGTCGGGCCCAACGGCGAACGCCCTTCCCGCGAAGAAGCGGAGAAAAAACCGGATATGATCCCTTATCCGCATTCCGAGGCCAAGTTCCGGCATTACGGCGACAACGTACAGCGGCTGATCCAGAAAGCGATGGAAATGGAGGACGGCCCGAAAAAGGCCGGCTTCGTCGAAGTGATCGCATCGTACATGAAGCTCGCTTACAAAACCTGGAATAAGGAGTACTACGTCAGCGACGATATCATCAAATCCGACCTGAGCGCCCTCTCTGAAGGCCAGCTCAACCTCGCTGATGAGATGTCGATCGAGAACCTCGGCGCCAATCGCCGGCGCAACACCAAGCAACGGCCCAGCTCCGGCGGCAATAACGGCGGCGGCAACGGCAAAGGCCACCGCGGCAAAGGCGGCGGCCGCAAACGCAAGTCCTGACCACCCATTGCTCGCACGCTTCTGCTTGTCTCGCTTTTTTTACCCAAACCCGTTCGACCGGTTTAGCCACTACCGGCCGGTCCGCATCGGAGATATGCTGTAAAACGAGAACTGACCATGACCCGCGACTGCTTCGAAGTTGTCGGCGGCGCTAAGCTGCGTGGCGACATCGTGCCCCAGGGGGCCAAAAATGAAGCGCTGCAAGTACTGTGCGCTACCCTGCTTACCGATCAGAAAGTAACGATTTCCAATCTTCCGGCTATCCGGGACGTGCAAAAACTAATCGGCCTGCTGCGCGGATTGGGGGTCGACGTCGAAGAACTGGCGCCGGATACGTATTCCTTTCAGGCCCGGACCATCGACTTCGATTACCTGCACGATCCCGACTTTCACCGCGAAGCCGGTCGCATCCGCGGCTCAGTGATGCTGATCGGGCCGCTGCTCGCCCGGTTCGGTAAGGCCTTCCTGCCCAAACCCGGCGGCGATAAGATCGGGCGTCGCCGCCTCGATACGCATTTCAACGGGCTCGAAGCGCTCGGCGCCAAGTTCGTCTACGACGCCGACCGCAACCTCTATTTCGTGGAAGTCGACCAGCTCCGCGGCGCCGATATGCTGATGGATGAAATTTCCGTGACGGGCACCGCCAACGTCCTGCTCGCCGCCGTGCGCGCCGAAGGGGTGACGCGTATTTACAACGCCGCCTGCGAGCCCTACGTACAACAGCTGTGTCGCCTCCTCCGGCAAATGGGCGCCCGCATCTCCGGCATCGGCTCCAACCTGCTCACCGTCGAAGGCGTAAACGCCCTCGGCGGCGCCGACCACCGGCTGCTGCCGGACATGATCGAGATCGGGAGCTTTATCGGACTGGCGGCCATGACCCAATCGGAAATCACCATCAAAGATGCTCGCATCGATCAGCTGGGCATCATCCCCCGGGTGTTCGAACGCATGGGCATCGCGCTCGAGTTTCGCGAGGATGATATCTTCATTCCTCCCCAGGAGGAATACGAGATCCAGACCTTCATCGACGGCTCCATCATGACCATTTACGACGCTCCCTGGCCGGGGTTTACACCCGACCTGATGAGTATCATGCTGGTGGTGGCCACCCAGGCTAAAGGAAGCGTCCTGATTCACCAGAAAATGTTCGAAAGCCGCCTCTTCTTCGTGGACAAACTCATCGATATGGGCGCTCAGATCATCCTCTGTGATCCGCACCGCGCCACCGTTATCGGCCTCAACTGGCGGCATCAGCTCCGCGGTATCGAGATGACTTCACCCGACATCCGGGCCGGCGTCGCGCTGCTGATCGCCGCCCTTTCAGCCAAAGGGAACAGCACCATCTACAACATCCACCAGATCGATCGCGGCTACCAGCATATCGACCGGCGTCTCAACGCCATCGGGGCGGAGATCAGCCGGAAGTGACGCCCGGTTGGTCCGGCCTGCTTTCGAACCTTTCTTTGCTGGTTTTGTCTCTTTATAAGTATCCGAACGTCAAAAGCTATGGTAATTTACAACGTGACCGTTAAGATCGATACGAAGGTGCATGACGACTGGCTGAACTGGATGAAAGCCGTACACGTGCCCGACGTGATGGCCACCGGCCTGTTCGATGACCATCGCATCTGCCGCATTCTGGGGGAAGATGAAACGGAGGGCGTCACTTACGCGATCCAGTACCACTGCCGGGATCTGGACACTTTCCGGGAGTACCAGGAAAAGCACGCCTCCCGCCTGCAAACGGAGCACCGGCAGCGCTTCCCCGATCAGTACGTCGCTTTCCGCACCCTGCTGCAGGAAGTGTAGCGACTATCTTTCACTTTAATTCTTACGTTCTCTTACCATGCCCGAGCTCCCCGAAGTCAATACCTTTCAGCGTTATTTCGACGAAACCGCCCTCCAACAGCGCATCGAAACAGTGAGTGTTTTCGATGACAAGATCATCCGCAATCTCGATGGGACTAGCTTTCAGCAGCGCCTCACCGGCCGTACTTTCTCCGGCTCGCACCGCCGGGGCAAATACCTTTTCGGCGATCTCGACAACGGCCATAGCGTGTTGTTGCATTTCGGCATGACGGGCGACCTCAAATACTATTCGGCGCCGGAAGACCGCCCTAAGTACGAGCGTTTCGCTTTCGGCTTCGCCAACGGCTTCCGGCTTGGGTTCGACTGTCCCCGCAAATTCGCCCGCGTGCTGTACCTGGAAGACCGGAACGATTACATCCGGGAGCTGGGACTGGGCGAGGATGCCCTGCGGCTGGATCAGGCCGCCTTCCTGGCGCTGGCCCGCGGCAAAAAAGGAACGCTGAAAGGGTTCCTGATGAACCAACGCTACCTGGCCGGTATCGGCAACCTGTACGCCGACGAAATTTGTTACCAGGCCCGCATCCATCCCGCTTCCCCGGTAGACGCGCTCGATGAGGCCGCCCTCTGCCTGATATTTTCCAAAATGCAGGAAATACTGGAGTACGCCGTCAGCCGAAACGCCTATTACAAAGCTTATCCCGAAGATTGGCTCTGGCAGTGGCGCCGGGAAGGCCATCCGGCGCCCGACGGCCGCGGGGTAGTAAAAAAAATGAAAATCGCCGGCCGTTCTACCTTTTTTGCCGAAGGTTGGCAACAACTGATCAGATGATTCTCCCGCACCACAGCTGCCAGGCAGAAAATAAAAAACTTCAGGCGCTCTTCATACCAACCGGAGCAGACCGTTCGTTATTGAGGTAGAAACGAAACGATAATTTTTTTAAAAACCAACAAAACACAAGTTAGTTATGGATACTAAAAAAGGGTTAATTGTCCTTTCGGTCGTGCTCGGTATTCTGTTACTGATAGCAGCGATCTGGGGCTTCAACCAAAATCGACAAAAGAGCCAGGCGCTCACGGAAAACCAGGAACTTTCGAGCGAGCTGACGGAGCTCAACGAACTGAAAGCCGAGCTCGAACAGGAGGTCGACAGCCTGCAGCAGGAGTATCTGGTCCTGGCCGACGAAAATGAGTCGCTGGCCGGCAACCTCAGCGACGCCGAAGCACGCCTCGCCAGCGTAGAGTCGGACCTGCGTTCGGCCCGCAAGCGCTCCGCCTCCGAGATCAACAATCTGCGGGCGGAGATCCAGGCGCTCATCGAAGCTAAAACGACATTGGAAACTTCCATACAGCAGGTACAGGCCGAAAATGACTCCCTGCGCATGGTGGCAGGCATGCTCGAAGAAGAACTCGGAACGGCCCGCCAGGAAAATGAAGACCTGGCCCAACTCAACCGCTCCATTCAGGACGAGGTGAAGCGCCTCACCCTGGCCAACTTCAAAGCGACGGCCTTCCAGGTCGACCTGCAGCGGAAGAACGACAAGGCCACTTCCAAGGCGCGCCGCGCCCGTACTATTGCTATCGATTTTGATCTGACGAACGTTCCCGAAGAGTACCAGGGGGTACGCACCCTTTATCTGGCCATCACCGACAGCCAGGGGAATCCTATTCCGGAGCCGAACCTGATCAAGGCCAATGTCGTCGTCAACGGTCAGACCATGGAACTGCTGGCCATCAAAGCGAAGGAGGTCAATATCGAGACCAACCAGCGCCTTTCGTTTACCCACGAACTGGAAGACAAACTGGACAAAGGCTACTACCGCGTAGCCGTTTACACCGATATCGGCCTGCTGGGCGCGTCGAGCTTCCGCTTGTCTTAGCGAATAATCAGTCTTGCTAAAGCGCCCTTGCCCCGATCTTTTGCGAAAGGTCGGGGCAAATTTTTTTGTACCGCGTTTGCTGTATCTTTACCGATAAAACGACACGCCCGATGAATCGATTTCGCCACCTGCTCTGGTTGCTGCCTCTGTTCCTGACGGCCTGCGTCAGTAAAAAGAAATACCTCACTGAGCTCAGCACTTTACAGGAAAAGGCCGACGAAGAACGCCAGGCTTTGGAGCACAGATTGGAAACGGCCAATGCCCGCATTTACGACCAGGAACTGACCATCGCCGAAAAGAACGGCGCCATCGAGGCCCTTTTTACTACCCAGGATAAACTGCAAAACCGGATCGACACCCTGCAGGAGAAGATCGAACAGCTCACCGCTTCCGCCCGGGCCCGGCAGCAATCGCTCGACGCCGCCCTGCGCGAGAAAGCTGCCGAGATGGCTGAAAAGGAGCAACAACTGGCGGAACTGGGCGCACTGCTCGATAGTCAGGACGCCGCCCTGCAAACCGTGGCCGACTCCGCCCGGCAGGCGCTGGCCCCCTTCGACAGCGTCCAGTACGCGGTGGATATAGAACGCGGGGTACTCTCCATCCACTTATCCGAAGCGCTGATGTTTCGCAGGGGCAGCACCAGCCGGATGGAAGAGGAAGGCGTAGCAGCGCTGGAGCGGATCAGCCGCGTGCTGCAAAACTTTCCCAGCCTGGAAATTACCGTGATCGGACATACCGACAACCAGCCTACGGGCCGGCGCAGCATCGACAACAACTGGGATTTCAGCGTCCTGCGCGCCGCTACCGTCGTTCGGTTGTTTACCGAAGAACTGGACATCAGCACCAGCCGCATCACCGCGGCCGGCAAAGGAGCGTTTGCACCCCGCGCTTCCAACGAAACGGAGGAAGGCCGCGCCGCCAACCGACGCATTCAGTTGGCCATTCAACCTGATGAGGCGATCCTCGAACGGGCCATCCGGCGCCGCTTGCGGTGAGAGCTTGTTTGGAGGTAGTCATTTTGGCTGCAAAACCCAGCTTTTGGA
>CAYQQU010000080.1:0-22283 GCA_964419545.1 uncultured Saprospiraceae bacterium | reverse complement strand
CCAGCACAATCTACACAAGCATAAGCCTCGTGGAGCACTCCACGGGGCTTTTTGCGTTGACACAGAATGCCAAGGGACCGGAAGGTAAGGCCGGTAAAAAAAACGGTTAACCCGGGTTTATTTACCACCATCATCCGGCCCATCACCACCAATCGCTTTTCCATCCTTCTTCCGGACGCATTTTTTATTTTTTCCCTCTCTTATTGCGTATCTTTTCCAAAAGTTTTTCGTCTCAAAAAGCAACAATTTCAGCAGCTAGGCCTGGCTGAAATTGGTTCACTACAAACTCCTTCTAGCGCCTATGCCTGCGAAAGACACTTGCACCCAGGAGATGAAAGATCTCGACGTCATTCACCACTACCTCGAAACACAGGCAGCCAACTGTTTCAACTTGCTCTACCGGCGCTATTCCGGAAAAATTTACAGTAAGTGTATCTCTTTGCTAAAGGATGAAGCCCTGGCGGAAGACGCCATGCAGGAGATTTTTTCCAAGATCTTTCTCAACCTTTCCCGCTTCGCGGAAAAATCAAAGTTCTCAACCTGGGTCTATTCGATTACCTACAACTACTGCATCGATTTCCTGCGCCGCAAAAAAAAGCAGGTAGACCTCTTCGCCGAAGATATTGAAAGAGCCCCCGATATTGCAGACGATGAAATACCGGACAAAGTGCTGCTGGAGATGGAAATCGCACAACTGCGAACCGTACTCGAAAATATTCCGGCAGACGACAAGGCCGTCCTCCTGATGAAATACCAGGATGATATGTCGATCAAAGAAATCGCCTCCGTTTTGGATAAAACGGAAAGCGCCGTCAAAATGAAAATAAAACGGGCAAAAGCCAAAGCCCAGCGAACTCGAGAACAACTATTTGCAGCCAATGAGTACACCTAATAATTTCAAGCGGATTCAGGAAGAGGACGAAGAACGCTACGCCGACCGGACATCCCGCGTCCAGAACTCCCTGTGGCAAACCCTGGGGGTTTTTAAGCTGATGGGTGACGTAGTCGAAATATACCTGCCCAAGGTGTTTGACGTACTGATCGCCGCCTCCGGCGGCCGGCCGGAATCCACGGACAGGCCGCCGGGCGCACGACCTTCCGGAAGCAGCCGACCGGGACCGGAAAATAGTCCGGGACGTCCACCGGAAGACGAAAACGCACCGCCGAAACCTTAACTAACTCCTTTTCAAACAATCCCATTTCATCATGGAAGGATTCGACCTACTCAATATTCTGCAGGAACAGTTGGCGTCACTGCTCAACATTCTACCGAACCTGGTGGGAGCATTGGCCGTATTCATCATCGGCTGGATCATCTCCCGGCTAGCCGCTAACTTCGTTAAGCGAATCCTGCGTACCATCGGCGTCGACAAGCTGGCCGAGAAACTGAATGAAATCGAGATCGTCTACAAATCCAAGATCAAAGTCGTACCCAGCATCTTTCTATCCAAGTTGCTCTACTACTTGCTCCTCTTCATCTTTATCAATGCCGCCACCTACGTCCTCGGCATGCAAGCCATTTCGGATCTCATGACGGAGATCATCAATTATGTTCCCAGTCTGATCTCCGCACTGATCGTGCTGGTGCTCGGAATCGTGGTAGCCGACTTTCTGAAAAGCACCGTGCTGACGGCCTGCACCTCACTGGGCATTCCCGCCGGCAAACTGATCGCCAACGTCGTCTTCTATTTTATCTTTCTCAACGTGATCATGATGGCGCTAAAACAGGCCAGCCTGCAAACGACCTTTATGGAAAACAACATTTCCATCATCCTGGCCGGCTTCGTCCTCGCTTTTGCCATCGGCTACGGCTTCGCCTCGCGCAGCCTGCTGGCCAGCTTGCTCGCCGCCTTCTACAATAAAGGGAAAGTGAACGTCGGCGACCGGCTGCGGATCGACGACGTCGAGGGGGAGGTTATCGAGATCGACTCCACCTCCCTGATTTTGAAATCAACACGCGGCCGGCGGATCATTATCCCGCTGAGCCGGCTCACCGCTGAAAAGTACGAGATCCTCGAAAATTAAGTATTTAACCATATCACCCTTTTCATCCTGTCTTGCATATCGCAGCAAGGCCGGCAACCAATTTTTTTAATCAAAACGCAACTTCACCATGAAAAAGGTACTTTCCTTCGGATTCTTCACCGCGCTGCTCTTTGCCTTTATGCCTTTCCTGCCCGCTCAGGAAACCGCCGAGGAAGAACCGCCCCAGGGATGGTCGACCGGCGCCGGCGTCGGCCTCGACTTTTCTCAACTCTTTCAGCTCAACCCGCGGCAGGGCGCCGGCCAAAACCGCCTGGGCTTCGGCGGTGCGCTCAACGTATTCGCCAATTACAACCAGAACCGGCTGGCCTGGGAAAACCTGGGCAGCTGGCAGTTCGGCGTGCAGCGACTCGGCGCCGGCGTGGTGGCGCCGGGCGCGGATACCAAGATCCCTTTCCAGAAAGCGATCGACGAACTGCGGATGAACTCAAAAGTGGGATACAAAACTTCCGAGAACTCCAAGTTTTTCTACGCCGTAAACTTCGGCTTCCTCAGCCAGGTGACCCCGACGTATAGCGGAACGGATACCTACCCGGGGAACTTCTTGTCCGACATTTCCAATCAAGACGCTGATCCGCTGTCGCAGTTATTTTCGCCGGCCACCATCACCCTCTCCGCCGGTATCGATTTTAAACCCAATGAAAAATGGTCGATCTTCTATTCGCCGGTCGGCGGTAAATTTATTATCGTCGCCGATGACGCCATCGCCGTACAAGGCGTGCACGGCAACCCAGTGACGACCGATGCCGACGGTAACGTCATTGATTTCGAGAACGTGGATTCCCAATTTGGCTCCCTGCTGCGGATCAACCACAACAACAAATACCTCAACGAACGCATCGCTTTTACTTCTGCTTTGTTGCTGTATTCCAACTACCTCAACAACCCGCAGAACATCGACATCGACTGGACCAACGAGCTGGCCTTCGAAATTATTAAAGGGCTGCAGGCTGCTCTAACCCTCAACCTCTTCTACGACGATGACGTGCTTGTGCAAATTACCGACTACGACGCGCCCAACGGCGTAAGCGGACTGGGCAAGCGCGTAAGCCTTACCCAGCAGCTGCTGATTAAATACAACGTCGTTTTCTAACCGCCTTCCTGGGGTAAAGATAGGACCGGCCTTTAACCTGTGCCGGTCCTTTTTGTTTTACCTTTATATTTACCTCTCGGAACACAATCAACGGACATGTCGAACAAGAAACTTTTTTTGCTGGATGGTCACGCCCTCGTCTACCGGGCGCATTTTGCCTTCATCAACCGGCCGCTTATCAATTCCAAGGGGGTGAATACCTCCGCCGTTACGGGCTTTACCCGCACCCTCTGGGATCTGATGAAAAAACAACAACCGACCCATATCGCCGTGGCTTTTGACCCCGATACGCCGACCTTCCGGCACGAAAGGTATGAACCCTACAAGGCCAATCGCGAAGAACAACCCGAAGATATCGCCGTTGCCCTACCCTACATCGTCGAGATCGTAAAAGCATTCCATATTCCCATTATTATTGTCGATCGGTTCGAGGCCGACGATGTCATCGGCACCATCGCGAAACAGGCCGAAAAAGAAGGCTTCGAAGTTTATATGGTGACGCCCGACAAAGACTTCGGCCAATTGGTTTCCGAAAACATCTACTTGTACAAGCCCTCCCGGCAGGGAAACGGAGTGGAGATTTGGGGCAGAAAAGAAGTTTGTGAAAAATGGAATATCCAGCAGGTCGACCAGGTGGTGGATATGCTCGGACTGGTGGGGGATAGCGTCGACAATATTCCCGGTATTCCGGGTATCGGCCCTAAAACCGCGGCCAAGCTGCTCGCCAAATACGATACGGTAGAAAATCTGCTCGCCCACGTCGAGGACCTAAAGGGCAAACAAAAAGAACGGGTCTTAGAATTCGGTGAACAGGGCCTGCTGTCAAAAGAATTGGCGCGTATCGACATCGAAGCGCCCATCCGGTTCGATGCCGAGAAATACGAAATCGAACCATTCGACCGGGAGCGTTTGTCGGAACTCTTCAGCGAACTGGAGTTCCGTACCCTGGCCAGCGATGTCCTCGGAGAAGATAACTCCCAAAGAAAATCTGCCGAACCTTCCCGCCAGGGGTCCCTCTTCGCTGATGAAGGAAATGACAATCCGGGAGACGGGCCCGCCGCTCATTCGGTAGCCGATAAAAATATCAAAAACACGGATCACCAATACGATCTGGTCAATACTCCGGAAGCGCGGCAGGCCTTGATCGAACGCCTCGGCAATGAGGCGGAGTTTTGCTTTGACAGTGAAACGACCAGCGTTGATCCCAACGAAGCAGAGTTGGTTGGTTTGTCTTTTGCCGTCGAACCCGGCCAGGCTTATTATGTACCGGTACCGACCGATCAGGAGGCTGCCCAAGAACTGGTCAATGAATTTAAGCCGCTTTTCGAAAATGCCGATATCGGAAAGGTCGCTCAAAATCTTAAGTACGACGCACTGGTGCTGAAATGGTATGGCGTGCAACTCCGGGGCGCTATCGCCGACACCATGGTCGCCCACTATTTGCTCGAGCCCGAGTTGCGCCACAATATGGACTACATGGCGGAAACCTATCTGAAATACCAGCCGGTGCACATCGAGTCGCTGATCGGAAAAAAAGGCAAAAACCAAAATAGCATGCGCGACGTCCCGGTAGAAGAGGTCAAGGAATACGCAGCTGAAGATGCCGACATTACCCTGCAATTGAAGCAATACCTGTTTCCCCGCTTGGAAAAGGAAGGGCTGGAGCGGCTGTACCGGGAAATGGAAGCCCCGCTCATCCCGGTTCTGGTCGATATGGAATATGAGGGGATCAATATCGACGTCGACTTTTTAAATAATTACTCCAAAGAGCTGGAAAAAGAAATTGCCGAACAGGAACAGTCCATTTACCATAAAGCCGGGACTGCCTTCAACATCGGTTCGCCCAAACAAGTGGGGGAAGTGCTTTTCGACCGGATGAAAATTCCCTATCGCTGGCGTAAGACCAAGTCGGGCCAGTATTCCACCAATGAGGAAAAACTGCAGGAGCTGGCCAAAGAGCATCCCATCGCGGAGGCGATCCTCAAACACCGCGGCCTGACCAAGCTCAAGTCGACTTACGTCGACGCCCTTCCCCGCCTCGTCAACTCGCGAACCGGCCGCATCCACAGTTCTTTCAATCAAACCATCGCCGCCACCGGCCGGCTCAGTTCCAATAACCCCAACCTGCAAAATATCCCCGTGCGTACGCCGCAAGGCGCCCGGGTGCGGGAGGCATTCGTTCCGAGGGATGAGAAGCACCTGCTGCTGGCCGCCGATTATTCCCAGATCGAACTCCGCCTCATCGCTGAGATCAGCGAGGACGAAGCTATGTTGAGCGCATTTAAAGAGGGGCTCGATATCCACCGGGCTACCGCCGCCCGTGTCTTCAGCGTTCCGTTCGAAGAGGTGACGACCGAGCAGCGCTACCGGGCCAAGACGGTCAACTTTGCCATCATTTACGGGGCCGGCGCTACCAATTTATCCCAGCAACTCGGCATCAAACGCAACGAAGCCGGCGAGCTGATCAATCAGTATTTTGCTCAGTACCAGGGCTTGAAAAACTATATGGAATCTATCGTCGCGAAAGCCCGGGAGACGGGCTTCGTTACCACCCTCATGGGGCGCCGCCGCTACCTGCGCGATATCAACGCCCGCAGCTCCATGCAGCGCAGCATGGCCGAACGCATGGCCATAAATACGCCCATCCAGGGTACGGCCGCCGATATGATCAAAATTGCGATGGTGCGCATTCACCGCGCCCTGGCGGAAGGGGCATTTGCGACCCGCATGGTACTGCAGGTGCACGACGAACTGGTGTTCGACGTACCCAAAAAGGAACTGGAACAGGTGAAGCCGCTCATCAAAGAAAATATGCAAAACGCCATGCCCGATCTCCAGGTGCCTATCCTCGTCGATATCGGCGCCGGCGAAAATTGGCTGGAAGCGCATTGATGAGGGGCTGCCGGGGAGTTCGTTCGGATGAACCCGGATTATTCGTGGTGACGGTTGACTGGCTTGCGTTCGCACAGGAGGGCGACACGGGGGCGCCTACCTGCTGCAGGCAGGAGTCCCCAGATACGGTGAGTATCGCCCGACGAGCAAACGCAAGCATGGCGGTCGGCAATAGATGAATTGATAAATAATCCGGGTTAAAATTCAGGTGTTATTTTCCGGACCTGGTCTGCATATAGCCCTTGTTTTCCCATCTTTATCTGAAAGCAGACCCGGTCGCCCCGCCGGACCGAATCCTTCAAATGCCGGCGATGAACGTAAAACTCTTCGCGGGTTTCCGGAACCCGGATATAGCCGTACCCTTTTTCCGGCAGATAAAATTGGACAACTCCGGTAGGCATTACCTATTTTTTTATCGGTTTTTGCTAGTTTTCCGCTGTCGTCGCGGCCGAAAAGCAAAGGACGGCGAATCAGACAACAAGGAATTATGAAATTTAAAGAACCTATCCCGGTAACGCAAGTCGCCGCTCGTATCGGAGCGGAGGTGATCGGTGATAAAAACCTTTCAGTCACCGGCATCAATGAGATTCATCATGTCGAAGCGGGCGACATCACCTTCGTAGATGTCAAAAAGTATTTTGATAAGGCGCTCCGTTCGGCGGCCAGTGTCATCATTCTCAACGAAAAAACCAAAGCTCCCCGGGGCAAGGCCCTGTTGCTATGCAACGATCCCTTCCGGGCCTACAACGAATTGGTGATGGCGGAGCGCCCGCATATCCCCCAGCAGGCCAACATCCATCCTTCGGCCGATATCCATCCATCCGCCATAATTGAAACCAACGCAGTTATCGGTCCGCACGTGGTCATCGGTCCCGGCTGCCGCATCGAGGCCAACGCGGTGGTCGCGGAATACTCCGTATTGGGCGAATCGGTATTGGTGCAGGCCGGCGCCATCATCGGCACCGAAGCCTTCTATTTTAAGAAAGATAAGACCGGCTACGAGCGCTGGCGCTCCGGAGGTCGCGTCGTCATCGGCGACCGGGTCGATATCGGTCCGGGTTGTACCATCAACAAGGGGGTGTCCAGTGATACCGTTATCGGGGAGGGGACCAAACTGGACAGCCAGGTCCATATCGGGCATGACGTAAAAGTGGGGCGCAACTGCCTTTTCGCTGCGCAGGTAGGCATCGGCGGGAATACCGTCATCGGTGACGAGGTCGTACTTTACGGACAAGTAGGGATCGCCCAGAACCTGAACATCGGCGACCGGGTGGTGATCCTGGCCAAATCAGGCGTTTCCAAGGACCTGGAAGCCGGAAAGGTGTTTTTCGGGTATCCCGCCGGCGAGGCGCGAGCCATTTACCGTGAGCTGGCCGCTCTGCGTCATTTGCCGGAATTTCTGAAAAACTTTTATAAATAGCGTGGAGCCGGCCGGAGCCCGGCAGAACGGAATGTAGAATTGAAATGCTTTTATCCAGCCATCAGCGCTTGTTCACGCGCTGGGTGATCATGATCTTATTTCTTTCGTCGAGCAGCTGAATGAGATACATCCCTTCGGGCAGGTCGCCGACGTAGTACTTTTCTCCACTTTCCGCGTCAAACCGCTTCATCTCCCGGCCGACCAGGTTGAATACGATGATGGTGCTGACCGGGCGGTCGGCATTCGCAATGCCGATGTAACTGGAGGCAGGATTGGGAAAAACGTGTATTTCGTCTCCTTTTTTACTGCGCAGTTTTTTGAAGATATCGTCCGAATTGGACTGCGCAACGAGCGCCAGGGTAGAAAATAGGAATAAAAAGGAGAGTAAAGCTGCTTTCATAAAACTGGAATTTCGCATGTTTGACCAATGCTCCTTAAAATACAGCTATTGAGCAAACATTTCAAGAAAAATGACAACACATTAAAAAAACATTAACGTTTCCTGTACAATAAACCGAAAACCGCGGGTATAGTTCTAAGAGCTTGTTTGGAGGTAGTGCTTTTGAAGCGAAAAACTCAGATTTTGGGTTCTCCCGAAGGGATTTTTCCGGCTCATAGCAGCGCTACGGGCCGGAAAAATGCCACAGGGAGGTTCCAAAAGCTGGGTTTTGCAGCCAAAATGACTACCTCCAAACAAGCTCTAAGTCCTGCCGGAACGTTTAGAGCTGCTCATTGAAAAATTCGACAAACTCGCCGATAGCCATCGTGCCGAGATCGCCTTCTCCCTGCCGGCGCACCGCCACCGCGTTCGCTGCTGCCTCTTTTTCGCCGACGATCAGCATATACGGCACGTGTTTGAGCTCGGTATCCCGAATTTTCCGCCCGATCGTTTCATTGCGGTCATCAATATAACCGCGAATATCGTACCCGGCTAATGCTTCAGACACCTTTTTACTATACGCCAGAAATTTATCGCTGATCGGTAGGATCGCGAACTGATCCGGCGTGAGCCAAAGGGGGAATTTACCTCCCGTATGCTCGATCAGGATACTGATGAAGCGTTCCATAGAGCCGAAGGGCGCGCGGTGGATCATCACCGGCCGGTGCGGCTGGTTGTCGGCGCCCGTATATTCGAGCTGGAAGCGCTCCGGCAGGTTGTAGTCGACCTGTATCGTGCCCAGCTGCCAGGAACGGCCCAGGGCGTCCTTGATCATAAAGTCGAGTTTGGGGCCGTAGAAGGCGGCTTCTCCCAGTTCGGTAACCGTTTGCAGGTCCACTTCCTTGGTGGCTTCGATGATCGCCCGCTCGGCTGCTTCCCAGTTTTCATCAGAGCCGATGTATTTCTCCGGCGTTTGGGGGTCGCGCAGGGAGATCTGGGCGGTAAAGTTTTCGAAACCCATTTTGGACAAAACGGTTGTCGTCAGGTCCAGGACATTGAGAAATTCGTCCTTCAGCTGATCCGTGGTGCAGAAGATGTGGGCATCGTCCTGCGTAAACCCGCGCACGCGGGAGAGGCCGTGCAGTTCGCCGCTTTGCTCATAGCGGTATACGGTGCCGAATTCGGCGAGGCGCAGCGGCAAGTCGCGGTAGGAATGGGGGCGATGCGCGAATATTTCGCAGTGGTGCGGGCAGTTCATGGGTTTGAGCAAAAACTCTTCTCCTTCCCGCGGCGTGCTGATGGGGCGGAAGCTGTCTTCGCCGTATTTTTCCCAGTGGCCGGACGTTTGATAGAGTTCTTTTTTTCCGATGTGGGGCGTGGTCACCAACTGGTAGCCGCGCTTTTCCTGTTCTTCTTTGAGGTAGTTCATCAGGCGTTCGCGCAGTTGGTTGCCCTTGGGCAGCCAGATCGGCAGGCCCGACCCGACGCGTTCGGAAAACATGAAGAGTTCGAGTTCGGCGCCCAGCTTGCGGTGATCCCGCTTTTTTGCTTCTTCGAGCAGCTCCAGGTATTCGTCCAGCTCTTTCTTTTTGGGAAACGATATGCCATAGATGCGGGTCATCTGCTGACGGGTTTCATCCCCCTGCCAATAGGCGCCGGCCACGTTCATAAGCTTGACGGCCTTTATTTTCCCGGTGTCGTGAACGTGCGGTCCGCGGCACAGGTCAATGAAGTTGCCCTGCTCGTAGAGCGTGATGGCTTCATCGGCGCCGCGCTTTTCGATGAGTTCCAGCTTGTATTCGTCCCCTTTTTCTTTGAAAAACGCAATGGCTGCTTGTCGTTCGATGGGCTTGCGAACGTAGACGTTCTTTTGCTTCGCGAGTTCCTTCATTTTAGCTTCGATCTTCGGAAAGTCATCCGAAGAAATATGGTGATCGCCGGGGTCGACATCGTAATAAAAGCCGTTTTCGATAGCGGGCCCGGTGCCGAATTTGATTCCCGGATAGAGCGCTTCCAGGGCCTCCGCCATGAGGTGCGCCGAGGAATGCCAGAAGGTCATTTTTCCGGCCGGATCGTTCCAGGTGAGCAGCTCGATGGCAGCATCTTCCTCGATCGGTCGGTGGGCGTCGCGTACTTCTCCGTTGACGCGGGCGGAGAGCACGTTTCGCGCCAGCCCTTCGCTGATGGAGCCGGCAATGTCCAGCGCCGTCGATCCCCGCTCGTATTCCCTGATGGCGCCGTCGGGGAAGGTGATCTTTATTTTTCCGTTATCGCTCATGCTTTTTGAAAATTCTACGATTTCAAATGGAAAATGGTTCCCGCGCGGAGGCGGCGGTCTCGCTCCAGGAACCTGTATTTGAGATGCGCAAAATTAGTTTTTTTTACCTAGACCCAAAAGGCGGCAATCGCCAATAACGGCAATGGGGGCCGAAGGGCTTTTCAGCAGGATCAGGGTCAGCCGGCAGGAGCGTCCGAAATCGTTGCTTTCCCGCATCCGGGAGTTCGTCGGAAAAATTGGCAACGTTTTTGCTTCAGAAAGAGTGGAAGTGAAAAAATAGCGATCTAGTAAAATTGACGCCAGGGTCGTAGCCCCCCCCTTTCGACCCTGGCTTTTTTTCCCTTCAAAATGGCGGAAAAACTTTGGCCGGCTGCACCCTTCCGGGTAGCGCAGCCCTGCATCCCTATTGGCAAGAATGAAGCACTATTCGATAACGAAAAAAATTTGTGTTATGAGACTTTTTGGAGCCGGGCGTAATCGCCCCAATACGGGGCCATCGGGCATAGCCGCTTCGGAAGCGGTGTACGGAATTCGGTCTTATGTTCCTACGTTTCTGTTGCTGGCGCTGTTATCGGGCAGTTTTTTCCTGCCTGCTCTGTTTGATGCGGCTGTTCAGAAGAAAATCTCCACCCTTCAGGTCCCGGCGACGGGAAATGCTGCGCCGGTTATTTTCCTGGGCGTTGATCCCGATACCACGGAAGGCTGTATTTGTCTGAATAACGCCAGCGGTCCGGACGACGGCCAGTTTCAGCAAACCATCAGCATCCTCGCTCCGGCCGGCCAGAACTGGACCGTCACCGGCGTCTCCGGCTTTTATGACCTGGGCAGCGCTCCGCCGCCGGCCGACCCGGCCCCGGTCCCGGTGGGCGCGGTAATTCCGGAAGTGGCCGTAGATTCCGGCCTATATCAGTTGACGGGATTGCATCTGGACGGCGCGGGTTTTTCCATTACCGCCGCCAATGAGGCGGGCGATGTGCTGACCATCGGCAATACTTGCTATTATCCCAATGTGCAAATTGTGGGGCTGCCCGATCAGCTTTGCATGAGTTCCGCTCCAGTCGTATTGACCGCGGATGCAGGGGGGGCGCAAGGGACAGGTGTATTCACCGTTGACGGGCAGCCGGCTGCCGTTTTTGATCCATATCTTTTAGGAGCGGGCTCGCATACCGTCACCTATATATTCGACGCCGGAGCCGGCGCGCCCGGCGACCCTGCCGATCCGGGCTGTTCGCAAACCGTCAATCAGGACGTTCATGTTTTACCCGGCCCCGTAATCATTACCAACGACCTGGTAAATGTTTCGCTGGGAGACGCCTGTTACGTGGAGTTGGTAGCCGATGAGATCCTGGAAGGAACCTACGATTGTGAAGACGATTTCGTCGTCACGGTTTTCGATATCGACGGCAATCCGATCGGGAATGCGGTGACGAGCGATCAGGTCGGTCAGACCCTGATGGTGCAGGTGACCACTCAGAACGGCCCTTACTCGGGGATGGGGCAGGTATTGGTGGAAGACAAACTGAAGCCCTCCCTGCAATCCTGCGCGCCGCCCACTGATCAGGCTACGATCAGCAATCAGGTCCAGGAGTTTTCCGGCGCGCTGGACAATGATGATCCGACCTTTTTGATGTCGAATTTTGCCTGTTACGATGCGGTGGCCGGCGCCAATCCCGGCGCCCACTATTTCGAACTGGATACTTTGACCGTCGATCTGACCGATGTGTACACCCTCGAGTTGAATACCGACTTCGGTGTGGGCGGCGCCGGTATTTATCTGGGTGATTTCAGCGCCACGGCAGGCCCCTGCCAGGGCCTGGTCGCTACCAGCCGGCCCTTGCCGGCGGGCCTCGGCAGCATGGCCAATAGTAGCGAAACAGTTTATCTGAGGGCCTTACTCCAGGCGGGGCAACGGTATACGCTGCTCACCAGCTCGGCAGCGCCGGGGGTTGTGGGGAGCTTCGTTTGGACGATCTACAGCGCCGGCGACGGATTGGCGGATAGCCTGTCTGTCGATACCGGGTTGATCACATTACCTCTTTTTTGCGGCGACGCCGGCCAGCTTCTCAATAATCCGCTGAGTATGGAATACACCGGCAGCCCGGTAGCGGCGGACAATTGCACTGATGATTTCGCGATAACCTTTACGGATGAACTGTCGGACGCTGCTATTTGCGGGGCGGACGCCATCACCCGCACTTTTTCGATAGCCGACGGCGCCGGCAATACCGTTCAGTGTGAGCAGGTCATTTCGATGCCGAGCCCGGGGACTGATGATGTGGTGCTGCCGCCCAAGCGCTTTTTTATCCCCTGCGATCAGCCCTTTCCGGAAACCGATGACGGCAATCCGGCTCCGGCTCTCACCGGCTATCCCTTTGTGATGTCGGCCTTCGGCCCGCACGAATTGGCGCCGGTCTACTGCAACCTGTCCGCTACCTTCACCGATCAGCCCCACGTACCCATATGTGACGGCGCCTATTCCTTTGTGAGGCGCTGGTTTATACTTGATCAGTGTGACGCTGCATCGGGAATAAATTTCGATCAGATCATTCAGATCGGGGATCTGGGCGACCCTATCGTCACTTCTCCTAATGTGGATATCGACTTTGACGGCACTCCCGACCCATTCTTATACGCTGCCGGCAATTTTGACTGCACAGCGGCTTTCCAGGCGCCCCTGCCGAACGTAGTGGACAACTGTTCCGGATTTCAGGTTTTCACCGAAGTGCTCAGCCAGGAAATCTTGCCGGTCATTAATCAGGTGGGGCAGGTCGTCGGGCAGGATACTCAGACGGTGGTGCTGGCTACGATTCCGGCGAGCGCCCTCGACCGCTACGTGGCCGGTATCCCGGTGGGGTGCCACAATTTCCGGTTTACCGTAACCGATAATTGCAACAACATCGCCGTTACCGAGAGCACTTTCTGCGTAGTTGACAACCTCGAGCCCATTGCCGTCTGCGATGATGAACTCACCGTTTCGGTAGGCGGCAACGGCATCGGGCGGCTCTATGCGGAAGACCTCGACGAGGGCAGCTCGGATAATTGCGGTTCGGTCATCCTACAGGTAAGGCGCCGGGTGACGAACGATCCGTTGACCTGTGATCCCGTCACGCCTTACTTTACGCCCTGGGCCGAATCCGTGGAGTTCGGTTGCTGTGACGTAGGCCAGGCAGTGCCGGTCGAGTTGCGGGTAGTCGACGAATCGGGCAACGCCAATACCTGTTTGACCGCCGTCGATATCGTTGACAATGCTTTGCCGTCCTGCCAGCCGCCGCAAGCAGCCAGCATCGTCAGCAGCGCGCTGCCTCAGAGCTTTGAACCGACCAATGTCACCCATTTGCAGTTGCAATTCGGCATTCCCTCCGTAGCCGACAACTGCAATGCCTCGTTTACGGAGCTTACGCCCCAGGTCAACCTCAACGATTGCGGTTTCGGAAGCATTCTTCGCCAGTTTCGGGCGGTTGATCAGTTTGGAAACTTTTCCGGAGGCGTCTGTCAGCAGCTCGTGCTGATCGCAGAAAACCATAGCTACCAGATCAAATTCCCGGCCGATGCACAGGTCGACGATTGCAGCCTGCCCCAGGCCGACAGCATCGAGATCTTGCATCAGGGCAGCGAAGAATTTGCCGTGAATATCGAGGATCAGGTCTTTGACGCTTCGGGTAGCGCCTGTTATAAAATATTCCGCACTTTCGAGGTCATCAACTGGTGCGAATACAACGGCGATGCGGACGCCATCGAAGTCAGCCGCGACGCCGATTGCGACGGCTTGCCCGGCGACGAAGCCGTTTGGGTGACCGTGCGCTCGGACGGCGTTACCTTTTACGACCGGGACGAGGATGAAAATAATAATGCGCCATCGGCTTCGGTGCGCGGTACTGCTTGTGACGGTCAGACCAACCCGGCCGGCTATTGGAAGAGCAGCGACTTGGATCCTGACATCGCCTCCACCGGCCGCTGGCGCTACACCCAGGTCATCAAAGTGCATGATGATACGGCGCCTGAGGTTGTCTTCGATCCGCCTGCTCCTTTTTGCAGCAGTAATAACGTAGACTGCGACGGCGCCGTGAGTATCGACTTCGCGGTAGTCGAAGCTTGCAGCCCGGAAGCGCTTACCGTACAGGTTTTTCTGGATGTCAACAACGATGGCGATCTCGATCAGGAGGTGACCGGAAATGTCTTGTCGGGTAACAATTTGCAATATACCCTCTCCGGCAACTTCCCCATCGGCGATCATGGCTTCGAAGTACGGGTGAACGACGGATGCGGGAATACCGCTGCGGTAAATATTCCTTTCTCCGTAGCCGATTGCTTTGTGAGTGCGCCGGTTTGTATTACCGGGATCTCTACCGAGCTGATGTCTTTGCCGCCGGGAACGGATGCCGACGGCGACGGCGACACGGATCAGGGCGCCCGCACGATACCGGTGAACAGCTTTCTCGATACCGGTCTCCTCTCGGATTGCTCCGGCCCGGTTACTTTTTCCATCAACCGGGTAGGCGAGACGCCCGATCCCGACCGATCGGCGCTGACTGTAACTTGCGACGACCTGGGCGTAGTTTTGGTTGAGATCTACGCCTGGGATGATGCCGAAAACCCCTATTCGGTACAACCGGACGGACAGATGGGCGGGCCCAATTTCGATTTTTGTGAATCCTTCCTGTTGGTCCAGGACAATCAATTCAATCTGTGCAACACCATTACGGCCGGTATTGCCGGTGGGGTTTTCACAGAGGGTAATGAGCCGGTTGAGCATGTGATGGTCAACCTCAACGGACCGACCTACGCGGAGATGATGACGCCTGGCGAGGGCGGTTTTCTTTTCGAAAACCTCGAGGGCGGCTACGACTATTCACTGGCTGCTTATTCAGATGACGACCCTGACAATGGCGTCACGACCCTGGATCTGGTGCTGATGACCAAGCATATTCTGGGCGTACAGTCTCTTGATTCTCCGTACAAGCTCATCGCGGCGGATGTAAACCAATCGGGCGCCGTTACCACCCTGGACGTCATTCAGCTGCGAAAACTGATCCTGGGCATCATCAGCGATTTACCCAACAACAACAGTTGGCGGTTTGTGGATGCAGCCTACGTTTTTCCCGACCCCGAAGATCCCTGGTTTGAAGATTTCCCCGAGGTGGTCAGCATTAACAATTTGGATGGAATGATAACCGGCGCCGACTTTGTGGCGGTAAAGATTGGAGATGTGAACGGCTCCGCTCAACCTAATTCGGCCATGGCGATTGACGACCGGGCGATCGACGGGGTGGTTGTTCTGGAACTGCCGGATCAAGTCACCGCGTTCGGAGAAAAATACCGGCTGGCTATCCATCCGGGCGCCGGCAGCCTCAGCCCGGAAGGCATTCAGTTTACGCTTCATCTCCACCCGGCTTACCTTCGCCTGGAATCGGTGCGTCCCGGGTTGTTTTCGGGCGAAAACTTCGGCTGGCGCTGGTCGCAGGAAGGCGTACTCACGGTGAGCTGGCACGGAGCGCCTGAGGACTGGTTGGGAATACAAGGCCCGCTGTTCACCCTGGAAGTGTCAGCGCTTAGGGCCGGTAAATTGAGTGATGCGCTAAGCATCAGCTCAGCTTATACTGCGGCGGAAGCTTATGGCTCGGAGGGAGAAGTGCTGGGGGTCGAGTTACATTTCCCCGACCGGCCGACGGATGGCTTCAAATTGTTTCAAAATCAACCAAACCCGTTCCGCGATGAGACGTTGATCGGATTTACCATTCCCCGGGCCGGAGCGGTCAGCCTGATTTTCACGGATATCAGCGGCCGGGAGGTCAAACGGTTTCAGCGTTTCTTTGAATCGGGATACCATCATTTCTCAGTTGGGAGCGACGACCTACCCGATCATTCCATATTGTTCTACACCCTTGAAACAGCGGATTTTTCCGCAACGAAAAAGATGATCAAACTGGAATAGCCGATTCGGCGTGTAGAAAAAAGGCGCCGACAGTGCAACAAAATAGCCCACGCCCTTGCCGGTGCGCTCAGGTATGCAGCGCACCGGTTTTTCTTTACTTGAAAGAGAAAAGCATCGGAATGAAAACTGTACCAATTTATTGTACGTTGGAGAAAAATAACGTAATGGTTGTTTTTGTGATTAGAAAGCATATTTTTGTAATGATTTTCAGTAGTTAAAGATGTCATACAATTTTTAGATACATTTTTTTAATGTCAGAAAAAGCTTGTATTTTGGATCGACCTGCTTGAATTTATTTTATTTATACTTATATTTGCGTTGCTATTGAGAAAATCAGACTTCGTTCCTTGTTCATACGCTCTTTGCTTATTCTTTCATTTGTTTCTCCCCCAAGGTTTGTCCTCAGTCCTTGTTCAACTGATTAAATCAATCACATTACCCTTGCATTAATCGAAACGGTTAATTCATTACTGCTATGCTTCGGTGTGCGATATCGAATGCATACGGGATTAGATTATAGAATCAAACACATTGAACAATGCGACCTAATCATCTACTCCGTTCGGAGGTTGCCTTCGGTAGCCTTCTCCCGCCGGGTTCAGAACCGCTTATTTTCTTTTTGCGGGGACAGCGATTAGATCAGCCGGTCCATTTCTAATACTTCTCCGATAGCAGGTTTCCCCTGCTGATCGGCGTTTATTTTTTGGTCACAGGATTAAGCACGACTTCATTGTTATGAGGTCGCCCAACAAGCTGTTGCCTAAATGTATCTTAGGCGAGCGGGGATGCTATTCCCAACATGAAAGAATATGACGACCCTACACCACTCCAATTATTCCGCAATTGGTTCTCAATTACGCAGGGCGGCCTATAACCCATCCACAGCTAAAAAGTCAGCAATTATGGAATCCAGGTATTCCTTCCTTGGGAAGGTAAAGGAAAGCAGTGCAACTCGTTTTCCGGTCTTTGCCTTTTCGCTAGCGCTTCTCCTTTTGGGGCTCTCTCGCATAGATGCACAAACAGAAGCCGATGCTTATCCTTGGGCCGATCGAAGCGATCAGCCCGTTTGTGAATCGCTTTCCATCCTGGCCGTCGGTCACACGGACGAGTCGGCCTGTGGCGCTTCGGATGGAACGCTCTTGATTACCCTCCAAGACGAGGATCCCGCCGGGAATACCTACACCGTTCGATGTAAAAAAGGCGGCAAGTGGCGGGAAATAGCGGGATTGACGCCCAGTGCGGAGGGGGTCATTGAAATTACCGGGCTGCTGCCCGGACTTTATGAGGATGTGGTGCTGATCAGGGAAGCGGATGATTGCACCTCTGCTCCTTTTAACCGCAGCAACTTAATCGAACATGCGTGTGAGCGGACCACGCGCGCCGGCTGCGGAACGGGCACTTTCAATTACGTCAACTGCGACGGCGACAACCTGACCATCGACCGGGAAAATATTACACCCAATACCTACATCTACGTTGATGATTCTTACCTGGGGTGCATCGCTTATGTAGGAGAAGACTGTTCTATACAGCCTTCTTTTCCCGTTTATTGCCTCGACTTCAACCTCACGGAACCCACGCCGGCTCAGGGGTATCCTTACGGTACGGTCACTTTCGAAAGGGTGATCGGCGCCGCCGCCGCCGGATACGACGAGCTCACTGCCGAGCGCATCAACTGGGCGATTTGTAACGGCGGTGACTTGGGCTACAACATCGCCCAGATCGATCAGGCGATCTGGTATTTCACGGGCACTATCGGATTTTGTAGCACGCTTTGTAATCTTGCCATCAATGCCGTGCCTTCTCCTCAGGGAGGGATCGCAGAAGAAATGGTCTTTTATCTGCCCAACCAGCCGGGGATTCAGCCCTTCGTAACCGGGTTTTGTTTCGATGAGACGTGTACCGCAACGATCGATGAAGTCATCATCCACGATCTGGACGGCGATAATGATATCGTGTTAACTGACGGTGCGGTCTTTACACAGGGAGAGCTGCCCAACTCTTTCAATCTGGAGGCCATTATTTCCGGAAACGGCGAAAGCGTACAGTTTTTGGTCACCGGCGATTTTGCCGATACGCATGTGGAGAACAATGCTCCTTACCGTTTCCCTACGGATAATGCGGAGTGGGACGGCGGCACCGGGACCTTTACCTTATTGATTAAAGTCTATGAGCAAAATAACGCCAATGGGGATGTTTGTGATCTTCAGGAACTGACCTTTACCATTAACCCGGCTATCGATACCGAAATTCCGGAGGATTATTCATTTGACTGTGAAGATGGAACCCTGGTTGAGCTATTCGGCGCCGGGGCGGATTGCAGCAATTCCCCGGATGCAGAGCTGACCAACCTCAATGCCAACAACGATGTTTTTCAGGTCGTTGCGGAAGTGGTCTATAAAGGTAATAATATTGACGATCAGATCATCGTGGTAGCCGACGGGCAAAGTTACATCCTGAATGAAGTGGATATTTCCGGTTCGAGCCCCAACGTACACGTTTTCCGCGGATTGATACCGGCTGCCGTCAATACTCTTTCTCATGATTCGGAGACTGGCAATTGCGGAGAAGATGACGGCACGAGCCTTCAATCGCTCGTCGTCTACACCTTCCGAGACGTAGCCCAGGAGGTCGGTTCTGTAGGTTCCTTTACCGCCCTCTCGGGGTATTGCGATATTCAAACCTTCACCATAGACATCCCTTCCGATGTCGGGTCACGGGATATCGATATTCAGCTTCCGGTTTCCGAGCTTGCGGAAGACGATCGACATTTGCAGGTGACGGCCACTGCGCTTACCGGCCAGCCCGATCCCCCAACTGCTTCCGTAACCATTCAGGGCCCTGACGGAACCTGTTGTCTGGCCATACCTACCCTGACTCTGGTCGGCGTGCCGGGAAGCACGACGACCATTGAAATCACCGTAAATACCGAACCGGATACCGACCCCGAGCCCAACCAGAACTGCGGGCAATCCTATACCATTGCCGGCACGGCCGTGTTGGACGTCGAATGTTCGCAATGTACCGACCCGGTTGTTGTCGACGACAACTTCACCGTCTGCGGAAACGGCGCTTTCGACGCCAATCTTGCCGACAACGACAGCCAGTTGAGCAGTCCTGATTTCACAGTAATCGAACAACCGGAAAACGGCGCCGTATCTGTTAATGCGACTACAGGAGCTTTTACCTATACTCCCGCCGGCGGGTTCAGCGGGGTGGAAACCTTCACCTATCGGGTATGTAATGACGGCGGAGTTACTTGTTGTGGCACCGCTACCGTTTTACTGACCGTAATTGCCGAACCGGAATTGAGCTTTCAAGTGATCGATGAAAGCTGCGCCGAAGAAGAGGACGGCAGTATTGATCTGTCGGTCACCACGTCCGGCAGCGATCAACTCGGGTATGAATATTATGAAGGTTCCTGGAATCAATTACCGGACTTCGACGCTCTTACTCCGGTTGCTACCGGAACAGCCGATAATTTTTCACTGGCGCCGGCACTTGCAGATAACAATTTTGGCTTGCGCTTTACCGGTACGATAGAGATCAGTACAGCCGGCAATTACACCTTTTACACCGAATCGGACGACGGTAGTCAGTTGTTCATCAACGGCAACCTCATTGTCGACAATGACGGATTACACGCCCCTCAGGAAGAATCGGGCGTTGTAAACCTGCCGGCAGGTACCCATCAAATTGTGGTTACTTTCTTTGAAAAAACCGGCGGGCAGGCGCTTGAAGTCGAATACGCCGGGCCGGGGATCAGCAAACAACCGATCCCGGACGCCATCCTGGGAGGGGACGTAATAACTACTATTGACGGTTACGCCTGGAGTAACGGCCAGAACACTGAAGACATCAGCGGCCTGGCCGCCGGCGATTATACCGTCACGGTCACCTATAATTCTGTCTGCTCAGTTGTCGAAACCGTCACCGTTGGCGGCGGCGGTGCTCCGACGGCCGACGCCGGCGTTGATCAAACCATCTGTTTCGGGGAGAACGTCCAGCTTTCCGGCGACGGCTCTTCAGGGGAGCCAACCCTTTCTTTTGCTTGGAATACGGGGGATGACGAATCCAACATCACGGTGTCTCCCGAAAGCACGACAAATTATCTGCTCACCGTTACGGACGGCAATGGCTGTACCGATACTGATGAGGTAATCGTTACCGTGAATTTGCTGCCGACCGTTTCGCTATCCGATTTTGGTCCCTTCTGCACCGACGACGATCCGGTAACCCTTGACGGTCAGCCGGACGGCGGTACGTACGACGGGCCCGGCATAACGGGGGATGTATTTTATCCCGAGGCGGCAGGCCCGGGAGATCACCTGGTCACCTATACATTTGTGGATGGCAACACTTGTGAGAACAGCGCCGAGATTACCATTTCGGTTATTGAGAATATCTCCGAGCCAGGAAGCATCGCGGCTGATGAAACTAATTGCGGGCCTTTCGATCCTGCCGAGATAACGGGCGACGAAGCCTCAGGCGGGGCCAACGGTGCGATCGAATACCAATGGCAGCAACGCACGGATGGCGATTGGGAGGATATTGCCGATGCAACCGGACAAAATTATGATCCCGCCACTATTGGTGTAACCACCGAGTTTCGCCGGCTTGCCCGGCGGGGAGAGGTTTGTGGTTACCTGGAGTCGAATATCGTCACCAAAACGGTGATCGATAATTTCGATAACGGTGGCGTCATTGCTGCCGATCAATCCAATTGCGGCCCATTTGACCCGGCTCCATTTACTAGTGTTGAAGAGCCTTCGGGTTGCGCCGATGGTGTTCCGGAATATCGCTGGCAAATAAAACCCGTCGCTTCGGCAGACTGGACGACCATCCCGGGAGCTGAAAACGCTGAATACGACGAAACTGCCGTAATTAGTGAAACAACAGAATACCGGCGGCAGGCAAGACGGGCAGGTAGTGATGAGCCATGGGTTAATTCCAATGTTCTGTTGATCACCGTTTATCCCGTACCCACTGTCGACGCCGGCCAGGATGTGACGATCTGCGCCGGCGAGAGCGTTTTGATTACCGCGCAAGGAGATGGAGGAACCCCCGATTACAACTATACTTGGGACAACGGCCTCGGAGCCGGCGCCGCTCAAACGGTAAGCCCGACCGAAACGACTACCTATACGGTTTCTTTATCTGATCTTAACAATTGTCCGGCCGAAGACGCGATCACCGTTACCGTTAATCCCAATACCCCAACGGCCGTTGTAGAAAACGGTAATCTCTGCGGCGTCGATAGCCCCCTGACACCCGAAACGGATAATCAGATAGACTTGAACGACCTCATCACTTCCGGCGCCACTTCCGGCGCCTGGACCGATGATGACAATACCGGTGGCCTCAGTGGAAGCCTCTTTACGGCTACTGAAGACATGATCGGGGAAACGCTTTCTTTCACTTACACCATTAGCGGCGTCGAAGGCCCGGGGGACGGACCTTGCAATGATCAGACCTATACGATTCAGGTCGTAGTGGAAGATTGTTTTGCCGGCCTGGGAGACTTCGTCTGGGAAGACGTGAACGGCAATGGCCTGCAAGATGCCGGCGAACCGGGTATTGAAGGCGTAGTTGTTCGGTTATTAGACAGTTCCGAAGCCGAATTGGCCAATACCCTGACGGATGGTACTGGCTATTACGAATTTGTAAACCTGCCGCCGGATGATTATTTCGTTCTATTCGAAACGCCGGATGGTTATACGACTACCACCGCCAATGTAGGCAGTGATGATGCGCTTGACAGCGATGCGGATGAGACAACGGGGCAGACTGAAATCATTACGTTATTTGGTGGTCAATTCGACTCAAGCAACGATGCGGGCTATTTCGACAGCGCTACCGGCCTGGGTGATTACGTCTGGGAAGACGTCAACGGCAACGGCCTGCAGGATGCGGGCGAGCCGGGCATCGAAGGCGTGGTGGTCAACCTGCTGGACGGCACGGGCGCGTTGCTGCAAAGCACAACGACAGACGCTTCTGGCCAATATGAATTTATCAACATTATCCCGAGCGATTATATCGTAGAGTTCGAGCTGCCGGCCGGCTATACCTCGACGACGGCGAATGTTGGCGGCGACGATACGATCGATAGCGACGCAGACGAGACAACGGGTCGCACGAGCGTGATCAATCTGATCAGTGGTGAGTTTGATGCCAGCAATGACGCAGGCTATTTCGACAGCGCCACCGGCCTGGGTGATTACGTCTGGGAAGACGTCAACGGCAACG
>CAYQQU010000079.1:10624-23303 GCA_964419545.1 uncultured Saprospiraceae bacterium | reverse complement strand
ATTAAATGGTGTGTAACAAAAATTTTTGCTGATCCTTTCTTGAAAGGAAACGCTTTTAATTACTGAAAATCAACTTTTTAAATTGAGCACTCAGCAAAAATTTTTACAAGGAACTTGTGTTACACACCATTAAACCCGTATTAGGATGCCAAAGAGTTTGCAAAAACTTTCCCAATTGATCCGTTCCACTCCCCAGTTCTACAAGATCTTCTCACGCCAATGACTACTCCCAAGTGAACCATTTACTTTAAGGTTAAGTGCGATCACCGTCCACCAAAGCCCAAAGCCCACTCCCAATTGAACCTCTCCCTTTAAGTTTAAGTACGATCACCGTCCCCCAAAGACCAAAGACTAAAGACCAAAGACCAACCCCCTAAAACCCAACCCGCCCCTCATCCAGCTTCGAAAACTCCGAATTCTGACTAGCATACTCCGGCACGATCTCCTTCATACACTTCACGATCTCCGCGCCCGAGCGCCCCGTCAGCGCCATGTCGATCAGTTCGTTGATCTGGCCTTTGACCTCCTCGTAGTCGTAGGTGCGCACCGTGGCTTTGTGGATCTTGGGGTGGTGGGTGTCGATGACCCCCTCCTGTTTGTCGAGGACCTCTTCGTAGAGCTTCTCGCCGGGGCGCAGGCCGGTGAAGGCGATCTCAATGTCCTGGCCGGGAATGCGGCCGGACAGCTGGATCATCTTCCGGGCGAGGTCGACGATGCGGACGGGCTCGCCCATGTCGAAGACGAAGATCTCGCCGCCGTTGCCCATGGCGCCGGCTTCGAGCACCAGCTGGCAGGCCTCGGGGATGGTCATAAAAAAGCGGGTGACCTCCTCGTCGGTGACGGTCACCGGGCCGCCGCGCTCGATCTGCTTCTTGAAGATGGGGATCACCGAGCCGTTGGAGCCCAGCACGTTGCCGAAGCGGGTGGTGATAAACTGGCTGCGGTTGCCGGGAGAGAAGTTGAGCGACTGCACGTAGATCTCCGCGATGCGCTTCGAGGCGCCCATCACATTGGCGGGGTTGACGACCTTATCGGTGGAGATCATCACGAACTTGCGCACGTCGTACTGCGAGGCGAGGTCGGCCACGTTGCGCGTGCCGATCACGTTGGCTTTGACGGCCTCCTCCGGGAAGCGCTCCATGATGGGCACGTGCTTGTAGGCCGCGGCGTGGAAGACGTATTCCGGGCGGTAGGTCTCGAACACCTGGTGCAGCTTCTCGCTGTCTTTGACGTCGCCGATGATGGGGCAGAAGACCTTCTTCTTGACGTAGTCTTTGAGCGAGAGCGTAACTTCGGCGAGCGGCGTCTCCGCCTGGTCGAAGCCCACGATCAGGCTGGGGCGGTAGCGCAGCAGCTGGCGCACGATCTCGCTGCCGATGGAGCCGGCGCAGCCCGTCACCAGCACCACCCTGCCCGTAACGCTGGCTTTGATGCCCTCCTCGTCGAGCCGGATGGGCGGCCGGTTGAGCAGGTCTTCGAAGTTGATGTCGCGCAGCTGGCCGAGGTGGAGCTTGTCTTTGAGCCACGACTCGGTGGGCGGCACCTTCAGCACCTTCACCTGGTTTTCCAGGCAGGCGTTGATGAACTCGATGCGGCGCTCCTCGGAGAGGTTGTTGATGGCGATGATGGCCACCTTGATGTCCTGCTTGCGGATGACCTCCCCGAAAGTTTTGCGCGGGTTGAAGATGCGCACGCCGTTGAGGTACTTCTTATGCACCTTGGGGTTGTCGTCGAAAAAGGCGACCACCCGGTAGTTATGCGACAGGTTGTGCTTCAATACCCGCTGCAGCATGGCGCCCATCTCGCCGGCGCCGAAGATGGCGGTGTTCAGGCGCGAGCCGCTCTGCAGCTTCAGCCGGTCGAACAACAGGCGGATCAGAATGCGGAAACCGCCGGCCAGCAGCAGCAGCAGCAGGTAGTCGACGAGCACGATGGAGAGCATCTCCCGGTCCGGCAACAGGTCGGGGAGCAGCTGCAGCACGCCCAAAAACAAGGCAGAGGAAACCGTGGCCGCGTAGAAGATGTTCTTGTAGTCTTTTTCCCCCACGTACCGGATGATGATGAGGTAAGTGCGGAAAAAGGCGAAAGCGAGGCCGCGCAGGATGATAAGCACCAGCGGCGCCAGGCTCATAAACAAGGAGGTGCGCTCGGGAGCGAAGTTGCCGGTGATGAGCAGCGCGGCGAAGAAGGCAAATAGGGTAAACACCAGGTCGACCGCGAAGATCAGCACCTTCGTCATATAACCGGCAAAGGCCGTCTGCTGCCCGGGGGTGTAGCGTAATGCAGGTCTCATGAGATTTCTGGTTTTCCGGCGCCGGCGCTGCTAACAAAATACGGCTATCCAACGGAGGTGACGTATGGAAACGGCTTCTTTTGCGGCGGCTTGGCGTTAAAAAGCTTCGCCGGAACTCCGGCGTCCGTCCAGGAAGCCGGATAAATATTTTGCCTCGATCAGCTACAAAATAAGCTGGTTCCCATTGACGCCTCCTCCATTCGAGAACAGTATGTTTGGCATGGCACAAGGCGTTTTTCGAATGGTCGCCTCCGAAGTTTTAATGACTGCGGAGGTGTGCAAAACTCTTCATGGGTAAATGTACGAATACTTATCGCGGCAAGTCCGGTTCGTTGGGGTGATTTCCTTGTTTGTGGGTGGCTGAACTACAAAAGGGTACCACGGTTGCTGGGCCTGTCGCTAGCTTTTGTACCTATTGTGGTTAAAAAACGTAACTATTTAGGTCCCTCCTTTTAAAGGCATTTTCGCCCTTTGTTTGCCCCGACCCTAAATGGGAGCAAAGGGCGAAAATGCCTGGGCTCCCATTTAGGGCCGGGGCAAAACCAGGCATTTTCGCCTCTCAATCGGAGGGACCTAAGTAGTTACTAAAAAACAACGAACGGGCCGCCGGCGCGGATTTATTAAACCACAAAAGGCTTCCTAGTCAAGCCCAACTCAAATAACCTTTGCCGTTAAACCAACACATGCAATAAAACCTCATCCAGCACCTCGAAGATGCGCTCGAAGTCCTTCTCCGTGAGGTTGGAGCCGCTGGGCAGGCAGAGGCCCCTTTCGAAGAGGCGTTCCGCTACGCCGTCGCCGAAGAAGGGATAGCCGGCGAAGACCGGCTGCAGGTGCATAGGCTTCCAGAGGGGGCGTGCTTCGATATTGTCTTCGGCCAGGGCCCGGCGGATAGTCTCGCGGGAGAGGCGCGGGTTGTCGGCCGGGTCGACCAGGATGCAGGTCAGCCAGCGGTTGCTGCGCATGCCGGGTTGTTCTTCCTGGAAGCGGATATCGAAGCCGCGTTCGTTCCAGCGGCTAAAAAAGGTGCGGTAGCGGTCGTGGTTGGCGCGGCGCTGGGCGATGCGTTCGTCGAGCACGCGCATCTGTCCGCGGCCGATGCCGGCCAGCACGTTGCTCAGGCGGTAGTTGAAGCCCACCTCGCTATGCTGGTAGTGCGGCGCCGGGTCGCGCGCCTGGGTGGCGAGGAAGCGCGCCTTCTCGATCAGCGCCCGGTCGTTCGACACCAGGGCGCCGCCGCCGCTGGTGGTGATGATCTTGTTGCCGTTGAAAGAGTAGACGCCCATCTTCCCGAAGGAGCCCGTCGCCCGGCCGTGGTAGGTAGACCCCAGGCTCTCCGCCGCGTCTTCGATGAGCGGGAGGTCGTATTTTTCGCAAATGGCCATCAATTCCGAGATCTTGGCCGGCATGCCGTACAGGTGCACCGGCATCACGCCGCGGATCTTACCGGGGTATTTTTCTTTATCCCCGTTGATGGCTTCGATCGCTGCTTTCAGGGCCGCCGGCGACATATTCCAGGTATCCGGCTCGGAGTCGATGAATACGGGAATACCTCCGGCATAGGTCACCGGGTTGGCCGACCCACAGAAGGTGAAGCTCTGCACCAGGATGTAATCGCCCGGCTCGACGCCCAGCAGGCGCATGGCGATGTGGATGGCGCCGGTGCCCGACGACAGCGCAGCGGCGTGCGCCACCTGATTGTAGGTCTGCAGATCTTCCTCAAAGCCGTTGACGTTGGGGCCGAGCGGGGCGATCCAGTTGGTGTCGAAGGCTTCGTGGACGAAGGCTAATTCTTCAGTGCCGAGGTGGGGAGAGGAGAGCCAGATCTTAGGTTGCATATGGTGGGTTTGGATTGACGTTATACTTCTTCTGTTCTGCTGTTCATCCGTTCTGCGGTTCTTCAGTTTCCTACCACATAAGGGCTATGTCCAAGAGTGTTCCTGAATTTTACGCGGTTGGCGAACATTCGAGCCGCCTTTTCTTTGCCCATATCATTCATTCACTCACCGCTTCAAGCAAGCGGTACCAAGGGCGGAAAAATACTTTGGTTTCTCCGACTTCAATCACGGTATCCAGCGATAAATTGACTACCCACGCTTCCTGCGGTTGATAGGTCGATAAGAAACTACGCAGCGACCGGCTTAGGGTGGGTTGCTTCAACCTTTTGGCTTTGATTTCAACTGGGAGGAGATCCAGTCCGCGGTCAATGACAAAATCGACCTCAGCCTGATTTTTGGTGCGCCAGAAGTGTAGCGTAAAGAGTCGTTCCCCGATGTAAGCGCGCAATAAACGGTAAACGAAGTTCTGAAACTCAAAACCGGCCTCGTGCAGTGAGTTGATCCGGCCGGCCTTTTCCAGGATGATGTTGCGTAAACCCAGGTCGCGATAATAGACTTGCGGCGACTTGATGATTTCCTTTTCCTTATTTCGAAAAAACGGAGAGAGAAGGTCGAGCACGAAAGTTTTTTCGGCGTACCACAAATACTTTTTCAGCGTATTAAAGCTGAGCTCGGCATTCTTTGAAAGATTGGAATAGTCAATAGTTTGGCCGATCCGCAGCGCCAATAACCGCATCATGATCGTAAATGACCGGCTTTTTTCTATCTGAAGCAGCAAGCGGATATCTTTCTCCACATAACTCTGATAAATATCCCGAAGGATGCTTGCCTTTTCTGTCATACTGGCTGACGTCACCACCCGGGGATAACCACCGAAGTTAAGGTATTCGAGCAATAGCAGCTCTGCGCGCTCCGGATGCAGATCACAATAATCCCCTAACCGGCCTACAAAAGCATATTGCGTTTTATAATTGGCAAACTCTGCAAATCCCACCGTTTCCAGCTCAAAAATGCGCTTGCGACCGGCGAGGGATTCATGGATCTGCTCTTTCAATTCAAGGCTGCCGGAGCCTGAGACCACGAACTTGTAAGGCAACAACTGATCATAAATGCCTTTCAGAAACAGGCCGGCATTCTTTTTCCGCTGAATTTCGTCGATGAAGACCAACGCTTTCTGATTACCTGCCACAAGTGCTATCCGTCGAAGCAACGGTTCCTGGCGGGCAAATAGGTCCATATCCGCTTCATAGTCAAGATTAAAAAAAAGGCAAATTTCGCCGGCAGCCTGCTTCTCGTCAGCCAACGCTCGCAACAAAGTGGTTTTGCCCGCCTGCCGGGACCCGACCAAAAGCGTGATTTCTTTGGCTTCCAGATGTGACCGGAGCCCCTCGAGCAATGTTCGTTTGATTTGCAACCCTATATTTTTTCATCTAATTTAAAGAATAGTGGGGTTAAAGTCAAGGAAGGGTAAAAGAATAGTAGGGTTGATCTTGAAATTGAGAACGTTGACATAGGAGAGAGAAGCAAAAAAAGGTGGAAATAGTCTGCCGCCTAAAAGTCCTGATACGAATGATAAACATCCGTGCTCAGCCCAAAGTAGAAATAGCGGCTATCAGGAAACCCGCCCTCGGCGACGGCTTCGTTGCGGTAGCGGAAGCCTGTTTGTAAACGCAGATTGTACTGAGGGTTTAAAATATAGGAAAGGTCAACACTCCAAAAGACGAGGCGGCTCTTGACGCCCTGGCCGATGAATACGCCGGTATCGACTGTGCGTTCAACGTTGGGTTTGTAAATATCTCCTCCCCAGTTGGTATCGCGGGTATCGCGGCCCAACCGGCCGGTATGAAAAGCAAACTGCCACAACCAGCGCTGCATCCGGTAGTGGCCCCGAAAGAGAAACTCTTCAAAGTTGGCGCCCCAGGGATGCGCCAGCGGCTGGTTGTAATGCCCCCAGTTGGTGATCACGTCGCGGTGACTGTAAATGTAGGGCCGGGCGGCGTTGTACTCCACCTGCAAAAAAAGGTTGCGAATGCCGAACGCGTCACCGTATTTGGCGCCGAGCTGCCCGCTCAGCATATTGCGCCAATCGCCTTCTCCCCAGACGCGGATCGCGGAAAAAGTAAATTCGTCGATCGCCAGTTGACCGTAAGCGGTGATACCGAATGGCAAACGGGTGTTTCATTTTATATCTGGAGTTGGGCGGTGTCGACTCTGTTCAGGAGCTGTATTGTGATTCAATAGTCCGTGGCGATTTTGCTATGCATAAAAAAGGGCAAAATCATTAGCTTGTGAGTTACCACACATCCAAGCCTGATTTACAATAGAAGCAAGCTCCAAACATGCTCTTACCTTACAGTAATGGAACAAAATAAGCCTGGCAGATGAGGGTGACACTACTAGCCAAACACCTCGCCGACCGCCTGGATCAACCCACCCAGGGAAACGACTTGCCAATTGGGTGTCAGGGGAAACCCTTCGGCTACCGGCGCCGCGACCAGCGCTTGCCTGGCCGGGATCTCGTCCAAGGCCGCGTGATTCCCTTTGCTTAGTTTAGGGGCCACCGTAGCTTTACATTCAACTGCCATGACCTTGTTCCCGTCGGAGAGCACAAAATCGATCTCATCGCCGGTACTCGTGCGAAAAAAAGAGTAGGTCAGATTGGGAAAATGGCCGATCAGGTTAGACAGCACCGCTGCTTCCCAAAGGGACCCGAAAGCGGGGTGGCCGGACGCCTGGGTGAAATCTCTCAGCCCTAGTAAAGCATGGGCAATGCCCGTATCGGCCAGGTAAACTTTCGGTGATTTTACCAATCGTTTTCTGGTGTTCCCGGAATAAGGACGTACCTGGTACAGCATAAAAGCATCCTCCAGGAGATCGATGTAGTGCCGGACGGTCGTATGACTGACTTCCAGCGACTTACCCAGCATGCTCAAGTTGACGGTCTGTCCGTTGGTATGCGCCAGCATCTGCCAGAGCCGACGCATGGTAGCCGGCGTAAAACCGGCAAACTGCAACAGGTCGCGCTCCAAAAAAGTCTGAATGAAATCCTCGCGCCATTCGTAGGCGGCCTCTTCATCCGGGGCGAGCAGGCTGCGCGGGAACCCGCCCCGGCTCAGGTACTGCTCGGTGCTAACCTGGTCAGCCACTTCCTGCCACAAAAAAGGCGTCAGCCGCTTGAAGCTGATCCGCCCGGCCAGGGATTCCGAACTTTGCGCCAGCAGATCGCGCGAAGCCGAGCCCAGGATCAAGTACATGCCCGGGCGGTCGCCTTCATCGATCAAACTGCGCAACAAAGGGAAAAGCTCCGGCTTCCGTTGTACTTCGTCCAGGCACACCAGCCGTTCCAACTGCGACCCCAAAAACCACTCCGGGTCGTCGAGCTTCCGCAGGTCAGAGGGGCGCTCCAGGTCCAAATAGAGGGCGTCCTCCCGGTCTCGTAGCAATTGTTTTACCAAAGTTGACTTCCCACACTGCCGCGGACCCAATACCGCCGTAGCGGGATTGCGAGCCAACGATCTTTGGACGGTAGCTTCTAACAGCCGAGGGAGGTAGGGTGGTGGATTCATTTTTGCAGATTGAAAGTTTGGCTTTCAATCTGCAAAAATAGCCTTAAAAAAACAATAGCCAGACATTCGAAGGATCAGGATTTGTGGATATCGCCGCTAAAAGTCCTGATACGAATGATAAACATCCGTGCTCAGCCCAAAGTAGAAATAGCGGCTATCAGGAAACCCGCCCTCGGCGACGGCTTCGTTGCGGTAGCGGAAGCCTGTTTGTAAACGCAGATTGTACTGAGGGTTTAAAATATAGGAAAGGTCAACACTCCAAAAGACGAGGCGGCTCTTGACGCCCTGGCCGATGAATACGCCGGTATCGACTGTGCGTTCAACGTTGGGTTTGTAAATATCTCCTCCCCAGTTGGTATCGCGGGTATCGCGGCCCAACCGGCCGGTATGAAAAGCAAACTGCCACAACCAGCGCTGCATCCGGTAGTGGCCCCGAAAGAGAAACTCTTCAAAGTTGGCGCCCCAGGGATGCGCCAGCGGCTGGTTGTAATGCCCCCAGTTGGTGATCACGTCGCGGTGACTGTAAATGTAGGGCCGGGCGGCGTTGTACTCCACCTGCAAAAAAAGGTTGCGAATGCCGAACGCGTCACCGTATTTGGCGCCGAGCTGCCCGCTCAGCATATTGCGCCAATCGCCTTCTCCCCAGACGCGGATCGCGGAAAAAGTAAATTCGTCGATCGCCAGTTGACCGTAAGCGGTGATACCGAATGGAAATCGATATGCAGCACTAAGCCCCATCAGGGTATTGCCGCCATCGGCGCCCTGTGCGAACTCGACCGGCCGGTAGAGGATAACCGGGTTCAGGAAATTGACGTCAAACCCGTAGCGGTTGAGCTCATCTCCCCACATGATGCCTTCGAACAAGCCGACGTTCAGCCGGGGCGTGATGTTCACGCTCAGGTAGTGCATGGAGAGGTACTTTTTGGCGAAAACGTCGCCCACCATCACCGAGGACCGGATATCGTTCATGATCGCCCAGGTGTTGACGTACTTTATTTTCCAGAACTGCGTCTCGATCCGGAAAAAGGGATAGTTTACCGTATTGTCAGAAATGAATAGCGAGCGGTAGCCTTCCCCAAGGAACTGCTTAGCGTGGCCGAGGCGAAAGTGGAAGGTTTTATTGGGGGTGTAGGCCACTTCTCCGGCGGCATAGGCAAAGTCGAAAGCGCTGTTCCGGAAACCCTTACGCAGCCAGTAACCCGGCGCCACTCGGCTGTCGGCGACAAATTGGGTAACGTAAAACGGGAAGCGGGCCTGGGTTTCCACCACCGTTGAATAAAAGGAGAAATGATCACCCAGCGCACCTTCGATGCGGATACCCCGGGTATTGCGGAAGGTGTCGTCGTAGTCAGCTTCGGTGTCTCGACCCAGAGAAAAGACGGCTACGGGATTGAAGGTCAAGTGATAATCTTCACCCCGTACGGCGATGAAGTTTTCCTGCCACAGCTTGCGCTGTACCCAGTTCCAGAATTTGCGGGTCTTCATTATGCTGTCGCTCTGCAGCTCGCCTTTCCGGTTGAACTCCGTCAATTCCTTGGTACGCCAGGGCAAAATGGCGGTGTGGAGATCGTGGGCCTGCCGCTGGAGATCATTTTCATACCACGATCGTTCCACCTGATTGAGCGGTAAATGGCTAAACTGGCAGCAGGCTACTACAGGGGATAGCAAGAGGCCGACCATGATAACCTGCAAAGCAAACCTCCCCCGAAGAACGGTAAATTGACGCTTCATCTTACGTTTGGAATTGAGTGGCGGCGACTGTAATTAAAAGTCTTAACCCGGATTATTCATGGATTCATTTATTGCCGGCCGCCATTCTGCCCCGCTTACTCACCGTATCGGGAGATACGCTTGCGCGAACGCAAACCAGGCAACCGTCATGACGAAGAACCCATGAATAAATCGTTTTAATCGCTTTGGAACTTAATCCTCAGCTGGGCATAAAGCATACCTGCCCACTCATGCAGCAACGCAGCTGTAATCGCGATTTTCGCTGGCGAAGGCTTCCAGTTGTATGGTGATTTCTCGGGGTCGGGCTTGACGTAGTGGTCGGTGGGGGCCGGGATGGCGTCGATGCCTTGCTGCCGGAACCAAAAAAGCGCCCGTGGCATATGCAGAGCGCTAGTGACAAGCACAAGCGGGGTGGTGGTGCCAAAGCGCCGGGCGTAGGCGGCGGCTTCGGTTTGGGTGTTGTAGGGCTGGGTGCTTTGCAGGGTATCGGCGGGGGCGATGCCGAGGGCGACGGCGGTGTTCATGAGCACGGTGGCCTGTGGGGTGCGCTGGCTCATGGAATTGCCGGAGCCGATAAGTTTCGCGTCCGGACGCTGTTGCTGGAGCCGAATGCCTTCTGCCAGTCGAGCCAGAGCTTTGTGCGACAGTTGGTCATTGGGCGGAAGGGTGGGGGCGATGCTGTGTCCGCCACCGAGGATCAGGATGTGTGGCCTTGCAAGGCTGTCGGGGATCCGCCACAGAACTGGGTGGCGGCTTTCGCGCTGGTGGGCTAGGTAGACGGGCAGTGGGGTGACGGAGATGAGAAACAACCACCCGAGTGCGTAGCCAAGGATCCAATGACTTAAGGTTTTTGTGCCTCGGTAGTAGAAAAAAAGTCCTGTAAGGAGGGCTAGCCAGAATTGCAAGAGGGGGTGAAGGAGGAGGTGGGCTATTTCCCTCAATGTTCCCCTGTTTCTGCGCCAATCTTGCCGTCAAAATAATCACCGAGCTGTGTACTGTCCCAGAATTCCACGTTCGGCCACTTTTTGACGATAGACTTGACCAATTTCTTGAATAAAGCCAGGTTTTCAATCCTATTTTTTTCAGATAGTCCTCCGACAAAATTGATTCTGTGAGTGGATATTACCGCTGGCTGCTTGAACAGAAAAGCAATTTGTATTTCGTCGAGGCATCTCCTCAGTTCCCTTTGCTTATCGTCGTAGAAGGCAGGTTCAAATGCAGTATTTCGAACTAATTCAATTAGGTTATCATTATTGGGTTTACCCGATGCTCTGATAGTATATTTTCTCTTCTCTTTTCCTTCGGACCAATTGTGTGGAAGCATTTTCATGCCTTGCATGTACTTTATTCCGTTATCAGAGGAGAGGAGATTCAAGGCTCTTGGCCATATGTAGTTATTGGGAATTAGAGACTTTGACCAAAAGCCAAAAACGGATTTGAATTTTTTGAGACCGTCAACCAGAGCGTCTTTCATGAATTCCAGATCGCCTTGATGCCGGGCATCAAATGTAGCCTGTAGCTTTCGCTCGGGTTTATTATAAAGCGAATGGCTTATTCCCCAAAAGCCCAAATCAAAAGCTTTTCGAATAACCTTATCGCCAGCTCTGAGGTTTTCGAGCCAGATGGGGACATGAACATGCTCTCTTCCGTGGAATTGAGGTTTGAAATACTCTTGCTTTATGCCCTCCACAACCTGATTCAGGGCTATAGTGCTTCCCCAGTATTTCTCGTACGTTGTACTAAAGTTTTCTGGGTAGTAGGTTTTATAGTGAGCAGCACTGATTTTCTCAAAGTCAGGATTACACATAACGTAATTGAGGGTAAGCCGTACCTTTTTTCTGACTTCCGTTTCTAATGAGTGGAGGACTTCCAAAGTATGAGTAATATCGTCAGGGCTTTCAAGTATATCATACCGGTGGTAGGGGTCTCGGTTCAAATCAAGACCGAAGGAGGTGAATTTATCAATAATGCCTGGTGGAGTACGGATACTCCCCCAATCATCTGATTCAAAAATGACGATTTTTTTGTCAGTCCTCTGGCTAACTCTAGCGGTTTGGGCAAGGCTTAAAAAGCGTCTTAAAGCGATCAATTATAGGCCTTATTTAGGAGTTGTGTTTCTCTCAATAATAAAGGCTTGGCATCGACATCCCTTAAAAAAATGAGATCCTCTTCAAAGTTGTACATCTGGTATGCTCTCTTAATACTATGATCGTTATCCAGCAACCTGATTGTATCTTCCGCAAAAACAGCCCCACCGGCAGCAAAGCAAACCGAAAAAGCCACGTGCCGCACATTTACTTCCGTGACATACGGCTTGCCGTCTCCATCCTCTTTGAAATCTACTGTAAAAAAGCCATGCTTAGGTGCGCCAGCGTTATCAAATAGCCGATCCATAACCTGACTAGCCGTATCTACAAGATCAGGCTCATTTAGTAAACGACCAAAGGAAGTATTACCAGTAATGCCCGAGGGCGCTACCTTTGACATAATATAGGTGACCCGCTCTGCACAGGCAGCCCGTAGTAATTTTCCTTCAAAATAGAGCAGTTTGCAAGCCAGGTTACGTCCCGGCAGGTACTGACTGCCAATGAATTGCTTCACTTTAGGATTAATGTGGATCCAATTACGAAGGGCTGCTTCATTTTCCACCTTTAATGACCCTAAGCCGCTGGATCCGGAAGTAGCTCTTATCCAAAAGGGATAGCCTAATGCCTCCACTGCTTCCTGAAAATTATCGCTATCCGGCTCAATGATCACCGAGGGGGGCACCCAGTCTGTATCTTTAAGGATATCCGTCATAATACCCTTATCTGTCAGCTGCTGTGCTAAAGTGTAGCTGGGCAGTAGCGCTTTGCAGGGTAGTCCGCTCTCTTCAGCACGCTTGGCCCAGGCAAGCACTTCGAGCTCGGGCTGTACTAACGCCATCTCAATATTATGCGTTTCAATGATCCGCTCCATTTCAGGCCAGTAGTCGGCATGCCCGGCGGGGGGGACGAGGTAGGTTTTGTTGTAGAGGGTAGGGTCGTACAGGTCCCGGGCGTGGGGGTTGATGTCGGTGCCGATGAACTCGTATTGCCGGTAGCGGCTGTACCAGCGTAGGGCGCGGGTGATGCTGCGGGGGGTGGGGCCGCCGATACCGTTTATTAGTATTTTCATTGTTTATCTTTTGTTTGGGGATGGTTTTGGTCCGCAGATGGCGCAGATTTTCGCAGATATGTCGTGTGCATTTTATCTGTGGATATCTGCGTGTA
>CAYQQU010000079.1:9494-10524 GCA_964419545.1 uncultured Saprospiraceae bacterium | reverse complement strand
TCTGCGGATGGTTTTGGGTCCGCAGATGGCGCAGATTTTCGCAGATGTTGAGTGCGTTTTATCTGTGTTCATCTGCGTGTATCTGTGGATGTATTTTATCTGTGGATATCTGCGTGTATCTGCGGATGGTTTTGGGTCCGCAGATGGCGCAGATTTTCGCAGATGTTGAGTGCATTTTATCTATCCGCCTCAAGTAGAGATGACGACAGACAGATTCCTTCCTCATTCCATGGGTTGACCTGATAGTATTTCATAGAAGGAATTGGTATCGATTACTTTTACCTTTGGGAAGTCAATCTTTGCCAGAACATTAAAGTCTTTGTCGTGGCTGACGATAAAATCAGCATTGCTGGCGATGGCACAGTCTACGAATTTATTGTCGTCCACGTCTTTCAGTAGTTGAAAGCGGAAGTAGTTGTTCGTCAGAATGATGTTGGGGAGGTTTTCTAAGACGCCCATGGCTGCGTCACTTGCTTCAGTGCCCATATGTTCTTCAATGATTTCGGCGTATTCAGCCAAGATGTCAGTGGTCACACACAGCATATAGTTTTTTTCTACGAGTTGCTTGAACACCCAGTGAAGTCTGGAGCGATCTGAAATAGACACTAATAGGACGTTTGTATCTAATACTATTCGGAGCATATTTAATTGCGCTTCCTAAGTTTGGTATTTAGTAGCCGGTCTACCTCTTTATTGTCCCATCCCTTTTCGTCCCAGGCCCGGTTGGCAGCGTCAACGACCTTTTGGGCAAAAAAAGTGGCCAGTAGTTCCCGCAACTTCAGCAACTCCTTATCGCTCAGGTCGTGGGCAAAGGCTTTTAGAAGTTCTAGTTGTACATTAGTAAGGGGTTGTTGTATCTTTTGCATAATCGTTTGTTGTCAGTCTAAATAATTAAACAGTGGATTTGGGTGAAGGGTTCCAAGGTTAACCGACTGCGCGCTTCGCTGCTTCGTTGGTTTTTTGTCCGCAGGTGGGGCAGATGGGCGCAGATTTAGTGAATGTTTGTCCGCAAATGGCGCAGATTGGCGCG
>CAYQQU010000079.1:8567-9394 GCA_964419545.1 uncultured Saprospiraceae bacterium | reverse complement strand
GATGTAGTGTATGTTTGTCCGCAGATGGCGCAGATTGACGCGGATGTAGTGTATGTTTGTCCGCAGATGGCGCAGATTGACGCGGATGTAGTGTATGCATTTTATCTGTGTGTATCTGTGGATGTATTTTATCTGTGGATATCTGCGTGTATCTGTGGATGTTTATTGTCCGCAGATGGCGCAGATTGACGCAGATGTAGTGTATGCATTTTATCTGTGTGTATCTGTGGATGTATTTTGTCCGCAGATGGCGCAGATTAGCGCAGATGCGGTGTTTTATTGTCCGCAGATGGCGCAGATTGACGCGGATGTAGTGTATGCATTTTATCTGTGTGTATCTGTGTGCATCTGTGGATGTATTTTATCTGTGGATGTTTTTTGTCCGCAGATGGCGCAGATTGACGCGGATGTATTTGTTTGCCAGGTCAACCAGAGAAGATAATTCTCTTGAACTCTAGACGCTGAGTGCCAAAGTTGATCAATAAGCCCAGCTGTGTTTTTGCAGCTTTCAAGTAATTTAAGCCCTGTGCCAGATCATCGGAAGTGAGGCCTGAAGAAGCTTTGATCTCAACTATGATGCGATTATAGCAATAAAAGTCAGGCTTATAGATTTTTTTGAGTGGCTGTCCTTTGTATTGCAGGTGCAAACGGGCTTCTCTTTCGTAGGGAACTTGCTGCATTTTGAATTCCAGTTCTAAGGCTTCGTGATAGACGGCTTCGAGAAATCCTGGTCCAAGTTCGTTATGGACTTCCATGGCGCAGCCTATGATTTTGTGGGTTTCTTGTTTTAGGGGGTATTGTTGTTGCATGTTTCTATTTCTGTCCGC
>CAYQQU010000079.1:0-8467 GCA_964419545.1 uncultured Saprospiraceae bacterium | reverse complement strand
AGATGGCGCAGATGGGCGCAGATGTAGTGTTTTTCTGTCCGCAGATGGCGCAGATGGGCGCAGATGTAGTGTTTTTCTGTCCGCAGATGGCGCAGATTTTCGCAGATGTATTGTATGCACATCTCATCTGTGTTGATCTAAGTATATCTGCGGATGTATTTTATCTGTGTTCATCTGCGGATGTATTTTTATCTGCGTTCATCTGCGTGCATCTGCGGATGCATTTTTATCTGCGTTCATCTGCGTGCATCTGCGGATGCATTTTTATCTGCGTACATCTGCGGATGTATTTTTATCCGCGGATCGCCTTCAAGCTCTTTACGGAACTCATCCAGCACAGGCTTCAACCCCTTTTTCACCGGTAACTGCCACAGCAACTTACACCAATCATGGTTCCCCTCGATCAGCTCCGGGCCCTCATCGGTGATGGCCACATCCCAGCCGATGGAGCGGTTGCGGGTGTCGAGCAGGGCGGCGGCTTTGCACATATCGAGCGTTTCTTGCCAGTAGGGGATTTGGAAGCCGACGATATCTACACCAGTAACCGGATGTTGGTATTCATCAGCTTTGGTGATGTCGCTGTAGACGCCGGGGCCGTTGACTTTGCCCGTTTCCAGGTCGATGGGGGCGGCCATATTACCGGCGGCGAGGTTGTCGACGGCAGAGTTGATGGTGATGCGCAGGCGGGTGCCGATGATATGGACCTGATCGTTTTTATCCAATTGGGTGATAATGCGTATGGTGTTTAGGCCCGATGGGGATAGCTGCATCAAATCGGTATGCTGAGTGACGAAGGCTTCCACGAAGTCATTACCGGTTTCCCGGAGGCGCTGTAGTAGGGACTCGGGGGTAAAGTCGCTGCTCGGGCGGACTTCGATGCCCCGGCCGCACTGCCCGTCGGCGCTTTTTAGGACGATTTTATTGTTGTTTTTAAGAAATAATTGTGTCAACTCGTGATTATCTGCTGCATCTTGAATTGATATATGATTATGGAATACAAATTCCTTGTAACGCTTCAGAAAAGTTAGCTTATCAGATAATATAAAGCGAGTATCCTTAGGATTCATTTTCAGGATAGTCTCGTACATAAATCCTGTTCCGGCATAAGACGCTCGGTATTTTGAATCGGAATGAAGGTGAAAGTAAAATAGAAAATATTCGATTATAGAGATATTGTATTTAAATGAGGCATTAACTAAATCGAACAATATAAAGAGCCTTTTCCTTCCTGATTTTCTCTGGGCTTCGTTCAGCTGCTTGAAAAAGAAACGAAGATCGATTTTTGACAAATAATAGCCAAAGTAAATGAATCTGTTTATGAGTTTCATTGGATTTGTCGGATTAGCATAAAGGCTTCAGCAAAACTTAGTCCTACTGTATTACCTCTAAATTTCGCTAAATTGATAATTGCTTCTTCAGATCTAGGGTGGGGAGGAGATTTGATTTGGGTTGTAAAAAACCTAAATGCTCTGATTTTATCCTCAATGTGGGTTCCAATATCAAAAAAGGTATTTGGTATGAATGCATCATCCCCAAAAGGGGCTGCCCACTCCGTTTCCGAAAGCGTTTCATAGGCATATATTCTTCTTACTTTGCAATCATTCACTGGTCTAGCTGCTACCAATGCGGCTTCAAAGGTTATTCGATGATCCTTGTGTATATCGCCTCGGTGCGGTATAAACAAATCTGTTATTTTGTTATTGCTTAATATTTCAGCAATAGCAATGGAAAGCTTGTAAGATGGAATTGAGTCAAGTCTTGGAGCAGGAAAATCCAGAAAAAAAGTTTTTTTAACTCCAAGAAACTTATGAGATTGAAGTGCCTCACTTCTAACCTTTTCAGTGCCTTCTTTTTTGAAGAGTTCAGGCGCTCCGAGGTGTCCATTTGTAACTATGGTAACATAAGTATCTACGTTCTCTTTTTTGAACTTAGCCAGTATTCCCCCACAGCCCAATATTTCATCATCACAATGAGGAGCTAGTATTAAAACTTTTTTATCCATTTTATAAAACGATTATTCGTCAATATACGTCGGAATCGCCATAAGCAATATACCAGTTCTTAAGATGCCTGACTTCGTCAGGTATCATTTCAGATGGTCGAATTCCGAGGTAAGTTAAAGGTAAATCGGGCTTAAACCCAATACGTTCAAATAAGATATGATTCTCATCAAATAAGTTTTTACATATTGTAATTCTGGATAAAGTTTTGGTATGGAGTGCAATAACTTTAGAAATAAAGAGATTTATATTAGAGTAATCTTTTAGTGCCAGTTCAACAATATTCAGGTCAGTTTTACCGTTTGAATTAGTATATATTTTGGTCACCATTAACCCTTCTAATTCCCCGGAATTTTTTCTACATTCAAATATTCTATATGTTGTAGACGGCTTTTCATTAAAACGCCACGTAAGATATTCCAAACTTCGTTTTACCTTAACGCTAAATTCTAGAGAATCTTTATTTAAAATTTCTACATGTTCAGCTACAAATCCTTTATTTTCTGTTACTTCAATATCTTTTGTTATCTCTTTCCTTTCAATAAATAAATCAGCAGGAGCGGCAAGTGAATGAAGTAGCCCAATATTTTTCCAATCAAGCTTCTTAATAAAGGCATAGTGAGAATTAGTATTTGGGTAGCCCCAGACAGCTCGGACTCTCAGATTTGTTTCTAATTCTTCGTATAGAGAGCAAGCAAGCTGCTTGAAAATCCCCCTGCGGCCATAGTCCGGATGTGTCATAGTTGTAAGCGAATGAGCCGTTAAGACATCCTTTCCGTTAACCTCCAACAACACAGGACTAACAGCATAATGACCTACGAGCTTATCCTTGTCCCACATTAACATAATCATGTGGCTGCCAGCAGGGTTAGTTCTAAATCTCCAAAGCCATTGATCTATGCTCATTGGGCGCTTGAATACCAAGTTGAACAACTCAATTATCGCGTGTTCATCTCCTTCTTTATATTTTCTTAGCTCCATCTTGTTTGATTTTCGGTCTGTTTAAGAATTTTTCTTCTCCTAAAAAAATAACTAAAATTGTTTTAAGTATTATTTTGAGATCTAATATGAATGAGAGGTTTTCTACATAATATTTATCATAATACCATTTCTCTTCCCACGACAAATAAATACTTCCATTGACGCCCGCAATACTAGACAAGCCCGGCTTTACCTTGAAGCGATAAGACTCTCTAAGATCGAACTTATCCAGTGTAGATGGCAGACATGGTCTTGGACCTATTATTGACATTTCACCCTTGAGCACATTAAATACTTGCGGCATTTCATCAATTTTGAACCGCCGTATCATATATCCTACCTTCGTGATCTCGGGATCACTCTTGTAAACCTGTTGCTCCACATTTCTCGATTTATGGGTCATTGATCGAAATTTTATAACATCGATTTTCTTTTTATTCTTTCCCAACCGTGTCTGTACAAAAAAAACAGGTCCTTTGGACTCTAGTTTGATAAGTATTCCTACAACAATAAAAATGGGGATTAAAAAAACGAGACTGATCATTGCAAATAATAAGTCAAAAACTCTTTTTCCAGATGATGAGTACATAACAGTTTAGGTATTTGGAGCGATTTCATTACTTAACTCCTGAACGGTCATAAACTTCACCTCGGGCCAGCGCTCTACGATTTTTTGGAGCAGTGCGCGTAGTGCTGCCAGCCCTTGCGCCCGATTTTGAGGATCGATATGCCCACAGAAGTTGACCCGGTGGGAACTGATGATAGCCGGTTTGCGCCAGCGGAAAGCCGCTTCTATCTGTTGGAGAGTATAGGCGACCCAATCGATGCTGCGCTCGTCGGTGGGTTCGAAGACCACATTTCGAACAAGGGTCACTTTGCCTGTAGCCCTATTGAGGTGCATTCGGCTTACAACTCTTTTATATTTTCCGTCACCTAAATGCTGTTTATGGATTAAGGCACGATCAATGGCTTGGACGCCTTTTTTCCACAGAATAGGATGAAGAGACGGGGGGAAATGCCGGGCTGGCGGAGTGAACGCTAGAGGCTGGTATCCGAAGACGGATTCAAAGGCATCAATTCCGGTTTCAAGGATTTCTGGGAAGTGTAGCAAATCTTCAGCTTGTTCAAAAGAAAAGGCTGCCATCCATTTGATGTTTGGAAACTCTTTTTGACTAATACTGGTGTAAGAGCGGTTGCGTAGATTGACCATAATATCATGATCGCGCCGCTTTAGCTTCTCTTCAAACACCTTGAGATTAAGGTGTTCTCTGCCGTGGAACTGCGGTTCCATCAAGCCTTTTGCAATGCCTTCCCGCCAGAGTGCCCAAGTGCCTTCGTAAGCCTTGGGCTGCAGGGCGCTTAGTTTTTCGTAGGTAGCGGGCAGGTGCTCGTAGCGGTAGGCTTGGTAGTCTTCTTTATGTATTTGTTCAAAGTTGATGTTGCAGGGCAAGGCGTAAGGGGTGAAGACAGCTGCTTTACCGTCTCGGTCTTTTACGGAATTCAGAACCTCGTACAGGGCTTCCAGGTCTTCCCGGGTTTCTAGCGTATCGTAGGCATCGAAGCGGGAATCAATGGGCAAACCAGCTTGGTCCAGCTGCTCGCGGGCGGCTTTGGAGTGGAGACGTATGGTCCCGTAGTCGTCCACGGCGAAGAGGACGAGCTTGCGGTTGGTGCGCCAGCCAGGGATGTTTTTGATATGGTTGAGCAGGGTTTGCTTCATGGGCATTGCTCTTCAAGAAGGTCAACAAAACGCTTATAAATAACTTTAGTATCTCCTACTTCTCGTGCAAGTTTTAATCCATTTTCTTTGTAAGACTTTAATTTTTCTGGATTTTCATAGAAACTTAATATGTTCTGTGCCAACTCTTGTGCATTTCCAGGTGAATTATGCATTCCAACTTTGTTGTTAACTATAATATCTTTCATTTCACTTTCAAGGCTGTTTAAAATAGGGAGTCCTGCGGAGAGTAAATCGAACAACTTGTAAGTGACTGATTGAGTGGCACCTTCGATATGTTGCGTCATTCCTAAATCGCAATGAGCATAATACTGCATTAAGACATCTTTGGCCAACCTACCTAGGAAGGTAAGATTTGAATGATCTTCAGTGTAAGCCTCTATTTTATCTTCTTGCGGACCGGCACCGGCAATGAAAAAGTGGATGTCTTCATAAGTTGCCAATTCATGAGCCGCCTCCAATATCGTAGCGATATCATAGGAACTAGCTAAGCTTCCGGCATAAATAAGATTTAGCTTTTTTTGAGGTAAATCAAGTGATTTTGAATCTTTGATATACCTTTGAATAACAGCAAAATCTGCAGCAGGATACAAACATTCTTTTGCTTCCACTTCAAAGAAGTTTGAAGACCAATCTAAGTATTGATTAGAAATAGCAGTTATTACATCTACCCGCTTGAGCGATTCTGTTAGCCTTTTCCGTGGGATGCTGAAAATGGCATCTTTTAAAAAAGAGGCCCAACCGGGTACTGCTTTTTCAAAAGAAGACGGCCAAGGATCAATAATATCTATAATTAAGGGTATACCCTTGTTTTTAGCCCAGGCAGTAACTTCATACGCTAGAGATATTGGAGGAAAAGCCAGCAAAATCACATCAGGCTTTCCCGTTTTTTGCATTTCTTTTACCATTTCTTTACCCAAGATAGCATGTGAGATAAGCCGCTTCGGAGCGACATTTTTTTCATACTGCATGGACTTTACAAATACCAAGCGATAGTTATCCTTGTGGTCTAGATATGTAGTTTTATCAAAGCGCTGCTCCTTAGTATTGTGCTTGAAGGTACTCCCCCAAAAAGTTACTTTGTGGCCTCTTGAAAGCGCTTCATCAGCAATGCTGATAAATCGCGTTGAAAAAACCTTATCTATCGGCGTCTGCTCAAAAATGGATACAAGCCAGATATTCATGATTGTTGATTTCGGCTTAACCAAGCTTGATGAATTTCCTCAAAGGTGGTTTTTAAATCTTTGGTAATGTCCCAGGCTTGATAGTGTTCTTTCATTTTACGCAGATCGCTGTAGTAGCATATATGATCACCGCTGCGGTTTTGATCACTGTACTTGTAATTCATCGGCTTTCCACTGATGCTTTCTATCGTTTTGAATGCTTCGAGAATAGAGGTCGTATTATTTTTTCCGCCCCCTAGATTATATACTTCCGCGATGCGAGGTGCCTTTATGAATTCTTCTATAAAACGTGCAACGTCATAAGAATGAATATTGTCGCGCACTTGCTTTCCCTTATACCCAAAGATGGTATACTGCCTGCCTTCTAAATTACATTTTACCAAATAACTCAGGAAGCCATGCAATTCTACACCCGAGTGACTTGGACCTGTTAAACATCCACCGCGCAATACGCAAGTGGGTATATCGAAATAGCGTCCATACTCCTGCACACAGATATCTGCTGCCACTTTTGATGCGCCGAATAACGAATGCTTGCTTTGGTCTATGGTAAATGTCTCGGGTATTCCGTGTTTAAATGCTGGATCTTTGTAATCATATCTTGTTTCTTTTTCCTCCATTTCTATATGATTGGGGGCATCGCCGTAGACCTTATTCGTTGATAGGTGCACGAAAGGGACATCTTTTCGATATCGGCGCAAAGATTCAATGAGATTAAAGGTGCCGACAGCATTAGTATCAAAGTCCTGAAACGGAATATCTGCAGCTCGGTCGTGGCTCGGCTGGGCAGCAGTATGTACAATGGCGTCTGGTTGTACTTCCGGGATGATTGCCAGCACTTTTTCCCGATCCCGAATATCTAATTCGTGATGATGAAAACGGGGAAGTGTTTGTTCAAGGCGTTTTTGGTTCCAGCGGGTGTCGCCACTTTCCCCAAAAAACACAGACCGTTGATTGTTATCGATACCATGGATTTCCCAGCCTATCTTTGCAAAATGCGTGCATACTTCAGATCCGATTAATCCTGAAGAGCCAGTCACTAATAATTTTTTCATTCTATCAAATGTTTGATTGTAATTTTATTTGTTGTAATACGGTGGCAAACACCGTGCAACTCTGTGGTATACTCATAGCACCACTCTCTTAATGCCGTTTTTAAGATGCTTAACATTAAAATTGACAAGAAGTCCTAATTTCACCTCTGCGAGTTTCATATAAGTTAAAATCTGAGCCATATGTATTGGAGCTAAAGCATCGACTGCTTTAAGTTCAACAATTGTGGTTCGGTCTACAAAAAGATCAATACGATACCCTACATTTAATTTTATATCATCATAGATTAATGGCATCGGATGCTGTATGCTTACTTCGTGGCCTTTTTTATTTAATTCGTGGGCAAGGCATTGTTCATAGGCACTTTCGAGTAAACCAGGTCCTAATTGCGTATGAACTGTAAAACACGAATCAAGGACGCTTTTTAGGACTGCTTCTTGTTTTGGTGTCGGCTTGGAGTAGTTCATTTACTTGATTTTAAACTGTTTTACCACGAAGAGCACTAAGTGGTGTGTAACACAAGTTCCTTGTAAAAATTTTTGCTGAGTGCTCAATTTAAAAAGTTGATTTTCAGTAATTAAAAGCGTTTCCTTTCAAGAAAGGATCAGCAAAAATTTTTGTTACACACCACTAAGTGCAGCACTAAGGTCACAATGATTAAATACTGCTTCGTGTCTCTTAGTGATTCCCTTTGTGTCCTTTGTGGTTCTACTATTCTACCACGAATAGCACCAAGTACGGCACTAAGGTCACAATGATTACGTCCCAATTTGTGTCCTTAGTGATTCCCTTTGTGTCCTTCGTGGTTAATCATCATTTTCCCCTAACTTCTCACAAAGCGCCAAATACTTCCGTGCCCGCTCCTGCGGACTATCAAATGTCTTCAATTGCACTTTTCCCTTCTGTATAAGTTTCCGTTGAAGCACTTCATCTCTAACCAATCGGACAATCTCCCTAGCCGCCGCTTCCGCATTCTTCGGCTCAAAGAACAAAGCCGCCTCCCCACAAATGCTGCGTGCAAAGCCCAAATCTGTTGTCACAATCGGTTTTTCCATCGCCATCGCCTCCGGGTAAGAAGCTGAAAAGCACTCCGCTAAAGTTGGCAAAAACATGCCATCGCATTCTGCATATAAGCCCGGCCCTTCCGGCGGAGGCACCGGACCTACGTTGATGATATTGGGATGGCTTCCGATACGGGTTTGAAAATCTTCCTCTTTCAAGGTCAGGACAAAGTCTACGGTGTCTATTCCTTGCTGATTTAATGCCTCTAAGACCGTCGGAATCAGCTCCAGGTTTTTGTGCGGATAGTAGGACGATAAGGTCAAAAAGCGAAACCGGTTCGGTTCTCGAGCTGGTAATTTGGGCGCGGTAGTTTGTTTTTCGCTGTAGTACCGACTAGCCGTGTTGGTCACCGTATGCACTGCGGTGGTTCCCAATGCTTTTCGCACCCGTTGATTTACATCGTCGGTCTGTACAACATAGGCGTCGGCGTCGCGCTTGAAAAAGTAAAA
>CAYQQU010000078.1:0-23728 GCA_964419545.1 uncultured Saprospiraceae bacterium | reverse complement strand
CCCAAAATCTGAGTTTTTCGCTTCAAAAGCACTACCTCCAAACAAGCTCTAAGAATAGAAGCACTTCACTCATCCAATAATAATAAATTTTGTCGAAGCAACTCAATGCTGTCGGGCAATTTTTCGCTCGCTTTTTACTCTGCCAGCCCGATCAGCGCCATTTGCCGCCCCGTGCGTCCTTTCTCTTTCCGGTGGGAAAAATAGTCTTCATTATGCAAAACGGTGGAAAAGGCCGACACTTCGATCTGTGCTTCCGGAAGGCCGGCTGCCCGCAACTGCGCCCGGTTGGCGCCTTTCAGATCGAGCAGGAACTTGCCGCGCGCTTCCGCCCAGCGTTTGAATGCGGCGGGAAAATGGTCGGCTACGTCCGCATCGACCTCATAACTGGCGGCGTCCATACAGACGCCGACGTATGCGAAACAATCGCCGGGGCGGACCCCAAAATTCTCGGCCATCACCTCGAGCGTACGCCCCACCACGCCCGCCGCCGCGCCCCGCCAGCCGGCGTGGGCGGCTCCAATGACGCGCCTCACCGGATCGAAGAGGAGAATGGGGGTGCAGTCGGCGATCTTGATCCCCAGGAGGATGCCCGGGCGGTTGGTTACCAGTGCGTCATGCCCCTGGTAGCTGCCGGCCGCTTCCACTACCAGCACTTCCTTGCCGTGCACCTGGTGGGATTCGGCGAGTTGGTCCAATTGCCAGCCTAGGGCCTCTAGCAGGCGGCGGCGGTTTTCGCGCACGTGCTCCGGCTGGTCGGGTGTATGGAATCCCAGGTTGAGGGAGGCGTAAGGGGCCGGGCTGACGCCGCCGCGGCGCGTACTTTCGGCGACGGTGAGGGCGTTAAACGGATCAAAGATCATCGGGCGGCGATACAGCATAGGCGGATTCATGGGTTAAAGATACGACCAAAAAAAACCGGCTCCTTCCGAAGCCGGCATTACCTTACTTTGTCTGTATTGGTGCATTGTTAATTTTCGATTATCCGTAATTACCCAGTCCTTCCAAAGCTAAGCATTTTCTCAGGAAAATTTTATCTTGGATCAGCCAATCACCGAGGGATGTTTCAACGTTTAGAAAAATACAAATCCTGGTCTCCCGAACGCTTGATCTACCGGATCGAAGCCCTCGAACGTCATGTATATTCCCTGGAAAAAGCCCTGCGCCCGCCGGCAATTGAAGAGTCGGGTGTCGTCTACATGGACAAAGAAAAGGAAGAGCTGATTCAGCAACTGCTTCAACGAGAGCGCTTGGTTAAAGAGCTTTCCCATCCTTTCGCCAATAATGCTACGGAAAGAGCCATTCGCCACGTTGTCGTCCACCGAAAGGTGATACAGTGTTTCCGTACTATTCACGGTGCTCAGGCGTATGCCATGTGGCATTCTTTAGTGGATACTTTCCGAAAACAAAACATCAATGTTTACCAGGCTTCTGCCTTATCTCAATACCCTAACTTTTTGACTGGGTAATTACGGCCAGTCCTATTTGTGTCTGAGATCTATTTTGATTATCTTTTCACTAGCCGACTCCTTACTTAATAACACTTTTTCAATTATTGGGACTTTGTCCCTTAAAGTCTTATACCGATTGTCGAAGGTGATCAAAACAATCAACCTTAGGTTATATCGATCCAGGTTTTGTTGGTATTCCAGGTTCCTATCTGCAGTCATCAAAAAGTCAATGCCTTCATCATCTATCGCTTGAAGCAACTCTCCATTCTGTTTTGATTGCCATCCCTTGTCATGAACTGTAACCACTTCAAATTTATTTGAGAAATCATTCTTCAACGGGACAGGTAAATTCTCATCAAGCAAAATTATTTTCATGTTCAGCTGTTCTTAAATTGAAAATATTCTCAAAAAAGGTTAGCAATTCAATTACCTGCATCCTCTTTACAGATGGAAAGTCATGTAGGAACTCTTCTAAAGTATCACCTGCCTTTAGATAATCAAACAAGTTTTTCACTGGCACCCTTGTTTCGGTAAATACAGGTTCCCCACTTTGGATATCAGGGGAAATGGTTATGATTTCTGAAATATTCATAGCTGTTTTTTTATCAAAGTTAACTTTTTCCTTTTGAAAACCTGGCTTTCCACCAACTCAAAGGAATGTCTGCGCCCCTACCACCAAAGCGTGAATAAGCCCCGGTCCCGCGCAGACATTTCAGTTGAACGATCCCGAAGCCAAGGGGTCGAAGAAACCTTCTTAGGGGAAAGCCTCCGCAATGATTGGCGACTTCCTTTCGGTCTAATTTACGGTTTTCGATGCAAATAAGTTATCATCCTTGCGATCGATTTTGAGAAGCATTAAAACGGACGCTTGATCTACTTTTCCTCCGTCTGTTTCCCTGACCCGAATTATTCATGGATACTTTCCGAAAACAAAACATCAATGTTTACCAGGCCATTATTGCAATATTTGACAAAATCATCCCGCCCATCGCTTTTCCGAGCACGAAGTAAAAAGTCAATTTTAACACTCCCAGAGGAAGGCAAAAAGACGGGTACAGGCTTCCGCCTTATCTCAATACCCTAACTTTTTGACTGGGTAATTACGATTATCCGCCGTCTTCCAGCTCTTCCAACTCCCCGATCTGCTGCAGGTAATGAAAGGTCTTCTGCGCCTCTTCTTCATCGATGACGCTGATGGCGACGCCGACGTGCACCAGCACGTAATCGCCGATCTTCGCCTCCGGCACCATAGCCAGGTTGACGTCTTTGATGATGCCGCCGAACGATACTTTAGCCAGGCGGAAGGTCTCATCCAGCTGAGACGCGATGGATTTGATTTGACCGGGTATGGCGAGGCACATGTGGTTGGGTTTGATGTGGTTGATTAAACTATTTTATACACGATCCGGAGTATCCAAGGTTCAGGCTGGTGAAAAGGATCGACCGCGAGGCGCCCCCTGAAGCCGTCAATGCTGATGCCCGTGCGCCTCAACCGCCGCCTGCTTCCCCGCTTTGCGACGCAGCCATTGGTACCATTGTTCCAGTCCTTCCCCGGAAGTGGCCGACAGCTCGATGAACTCGAGGTGGTGATTCACCCGCCGGGCGTAGTCTTTCGTTTTTTCCACATCAAACTGCACGTAAGGCAGCAGATCGATCTTATTGATGATGCACAACTCCGAGGTGTAGAACATATCCGGGTATTTGATCGGCTTATCGTCGCCTTCCGTCACGCTGATGATGACCACGCGGCTGCCTTCTCCCAGGTCAAAGAGCGAGGGGCACACCAGGTTGCCGACGTTCTCGATCATGACCACCGAATTTTCGGCGGGCTGCAATTGCTTTACCGCCCGGTTGACCATCTCCGAATCCAGATGGCAGCCCTTACCGGTATTGATCTGCAGCACCGGCGCGCCGGCGGCGGCGATGCGGTCGGCGTCGTTGGAGGTCTGCTGATCGCCTTCGACGACGTAGAAAGGCAGCTCGCCGTGCAGGTCTTTCAGGGTGCGCTCCAGCAGGGAGGTCTTGCCGGAACCCGGGGAGCTGACCAGGTTGACGGCCAGTATATTTTTCGCTTCGAAATAACCCCGGTTGCGTTCGGCCAGCAGGTTGTTTTGGGATAGAATATCCTGCTCCAGCTCGATCACCGTTTTTCCGTGGTGATGGTGGTCGTGCCCGTGGCCATGGGGATGGTGATGGTGATGATCGCGCCCGTCACCGTGATGGTGGTGATGCCCGTGGTGATGGTGATGATCATGGGCATGGGGCTCGTGCGCCGGATGGTGGTGCACGTCGCCGCCGTGGTTGTGGACCAGGGTATAAGTAACGGCGTCCGCGGGTTGCGAACATCCACAGGTACTACACATAGTTCGTCCGTTTTTTAAAAGTCAGGCGACCACCAGCGAGCGGACGCGCAGCTCTTTTCCCTGCAGCAATTCGGAAAAGATGCTTCCGCAGCGCGGGCAAGCCTCGAACAGGCTTGCCACTTCGTGCTCGTGGTCGCATTCCAGGCAGCGCGCCCGCGCCTGGATGTGGTTGATGCGCCGTTCGGCGCCGGAAAGTACGGTTTGTTTTACCGCCGATTGCCAGGCAAAGTTGAGGGCTTCCATTTCGATGCTCGCCAAACTGCCGATGTCGAGGTCAATGCTTTCCACCAGCTTGGCCTGGTGCTGCCGGACCTGTTCCTCGGCAATGTCAACGATGCTCATTACAATCGACAATTCGTGCATGGTGACTGAGGTTTATTTTCGACTGCGCACCGCCACTTCTTCCAGCTTGATGCGGCGCCACTGGCGCACCATCATAATGACGACCAGAGCGACGAGCGCGAGGATCAGCGCGATGGGCGCGATGTGCACGGGCGAGCCGAAGTAGTGCGCCGCTTCGTCCGCCGGGTGAGCGCCGTGCCCCGCGTGGGCGCTGCCGATCAGGGGCAGCAAGCTGAATACGGCAGTGAGGATGTTTTTGGTTATGCGATTCATGGCGATTGCTTTATTATTAAAGGTGAATAATAATTGGTATAAAACAAATGTAGATACCGGCCCCGGCCGGGAGGATGACAAAAGTCATCCAACAGATTGATTATTCTCAGCCAAAGCCCCCAGGCAATCGCAACCGCCAGGCAATTTTTAACCAAGCAAAAAATGATGTCATGACTCCCACTACCACTAAGCGTCCTTCTTATTACGAGGAGCTGAGGCAAAGGGGCTATTCGCGGCGGGACTTTATGAAGTTCTGTACGACCATGGCCGCTTATCTGGGCCTCGAAGCTTCGGGGGCCGCTCAGATTTCAAAAACCCTCATGGCTACGCCTCGCGTGCCGGTGATCTGGTTGCACTTTCAGGAATGCACTTGCTGCAGCGAATCGTTCATTCGCTCCTCCCACCCCATCGTTGCGGATATTATCCTCGACAAATTGTCGCTCGACTATACCGAAACGCTCATGGCGGCTTCCGGCCACGCCGCCGAAGCGGCGATGCACAAGACGATGACCGACTACCACGGCGAATACATCCTCTGCGTAGAAGGCTCGGTGCCGACGGACGCCGACGGCGTCTACTGTATGATCGGCGGTAAATCATCGCTTAACATTCTCGAAGAAGCGGCGGAAGGCGCCAGGGCCATCATCGCCTGGGGCAGCTGCGCCAGCAACGGTTGCGTACAGGCCGCCAAGCCCAACCCCACCAGCGCTACGCCCATCCACAAGTTGGTGAAAGGCAAACCCATCGTCCGCGTACCGGGCTGCCCGCCCATCGGCGAAGTGATGGCCGGCGTGCTCGTCCACACCATCACCTTCGGCCGCCTGCCGGAGCTCGACCGCGTAGGCCGCCCGAAAGTATTCTACTCCAAGCGCGTCCACGACAGCTGCTACCGCCGCCCCTACTACGACGCGGGCCTCTTCGTGGAAAGCTTCGACGACGAAAATTCCAAAAAAGGGTACTGCTTGTACAAAGTAGGCTGCAAAGGGCCGATGACGTACAACTCCTGCGGCATCATCAAGTGGAACAACGGCGTCAGCTATCCCATCCAGTCGGGACACGGCTGCTTCGGCTGCAGCGAAGACAACTTCTGGGACAACGGCCCGCTGTACCGCCAGATGGCCAGCTTCCCCGGCTTCGGCATCGAGAGCAGCGCCGACAAGATCGGCATGATCGCCGCGGGCGTCACCGGCGCCGGCATCGCCGCCCACGCCGTGGCCACCAACCTGCGCAAGAAAAAGCTGATCGACGACGTGATCACCGAAGGCAAAGTGTCCGAACGCGAATTGGATGATTACGAAGAGAACAAAGACTCCTAAAGACACCCTTTAAAGCAAGCAATCATGAGCCAACGTATAGTCATTGATCCGATCACGCGCATCGAAGGCCACCTCCGCATCGAAGCCGAGATAAAAGACGGCAAGGTCGTCGATGCCTACAGCTCGGGCACGATGGTGCGCCTCCTCGAAGAGATCCTGCGCGGCCGCGACCCGCGCGACGCCTGGGCCTTCGTCGGGCGGGTGTGCGGCGTCTGCACCAGCATCCACTCACTGGCGTCGGTGCGCGCCGTAGAGGACGCCCTGGATATCGTCATTCCGCCCAATGCGGAAATGGTGCGCAATATCATGTTCTGCACCCAACACCTGCACGATCACGTCGTGCATTTCTATCACCTGCACGCCATGGACTGGGTCGACGTGGTGGACGCCCTCAAGGCCGATCCGAAGCAAACCTCGGAGATCGCCCAAAGTATCTCCAACTGGCCGAAAAGCTCGCCCGGCTATTTCTCCGACCTGCAAAAGCGGATCGGAAGATTCGTGGAAAGCGGACAGCTCGGCATCTTCGCCAACGGCTACTGGGGCCACCCGGCCTACAAACTGCCGCCGGAGATCAACCTCATCGGCCTCGCCCACTACCTGGAAGCCCTGGAATGGCAAAAGGAAATAGTGAAGATCCACGCCATCTTCGGCGGTAAAAACCCACACCCCAACTACCTGGTGGGCGGTATGGCCTGCGCCATCGGCCTCGACCAAGCCAGCGCCATCAACGCCGAACGCCTATCCATGGTGGAAAAACAACTCAAAGACGCCAAAGCGTTCGTCGAACAAGTCTACATCCCCGACCTGCTGGCCGTAGCCCCCTATTACCTCGACTGGGGCGCCATCGGCGGCGGACTGGGCAACTTCCTCGTCTACGGCGACCTGCCGACCAACGGCTTCAACGACCCGTCCAGCTTCAAGTTCCCTTCCGGCGCCATCCTCAACAAAGACATCAGCAAAGTCTACGATGTCGACCTGCGCGAAGACGCCGAGATCCAGGAGTTCATCGAACGCTCCTGGTACGAATACGAGAACGGGGAACGCGACGGCCTCCATCCGTGGAAAGGCGAAACCAAGCTGAATTATACGGGGCCCAAGCCGCCCTTCGAGCACCTCGACGTCGACGAGAAATACAGCTACCTCAAAACGCCGCGCTGGAAAGGCCACGCCATAGAAGTAGGCCCCCTGGCCCGCATGCTGGTCGGCTACGCCCGCGGTATCGACGAGTACAAGGAAGTGGTCGACAGCACCCTCGCCAAACTGGGCGTACCGGTAACCGCCCTGTTCTCCACCCTCGGCCGTACGGCGGCCCGCGGCCTGGAGAGCCTGCTCGTCATCAACTGGGCGCAGGAGTTCTACGATCAGCTGATCACCAACCTGCGCAACGGCGATAGCCGCATGGCCAATACCGAACTCTTCAACCCCGACCGCTGGCCACAACAGGCCCAGGGCGTCGGCTACAGCGAAGCGCCGCGCGGCGCCCTCGGCCACTGGATCGTCATCGAAGACAAAAAGATCAAAAACTACCAACTGGTGGTGCCGACCACCTGGAACGCTTCGCCGCGCGACCCGGAAGGAAAACCCTCGGCCTACGAATCATCGCTGATCGGTACGCCGGTCGCCGACCCCGAACAACCGGTAGAGATCCTGCGCACCGTCCATTCCTTCGACCCCTGTATGGCCTGCGCCGTACACCTCTTCGACGAGAAAGGCGACCAGGTGAGCCGGGTGAAAGTGCTGTAAATCCATTTGCAATCCACCGGAGGGCGCGCCCTCCGGTCAATTTTTTTGATCATGAGATATCAGGTCCATAAACTGCGGCGGGTTTTCGTCTGGGAACTGCCCGTGCGCATCTACCACTGGCTCAACGCACTGGCCATCGTCGTTTTGTGCATCACCGGCTACCTCATCGGCGATCCGCCGGCTTTCCTCTCGCAAAACGAAGCCTCCTTCCAGTACACCTTCGGCACCATTCGCTTTATTCACTTCGTGGCTGCCTACGTTTTCCTTTTCAACTTCGTTTTCCGGATCTACTGGGGCTTTGTCGGCAACAAATACGCAAGCTGGAAAAACTTCATTCCGACCAACCGCAAATTCCTCCGGGAACTTTGGGAAGTACTGCGCATCGATATCCTGCTGCAGAAAAACAAGGAGCATATGTCGGTCGGCCACAACGCCCTGGCCGGATTCATCTATTTCTTCACTTTTGTCGCTTTCCTGATCCAGGTGATCACGGGCTTCGGTCTCTACGCCGCTATGAGCGGCAACTGGTTCGCCAGCCTCTTCACCTGGGTGCCCCTGTTGTTCGGCGGGGACTTTGCGCTGCGCAACGTCCACCACGCCGCCATGTGGTTCTTTATCCTCTTCACCATCGTACACGTCTACCTCGTGTTCTACCACGACTACGTGGAAGGCCGCGGCGAGATCTCGTCGATGGGCGGCGGCTGGAAATTCATCGAAGATGAAGTCTTCCAGCGGGAAGTGCAGGAGGAAATCGAAAAGAACAAGCAGGAAATTAACCAGACCCTAAGGAAAAAGCAGCAAAAAGAAGAGGAGATCCTCTGACCGCGCTATGCAAGGAAAGAAAAACGACATCCTGATCCTCGGCATCGGCAACCTGCTGATGGGCGACGAAGGCGTAGGCGTGCATTGCGCGCGCCGCCTGGAAACCGAGGGGCTGCCGCCCGGCGCCGACGGGCTGGACGGCGGCACCGGCGGCTTCCACCTCATGGAATACCTCGAATCCTACCCCCACGTCATCATGATCGACGCCACGCTCGACGAGCGGCCCCCGGGCTCGATCCGGCTGGTGCGCCCCCGCTTTGCACCTGAATTTCCCAAAGCGATGAGCACCCACGACATCGGCCTCAAAGACCTGGTGGAGGGTTTGTCCATCCTCGGCAAATTGCCGGAAATCCACCTTCTCGCGGTCTCCATCGCTACCGTTCAGCCGATGCACATCGGCCTGTCGCCGCCAGTAGCCGCAGCCATGCCGACGCTCCTGCAAAAAATCCGAGAACTGGCGGCGCAACTTTCCGCCGTTGCGGCCCCGGCGCAATAAAATCTTGACGTATCTTTCGGTGAAACACCAACGTCAAAAACACATGCGCTTACTCTTAGCCTTATGCCTGCTCCTGCCCGGGTGGTCCGCCGCTCAAGTGTATCCTTCCGTCAAAGTGGAACGATCCAACGTGGATCGCGACAACCACATCTATTCGCCCGGCAGGCAGTTCCTGTACGAGTTTACGATATTCAAGGGCGGCCAGGAATTCGAACTTGTTGAAAACGGGTTTCGGGATTTCGAGCTGAATGCCGTCGCGGGTACGGAAAACGCCGCCCAAGCCCTTTCCCTGACGGTCATCAAGCCCCGCCTCTTCGGTCGCACCAATAAACGGCAAACGGAAATCCTGTACGCTGAGGAGCCGGACCCGCGTTCCGCCCAGGCCACCGGCTTGGTGGAAAACGACCGGAACGTCTGGTTGCATCCGCCCCGCTCCGGTTTTTTCCGGTCGCTGGAAACCTGCCCTTTTCCTTACGTACAGCTGCCCCTGCGGCCGGGCTTGCAATGGCGGGATTCGATGCGGATCGGCGATCATTGGTCCGATGGAGCCTGGGGAACCTGGGAAAATGAATTGGCCCTGCATTACACCTATACCGTACAGGGGAAGGAAACGATCGACACCTCCTTCGGCCCGGCAGACTGCCACCTCATCCGGGCGACCGCCGAATCCGCGATCGGTGCGACTGAATTGATCGCCTACTTCTCCGAAACACACGGCTTTGTCCGCCTGGAATACACACTGGCGACGGGCCTGCAGGTGCGCTTCCAGCTACAGGACGTGCAAACCGGCCCGGTATGGCGCAGCAGCAAAGCATTTCTGGAGGCCCGGCGCGACGGTAACTGACGTCCGGACGGGACTATTCACACCGGCTCCAGCAACGGTCCGGATTCCAGGAACCGCTTGGCCACACCCAGAGGCCGCAAGTTGCTTTTTCGTTTAAATTGATGCGTCTCCATCCGGCGGATGATGTCGTCGAGGGTAGCGACGGCTTTGACGATGTACGACCCCTTGTTGAGCATCACGCACTCGGCGCGGGCCGACATGGCGGCGTCGGTGATCTCCGCCCGCGTGGCGATGCCTTTTTTGGCCAGCTTGTCGAGCACCTGGGTGGCCCAGATACCCGGCACATGAGCCGACTCGCAAATCCAGAGGATCTCTTCCTGCACTTCGGCCGCCCTTTCAAAACCTACTTCCACGGCCAGATCGCCGCGAGCGATCATTACGCCCACCTTGGGGGTCTGCATCGCCGTCAGCAGCAGCATAGGCAGGTTGGCGAACGCTTCTTTGGTTTCGATTTTCAGGATCATCCCGATATCGGAGCGGCCCAATTCTGCGAGCTTGCGGCGCAAGACCTCCACGTCTTCCGGCCGCCGCACGAAAGAATACCCCAGGATATCGGCTTTTTCGGCCATGAACGGGAGGTTGGCGTAATCGCTTTCCGTCAGCGAAGGCAGGCCGAGGCGGGTGTCGGGCAGATTTAATCCTTTGTCCGCCCGCAATTTGGAGCCATGTTCTCCGGCCAGGGTGATCTTCACGGTAAACCCATCCGGATCGATATCGGTGATCTGCCCGCCGATCTTGCCGTCGTCGAAAAAGACGCTCTCATCCACGCACACATCGTCGAAAATATCGGGAAGCGAGACCGTAATGCAGGGCGCCTCACTGATCGTGCTCACCTCAGTGCCGGGGCGGGGCAGTTCCTTCACTATGCGCAGGTGTTCGCCGTGGTGAAGGCGCAGGTATCCGCCTTTTTTATCGAATTGAGTGTGGGCGGCGTCGATGTCCGCCGTTCTCAGTTTGGGGCCCGCCAGGTCCATGTACACCTGGCAGCTTTTTCCCGTTTCGCGCTCCGCCTGCCGGATATTATCGATCATCCGGGCCCATTCTTCTTCGGTATCGTGGGAGGAATTGATGCGGGCGATATCCATGCCGGCCGAGATCAGGAGCTTGATCAGGCTGTAATTGTAGGCCGCCTCCGTATCCATGGTCACCATGATCTTGGTGCAGTTGTTGCGCAGGCAGTCGCCCAGCAGGGCCATGCTGTTTTCTTGCAGCTTCTGTTTGCTGCGATAGTAGTTAAAATCCGATTTGAAATCTTCAGCCGTATCGCCCAGCGGCTCGCCTTGCAGGACGTGCAGGATCTGCAGTATCTTGTTGAGGTTGGTCAGGGTATACCCTTCGGAATGACCGAGGGAAGAGATGCTCAGCATGGAAAGCTCCTCCTGGATGGGCCGCAGGTCGAACGCCCGCAGCGCCATGTAGTGCAACAAGTTGCGTGCACTCTCGCGGTAGTGGGGCTGCACCCTTTCGATCAGCTCCGCTTTAGCTTTTTCCTGCTGGTTGACGTAGTCCCGGATCTCTTCCAGTTTGCGGATGAGGCGGCCGGGTTCGATGGCATGGTATGTTTGCATGGTAATACCTGTTTGTTAGGGCTTGTAGGTGCCGCGGCGCTCGTAGCAGAAGGCTTCTTTTCCGATGAGATCCCCGGGGGGGTACAAGCGTTGATTAAATGGTTTCGTCTGTCTCTGGCGAGGTCAAAACAGGTGCTCTGCAACGGATAGGATCGTTCGATTTAGCGGAAATATTAAATATTGCGGTGGAAAAATACAATGACATTTGTCGCCGGCCGGGCAGTTTTTTTAGCCTAAAAAGCAAAAAGCCCGCAACGCTGCATATCCTGGCGTTTGTCTTTTTTTGGTCAAATCGCACCCGGCAACCTCGGCTGGAGCATTCTGGCCCGCCATAGTCAAGCCCATAACATTCTATCATTTAATTGGACAGAAAATAAAATTGCGTTAGTTTTGCCCATCGATCAAAAGCCAGCGGTGCCAAGCCTTTTCCGGGAAAGCGGCCACAGTCACTAATGCATCGGACAGCCAGTTCACCGCCGGCCATTCAGGAACTATCCATTTAACGAAAAACATTAAACAATGGGTCAAACTCTTACACTTGTCATTCCCGTCTTTGGGGTGCTTGCGCTATTATATACCTTCTGGCGTTCTTCCTGGATATCCAGGCAGGAAGTCGGCACCGAGCGCATGGCCCTCATCGCCAAAAATATTGCAGATGGCGCAATGGCGTTCCTCAAAGCCGAATACCGGGTACTGGCCATTTTCGTGCTCGCCATAGCCGTTCTGCTGGGCTTCAGCGGTACGACGGAGGGCTCTTCGCCCCTCATCGCCCTTTCGTTCGTCATCGGCGCGATCTGTTCGGCGCTGGCGGGTTTCATCGGCATGCAGGTAGCCACCAAAGCCAACGTTCGCACCACCCATGCGGCGCGCACCAACCTGGGCAGAGCCCTGGAGGTGGCCTTTGCCGGCGGTTCGGTGATGGGAATGGGCGTAGTCGGCCTCGGCGTACTCGGCCTCGGCGCGCTCTTCCTCATCTATTCCAATATGGGCTGGGACATCAATAAAGTGATCACCGTCATTACCGGCTTTTCCTTCGGCGCCTCCTCCATCGCCCTCTTCGCCCGCGTAGGCGGCGGCATCTACACCAAAGCGGCCGACGTCGGGGCGGACCTCGTGGGCAAGGTCGAGGCCGGCATCCCGGAAGACCACCCGCTCAACCCCGCCACCATCGCCGACAACGTGGGCGATAACGTAGGCGACGTCGCGGGAATGGGCGCCGACCTTTTCGAATCGTACGTCGGCTCCATCATCGGCACCATGGTGCTGGGCGCCACCTTTATCGGCGTCCGGGGCTTCGAGGCGACGAACGAATTCAGCGGCCTGAACGCCGTGCTGCTGCCGCTGGTACTGGCCGGCGTCGGCATCCTCACTTCCATCCTGGGCACCTTCTTCGTCCGGGTCAAGGAAGGCGGCAACCCGCAGAAAGCCCTGAACACCGGTGAGTTTATCTCCGCAGGCATCATGCTGGTGGCCACCATCGGCATCGTCAACTGGATGCTGCCGGCCGAGTGGACGGTCACCGCGCAAGACGGCACGATAACGGAATACTCGGCGCTGGGCGTCATCCTGGCGGTCATCTTCGGGCTGGTCGCCGGCCTGCTCATCGGTTTGATCACCGAATTCTACACGGGTACGGGCACGCGCCCGGTCAAGGGCATCGTCAACCAGTCGATCACCGGAGCAGCCACCAATATCATCGCCGGCCTCGGCGTGGGGATGCAATCGACGGCCATTCCCATCGTCATCCTGGCGGCGGCCATCATCGGGGCGTACGAGTTTGCCGGCTTGTTCGGCATCGCCATCGCTGCGGTGGGTATGCTTTCCAATACCGGCATCCAGCTGGCGGTAGATGCTTACGGCCCGGTTTCGGACAACGCGGGCGGCATCGCCGAGATGAGCGAACTGCCGAAAGAAGTACGGGGCCGTACCGACAAGCTCGACGCCGTCGGCAACACCACGGCCGCCATCGGCAAAGGCTTCGCGATCGGATCGGCGGCGCTGACGGCGCTGGCCCTCTTCGCCGCCTTCATGACGGCTGCCGAGATCAACTCCATCAACATCGCCAATCCGCAGGTGATGGCCGGCCTGCTGCTGGGCGGCATGCTGCCGTTCCTGTTCTCTTCGCTGGCCATGGCGGCCGTCGGTCGCGCCGCCATGGATATGATCCAGGAGGTGCGCCGCCAGTTTAACAATATTCCCGAACTGAAAGCCGCCCTCGAAGCCATGCGCCGCAACGACGGCAAGGAGATGAAAGACTGGTCGGAAGCCGATCGCAACATTTTCCTGGCCGCCGACGGCAAGGCAGAATACAGCAAATGCGTAGAGATTTCCACCAAAGCCTCGATCCGCGAGATGATCCTGCCGGGCCTCATCGCCGTCGCTTCGCCGGTAGCCGTCGGCTTCATCGGCGGCGCCGAAATGCTGGGCGGCCTGCTGGCGGGCGTCACCGTCGCCGGGGTGCTCATGGCCATCTTCCAGTCGAACGCCGGCGGCGCCTGGGACAACGCCAAGAAGATGTTCGAAGAAGGCGTCGACATTCAGGGCGACAAATACTACAAAGGCTCCGACCCGCACAAAGCGGCGGTGGTCGGCGATACCGTGGGAGACCCTTTCAAGGACACCTCCGGGCCTTCACTCAATATCCTGTTGAAGCTGATGTCGGTGGTCGCCCTGGTGATCGCTCCGCTATTGTAAGGGCAACAGAAACAAAGATTTAACCCGGATCATTCGTGGGTTCTTCGTCATGACGGTCGACAGGCCTGCGCAAACGCAAGAATGGCGGCCAATTTGGCTTCGCAATGGATTAACCCAATGAATAATTCGGGTTGAAACGCCTGTTTTTTTTCCAGGCGCAGGACGCCCCGGCGAGCAAACCACCGGGGCGTCCCCTTTTTTCGGAGCAACGCTTTTGCGTGGCTTGTCAAAAAGGATTATCTTAGAATTTTGTTAAATAGTGAGTCTGGCACGATTCTGGTCAAACAATTTTTTAACAAAAAGGGTATACTAACCGGGTATTTTTCCGTTTAGAACTAACTAGTTTCTTCTTTCCAAAAAAGCGATAGCATGAAATTCCGAGGACCGTTGCTGTTTTCGTTCGTTATTTTGACCTTCATGGTGGCGGCGATTCAGCCACAAACCGACAGCCCGCAAAAAGAGGCCGTACTGATGCGTACGATACTCAGTTTTATGGGGCAGCTTCATTTTCAACCTAAGGACGTAGACGATCAGTTTTCCGAGGAATTATTCGATCTATATCTCGAACGCATCGACGGCGACTCCCGCCTGCTCACTCAGGAAGACCTGAAACAACTCGAACCTTACCGCGACCAGCTCGACGACCAGGCGCTGGTCGGCGAATACCAGTTTTTCGACCTGAGCCTGGAACTCGTCAACGCCGCCCTGGATAAAACGCAGTCCTACTACCGGGAGCTCCTGGCCGAACCGTTCGACTTCGAACGCCAGGAGACCATTCAGCTAGACGCAGACAAGCGGGGGTTTGCCAAAAACGATAAAGAACTGCGCGAATACTGGCGCCGCTATCTCAAATACCAGGTGATGACCCGCCTGGCCGACAAGCTGGAGAGCCAGGAAGAACTCGGCGAGGAAGTCGCCAAAAAGAGCTACGAAGAACTCGAACAGGAAGCCCGCGAAGACGTCCTGGAAGTTTTTGACGGCTACTACGAACGCCTGCGCAAGATCAAACGCGCCGACCGCCTCAGCTACTACCTCAACAGCGTCACCAACCTCTTTGACCCGCATTCCGACTACCTCCAACCTTTCGATAAAGAACAATTCAACATCCGGTTTTCCGGTCGCCTGGAAGGTATCGGCGCCCGCCTGCAAACCGACGGCGACTATACCAAGGTCGTCGATATCGTCGTGGGCGGCCCCGCCTGGAAAGGCAAAAAACTGAAAGAAAATGACCTCATCCAAAAGGTCACCCAGGAAGGGGAAGAACCCATTGACATCAAGGGGATGGTGCTCGACGATGTCGTACAACTGATCCGCGGCCCCAAAGGGACTGAGGTCACGCTTACCGTAAAAAAGGTGGACGGAACGGTTGAGAAAATTACCATCGAACGCGACGTCGTCATCCTGGAAGAAAGCTTCGCCAAATCGCTGATCCTGGACGGAACCGGCGAGGGCGAACGCATCGGCTACATCTACCTGCCGCGCTTCTACGCCGACTTCGAAAACCCCGACGGACGCTTCTGCGCGGATGACGTGGAGAAGGAGATCGCCAAACTCGAAGAAGAAAAAGTCGACGGCATCATCCTCGACCTGCGCAATAACGGCGGCGGTTCGCTGCGCGACGTCATCGATATGTCCGGCCTGTTCATCGAGCGCGGCCCGATCGTACAGGTCAAATCGCGCGGACAACGCCCCGAGGTGATGGCCGATAAAGACCCGAAAGTGCAGTACGACGGGCCACTGGTGGTGATGGTCAACCTCATGAGCGCCTCCGCTTCGGAAATCCTCGCCGCAGCCATGCAAGATTACGGCCGGGCCCTGATCGTGGGCAGCAAAGGCACCTACGGGAAAGGCACCGTACAGCGCTTCTACGACCTCGACCGGGCCGTGCGCGGCTTCGACGACATCAAACCGCTCGGGGAGATCAAACTGACTACCCAAAAGTTCTACCGCATCAACGGCGGCTCCACCCAACTGCGCGGCGTCACCCCCGATATCGTGCTGCCCGACGAATACCATTTTATCAAAACCGGGGAACGCGAACAGGATTATCCCATGGAATGGACGGAGATCTCGCCCGTGGAATACAGCCAGAACGTTTACCGCATCCGCAATAAAGAAGCGCTGCAAAAACGCAGCGAAGCCCGGGTGGAAAACAGCGCCGTCTTCGACCGCATCTACAAAGAAGCGCGCCGCCTCGAAAACCGACGCGAAGACTCCGAGCTCGACCTCAACCTGGAAGGCTATCAGTCGTATATGTCGAAACAGGAAATGGCGTCCGAAGAATTCGACCAGCTATTCGACGATGTGGTGACCTCAGGCGTACGCAACCTGGAAGTGGACATTCCAAGCATCCACGCCGACGAATCGAAAAAAGCCCGCAACGACGATTGGATACAGTCGGTCTCCAAAGATATTTACATCGCCGAAACGCTGAACATCATGCACGATATGATCACTCTGCGCTAAACCTTTCGCTGTCGGTAGATTGCGCTGCCGGAAAAAGCCTTGTAAATAATCCGGGTTTAATTCGTATTTTACGCGGTCAACATTCAACGGAGCAGCAATCTTGAATTACCTTACTCTTGAGAACGTCAGCAAGACATATGGCGAAAAGGTGCTCTTCGACCGCCTCGATCTGCAGATCAACCGCGGCCAGAAGGTAGCCCTCGTCGCCAAAAACGGCACCGGCAAAACCACCCTGCTGCGCGTCATCGCCGGGCGGGAAGCCAGCGAAGGCGAAAATGCCGTCGTGCATTTCCGGCGCGGCATCCGGGTCGGGTATCTGGAACAAGAGCCCGACTTCATCGCCCACCACAGCGTACTCGACGCCGTTTTCGATACCGACAACGAGATCATTCAGGCCATCAAACGCTACGAACGCGCCATGCTCCATCCGGAACGGGCAGACGAGCTGCAGGCCGCCCTGGTCAAAATGGACGACCTCAAAGCCTGGGACTTCGAAGCCCGCATCAAAGAGGTGCTCTTCCGGCTGGAGATCGAAGAACTGGAAAAAGCAGTGGGCGAATTGTCCGGAGGCCAGAAGAAAAGGCTGGCCCTGGCCAAAATGATCATCGACGAACCCGACTTCCTGATCCTCGACGAACCCACCAACCACCTCGACATCGATATGATCGAATGGCTGGAGGAATACCTGGCCCAGCCCGGCATTACGCTATTTATGGTGACCCACGACCGCTACTTCCTGGAGCGCGTCTGCGATCAGATCGTCGAACTCGAAGCCGGCAAAATCTACCGCTACGCCGGCAATTATTCCGACTACCTGGAAAAGAAAACCACCCGCCACGAGATCGAAAGCGCCGAACTGGACAAGAACCGCAAACTGATGAAGCGCGAACTGGAATGGGTGCGCCGTATGCCCAAAGCCCGCGGCACCAAAGCCAAAGCCCGGGTGGAAGCCTTCGAAGAACTCCAGGACAAAGTAAAAGGCGTGAAGATCGACCAGGAAATGCAGATCGACATCAAAGGACAACGCCTCGGCAAAAAAATACTCGAACTGCATAACGTCGTCAAACGCTTCGGAGAAAAGAAGATCGTCGACGGTTTTTCCTACAAATTCAAGAAAAAGGAGCGCGTCGGCATCGTCGGCCCCAACGGCGTAGGCAAAACCACTTTTCTCCGACTCCTCACCCGCGAAGAACGCCCCGAAGGCGGCAAGGTCGTGGTTGGCGGCAATACCGTGTTTGGATATTATTCCCAGTCCGGCATTCACCTCAAGGAAGACAAGCGGGTCATCGACGTCATCCGCGATATCGCCGAGTACATCCCCCTGGAAAAAGGCCAGAAGCTGACCGCCGAATCGCTGCTCGAACGCTTCCTGTTCTCCCGCAAACAACAGCAGGTATACGTCTCCCAGCTGAGCGGCGGCGAACGGCGGCGCCTGTACCTGCTCACCGTCCTCATGGAAAATCCCAACTTTCTCATCCTGGACGAGCCCACCAACGACTTGGATATCATGACGCTCAACGTCCTGGAGGATTTCCTGCTGGAATTTCCGGGCTGCCTCATCATCGTCACCCACGATCGCTATTTCATGGACAAGCTGGTCGACCACCTTTTTGTCTTCGAAGGCGACGGGGTGATCCGCGATTTCCTCGGCGATTATTCCGACTACCGGGTCGAACAAAAAGAACGCGAACGCGCCCAGCGACGCCAGGAGCGCTCCGCCGGCCAGGAACGCCGGCAGACCGCCCGGCAACAGCAAAACCAGGTGGGCGGCCTTTCGCCGGAACAGAAAAAAGAACTGCGCCGGCTGGAAAAGGAAATTGCCCGGATGGAAGAACAGAAAGAAAAACTGACCGCGCAGTTCACCGAGCCCGACCTGACGCCCGACGCCATCAAGGAACTATCCATACAGCTCGACGCGTTGAAAAGGGACCTGGAAGCTAAGGAAATGCGCTGGATGGAACTGGCCGAAATGGCCTGACCGCCTATATTTTGTTCATTACCCTCATCACCATGAAAAAGACCACCACCCTCCTCTTGATCTGTTGCCTGAACACGGCCGCCCTGCCCGCACAGGACCTGATCGATCTCAATCCCGAAAACAGCTGCAGCTACTACGCCGAGACCATCACCGACCCGGTATACGGCTTTGCCTCCAGCAACGAAGCCCAGAGCGCGATCGACCGGATCGTCGGGGAAGTCGGCCTGAAGCCCAATTTCGAGATCAAAGCGGGCAACGTCCCTAATGCCGTGGCTACCATCCACGAAGGCAAGCGATTGATCATTTACAGCCAGGATTTTCTGCACAAGCTCACCAACCGTACGGGTGACAACTGGCCATCCCTCAGCATCCTCGCCCACGAGATCGGGCACCACCTCAACGGACATACCATCACCGACGGCGGCAGCCGCCCCAAACTGGAACTGGAAGCGGACGAGTTCTCCGGCTTCGTGCTGGCCCGCCTGGGCGCCTCCCTGGAACAAGCCCAAAAAGCCATCGCCATCCACGGCGGGGAAAAAGGCAGCCATACGCACCCGCCGCGCTCCGCCCGCCTCGAGGCCATTGCCGTAGGCTGGTACCGCGCCAAGGAAAAAATGGAACCCGATACGCCTGCGGAGGCGACAAGGCAGCCAAAGGACGAGGCATTCGAACCGACCGAACCGAAGCGGGAAACCACCGAAGAACCGCCCCGGCCCAAAACCACCAGCATCACCGTAGCCTATGCCCCTGAAGGCTACAATTGCGGCCTCCTGCTCAACATCAACATCGGCGGCCGCACCTTTACCCCCACTTCCAACCAGTTTGCCGTCGACGGCGTACCGGCGGGATTGCAGCAATACGCTATCACCGGCACCATCAGCTGTCCCGGGCTCGGCAATTGCCAGGTCTACGGCAGCGACGTCATCGACGTACAGCCGGGCCAAACTTTTTGGGTGGTATGGCAAAATACCCAGGTAGGCCAGTGCAGCGCGGGCCTGTTCACAGAATGATCAGTTAAGGATGCTGACTTTTTCTGCGGTTTCCACTATTTTTATTTTGTTTTGCTTCTATTACTCCAAAACCAAAGCAAAAAGCGCGATGAAAAAAGCCACCTTTATCTTCGCTTTCCTCTTCTGCTTATCCGGCCTCTATGGCCAGCAACTGCACTTCATCCTGCTGGCGCCGGACGATGCAACCTACGAAAACGTTTTTCCGGAAAACCTGAAACAACGAGTGGAGCAGCTGGCCGCCGGCGCCGGCCTCGAGCTCGACTGGCAGTTCTACGACCGGGCCGTATCGCCGGATCGCCTGCGGCGTGAGCTCAACACCCTGCCTTCCGGACCGAACGACCTGATCTGGTTTTACTACTACGGTCCGGCCGCTTACGACAATGACAATTTTCTGGAAGATTTTCCGTATTTCGAATTGCGCGACGAACCGGTTTATCTCAGCCAAATCCACCTGCTGCTGCGCTCTCGCCCGCATCGCTTGTGCCTCACTTTTCTCGACGGCGCCAACAACCGTTCGGGCGTGATCGGTAAGTCGCCCGACGTCGGCCCGACCCTCGACCGGAACAACCTGGAGGCGCTGCTGAACGCCCGCGGCGACCTCATCGTCACCGGATACGCCCGCGGCCAGAATTCCGGATATCACCCCACCCATGGCGGTTTATTCACCCACGCCTTCTTCCAGGCGCTCGAATACGTCGCGGGACCCGAATTCAAACGAGAACCGATCTGGGCGGAGGTGCTCTTACATACCGATCTTTTCATGGAACAGATGCTGAGTCACCTGGAGAAAGAGCAACGGCATTTCCATCAGTTGAACATCGAAGCGCACGATTTCGCCGACGGCAAGCCCCCACGGGGTATGGGTTATGCCGGGGAAGAGTCGGCCGATTATTACTACGCCATTCCGCCTTTTCCCTTTCCGCCGCCCCCGGCTTCCGCCAGTACGACGCTGCCGCGGCGCTACCTGGAAGGATTGAACACCCTTGCCGATTTTGACGCTAAGCTGAGACAGGCCATCGATCAATGCCGCTACGAAAAGAGTTATTATAGCGTTCCCGACGGTTTTGCGCTGGTGACCCGCATCGAGCAATTCGACGGGAGCGAAGGCAGCTCACTGCCGCCCCCCGACCGCTGGAGCGCCGAGATCAAGGGCATGGAGGAATTTTCGATCCGCAACTACCTCAAAGCCTTGTTCTTCGGGCAGGAAGGCAATTTCCGGGTGTTCGTCTTCCTGGTGACTTCCGTACCGTTCAGCCAGTCGGGACGCGACGTAACCAAAGCGGAAGTCGAAGACTGGTTGTCGACCGGCATGAACCGGCTGCCGCCCCAACTGGGGAAGCGGCCGCTCAAGGCCGAACACGAATGTACGGTGCTGATTTATGAGTTCTTACAAGATGAATCGGGCACGGCGACCTTCATCGAAAGCAGCGCCCTGACGAGCCGGACGCACCTGGAAAAATCGCAGATTATGGGTTTTCTGGAACAACGCCCGTAGTTTTTAAAAATTTCCGTTTTACTAAAGCATTATGGGTAAATCTTCAGTCGGATACGCACGTCGCAGGTTGCTGAGCATCATTTTGTTCGGGGCGATAATCGTCTTTTCGATCCTCACCTTTCAGACGTTGTTTGGCAGCAAGCACGGGAAAGATACCGGGCTGTTGTGGATGCGGTACCTGGTCCTGTGGGCGCCCCTCATTCTGACAGCCGTCGGCCTGATGTTCGTCAAAGTACCCGGGCACCGCACCGACCAGTTTTTGTATCAATCCTCCCGGGTCCTCCTCTGGCTCTTCGTCGCCGCTCATTTGATGGTCATCATCATCCAGCCGGCCCTGCCCATGATCAACGAAGACGCCTCGACCATGTCATTGCTCGAATTGGTGCGCAACGCTTCCTACGGTCTGCTTCCCGCCGAAATACTGATCATGGTGCTGATGGCCCTGATGGTAATGAAACCGGCGGGCTCGGCGGCGGAAACGCTGGAAGGACTCCCGGAATCAGAGCAGGACAAGATCCGCAACGCTTTCCAGCCGGTAGCCCAGAACACCCGGCGCCTCATCGGCCAGAACCGCGTGGAGGAAGCCTTCGAGGAATTGTTGCAGTTTTGCGAAACCCACGACTTGCCCCAGGACGAGCTGCTCACCCTGAAGCGCTGGTGGAAAGACAATGCGGAAGAAAGGCGAAAGAACCTGATCTCCAACGAAGAAGCCAACCGCACGGAAGCTCGTATCACCAATGGTCTGTTGGAGGGGATCAAGCAGATTGGGGCGTAGGGCGGGATTGGTCTTTGGGTCTTCCGGGGGAAAAAACGCTGGCCTGGAGCAGGCAATGAAAGCTTTCATTTTTTAGGCTCCGCTAAAGAAGATTATTTCCGACAAGGGTAAAATTCAGGTTTTTCTAATACGTTACCCCTCTTCCCAACCGTTCCTTACTTGCAGGTGTTATCTGCAAGCATGTACGAAAAAGGAACCCCCATGCGGAAATCAGCACAGCTTATTCTCCTATTCTGCGTATTGGCCAAGGCAGGGTTCGGGCAGACGCCCCTCCCGCTGGGCGAGCAGCTCAATTACTGCACCCGATCCGGCGCGCTCCCCGAACAGGTTAACGGCTACGACCCCATTGCGGAAGACGTGGCTACGGTGCGCCGGCTGCTGGGCCGGCTCAAGCTGGAAGCCAATTTTTCACTACTGGCGAACAACGTCGTCGAAGTCGCTGCAATCCGCCACCGGGGGGAGCGGATCATCCTCTATCATCCGGCGCTCATGAAGCGCGTAGCGGCCGGCGAGGCGGAAGCGACCGGCTTGCTGCTGCAGCAAATGGCCCACCACCTCGTTCAACATCCCTTTACCGCCGACGGCAACGAGCGCATCAACGTATTGGAAGCCGACCGCTTTACCGGTTTTTTGCTGGCCCGCCTGGGTATCGACTGGATGGAAGCCCGCTCTTTTTTGTACGCGCGCCGGGCGTACGGCGCCCCGCCGGCTTTTTTCCCGCCTACCGAGCTGCGGGCCCAGTTTTTGCGCGAAGGCTACGACGACGGCATGGCGGTCGTCGACAAAAAATCGGGCTTACTCGAACGGTCCTTGGCGCCCGACGGCATTTCCAGACTGGACGCAGAAGCGCCGGCGCCGACGGCCATCATCCCGGCCTTCCCCTTTCCGCCGCCCCGCGCCTCGGCCAGCCATGACCTGCCCAACGCGTTGCTCGATTTTCCGACGACGATGGACGAAGTAGACTACGCCATCTCGCGCGCCATCGACGCCTGCGGCTACGTCGAAAAAAGCTATTACGGCGTTCCCGGCGGCTTCGCCCTGGTTACCCGCCTCGAACAGATCGATCCGCGCAGCGGCCAGCCGCTCGATCCTCCCGACCGCTGGAGCGCCGACATCCGTTGGTCGGGCCGCTTCTCCATCAAAGAGTACCTGCAGGCGCTCTTTTTCGGGCGGCGCGGCCACTTCCGGGTGTTCGTCTTCCTGATCACCAACCAGCCTTTCTACCAGCACGATCAACAGGTCTCCAAAGCAGAAGCGGAAAAATGGCTGCGTCAGGGCTATAATCGCCTGCCTTCGGAACTGGGCCGACGACCTTACCGTTCCGAGCACAGCTGCACCGTGCTGGTCTACGAATTCCAGACCGACGAATCAGGGGAATCCCGCCTGGTGAAACTCAGTAATTTTTCCAGCCACACCCACCTGGAACGAGCGGGAATTTTGGCGCAGTTGCGGTAAGCATGCTCCGATCCGTGCAACTAATACCTATCACGAATTTGCTGATCCGACGGGTTTTCAATCCGCAACAGCAGGTTAGACGGTTGGACCGGTCAACTGCCCCAACTATTTTCCGGCCAGTTTCCGGATCTTGTCTTCCAGTTCGTACTCATTGCCCGGCACGTATCCGGAATGTTCGTAGACGATATTGCCCTGCTGATCGAGGAGGAAAGTCTGTGGGATGGTCTGAAAGTTGAGGGCCTGACGCAGCTGCTGATTGACGTCGGAGAGGATGGTGTATTCCCAGCCCTTGGTTTCCACCATAGGAGGCACTTTGGCCAGCGCCCGGCGCGTGTCGATCGTGACGGCCACCAGCTCCATGCCGTATTCCTCCTGCCAGTCGGGATACAGGTCAGCAATGGCGTCGAGTTCCTGCTGGCAGGGCTTGCACCAGGTCGCCCAAAAACTCACCACGGTGATTTTCCCGTTGGTGGCGAAATCCTGCATGTTGACGGTCTGACCGTCCAGCGTTTTCACCTCCACAGCGGGAATGGTCTTCTGTGCAGCGAGGGATACCGTAACGGTGAGGCATAATAGCGCAAAGAGATACTTCATAGGTAGTTTTTTTCCTGGTAAAAATAAGAAGGAAATGGGAACCTAG
>CAYQQU010000077.1:0-23761 GCA_964419545.1 uncultured Saprospiraceae bacterium | reverse complement strand
TCCCATCTCTATCAAAAAACGTGCCGGGTTGGTATGCTTAACTTAACGGAGTTGAAGCGATGGTGACCGCAGGGTTGATGTGGGCGCCCGAAACCTCCCCGATCGAATAGACCATCGCCGTGACGATCAGACCAAAGGTAACGGCTATGCCCGGGTGGCCGACTATTCCACCGGTGATCTCATCGACGACCACCGCGCCGGTGCCGCAAAAAACGAGCGCAAAAGTGCCGATCAGTTCGGCCAGGTACCTATTCATCGGCTTGGGCAACTTGTTGAAAAGCGTAAAAAATCTCCCGCCCGATCTGGCGCACCCGCTCGTCGTATCGGGCGGTCTCCTCGGGCGTTCCATCGGCAACCTTGGGGTCTTCGTAAGTCAGGGAAAGCCGGAATTCGGCGCCCGGCACAAAAGGACAGGCCTCGTCGGCCTGGGCGCAGGTTATAATCGCTGCAAAACCTTTGGCGGGATTATACGGATCGTCGAAAGTCTTGGAGAAGGCCTCCAGTACCGGCCCGTTTTCGCCGAAAGCCAACCGGTAGCGTGGATTTTCCCCGCCCGGTTTTTCGATCTTAAACCCAACACGTTCCAGCGCCGCCACGGCGCGAGGGTTGAAAGCCGTTGCTTCCGTACCGCCGGAATAGGTAGCGATATTTTCGATCCCCAAATACGCCGCCGCGGCAAAAGCCCAGGCCTGGCTGATGAGGCTGCGCCGGGAGTTGTGCGTACAGATGAAGTTCAGTTGGGCCAGATCATTGGCCCGTCGCTTTTCCCGGATATATTCCGCCAACCGGTGCAGCAAAGTTTTTCGCGATTCGGGGATCAGCGCCGCTTCGGACCGTTGCGCTTCGATGTAGGTCTGCAACGGGGGGTAAAAGGTCAGTTTTTCGGTTGTCATACTATCAACAGCTGTTTTGTAATAGTGCGATGAATAAGGTCAAAAATGGACTTTCCAACACCTCAGCAACACTGCTCCTGCTCCGGATCAAAAGCGTCGAACAAGGCGTTCAAACGCTGCTGGATTTCCGCCCAACGCGCTCCGTCGATACAGTAGTTGATGCTGGTGCCTTCGATGGTTCCCTTAATAAGGCCCACCGCTTTCAGCTCCTGCAGATGCCGCGATATGGTCGGCTGCGCCAGTGGGATTTCGTTGACCAGATCGCCGCATATGCAGGTATTCGCCCTCAACAGATGCTGAAGGATGGCGATGCGCGCCGGATGCCCCAGCGCTTTGGCGATGGCCGCCAGTTCGTTTTGCTCGGGCGGGAAAACCTCAAATTTGGTAAGCCCCATTGATTATTTATTTATCGCAATATAGCGATGAATAGTGAGGAAAACAACTGCTGATTGTTTTCGGCTCCCAGGTGACTCTATTTAATTGCCAAAGAGCGGTACAATGCCTCCACCTGTTTAGCGATGGCCACCCAGTCAAAATGTTCCTCCACCCGTTTCCGTCCCTTTTCGGCCATTGAAGCCCGCAGATCGGGGTCGTCGATCAGGCGGTTGATCCCTGCGGCCAGGTCTCTGGAAAACTGATCGGGATCTACCGGTTCAAACGGCGCCTGGTCCTGTTGTTCCAGCGGCACCAGTAGCCCGGTCTCGCCGTCCACCACCACTTCTTTGATACCGCCCACTGCGCTGGCGACCACGGCGGTATGGCAGGCCATCGCTTCGATATTGATGATGCCGAAGGGTTCGTAGATCGACGGGCAGCAAAAAACGGCGGCGTGGGAATACAGTTCGATGACCTCCTTTTTTTCCAGCATCTTATCGATCCAGATCACCTTATCCCGGGTCGACTTAACTGCATTGACGCTCTCTTCCATCTCCTTGGCGATTTCCGGCGTATCGGGGGCGCCGGCGCACAGCACCACCTGCGTATCCGGATCGATGTACCGGATCGCGTTCACCAGGTGGATGATGCCTTTCTGGCGGGTGATCCGCCCCACGAAAAGCACGTAAGGCCTGGCGGGATCAACGCCGTAGGTCTGCAGGGCGGCGGTCGAGGCCGTAGGCTGGTACTGGCGCAGGTCGATGCCGTTGTAGATGACCTTGATCTTATCCGGGGCGATGTCGAAAAACCGGAGGATATCCTGTTTCGTCTCTTTGGAAACGGCGATCACTGCGTCCGCCATTTCGAGGGCCGTGCGTTCTACCCAGGAGGAAGCGTCGTAGCCCCGGCCCAGTTGTTCCCGTTTCCATGGCCGCAGCGGCTCCAGGGAGTGGGTGGTGATCACCAGGGGGATGCCGTAGCACAATTTGGTGACGATGCCGGCGAAGTGAGCGTACCAGGTATGGCAGTGCACGACGTCTGCATCGACATTTTCGGACGTCATATGCACGCAGGTGCTCAGGGTTTTCAGGACGGTTTTCAATTTGCCGTCGGTATGCTCGAAAACCGGATTCTCGAACGGGAACCCTTTGACCGTCAACTGGCCGCCGGCCTCCTGCTGGTCGCCGAACGACCGCACCTCTACCGGCATGAGCTTGGCCAGTTCGGCCGCCAGGTATTCCACGTGCACGCCGGCGCCGCCATAGACGTAAGGCGGGTATTCGCGGGTGTAGAAAAGTGCTTTCATGCGTATTATTTTTGGTTGAGCGAAGCGCAAATTGAGGGCGTCATCCGGTCGGACTCGCCGGTACAACAAGGTAATCGATTTTGGGCTATTGACCCGGCCGGGCGGGTAAGAATTTGCGGAAAAGCAGAGCGGGCCCGGCCGCAACCGCTCAACCTCTCCCATCATTCCTTGTTTAGTAATGGAAAACAATATTCGAACCACAAACCTGAAAAAATGCAATCCCTCTCCTTTCCCAACGGCGATCAAATGCCCATCCTCGGCCTGGGCACCTGGAAATCCAAGCCCGGCGAAGTGTACCATGCCGTCAAAGAAGCCATCCGGGTAGGCTACCGCCACATTGACTGCGCGCCCATCTACGGCAATGAGCCCGAGGTCGGCCGGGCGCTGGCCGAAGTGTTTGCGGAAGGACGGGTCAAGCGGGAAGCACTATGGGTGACTTCCAAATTGTGGAACGATGCGCACGCGCCGGAAGACGTAGAACCGGCACTGAAGAAGACACTGGCCGACCTGCAGCTGGACTACCTCGACCTTTTTCTCATCCACTGGCCGGTGGCTCAGAAGTCGGGCGTAACCTTTCCCCGCTCGGCCGACGATCAGATCGCACTGTCCGACCTGCCGATCGCTACGACCTGGACGGCGATGGAGGCGCTGGTGGACAGAGGCCTTGCCCGCCATATCGGCGTTAGCAACTTCAGCACCGCCAAGGTGAACAAGCTGCTGGACAACGCCCGGATCAAGCCGGCCATGAACCAGATCGAACTGCATCCCTACCTGCAGCAACCGGAGCTGCTCGACTTTTGCAAAACCCGGGGCGTGCACCTGACCGCCTACTCTCCACTTGGCTCCCGCGACCGCGCCGGCGCCATGAAAGCCGACAACGAGCCCGTCCTTCTGGAAGACCCCACCATCGCCGATATCGCCAAACGCCACGGCGCCAGCCCGGCGCAGGTGCTTATCAGCTGGGCCATCCACCGCGGGACGGCCGTCATTCCCAAATCGGTCAATCCCGAACGGATCGCACAAAACCTGGCTGCCGCGGAGCTTTCGCTTTCCGAAGCGGACCTGCAAGCCATTGCTGCGCTCGACCGGGGCCGGCGGTACGTGAGCGGTGAGTTCTGGGCGATCGAAGGCGGCCCGTATACCGTAGCGGGGCTGTGGGGGTGAGCAGTGAACTCCGGGGGCAGCTTCAAGCTGCCCCCGGAGTTTTCAATAAAACTTCAAACTTCTACCCTTTTTATTTTCTCACAACCGGCAGCGTAAGCACCTGATCGCCTTTAGCCACCACCAGCCGGTAAACGCCGGTGTTCAGCTGCGATAGGTCAAGCGGCGCTTCCAGGAAATCCGCGCCTTTATCGATGGCGAAGGTATTGACGAGGCGACCCTCGATATCATAGAGGCTGACCTGGAGTCTGCCGCGCCAGGCGTTCTGCAGGCGCAGTTGCGTTTCCGCGCCGGCGGGGTTGGGCGCCACGCGCAGTTGGCCCAGATTTACGGGCGTCACCTCTTCCAGGTCGGTGGTTGCATCCTGCTCGTAGGCCCCTTTGTCGGGGTCGAAGATGCGCGGTTTGCCTTCGATGTCGAATTCGGGCGCGCCGTCCGCCACGCCGCCGTTGATAGCCGGGCTGATGGGATCGAGCGAGGGTCGGTAGTCGCTGTTGGCGGCGTCGAGGAAGAGGGGGTCCTGACCGAAGCCGCTGACGTCCTTATCGCCGTTGAGGAAGGGATCCATGGTGTCGTCGTTGACGAGGTTGCCGCCGCGCGAAACGACCACCGGAGCGCCGTCTTCGGTGGCGTAGCTGCCGCCGATCTCGCTGAAGAAGATGTTGTTCTGGATATTGATGGTCAGTTCCGCCACATCGCTGGTAAAACCGGCCAGGTTGGCGCCGATGGCGCTGAAGTTGTTGGCGAAGGTGGTGTTGACGATGGTCAACTCCGAGAAGGTGCTGTCGGAGCCGTTGGCGGAAATACCGCCGCCGGCGCCGTCAACAGCGGTATTATTGACGATCACGCAGCTTTCGATGAGCGTCGGCGCGTTGTTCAGGTTGATGGCGCCGGCCTGGGTTTCGGCGATATTGAAATCGAAGATCGAGTTGCGCGCTGTAAAGGAACCTTCCGCTTCCGGACTGTCGGGGTTAAGGACATCCGAAATGCTGAGCGCAGCTCCGAAGTCGGAGGCGTTGCCGATGAAGGTGCAGTTATCCAGGTCGAGGACCGGGCCGCGGATCTTGGAGATGGCGCCTCCGCTATTGACCGACGAGTTGGCCACGAAAGTGGAATTGCTGATGGTCGCCGAAGTCGTATCGTTCTGATTGAAAATAGCAGCGGCGAAAGAACCGGTATTTTCCTCAAACAGGCAGCTGTCGATGGTAACAACAGCTTCGAAGCCGTTGATGATGGCGCCGCCGCTGGTAGCCGCCTCGTTCTGGATAAATTCACAGGCCCGGATGGTCGCATTGGTGCGTGCGCCGTAGTTGTTCATGGCTCCGCCAAAGCCGGCGTTGTTATTCTGGAACGAGCTGTTTTCGATAATATAAAATTTATCGTCGCCCCCGTTGGAGATGGCCCCGCCCGAAGCGTCGGCGCTATTGCCGATAAACTGGCAGTTGGATACCCGGTAGGGCATGCGCCAGATGTTGAGCGCGCCGCCGAAGCTGCCGGTCGCGACGTTGCCCTCGAAAGTGCTGTTCTGGATGACTACCGATTCGGGGTCGAGCGAGGTGACGTCCCGGCCGTCGATATAGCCGGCGGCCGAACTGAAGGCGACGTTATTGGTAAACGCACAGCCGTCGATGCTGATGTCGGGGCATTGCCAGGTAAAGAACGCGCCGCCGAAGCCGGTTTCGTTGAAGTTGTTGTCAAAGGTGCAATTGGTGATGTTGACGTCTTGGCAGAAAGCCGGATACAGACCGCCGCGGTCGGCAATATTATCGGTGAAGGCGCAGCTGTCGACGTTGAGTTCCGCCAGGCTGTTGAAGTACAGGGCGGCCTGGCCGGAGGCGAAATTGCGGGTAACCGTACAATTTTCGAAAACGGCGATCGTCGGGTTGGGACCGAAAGGACGTACGTAGGCGCCCGCCCCGCTATTGGCGAAGTTTTGCGTAAAGGTGCAGTTGTAAAACTCCGCTGAGCTGTAGGCAAAAACGCCGGCGCCCCGCCAGAAATATTCGTCAAACCCGTCGAGGAAAGGGTTGTTGTGCCCGCCGCTGATAGTCAGGCCGTCGAACACCACCGGCGCCTCCAGCAGGCTGTCTACGAAGACGACGTGCAGCACGTTGTCCTCTTTGTTGTTGTCAAAATCGTCCATGACGTCGTCCCCGGCGATATCGCCGCTGAGGATGGTCGGGTTGGCCTGAATGTCCCGCTCGTCGAGCGAGCTTTCCGTACCCGCAAAGCCGCCGACGATAGAGATACTGCGACTCACGGTAAAACGGGAAAGGGTGTCGGGCGTCTCATCGCCCGGGGTGTAGACGCCGGTGGCAATCCAAACGGAGGTGACGGTGGTGTCGGCGAGCGCATCGTCGAGGTCCGTGTAGGCATTGTCCCAGGAGGTGCCGTCATTGGCGCCCGTAGCGGCGCTGTTGACGTAACCGATCTGGGCGGCGCCCGGCAGAATGTTCAGGAGGAAAAATCCTAAAATGAAGAAAAAGGAACGCAAGTAGATCTGGTTCATCAATGAGTTGATTTTAGTTAAGAAAGTAGATTATGGTCAGCTTCTCGGAGATAATGACAAGGAAAATCTCCGGCGACTGCATTTCAGCTTGTGGAAAATTAGAAAATTTTTCGTTGCCGGACTGGTCATCGGCCAAACATTGAAAAAAGGGTCGGATCGATTACAAAACGAGGAAAGGGAAAACGGGGTCATCGATCCGGGACCTGGAAGAGGATGGCTTCCTCATTGTCTAGGTTCATGGTCGGGGCGCCGTTGAAGTCCTCCACTTTGCCGTAGAAGCACACCTGCCGGTTGGCCAGTTCTTTTTGCGGATCGAAGCTGAAGTTGACCAGGTCTTTTTTGCGGATGAAGACCGAGAAGATCTGGTTGGGAAATTGCTTGTCGATATTCAGCCAGAGGTTGCCGCTGCGGCTGTAGCGCGTGCTGACCACCGTGCCGCAGACGTTAATCTCCTGTCCGCGCCCCATGTACTGCCGGGCCTGTACGGTGCTGAAGTAGCCGGGCGGCAGGTCGGGCGGGTAGAGCGGTTCGACGTCGCCCTGTCCGAGTTCGGGTATCCAGGCGGTTTTGTCGATCTGTCCCTCCAGCTGTTCCTGCACCGCGGCGGGGAGCCGGTTGAAGAAATCCAGTCCGGTGAGGCTTTCCACCTTGTCGATGGGTACGGCGAAAGCTTCGAGCGGCGAGTCGATCCGCTGGTTGGGCATCACGAAGCCGATGCCGCGCTGCTGCTCCAGGTCGACGGCGACTTTGAAATAGTACTCCGGGATGCTCACTTTGTTGACGCCGCGTTCCACCACCGGCAGCCCGTCTTGCAATACACCGCCCGTAACGACGTACAACTGGCTTTCCGGATGGCGGTAGACGTACCCGCGCAATAGCGATTCGAGCTCGGCCCATCCTTCCCGGTTGAATTCGGCCCGCTGGGGCGACATATTGGAGTAAAAATAAGATTCTGACAAGGCCCGTTGCGACCACCGGAAGTCGGCCGACGGCGCCAGGTGCCCGCGGTCGTATCCGAAACCGTCGTATTGGTAGGTGCTGTCGGGCTGCAGGTATTTCAGAAAATAATCCGCTTCGACCGCCGTGCCCGATTTCACCAGCGGGTCGGGCCGGAAATCGTTGGTGCGTGTGACGTTGCCTTCAATGATGTCCGGCAGGATGACGTGGGCGACCCAGCGGGCTTGTTCGTGTGCTTCGGCGTATTCGAGCGCCAGGGCAGCGTGCATAATGTAATCCTTTCCGGGCAGGCCCACCTCGACCAGGTCGCGCTGGATGCGCTGCAGCTTGAGGTCTTCGAGCTCGGTTTTCAGGATAGCTTCCCGCACTTCCATGGCGGTGAGCTCTTCGAGGATGCCGTCGATCTGCTCGTCGAGCGACTGGGCGGCGCCGAAGCAGGGCAGGATGATCAGCAGGAACGGGATCAGGAAAGGTCTTATCATTGCGAACCGTTGTTTTTTGCGCGGCGACGAAGTTACGAAGATGACGGGAAATAGGGAACGGGACGATCAAGAAAGGCTACCTTTGAAAAGGGAAAGCAAAAGCCAATAGTATGACCAACGCAATATTTTTTTTCAAATCGCTCCATGTCGTCGGCTTTGTGGCCTGGTTTGCGGGTTTGTTCTACCTGGTGCGCATCTTCGTTTACCACGCGGAGGCGCAAGGCAAGGGGGAGCCGGAGGGCGGCATTCTGCGCAACCAGTACAACATGATGGAGTGGCGCGTGTACCGCATCATCTGCAACCCGGCGCTGGTGATCACCTGGGCGGCCGGGTTGGGCATGCTGGCCATCGACGGCCTGTGGCGCGACTTCAGCTACTTTCTCATGGGCTCGCCCGGCTGGCTGATTGTCAAACTGGTGCTGCTGGTGCTGATGACCGCTTATCACTTTTGGTGCCGCGGCGTCATCCGCCGGCTGGAGCGCGGCGCATCCCGTTATACCGACTGGCAGTTTCGCCTGCTCAACGAGATGCCGACCCTGTTTCTCGTATCCATCTCTTTTATTGCGGTTTACGGAAAGGGCGGCACGCTGAATTACCTGTACCTCTTCGGAGGGATCGTCGCCTTCGTCGGGCTGCTGTTCCTGGGAGCGCGGGCGTACAAACGGGCGCGGGCGCGGAATCCGCGGGTGTGAGGTGTGAGGAGGGCAAAGCAGATCAGGTGCGGAATAACGAACCTGTTTACTTACAGCGTCCCGAAGTAGGCGGGGATAGATGTAAATGCTTATTTTTGAAAGTAGAGGTTTAGTGGTGTGTAACAAAAATTTTTGCTGATCCTTTCTTGAAAGGAAACGCTTTTAATTACTGAAAATCAACTTTTTAAATTGAGCACTCAGCAAAAATTTTTACAAGGAACTTGTGTTACACACCATTTAGGGCTTAAATTTTTCTCCATGTACCTGAAAAAAGTTGAAATCAAGAACATCCGGAATATCGAACAATTGGTGCTGGATTTTTCGGAGCCTGCCGGCTGGCACGTGTTGATCGGCGATAACGGCGCAGGCAAGTCAACCATCCTACGGGCCATCGCACTTGCGCTGATCGGGCCGGAGGAAGCTGCTTCGTTGCGATTACAATTGCCGGTTTTTATTTGCAAGGGTAAACTCGAAGGGTCGGTAGAAATAAAAATAGCACGGGATCAGGAACTGGATCGTTATTCGGGCGCTTCTGCACCGGTAAAAAAGCCGTTTGACGCCGGAGTTAAGATAACTATGGAAGGAGAGAATGGCAGGACAGTTGGAAAAATTCAAGCACTGAAGGATTTCAAATACGCGAACCGCTACCTGTGGAGTGGAAGTGGAGGTTGGTTCTCTGCCTCGTTTGGTCCTTTTCGCCGATTCACCGGTGGAAAAAAGGACTGGGAAAAAGTATATTATTCCAACCCTCGAGCCGGCGCCCACCTATCGGTCTTCGGCGAGGACGTAGCCCTTACTGAAAGCCTTGAATGGCTGCGGGAACTCAATTACAAACGACTGGAAGGTAATGAGGACGCGGAAAAACAATTGGCAAACCTGCGCAGGTTCATCAACCAAGGCAAATTGCTCCCTCACGGCACTTCGATCGAGGATGTCTCCTCAGAGGGCGTACACCTGCGCGACGGTAATGGCAACCACATCGATATCACTGAAATGAGCGACGGCTTTCGTTCTATTCTCAGCCTGACGTTCGAATTACTTCGGCAAATGGTTATGGTTTACGGTTCTAACCTAGTTTTCGAAAATATCGAAAAGGGAGATTTGTGTATTGACTTACCTGGAGTAGTCTTGGTCGATGAAATCGACGCACACCTGCATCCAACTTGGCAGGCCCGAATCGGACAGTGGTTCCTCCGGTATTTCCCTAAGGTACAGTTTATCGTCACCACGCACAGCCCTATCATCTGCCGGGCAGCGGAAAAGGGTTCCATCTGGCGTCTGGCTGCTCCTGGCTCATTAAATCCTTCTGCCCGTGTAAAAGGAATTGAGCTTAAACGGTTGATCTACGGCAATATTCTGGACGCCTACGGTACGGAGCTTTTCGGAGAAGACACTACTAGTTCCGAAAAGACTACCGAGCTATTGGAACGGCTGGCCCGACTCAATAAAAAGTCCATTCAGGGCAGTATTTCCGATGAAGAAAGAGCGGAGCGGGAACAATTGCTTTCGATCCTCCCTACTTAAAAACTGCTGCATGATCCAGTTGAAAAACCGGAAACTATCGGAAAGAACCATGCAAGCCCTTACCGGCTATCAGGCGGAAGTTGACGCTTTTCCGACTTACGCCGAGCAGATTGCGGAAGCCAAAAGAATCTGGCCGAGCCGAAAGCAAAATGCTCCATTCCGGGAAGTAAAATCAACTCTGACGGAGATGTGCGCCGGTGCTCGTCGGTGTTGTTACTGCGAAGACTCCATGGCCGACGAAGTCGAACACATCTTTCCAAAGGACTTTTACCCGGAAAAAACTTTCGTTTGGGGAAATTATATATACGCCTGCGGCCCCTGCAACGGCCCTAAGGGTAATCAGTTTGCAGTGTTTGAGCCCGCGCAACTTAATTACACTTGCCTTTCGCATCCCCATGATTCCCCACCTGTAAAACCTTCACCGGGAGAGCCTGTATTGATTAATCCTCGCGAAGAAAATCCATTGGATTTTCTATGGCTCGATATTCAAGATTCGTTCGCCTTCACTACCGTAGATGATAACCCGCATTCCAAAACCTATTGCCGGGCTCACTACACTATTAACGTTCTAAAGCTCAACCAGCGTGACAGCCTTATTGAAGCGCGCCGCCGAGCTTATGAAAACTACCGGGCCAGATTGCGCGAATATATTCAACAAAGAGAAGTGAATACTAACGAGGAAGAGCTTCAGAGACTTATCTCAGGTCTTCAATCAGAACAACATCCTACGGTATGGAAAGAAATGCAACGTCAACATGCTGGTATCCCGGAATTACAAACACTTTTTGACGAGGCGCCAGAGGCATTAAGTTGGTGAATTAATAAAAAGCGACTTTTTCCCGGGCCTGAACCATCGAACCCAACCTTTCCTGATCAATCCCCCTACTTTCTACCCCGCGAAAACCACGCATATAAAACCGGCACCACCAGCAACGTCAGCGCCGTCGAAGAAACCATCCCGCCGATGATCGTCCAGCCGAGGGGCGACCACAGGCTCGTCGCCGAAGCGGTAAGCGGCGCCAGCCCGAGAATGGTGGTTACGGTGGTCAGCACAATAGGCGTGAACCGGCGTTCGGCGCCCTGCCGGATCGCTTCGTCCATCGCCGTACCCCGGTCCCGCAACTGGTTGATGTAATCCACCAGGATGATCGAGTTGTTGACGACGATCCCGATCAGGCTGATCAGCCCTACGAAAGCAAAGAAAGAGAACGACCAGCCGCTGAGGTACAAGGCTACGAAGGAGCCCGTCACCGCCAGCGGGATGGCGGAAAGGACGATCAGCGGCTGCAGCACCGACCGGAACTGAAGCACCAGCACCGCAAAAATACCTACCATGGCCAACGCCAGAATGATGCCGAGGTCGCCGAAGGTGCTTTGCTGGTTCTCGTACTCACCGGCAAAGTAAAAGCGATAACCTTCGGGCAGGTCCACCGACTCGAGGCGTTGGATGACTTCCTGCGTCAACGGGATGGTCTGGTCGGCGTCCACTACGTCGGCGGTCACGGTGGCGTGGCGGTCGAGGTTGTAGTGAAGGATTTCCGGCTGACTGTTTTCGAACGACAGGTTGGCAACCTGCCGCAGCGGGATCTGGCCGCCGCGGCGGGTGGCGAAATAGACGCGGTCAAAATCGGCGATGCCGGCTTCGCCCGCGAAGGGCATGCGCACTACCAGCGGATAGGTCTCATCATCGGCCTCCAGAGAGATATCGTCAAAACGCAGGCCGTTCAGCGCAGCGCGCACCGTCCGGTCAAAATCGAGATACGTAAGCCCCGTAAAGCCCGCCTTTTCCCGGTTGAGCCGCAGGCGGAGGTCGGTTTTATCGACGGCCAGCGGATTATCGACATTGATCACGCCCGGCGTCTCCCGGAGGATCGCTTCGGTAGCGGCGGCGATCCGGCGCAGGCTGTCCGCCTCCTCGCCGATGATGCGCACTTCGATGGGCGCTTTGAAAGGGGCGCCGTTCTTTAGCTCGCTGAACGTGATCCTGGCGCCGGGATATTCCCGAAAGCGCGCCCGCAATTGCGACAGGGTTGCGTAGAAGCGCGCGGGCTCCCATTCCCGGAAGCGCACCAGCACCTGTCCGTGGTTTTTCTTGTATTCTTCGGGAATCCGGTTGTAATACACCAGCGGATTGCCGTGGCCCACGTTGGCGGTGTAGTCGTCTACGTAATCGAGGGTGTCCAGTACCGATTCGACGTACTGCACGGCTTCATCCGTAGCGTCCAGACTGGCGCCGTAAGGCAGGTCGACTTCGACGAGCAACATGGGCTTGTCGGCGGTCGGGAAAAAGCTCACCCCGATGCTCGGAAACAGGCTGACGCTGCCGACGAGGGTGAGTACGGCAAGACTGACCACCAGCCACTTGCGGCGCATGGCCACGCGTAAAGTGGGGCGGTATATGCTTTCGATGGCGAAATGCATCAGCCGGTCCGCCAGGCGGGGTTTATCCTTTTTCCGGGATCGCATCAACCGGGCGGCCAGAATGGGCGATAGCGTCAGCGCCAGGATCAGCGAAGCTACTAGCGTATAGATGACCGTGAGCGGCAACGTGCGCAGAAATTCGCCGGGCCCTTCGCCCAGCTGGGTGAGCGGAAAAAAGGCGAGCAGGGTGGTGATGGTCGAGCTGATGATGGCGTAGCCGACCTCCCCGGCGCCCTTCGCCGCCGCTTCGGGCGCCGATAAGCCTTCCCGCAAAAAGCCGGCAATGTTTTCAATGACTACGATGCCGTTGTCCACCAGCAGGCCGAGCGCGATGACCAAGGCGGCGATGGAGATCTGCTGAATGGCGTAGCCGCTGCCGTTGAGCAGGGTAAGCGCGATCATGATACTCAGGGGGATGATGGTCATGATGATGAGCGAAGGCCGCCAGCCGAGAAAAAAAAGGATGATGAGGCCCACCAGCGCAACGCCCTGCATCAGGTTGCCGAAGAAGCCCTGGATGCGCGAAGCCACGGCGGGCGCTTGTTCGAATACGGTGTACAATCCGATATTCCCGGGCAGGGTCTTCCGGAAATCGGCCTCCAGCGCGCCGATCTGTTCGGCTACGCGCAGGATGTTGGCGTCGGCTTTGAGCTTGAGGGTCACGAAAAGGCCGGTCCGCTGCCGGAAGCGCGCTTTCCAGCGGATGTCCTCATAGTCCATCGAAACTTCGGCGATATCCCGTAAATAAACCAACTGCCGGCTACCGCCCCGGATGACGGTCGATTGGATCTCCGACAAGGATTCGTACCCGCCGGTCGTTTTGATGCTGAACTGCTTGCCGGCGCCGGCTATCTCGCCGCCGGGAAAGTTGACGTTATTGGTCTGCAGCACCTGGATGACCTCTCCCAGGGAAATGCCGTATGCGGCCATGCGCTGAAAGTCGAGCGAGACACGCACCTCTTCTTCGGGATAGGCTTCGATCTCGACGCCCTTGAGCTCGGGGATCGTCTCAAGTGTCTCTTCCCACTTTTCCGCCCAGTCGTAGAGCAGGGCGTAGGGTGCGGAGGCGGAAGTAAGCGCGTACTGGTGGATAACGGTGCGGTCTTCCTGCCGGAACTGGTCGATATCGAAAAGGACGATGCCCTCGGGCAGCCCGGTCCGGATGGTGTTCACCTCCCGGACAAGCTCGTCGTATTTCTCGTCGGCGTCGATCCCGAAGGTAGCTTCGATCTGGATAACCGCCAGGCCTTCTTCTATTTCCGTAAGGATCTCCTGTATGTCGTCGATCTCGTCAACAACGGTTTCTATGGGATCGACGATCAGTTCTTCCATATCCTCCGGGCTGGCGCCGGGATAGACAATTACGATGTTGAAAATAGGCAAATTGATGCGCGGGTCTTCCGAGCGGGGCATGCGCCCGAAGGAGAGGATGGATATCGCCACGATGATCAGCAACAAGATGGTGATGAACGCGGCATTATTGATGGCGATGCGTGGTATTTTCATGGAAATGCTTTTTAAAAATCCGGGTTAAAGTGAGAAATGGCTTATCGGGCCGGAACGCTTATTTCGAAGGAATCAACCGGGCCTGCCACCCGGATGGCGGCGCCGTCGCTCAGGTAGGCGGCGCCGGCAGTTACCACCGAGGCGCCGTCGGGCAACTCGGCAGGGCTGATCGTGAAGTAGTCCGGTCCGATATGGCGGGGCGTCACCTCGCGGGCGGTGACTCTTTGTCGGGTGGAATCGGCGAGGAATATCCTGGCCTTCTCGCGGTACCCTTCCACCAGCGCATCCATGGGAATACGGTAATAGGCATCCTGGCGGCTGGGGTAGACGAGCACCTTGCCGATGTATCCGTTCCGGAGGTTTTTCCCTGCCGGGTCGACCGTCAGTTCGATGGGGAAGGCGCCGGTAGCGGGATCGGCCGATTCGGCGATCTCGGTAACCAGGGCGGCGAATACTTCACCGGAATAAGCGTCGAAGCGCACCTCAGCGCGGTCGCCCCGTTGCAGGCGCACCACATCGCGATCGGCGATGCCGATATTGAGGATAAAGGCATTGCGCCCGTCGCCGGCCAGCTGGAAGATGGGCTGTCCCGGTTGGACCAGCTCGTTGGTTTCGGCCAGCCGGCGCAGCACCCGGCCGCCGGCCGGCGCGTAGATCTTAGCGTGTTGCTGATTATAAGTGGCGATGTTCAGGTCGGCCTGCGCTACTTCCAGAGCAGTGGTCAGGTCTTGTACCTGCTCCAGGGTAGCGGCGGTATCCGCGTACAGTTGTTTGATGCGCGCCAGGTCCCGTTCCCGCTTTTCGAGCTGTTGGCGGGCTTTGACAACCTGGGCGTCGATCTCGGTCGGGTTGAGTTCGGCCAGCAACTGGCCGCGGCTTACCCGCCGCCCTTCGTCGGTGTACAGACGATCGATGAATCCGCCGATCTTAAAGGACAGGTTCATTTCTTTTTTGCTGGAGAGGACGCCGGCCGCTTCGATCGGGATCGGCGCCTCGGTGAGTTGCGGGCGATACAGCCGTACCGGCGCGCCGGCGGCCGTTTCGTTGGGGGAAGCGGTGGCGCCCGCATAGTTGCGTTTGCACTGGCTGAGCGATAAGGTACTCAGGGCGAATAATGAAAGCAGAAGTATCTTTTTCATGGTGATGATTTTAGCCCGGAATATTCATGGATTCGTCTATTGCCGGCCGCCATTATTGCGTTTGCTCGTTGGTCGATACGCACCGTATCCGGGGATACCTGCTTGCAACGGGCAGTCGCCTTCGTGTTGCCCGCCTGCGCGAACGCAAGCCTGTCAACCGTCATGACGAAGCACCCATGAATAATCCGGGTTAGAAATTCGATTAAAAAAATCCGGGTGAAGCGCCTCATTGCTTTATGGCTCGGTCGAGTTCGGCGGCTTTGATCTTGATGTCATAGGCCGCGATCGCGGTTTCGATCCGGGTGGTGGTATAGCGGGTGCGGGCGTCGAGCAGTTCGACGAGCAGCACCTTTTGGCGCTCGTATTTTTGACGGATAATGCGGAAGCTTTCCGCGGCGCTGACCCGGGCCGCTTCGCGGGCGCGGTATTTTTCATAGGCGGCGGCCAGATCGTAATAAGCGTTGATCACCTGCAGTTGCACGCGCTCTTCCGCCTGAGCGTATTGCTGCTGCGTCTGGCGGCGGGCCAGCTGGGCCTCCTGGATGCGCAGTTGTTTTTGTTTGCCGCCGAACAGGTTCCATTCCAGCGAGAAGCCTAGTGTGACATACGACTGTTCGCGATCGAAATGGTAGCCGAAGCCCTGAAAGCCTGCGTTGAGCTCCAGGCCCAGTTCGGGAAGGCGGTCCTTTTCGCGGAGTTCGACCAGCAGTTCGTTGGCGGCGATGGCTTCCTGTAATTGCTGGAGCTCAGCCCTTCCCCGCACGGCCTGTAGCTGTAGGTCGGCAAGGGCCGTAAGGCCGGGCGCCGGCTTTTGCCGGTCGGCCGTATCCCGCTCGATGGGCGCATCCAGCGGGCGGTGGAGGAGCTGATTGAAGTACGCCCGGCTCTGCTCGCGCCGCCGCACTGCTTCGGCCCGGTCGCCGGCCAACTGGGCGAGTTCGAAATTGACGGTCGTGACAGCGTCGCGGGTAGCTTTATCGTGGCGCACCAGCTTGCGGTTGAAGCGCAGCAGTTCTTCCAGCAATACCCGGGTGGAGTCGTAAATGGCGATCAGGGCGTGCGTTTGCAAATGCTGGTAATAGGCCACGGAGATGTCGCGGGCCACGTCGGCTTCCAGTACGCGCAATTGGGCGTCCTGTACCTCAATTTGCTGTTCGGCGATGCGGGCGCCGTAGTGGATACCGGTGTTGAACAAGGGTTGGCGCACCCGCAGGCGCGTGTCGTGGAAATTGTTGGGCAGCAGTTGTTCACTGGCGTTCTCCAGGTCGGTGGGGAAAGGACTGCCTTCGACGGTTTGGTTGAGTGCGCCGTAGACCGGGTTGAGCAAGTCGCCCACCGGTACGTCGATAGTGCGCCCACCGTCGGCCAGAAGGTAGGAAGCGGCCAGGTCGACCTGGGGCAGATAGGCCGCCCGGGCCCGTTTTGCTTCCAGCTGCCGGCGGCCTAGGGCGAGCTGCTGGCGTTGCAGTTCCAGGTTCTGTGACAGCCCCAGCTCGATGTAACGCGCCAAGGCCCCGGGCTGGCTGTACAAAGCCGCCGGCAGCAGGACGCTGAGGAGTAGGGTAGTGAGGAATGGATTGAACATGGATTGTAAATTAAACATTGTTTATTTTTTTCGAAAAAAATTTGATTCTCTGTGTAATAAATAATTAATCGCTCAGTTTCGGGTACTTCTGCAGCAGCATCCGGTCGAAGATGATGAACGCCTGGCGGAGCAGGAAGTCGAGGTCGTAGCCTTTGAACATCTTAAACCGGTCGCGTACCTGCAGCGACGCCAGGCCGTGCACCGACGCCCAGATCATGGCGGCCATGGCTTCTGCGTCGTCGGGCGGCAGTTTTTTGGCGGCGATGCACTCCTGGACGGTTTCGTGAAGCAGCTCGAAGTTGTGGCCGCCGATCTTCCAGTTGTCCTGTTCGCTCAGCGCCTGCATCGGCTGGCGCATGATGAACATCAGGTCGTAATAGCCGGGGTTTTCCAGGGCGAACTTCAGGTAAGCCTTCCCCAGGCTGGTCAGCCTTTTCGCGGGGTCTTCCACCTCGCGCACGTGCTTTATCGAGTCGTAAAAAGCCTGAAAAGCACGGTGTTGCAGGGCGTAAAAGATCTCCTCCTTGTTCTTGAAATAGGAGTAGATGGTCGCGGGGTTATACTCTATGCGCCGGGCGATCTTGCGCATGGTCGTCCCTTCGTAGCCCAACTCCTGGAACAGGTGGTTGGCCGCATCCAGGATGCGCTGCCGCAAGGCTTCCTTTTCCCGTTCTTTACGTTCTTTTATGCCCATGCGTTGCTGTTTACACTGCAAATAAACAGTGTTTATTTTATAAATGCAAGTTATCGCCCCGTGAATTGTCCCGGTCCGGACTTTCTCATTTCCTTTATGCCTTTTCCAGTTCCAGCTGTTCCAGCACCGCCGCCGGGGCCGTGGCTTGCAGGTGTTGAAAGAATACCCGCTCTTCGAAGCGGATATGTTCTTCCAGGCAGCGCCCCATCTGGTCGAGGTCGGCGCCGTTGGGCGGGTTTTGCCGCCAGCTTTCCAGCATATTGCGGATGCGGCGGTGTTCTTCGCACATCTGTTCTCCGTAGCGGTCGAGTAGGGCGTCGTAACCGGTGATGGCGGGCAGGAGGATATTTTCTTCGCGCTCGAAATGCGCCTGGAGTTGGGTGTCGAAAAACTCGATGGCGTAGGCCGCTTTTCCGGCCACGGTAGCGGGCAGCCCGGGATAGTCGGGCACGTCGTATTTCAGCAGTTGCGCCAGCACCAGCCCGCGGTGATGATCGCGGGAAAGGGGTTGCAGGTTGGGGTGTCGGCGCAGTGGTTTTTTTTCCGGCATCGGTGGTCAGGATTTTACCAATTAAATTGCAATCGGCGGTTTTTTACCGCCAAATTACTACTTTGGTTGAGGAAAATGCCGGATTCCTGCGATTCGGCCCGAAAAAACCGCTGTCAACGCCTCGGTATGCCGCTTTGGTACGACATATTGCTCTACGTAGGTGGCGCCTACATCCTGTTGTGCCTGATCTTTTATTTTGGGCAAGACTATTTTTTCTTTCGTCCCGAGATCCTGCCTAAACAATTCGTTTACAACTATCCTTTTCCCTTCGAGGAGGTCGATTTCGAGATGGAAGACGGCGGCGAAGTCAACGCCCTGCACTTCAAGATACCGAACGCCCAGGGCGTCATTTTTTATTTTAAAGGCAATTCGCGCAGCATTAAGGGCTGGGCCAAATTCGCCCGCGACTTCATCGGCAAGGGGTACGATTTTTTCGTATTCGACTATCGAGGCTTCGGCAAAAGCTCGGGCCGCCGCACCGAGGTGACGCTTTACAACGACGCCCAGGTGGTCTACAAATGGCTGTGCACCCGCTATCCCGAGGAGCAGATCGTCATCTACGGCCGCTCCATGGGCAGCGGCATCGCGGCGCGCATCGCTTCCTGGAACAACCCCAAAATGCTGATCCTCGACGCCCCGTACTACAGCTTCCTCTACCAGGTGCGCCGCTGGGGCTTCTGGCTGCCCGTACGCTGGCTGCTGCGCTACAAACTGCGCACCGACCAGTTTGTCAAAATGGTCACCTGCCCGATCTTTATCCTGCACGGCGCCCGCGATTACCTCATCTCTTTCGAACAAGGCAAACGCCTTCACGAAGCAGCCGGCCCGCACAGTGAATTCATCCCGATAGAAGGCGGCTCACACAACAACCTCCCCGACTTCCCCGAATACCACGAGCAACTGTACGATATCCTCAACGATGAGACGCGCTACCGGCGGTTGCTGGAAAAAGCCCGATCGCCATCCGAGATCCGGAAGCGCTGACCACCCGGCGAAACCGGCCTCCTCCCCCTCACCCCCTCACTGCGGCGCCCCCAGATCATTATGCTGCTGTACCACCAGGTGCGGCGTTCCAGCCAGCTTCCAGTCGATTACCAGCCCTTCGGCCAGTTGCCGGGCCACTTTTTTTCCGTAAAGGTACTCGCACAAGTACAGGGCCGCGTCGAACGAACGGGCCCCGCCCGCCGAGGTGATGTATTTGCCGTCGTGCACGAAATAGACGTATTCCCGCATGTCGATCTGTGGAAACCGGGCCCGGAAGCTTGTAATATCGCTGGGAAAAGTGGTGCAGACGACGTCGTCGAGCAGGCCGGCGGCAGCCAGTACGAAGGCGCCGTCGCAATGGGACGTCACAAAAAGGGCCTCCCGGTCGACGCGGCGCACGAAGTCGAGCATGGCGGTGTCCTCCAGGTCCGTGTCCAGGTGGTGCTCAGCGCTGGGCACTACGAGGATGTCGATGCGGGGCAGTGAGTCGGTCAGGTAGTTGAAATCGGGCAACAGCCGCAGCCCTTCGAAGCTGGTTACCGGTTCGCGGGTATTGGCTACCGTAAAGACGTTCATGGGGCGGATGCCTTCCCGGTATACGGTATGCTGGAAAATATCGTAGGGCGCCGTCAACTCGGTATTGTAGACGCCGTCCATGATCAGAAAAGCGACGTTGTAGCGGTCGGGGGCCAATTCGGGCGGCTCTCGCCCCTCTTCGGGATCAAAATCCCTGTTTTCAGCGGGCTGACAAGCGGCGAAAGCCACGATCAGCAGGAAATAGTAGATGCGCATAGTGGTTGTTTTGGTGTTATACGTTGGTGCAGATGGGAAAAGTTTGACCAAATGCATGATTACCCAGAACCCATTGCGGGTTTAGTAATTGTGTTGATAAAGCTCGGTTTTTTCCGCCAAAAACGCTCGCGTCCCGCTATTTCAAACCAAACAGGAATAAAAAAAGGAAAGCCCCAAGCCACTATTGCGGTCGGGACCTCCTTACAATCGGATGATTTGATCCGGATTTTTCATGAATGAATCTATTGCCGGCCGCCATTCCGCCCCGATCACTCACCGTATCTGGGGATGCCTGACTGCAGCAGGCGTGTCGCCCGCCTGCACGAACGCAAGCCTGACAACCGTCATGAGGAAGAACCCATGAATAATCCGGGTTGACCAAAAAAGGTTGAACAACTTGTCCGGGACAATACGTTCCTTTGTAGGTGTATAATCCAAATTTACAGATTCATTCATAACATGGACCTCGAACAATCCATCCGCAATACCCGCGATAACCTGAACCGGTTGCTGCGCAATTTATACCTCGATCCGGGAAGTGCTTTCCCGGAGGAATACGCTGCGGGGCAACCGCTAAACCCGACGGATCTGCACCGCTGGGCGGTGGGGGAGATCTTAAAAATAATGCGGGCGCCCCTCGCCGACGCCCGCCGTCAAATGGAGGAAGGCCGGCCGCTGGCTGCCACGGGGACGCTCTTGGGCTTCTACGAGGCCTGCCACCAGCTGGGAGAAATGCGCGGAGCCGTCGCCGATATTTTCGAAGATTATGAAACAGAGGTTATTCGCCTTTACCATCTGGTGCTGACCGAGATCGCCCCTTCGCTGGCCGAAGCGCTGGCCCGGCACAAACTGGAACGGGAAGCCGTCGCCCTGTTTTTCGAGCGCGTACGGTATTACGAGCATGATCCGGCCAGCCGTTCTTTTCCGATGTTGTACGATTTTTCGGTGCTTGAACCCTTTCTGAAGGCGATCATGCAGACTCCCGAGGTCGCTGCTTTTTTTCTCGACTGCCTGGAAGAAGAAGACTTTCAGGAAGAAAGCGCTGCCGGCGCCCTGCTGCACGCCGCCCAATTGGCGGAGAATGAGCCGCTCTGGCTGGAGGTCGCCCAGGAGCACGCCCCGGAGCGGGTGGAAGTGGCCCGGCAATTGCTCGTTTTCCTGGAGGAGAGCCATCAGCGCGAAGCGTTCCACCAGGCCGCTGCTCCGCTTTTTCGCCGGCACCCGGAAGCTTTGGCCGGCTGGTTGCTGGAAAAGCTGGATCCGGACGCCGCCCCTCAGCTCTACCGGGAAGTGTTAAAATATCGCGCCCGCCAGTCCCGCAGCATCCGCCATTACCGCGAACTCCGGGAACGCCTGCCGGCCGCCGAGCTCGCTGCTTACGTCGACGCCCTGAGCCGCGATTGGGATCCGCTTTTTTACGCCACGGTGCTGGCCGAAGAAAAACGCTTGCCGGAATTGCTGAAAGTGGTTCGCTTTCAGGTGAATAGCCCCGAGCTGCCGAAATACATCGCCTTGCTCGTCGAACACTACCCCGCCGAAGGCCTGGAGCTGGTGCGCCGCCAGATCGATCACCTGCTGCCCCGCGAGCAGGGCGCCGACGTGTACCGCCGCCTGGCTCAGTCCCTGGCCCTTTTCCGCCCGCTCGAGACACCCTGGCCATTAAAGGCCGGTGAACTCGCTGCCGACTTGCGAAAGCAGTACCCCCTGCGGCCCGATTTGCACCAGGCGCTGGCCGAGGAAGGGCTGTGAAAAGGGGCGCCTACAAGCGGCAGGCTATCACAAAAAGGTATGCTATTGTCATTTTGGCTTTTCGGCCAAACTGCCTGCCACTCTTGCGTTTGCTCGTTACTCACCGCATCTGGGGATACCTGTCTGCAGCAGGCGTGTCGCCCGGCTGCCAACCAATGACGAAGAACCCATGAATAATCCGGGTTAACGCCAACCGCTTTTTACCTCAGGAAGATCATTTTCCCGGAATCGAAATGAACGTCGGTCTCCAGGGTGTAGTAAAGCAAGCCGGCAGCGGATAATCCTGCTGCCGTTAACTCTATTTCCTGATATCCCGCCCCAAAATCACCTCGAACCTCCCGCAGCAAACGCCCTTCGATCGTGTAGATACACAGCCTTACCGCCGCGCTTTCTTCCGGCAGGTAAAAAGAAATAACGGTCGCCTCCCGGAATGGGTTCGGGCGGTTCGGGAAGAGCCGGAACTCATCGGCGAGGGGCCTTTTCTTTTGAAAGTCGATCGCCAAGGTCAGCCTTTCTTCGCTCCCGTCATAAGCCTCAGCCGGTGTGAAAGCGGAGTTGATCTCCAGCAGCTCAGGCAGCGCCGCGTCGGTCTTCGCCCGGAAATGAACCGTAAACAATGGCATGTCCGCGGGCGCAAATGCTTCGTCGAAGTCGGCGTTCCAACTCATGGTGATCGCGCCTTCGTCGAGAAAGCGATAGCCGAAATGCCCGGGCTGGGCCAGCCCGTAAGCCATATCGACGAAGTCGAGCGCCTCCGGGTCGAACGCCAGGCTGCCCTGGAACCCCTGGATGTTGGTCAGGTCGCTCGCCCGGAACATTACCGGATAAGTTTGTCCGGCCTGCAGGTCCAGGTCTTCAACTTCGAGGTAAAAAGCGCCATGGAAATTCCGTTCATCGGCGCTTGCCAGGCTCTGCGTAGCCGCATTGAAATTCACGTCGCCGACCTTGATCGCCTGGAAGTCGGCGTCCACCAACGGACCCTGCAGGTTGTTGATGTTGATGACTTCCGGAAAATCTTCCAGCCAGGGATCGTTGGGATCGGGAAAGACGTAATCCGCGTCGATGAACCGCCAGCTGGTGTTTTCGGGGATCTCCTCGTCAATGCCGAGGATCAGCTTGCGCAATTTGATCACATCCAGCGTCGTGATGGTTTCGGAGCGGTTGGCGTCGGCGGCGATCATGTGGTACGGGCCTTCCAGGGCCTCCACCCCCAGGATATGCTTCAGTATCTTCACGATATCGATGGTGGAAACACCGTTGATCCAGTCGCCGTCGAACTGCGGCGTCAGGGTGTAATCCTGCCCGACCACTATTGAGGGGAAGATATATGTACCCTGGTCATCGGAGACGGCGCTTCCCGACTGCTGGCCGCTCAGCATGACCTCCACGCCTTCTACCTGGTCGTTGTCCGGCGTTTCAATGCCGCCGGCGACCGTCGCCGACCCCAAGCCGCCGCCGCTGCAGAGACCGGTCAGGTTTTCCTGAACGAAAATGCTGGTCAGGCAGAAGTCGTTATTTCCCGTGGCGTCCCAGGTGTGGATCTCTACGATCAACCCTCCCTGGTCGGCGCAGGTGACGATCAGACCGGCCTGGTCCGGATCGGGATCATCGCCGGGGCGGTTGATAGAATACGTGACCGGTCCGGAACAATCGGAACTGACGCCGGTGATAAAATCCTCGGCCCAGATGGTGGCTGCGCCGACATCAGGGTTGCCGTCGCCGTTGACATCCTCGCCGGGGGGAAGCGGCATCAGGCTTATCGACAGGCTGTTGTTGCAGATTGGGGTCGGCGCCAGGCAGTCGGCTACGGTAAATGGAATGTCCAGTTGATTGGTCTGCCCGCAGCCGTCCTCGACCATGATCCGGAAGGAATGGTCGCCGACCGGGAAAGCGCCGCTGATGAGGTAATCGGGGTAGGTCCCGGTCAGGACTTCCCCGCTGATGTCGTTATCGGGGGTGGGCGCCACCGGCTGGTTGAAGGCCTGGAAGAAGGCGGCGATGGTCAGGTCTTCCGGCGTGCAGTTCTCTTCGATCGCGAGGGGTATATCTACCTGTCCCTCACAGTCGCCATCGTCGAGGCTGCAGAACGGATCGAAGAGGCCGGGCAGGATCTCCGGCGGGATGGTGTCGAATACTTTGATCTTCTGCGTGTATTGCCAGTAGCCTACCGAGCTGATCGTAGGGTCAAAAGCGCTGTTTCTCCAATGGCCGGGGGGGTTCGTCTGCCCATCGCAAGCCGTTCCCTTGATCGAAGCCGCGGGCTGATGGTTGTCTTCGTCGGTATCCCGGTCGTAATAGGTGACGCCGTCGGGGCGCACCAGCACCCAGATCCCACGGAAGGCGTCGTCGTCGAGGTCGCCGGTAGCGGCGGCATAGCCGGGGGCGCCGTAAGGGCAGACGCATTAAATGGCCAACACATCTTCTCTGTATTTATCAGACATC
>CAYQQU010000076.1:0-24545 GCA_964419545.1 uncultured Saprospiraceae bacterium | reverse complement strand
ATACTTCATAGGTAGTTTTTTTCCTGGTAAAAATAAGAAGGAAATGGGAACCTAGCCCGGATTATTCATAGATTCATCTATTGCCGGCCCCCATTCTGCCGCGCTCACTCACCGTATACTCCTCCGTGTCGCCTTCCTGCGCGAACGCAAGCCTGTCAACCGTCATGGCGAAGAACCTACGAATGATCCGGGCTAATTTCGTCAAAAAGTCGCCGGCCGGCCGACGGATGCCCCGTTCGTTTCCGCGTACTTTTCGTAAGCTGCCGGAACTTTTCCCTAAATTTGTCCGCTAACCGGCCTTGTTGATTTAGACGCGCCCCCCGGGCCGGAGTAACGCCGTGCGACGCTTTTAGCTATTTTGGCAGTAGTCATTTTCGCTGCATAAACACTACCCCCGTTAAAACAACTACCATTTTCTCCATGAAAGTAATTCGCCTCATCGCCGCAGCTTTATTGCTGTTTTTGCTGATGCCTAACCTTGCTGCGCAACAGGACGGCGGCCGCATTTCCGGGAATCTGCAGGCCAACGCCAACTTTTTTATCCGCGACAGCCTCATCGGCGCCGCCAATACACCCCAGTACGACCGCCAGCTCTACGGCGGCGATGCCTGGCTCAACCTGACCTATTCCAACTGGGGGTTCGACTTCGGCCTGCGCGTCGATATTTTCAACAACTCCAACCTGCTCAACCCCACCGGCTCCTTCAGCGGCGAAGGCATCGGCATGTGGTACATCAGCAAATCGATCAACAAACTCGGCATCACCGCCGGCTACATCTACGACCAGATCGGCAGCGGCATCATCTTCCGGGCGTACGAAGAACGACCGCTGCTCATCGACAACGCCCTTTTCGGGGCGCGGCTGACGTACGATATCGCCCCCGACTGGCAGATCAAGGGCTTCACCGGCCGCCAGAAACAACAGTTTGAAAACTACGAATCGGTCATCAAAGGCGGCAGCGTCGAAGGCTTCTTGACAGATAAAAGCGATATTCCCAAATGGACCATGGCCCCCGGCTTCGGCGTAGTGAACCGCACCCTCGACGACGCCTCGATGAATAGCCTGGTCTCCACCATCAACACCTACCCGGCAGAAGACATCTTCGTGCCCAAATACAACACCTACGCTTTTTCCCTGTACAATACCCTGACCGCCGGCCCCTTCAGCTGGTACGTCGAAGGGGCCTACAAGACGGACGACAACCTCAACGATCCTTTCGGGGAGATCGTACGCGATTCCACCGTCATCGTCGGCGACAAGTTCTTCCTGGGAACGGGCTCCGTCCTCTACTCCAGCCTCAGCTACGCCGGCAGCGGCCTCGGCATCACCCTGGAAGGCAAACGCACCGAGAACTTCGACTTCCGCGTGCGGCCCCAGGCGCAGCTCAACCAGGGCCTGGTCAACTTCCTGCCCCCGATGGCGCGCATCAACACCTACCGCCTGACCGCCCGCTACAACGCCGCCACCCAGTTTCTGGGCGAGCTGGCCTTCCAGGCCGACGTCCGCTACACCATTAAGCGCAAATGGACCATCAACGTCAACTATTCCTACATCGACGACCTGGAAGGCCAGAAGCTCTACCGGGAGTTCTTTTCGGCCTTCGGCTACAAACACAAACGCCTGTGGACCGTCACCGCGGGGCTGCAGGTACAGAATTACAACCAGGAGATCTACGAATTCAAACCCGAAGTGCCCATCGTGCGAACCATTATTCCCTACTTCGACTTTTTATATAAAATCGACCGCCGCCGCTCTTTCCGCATCGAAGCCCAGTACATGAATATCGGCGATGACGTCAAAGCGGGCTTCAAACAGGATTACGGCGACTGGCTGTTCGGGCTGGTGGAGATCAATATTGCGCCGCACTGGACGTTCACCGCTTCCGATATGTACAATATCACCCCAGGAAAACTATCGCCGGAAGACGTGGATAGCGGGGAAAAACAGTCGATCCATTACCCACGTTTTGACGTTTTTTATACCAACGGCCCGAACCGCTTTTCGCTGAGCTATATCAAGCAGGTGGAAGGGGTGGTGTGCACCGGCGGCATCTGTCGCCTGGAACCGGCCTTCAGCGGCGTCCGTTTTACAGTGAATTCTACATTCTGACGATCCTCAATAACGATACCTATACCCGAAAAAAACTGCGCCATGAAAAAAGTGCTTTTCCTGTTACTGCCTTTATGCTTCGCCGCCTGCGAAGAGATCCCTCCCGTGATCAGCCCGGTTGAAGAATCGACGGACTGTGCGCTGGCCGACGCCGCACTGGTGGCCGGCCAGCAGCGCAATGTGCTCATCGAGGAATTTACGGGCGTACGCTGCGTCAATTGCCCGGCCGGCGCCGAAGCCATCGACAACCTGCTGGCGATCCACGGCGAGCGCCTGGTGGCCATCTCCATCCACGCCGGCTTTTTCTCGCAGCCCTATCCCGACGGGTTTGATTTCCGCACCGAAGACGGCAATCTGCTCCTCGCTTTCCTTGGCGAACCGCTGGGTTATCCCACGGCCGTCGTCGACCGCAGCCTCTTCGCCGGGGAAGACGACCTCCAGCTGGGCCAGTCGCAATGGTCGGGTTTTGTCGAACAATCGCTCAACCAGCCGCTGCTCGCCCGGCTGTACGTCGCCCCCGCTTTTGACCCCGCCACCCGCGAGCTGGACGTCGACGTCTCCATCTTCATCGAATCGGCCATCGAAGCCGAGGAAGTGCACCTCACCGTAGCCCTCGTCGAGGACGGCGTAGTCGACAAACAACTCACTCCGGCCGGCGAGCAGGACGATTACGTGCACAAGCACGTGCTGCGCGATATCATCACCAGTTTCGACGGCAACCTGCTCACCGAAGAGCTGAGCCCGGGCCTGGAGCTGTGCAAAAGCTACGGCGCGGTGCTCCCGGAGGAATGGGCGGCCAACAACTGCAAGGTCGTGGCGTTCCTCAGCGAAGGAGGAGCGCAAAAGGACGTCCTGCAGGTGGTGGAGACCAAAGTACTGCCCTGAGTGGCCATATGGCTTTGCTCTTCAGCCGGAACCACCTGAACCGAATGATTGGCCTTCGGTAATATAGGGTTTTGACCATTTTCCCAGCGATTCTCGGTTTAGTGGTAAGCATTTCTTAATTCGCAGCGCCGGAGGCGCAAGATATTGGTGGATGGTTGCGAAAGAGAGGCCTCCGTGTCGGAGGCACGGAATATTCCCTGCAGGCCGGCCGTCTTTCCAATTGCGTACGGCGTACAAAATAAGCTACCTTTAGCTCGTCCCCCCAAGACGAAAGCACAACAATGTTTCAAACCGAGAATCGCTGCCATTTTCTCGCCTGTATTGCTTTTTTTCTCCCCATTTTTTTGTTTTGGTGATAAAAATGCATACCTAAGCGCCGGAGGGTATTCCTTCCGTGCACAAGGTGCAGCATCCGCCTCGCGAGCCGTTTTCCTTCACGATACCGGATCGCACCGGCATCTAAGCCCTCCGGCGCAGCCCTGCATTTGTTCAATCAAATCACGATACGATGAAAACACCAATTTCCGTCCTACTGCTTTTACTGACCTTTTCCACCGGCGCGCTAATCGCACAACAACCGCTCGAAGGCAAATGGGTCGTCACCGGGGCCAATCCCGAAGGCGATTCCTACGTCGGCACCCTGGAGATCGACGCCCTGAACAAGGTACTGCACAAAATGACCTGGGAGGTGAAATACGAAGATGAAACACAGAAACAAAAGTTTCCCGGCACCGGCATCTTCGACCCTGAGTCCAATGTCATGTACGCCGCCTACGGCATCGACACCTATCGCTACGGTCTTATCGTCTACGAACTGAACGACAAAGGCGGCCTGGAAGGCTCCGGCAGCTGGACCTCGCACAAAGGCCTCGGCGCCGAATTGCTGGCCGGGAAGCTCAACCGCTCCAAAATCGAAGGCGTCTATCAGGTCGCCGGCCGCCGCTCCAAAGGCGACGTCGAAATGGGCGCCTCCGAACTCTACGACGGCACGCTGATCATCAAAAAGAAAGACGATCGCTACCGCCTGGAATGGTACCTCGGCGACGGCGCTCCCTACCAGGGCTTTGCGTACAAAACCAAAAACGGCCTCGTCGGCGCCTGGGGCATCGGCGGTGCTTACGGATTGGAAATCTATACGTTCGAGGAAGACAAAAAGCAAGCCGAATCTTCCTGGACAACCCCCAATTACGATTTTAAACGGGGAACGGAGAAGATCTCTAAGATGTAGGGGTCTTTAGTCTTTGGGCTTTGGGCTTTGGGCTTTGGGCTTTGGCGGTTACCGTCAAAGCCCAAAGACTGAAGTCCGATAATCAATTGATCCTCAACCGAACCTCGACCCGGATGGTTCATGGATTCCCCTAATGCCAAGCTGAAGAATTAAAGAAATCTTAAAGTGGTTGCTAAAATCCTTCAAAACTCGGATTTTAGGTAATAAATCAAACCGCTTTCCTGATGTTTGCTTATCCTGCCATGAAAAGACTCAGTACGCTCCTGCTCCTGACCATTGTCTTCTTCTCTCCGTTGCTATCGCAAATCGACTGGGCCTACATACCCTTTCGCAGTGGCGATAAGTGGGGATTTGTCGATGCCGAGAATAATTTACAGACGCCAGTGCAGTACGACGCCGTCGGCCCGGTCGATCGGCCCATTACCTGGGTAAGAAAAGGCGACCGGTACGGGTATGTCAACCTGGAATACGGTGTGCTGCTCACCAAAACGAAGTTCAAGAAGTTATCTCCCGAGCGCCGGGAGCGGATAGAAAAACGCTTCAACGAGCGGCTGCCCGGCGGCTCCCGCCCGGTCGGCGGCTGCAAGGGCCCAACCCAGCAGATCATCTATTTCGAGGTATTCCGTGAAGGGGATCGCTACGGTTTTCTGTTGCCGCGCGCGGACTCCGGCAAACTGCCGCCCGATCTGGACTATGTTTCCGCCGCCCATCTGCCTCAGCAAATTCTCCCCAATCAAAACCGCTACGTAGCGCCCGCCCTGCGCTACGATACCCTGATCGAAACCGGCAGCGGATCGGCGATCGTCGCCCTCGACGGCCGCTGGGGCATGATCGACCGCTATGCCAACGAAATTTTGCCCCTGCGTTACGACCGCCTGGAGATAGACAATCGCTACGGCGCCAATAGCGGGCGCATTAAAATACGCGAAGCCAGGCGATGGGGTTTTGTCAACGAAAAAGGGGAAATGATCATTCCGCCGCAGTATGCTTCCGTTGCGTTTTTTCGCCACGGCCTGGCCAAGGTTACCTTAATCAACGGCCAAACCGGATATATCGATGCAGCGGGCACAGAATTTTTCGAATAGCTAGACCAGTTATCCGGCTTTATCATTAGCTTTGGTGTGTACAACCTAAAATCCAAAGCATCCCAATATGACATCACCGTCCAGCTATCTTGCGTATGAGGTCACTGAACGCGATGGTGCTTTCGTTCGCAACCTCACTACGAAATCCATCGACGACCTCCCGGCCGGCGACCTCCTGATCAGGGTCCGTTACTCTTCGCTGAACTACAAAGACGCCCTCTCGGCAACGGGCAACAAAGGCGTCACCAAAAATTATCCCCACACCCCCGGCATCGACGCCGCAGGAACCGTGGTCTCCACCAATACGGATGATTTCAAAGAAAACGATCCCGTCATCGTCACCAGCTATGACCTGGGCATGAACACCAGCGGCGGCTTCGGCCAATACATTCGAGTGCCGGCCGACTGGGTCGTGCCGCTGCCGGCTGGCTTGACGCTTCAGGAAGCCATGATTCTCGGTACGGCCGGATTGACGGCCGGCATGTCAGTGTTGCGTCTCACCGAACATATCGCACCGGACCAGGGCAAAGTGGTGGTCTCGGGCGCCACCGGCGGCGTCGGCGCGCTCAGCGTAGCCATCCTGGCCAAGCTGGGCTACGAAGTGGCGGCCATTACCGGAAAAGAAACGGCGCACGATTTTCTGCGGGACCTGGGCGCCCGGGAGATCATCCCCCGTGAAGAAATGCAAGCTGAGCAAAAACGCCCCTTGTTGCGCACCGCCTTCGCCGGCGCCGTGGATACCGTAGGCGGCCCCATACTGGAAAACATTGTTAAAGCCATCCAGCCCATGGGCGTGGTGGCTTGCTGTGGCAATGTGGCCTCCCCGCAGTTGAACCTCACCGTTTTTCCGTTTATTTTACGGGGAGTATCTCTGATCGGCATCGATTCGCAAAATTACCCGATGCGCTACCGCCGGGAGGTATGGACTAAGCTCGCCGGCCCCTGGAAACCCGAACACCTGATGGAAGTTTTCTCCGAAATAACCCTGGAAGAGCTGGATGAAAGGATCGACCTGATCCTCGCCGGCCGGCTCCAGGGAAGAACCGTCATCAATTTACAAACCGAATAAATAACTAAAAGCCCCCTTTTTTCCGTAAACGAGATGGATCTATGACCACTGAAAACAGCAACGACCTGTCGGGAAAACTGCTCCTGGTCGTAAAAAACAACCAACCTCACGAAGAGGTGGCGAGAACCCTCGCCCGGCGTTCGCCGGAACAGTTGCAATCGGACCTGCCTGACGACGGGCGGAAAAAGGCCTTCTGGATCAACGTGTACAATGCTTACTACCAGATTTTGCGAAAGGTGCGAAAGCTCGAACAGCCTCAGATCTTTACCGCGCGCGAGATCCGCATCGCCGGCCAGCGATTCAGTCTCGACGACATCGAGCACGGCATCCTGCGCAAGTATCGCCTGAAACATTCGATGGGGTACCTGCGCAACCCGTTCGTCAATCACCTGATCCGGCAGCTCGCCGTCGACCAGATCGATTATCGCATTCACTTCGCGCTCAATTGCGGCGCCGAGAGCTGCCCGCCCATCGCTTTCTACCACCCGGATCGCATCGACGAACAGCTGGAAGCCGCGACCCTCGCCTTCCTCGAAGGGGAAACAAAAGTGTATGCCGACCGCAGAGAAATACACGTCAGCCGCCTGTTTTCCTGGTTTATCAATGATTTCGGCGGGAAAAAAGGGATTCGCCGCATCCTGAGCGAAAAACTCGAACTCGATACCGAGGGCTTTCAGTTGAAATACCGACCTTATTCCTGGAAAGAAGCCCTCGATAATTACACTGACTTGTAAACGCAGTACTATTGCGAACAGTACCAGGAATTGCTGAGCCGGCCGGCTTTGCAGCTGAATTAGCGGTATAACCCCAGCTCCTTCCGGCTATATCGATTTACTTACAAACATTTCCCGGCCTGACTTGTCCTAAACTAAAAAGGTCGATGCGATCCCTCCCAGTGCTTTGTAAGATAGGTTGTCGCCAAAAGTATCGAGGCTATTTCAGCTGCCTAGAGGCGCCCATTCGAGAGTGGAGAAAGGGCCCTGCCCTTGAATCATCCCATAGCCGTAGTTACGGAAGAGCGGAGCAACGAAGAGCACAGCTTAAAGAGGCCGGAATCAGCGTTAAGAATTTATATTACAAAGCACTGGTGCTGCCGGCCATGCTTTTTCTGCTCACGCCGGTTTTTTCCCAGACAGACAGCATTTATTCCCGCGAATACCTCGATCGCAGCACTCGTTTCGCCTGGCTGACCCTGGGCGGCGACCTGCTGACCTTTACGGGCGGCCAAACGGAATATTTGCAAAACGACATACGGCGATCGACCGATTTCGGGCCTACCCTCATTCCGCGGCTCACCATCGGCGGCATCCATTTCTGGGGGCATGCCGATTTTTACGTAACCTTCCCCTTGTCTTTTCTCACCTACCAGTCGGTACCCGAAGCCTTCAGCGAATTCAGCTACCGGCAGACCGTAGAAACGGGCGCCCGCGTATACCCGCTCAAGCTGAAGCCGGGGCGGATCAGCCCCTTCACCGGCATCAGCTTCCGACGCCTGTCGTTTTCGCAGGAAGTCGAAGGAGCGGATTTTCCAAACGGCGCACCCACCTACGGAAAATTCATCGCGCCCCTGCAATTCGGCCTCACCTTCGCCACTGAAAACACGCTGCTGACCGCCTCCGCCTATTACCAGTTTCAGGATCGCATCAATTACCATATTGCTCCCGATCAGACTGGCGACGTCCGGCTCGATCCCGTTTCTTTTCAGCTGAGCTTCCTGAAATATTGGGATACCGACCGGAGCGCCCGCCAAGCCGAAGGCGTGCGCCAGCTCAACCTGAAACACCAGGTGCTGGAACGGGAAAACCGGCTCAGTACCTGGTATTACGGACTGGGGCCCTCGGCCGGCCTGCAATTGTCGCGATCGGGCCTGTTGCGGCGCGACTTTCCGTATCTCTACGACGACTACTGGGTCGGCCTGGCTCCCGACCTGACTTTCGGCCGCTATTTTTACCGGCCGGATCTCAACGTCGGCCTTTCCTATCGGACTTTCGGCGGCGAGCTGACGGGATTTGACGCCGAGGTCGGGCTCCGCCGCCATTCGGTGATGCTGGAAAGCGCCAAATACCTCTTCAACTGGCTCGGTTTCGCCCCCTTTGCCGGGCTGACCGCCTCGGTGGAAAACCTGCGCGTCACCGTGAACGGCGAATTGCATCAGGAGACCAAGCCCGCGCTGGGGTTCATCCTCGGCTGGGATATCCGCGTCACCCATACAGGAAGCAGCCTGCTGCGCACCAACCTGCGCTGGACGCCCGACCTGCACCTGCGGGTAGACGGCGAGCGGATGATGTTCGATCAGCTGGAGCTCAACTTCATCCAGTGGGTGCACTTTATCGGCCGCAATCGGGCCTACCGGAAATATGCGGATTGATGGAATCAAATATTTTACGCATATTTGCACTTTATTCGAGCATTTTGGAGCTCACCAAAGGAAGAACTGCCAGCGTGCTCTTTGTTTTATTCATACTGATGTAGAATTATTGGAGTCGCTATTCAGAAAAGGCAGAACTTTCCGCTCCGCATACCGCCGGTTGCCGTACCTTCCTTTTCCACTCCGGCTTCGTACTTCGAATTTGGTGCAAATTCTCATTCTTTGACCACTTTTCAACAATTAGGCCTTTCGCAACCGTTGCTGAAGGCCGTTTCTGATCTCGGTTTTGAAAAACCGAGCGAAATTCAGGCGAAAGCCATTCCTCAACTTATCGACGGGCAGCGCGACTTTATCGGTCTGGCGCAAACCGGCACCGGCAAGACGGCGGCTTTCGGACTGCCGCTCCTCCAGCGCATCGACCCCTTCGATACGGCGACGCAGGCGCTGGTGCTGGCGCCTACCCGCGAGCTGGGACAGCAGATCGCCGAACAGATCAACGTCTTCAGCAAATACCTCAAACAGGTCAACGTCCTGGCTGTCTACGGCGGGGCCTCCATCGCCGCCCAGATCAAAGCCCTGCGCAAGCCGCAGCACGTGATCATCGCGACGCCGGGCCGCCTCATCGACCTTATTCAGCGCAAAGCCGTAAAGCTCGATCAGCTGCGGTGCCTGGTGCTCGACGAAGCCGACGAGATGCTGAATATGGGCTTCAAGCAAGACCTCGACCGCATCCTGAGCTATACGCCGGAGGACAAGCGCGTCTGGCTGCTTTCGGCCACCATGTCGAGCGATATCCAGCGCATCGTCAAAAAGTATATGGCTGATCCCTTTGAGGTCAAACTGAACACCCGCAACGAAGTCAACGGCAATATCGAACACCAGTTTGCCGTCGTCAAACAATCCGACAAAGTAGAAGCCCTGACCCGCTTCCTGGATATCGAACCCGAACTGCGGGGCGTCGTCTTCTGCCGCACCAAGCGAGACACCCAGCGGCTGGCCGATATCCTGTCCCGCAAGGACTACCTCGCCGACTCGCTGCACGGCGACCTGAACCAGCGCCAGCGCGACCGGGTCATGCGCCAGTTTAAAGCCCACGAACTTCAACTGCTCGTCGCTACCGACATCGCCGCCCGCGGTATCGACGTCAACGACCTGACCCACGTCTTTCACTTTACTCTGCCCGACGACCTGGCCTATTACACCCACCGCAGCGGCCGCACCGCCCGCGCCGGGAAAAAAGGCACCTCCATCGCCTTCATCAACGGTCGCGAAAAGAGCAAGATCGACGTCCTGAAAAAGAAACTCGACATCTCCTTCGAACGCGTCCAGATACCCAACGGAACGGACATCCACGATGTACGCGTCCAGAATTGGTGCGTGGAAATCCTGGAAAAGAAGACCAACGGCCGCCTCAACCCGGAACTCCTCGAAAAAGCCAGTCTCCTGTTCGGCAACCTCTCCAAAGAGGAGCTGATCGCCAAGATCCTGATGAACGAACTGGAAAAGACAAACGCCGGCGACGCTACCCGGGATCTGAACGAAAAGCTGACCCACCACCAGTCGGATAAGAACCCTAACTACAACGGCAGCGGCAGAAAACACTATGGTAAAAACGGCGCCAAATCGCGAAAAAAACAATACCGGAAGAGACGGACTTAATTTTCTGCTAAGTGCGCAATGGATGTGAGAAAAAATAGTAAGTTGCAACGAGTACCACATCCATTGTGTCATGAAATCAGCAACCGCGAATAAGCTACGCTTCACCGATATCCTGCCGGGCGTACTTCGGCTGATCCCGCGCATTCCGTCCATCGCTTTCCATCTGCGCAAGGGGCTGGGCATCAAAAATGAGGATACGCTTTCGCTGGGCGCCGTGCTCGAAGAAAATGCAAAGCGATTCCCGGATCGGCCCGCCTTGTTTTTCGAAGATCAGCGCTATACGCATGCCGGGTTTAATGCCGTCATCAACCAATACGCGCATTATTTTCTTGCACAAGGCGTACAGCCCGGCGAGACGGTGGTGGTTTTCGTTGAAAACCGGCCCGAATTGCTCTTTTTTATCGCCTCGCTCGCCAAGATCGGCGCGGTGGCTTCTCTGGTCAATCCCAATCAGCGCGGCGCAGCCTTGAAACACAGCATCGAGATCGACCGGGGGAATCATTTTCTGATCGGCGAGGAAGTGCTCGATGCTTTCGAGACGGTCCGGCCGGAACTACACCTCGGTGCTTCCACCACCCGGTATTGGGTGCGCGACCGGAATGAAGCGGACTGTCCGGCGGGCTACATTGACCTACGGGCAGCCATCGGCAAGCGCCCCACCCACAATCCGGACACAACCGCTATGGTGCGGGCGGGACAACGCTACGCCAATGTCTTCACCTCAGGCACCACCGGCCTGCCCAAAGCCTCCATCCAGACGCACCGCAAGTGGCTGGTTACCTACCGGTGGTTCGGCAAGATCAACCTCAACCTGCGCTCCGACGACGTAGTTTATGTGCCCATCCCTTTCTTTCACACCAACGCCCTGATCGTGGCCTGGCCGACGGCCGCGGGTGCGGCGATCGCCATGCGCCGTAAGTTTTCCACCTCGAATTTCTGGCCCGACGTGCAGCGTTACAACGTCTCTTCCTTCATCTACATCGGCGAAGTGTGCCGGTACCTGCTCAACGCGCCACCCTCCGAGCTGGAAAAACAGCACCGCATTCGCAAGATCTTCGGCAACGGCCTGCGGCCCGACATCTGGCAGGCGTTCAAAAAACGCTTCCACATTCCTGAAATTTTCGAATTCTACGGCGCCGCCGACGGCAACATCAGCTTCACCAACACCCTGAACATCGATCGCTGCGTCGGCTGGAGCCCCGGGCAGTACGCCATCATCAAATACGATATCGAAAATAACGAACCCTACCGCAACGCAGCGGGCTTTTTCGAAAAAGCAGCCCCCGGGGAAGCCGGCCTGCTCATCGCCGCCATCAGCAAAAAGCTGCCCTTCGACGGCTACGTCAACCAGGCCGACAACACAGCCAAGATCTTCGAGAATGTCTTCGCGCCCGGCGACCGCTGGTTCAATACCGGCGACCTGATGCGGGACATCGGCTTCCGGCACGCTCAGTTTGTCGATCGCCTGGGCGACACCTTCCGCTGGAAAGGCGAAAACGTGGCGACCGCAGAAGTGGAAGGCGTGATCAGTAAGCTGGACGGCATCACCAACTGCACCGTCTACGGCGTACAACTGCCACATGCCGACGGCCGCGCGGGCATGGCGGCGCTCACCTGCGAAACCCACCATACCGATTTCGACTTCGACGGCCTGACGGCCGCGCTGCGCCATGAGCTGCCCGCCTACGCCGTCCCCCTCTTCGTCCGCTTCTGCGACGAACTGGAAACCACGGCTACGCACAAGATCAAAAAATACCGGCTGAAACAGGAGGGTTTCGATACGGCAGATCCGGTCTACGTGATGTTGCCCGGCGCCAAGTGGTATGTGCGGCTGGAAGGAGCGGTGCTGGCGGGCGTTCGTAATGGGGCGTATAAGTTTTGAAGGGAGGGATTTGTGTTTAACCCGGTTAGGCCTGGCAGTTCTGAAAATAAAGGCCGGGATACATCCCATCGAATACAAAATCCTTCCAATACACAAAGCCCGTTTTCTCCAGCACCCGGATGGACGCTATGTTCTCCCGGCGGGCCCGGCCCACGAGGCGCTGAATACCTAGTTTTTCGAATGCAAAATCGACGCACGCCCGAGCCGCCTCGGTCGCGTAGCCCTGTCCCCACACCCTGCGGCGCAGGCGAAACCCGAGGTCGACCTCATCGGGTTCGGGATCGTATTTCAGCCCGCAAAACCCGAGGTATTCGTTATCGCTGCGACGTCGTACCGTCCAGCGACCGTAACCGTGACGCTGATAGGCATCATAGCGGGCAATGAAGGCTTCGGCTTCGGCCACACTTTCGAAAGGACCATCGCCGGTATAGCGCAGCACCTCCGGGTCGGCGTTCATGGCGTAAAAACCTGGTGCGTCGGCGGCCGAGAATTCGTACAACAGCAAGCGTTCGGTAGTAAGTATGGGCTCCATTTTTTCCCCGGATCATTCCTGGATTAACTTACGGCTTCACGCCTTCCGCCCGCCCCTCACTCATCCAGCGTCCACAAAAACTTCTCCATGTTCTCCGGTCCGTCGGCCAGCTCGAAGATGCGGTAGGTGCGCAGTTCCGTGGTGATCATATAGGCAGTCCAGAACAATTCGCTCTTTTCCTGCAGCCGGTACTGGTAAAGCAGGGCTTTGCGGTCGGCGCCTTCTTTGAGGTTAGAGTTGACCCGTTTCACGTCGAGGCGTTTAAAGCGGTCCTTCAATTCCTGAAACTGCTCCCGCTCCTGGCTGTCGAGCAGTGCGCCGGCGTCTTCGTCGAGCGGCGTGCGGTCGGTAGTCAGTACGAGCAGGTAATGCAGCGTTGCGGCGGTATCGATCAGGATATCTATGTTTTCGAATTCGGCGCTCAGCTCTTCGAGTTTGGCCTGCGTCAGGGCGTTAGCCAGGGGCTTTTCTTCCAGGCCGGGCAGGTCATCGTTGAGCCGGTAAGGGCTGCTTTTGATGAAAGTGGGCGGCATCTTCAGCCGGGTGCGGGCGCCCTGTAGCGTGAGCGACCGGGCGCCTTTCAGCCAGGGGTTCTGACCGGCGCTTTCTGCGCTCTGGTCACAGCTCATGAGAGTAGACAACAGGAGTAATATGGCCAGCAGGCCAATTGGTCTTTTCATCCGTCGGGTTATTTTTTCCAGTGGTCATGCAGGCGCTGCCTCAGCGCCGACCGACCCATTTGCTTCAAAAACGCCCCAATATCTGGCAGATTGCCAAAAGATGAAAGATTTCCGGTGAAAAAGTACGGCTTCCGCCAGGCGACTACCCCAAAAAGCTCAGCAATATCCCCGCCGCCACCGCCGAACCGATCACGCCCGAGACGTTGGGCGCCATGGCGTGCATGAGCAGGTGGTTGTTGGGATCCGCTTTGAGGCCTTCCATCTGCACGACGCGCGCGCTGTCGGGCACTGCCGAGACGCCCGCGGCGCCGACAAGGGGGTTGATCTTATGCTCTGCTCCCAGAAAGACATTCATGATCTTGGCGAAGAGGATACCGCCGGCCGTCGCTACCATGAAGGACAAAGCGCCCAGCACGAAGATCAGGATCGACTGCGGCGTGAGGAAGACGTCCGCCTGGGTGGAAGCGCCTACCGTGAGCCCCAACAGGATGGTGACGATATCGATCATCGAAGCGCGCGACGTTTCCGCCAGGCGCTTGGTAACGCCCGATTCTTTCAGCAGGTTGCCGAAAAACAACATCCCCAGCAGCGGCAGCGCACTCGGCGAGATGAACGTAGTGAGCAGCAGGCCGATGATCGGGAAAAGCACCTTTTCCGTCTTACCCACCGAACGCGGCGGTTTCATGCGGATCAGGCGTTCCTCTTTGGTGATCAGCAGGCGCATGATGGGCGGCTGCAACACTGGCACCAGGGCCATGTAGGAGTAGGCGGCGATGGCGATGGGCCCGATCAGGTTCTGAGCGGTGATGGCGTTGCCCATGGCATCGTAATCGATGATATTGACGCCGTTGGCCAGTTTGGAGGAAAGGAAGATCGCCGTCGGCCCGTCGGCGCCGCCGATGATGCCGATGGCGCCGGCTTCGGCCGGATAGAAGCCCAGGAACAGGGCGCCCAGAAAAGTAGCGAAGATGCCGATCTGCGCCGCCGCGCCCAGCAGCATCAGCCGGGGATTGGAGATGAGGGACGAAAAGTCGGTCATCGCTCCGATGCCCAAAAAGATAAGCGGCGGATAGATCCCTTTGATCACTCCGAAATAGAGATAGTTCAGTACGCTTCCCGGCTCGTAGATCCCAATCTGCAGGCCGGCGTCCAGCTTAAATGGGATATTGCCCAACAAAATGCCGGCGCCGATGGGAATGAGCAGTAGGGGTTCGTAGTGAAATTTGATGGCCAGGTATATAAAAAACAGGCCTACCGCGATCATGACAAAATTGCCGACGCGGGCATTGGCGAAGCCGGTATACCGGTAAAAAGTATTGATGGCTTCGGAGGCTCTCGATTGTTCTTCCACCGATTCCACAACCGGCGCGCCCTGTTCGGGCGCTTCCTGCCCACGCAACAGCGTAGTATGCAGGACGGCGAGTAGAACAAATATGCCGAGCAGCGTGATGGCTTTTCTCATGGGTAGTGGTTTATTCCAGAATCATTAAGGCGGCGTCTTGCAAGACGCTCTCCCCTTCGCTCACTTTCACTTCCAGCACGGCGCCGTCGCGGGGAGCGGTTACGTTGTTTTCCATCTTCATAGCTTCCATGATCAGGAGGATATCCCCTTGTTTCACGGTATCACCGGGGCTGACTTTAATATGGAGCACCGTACCCGGCAACGGCGTGCGGATAGTCGTTTGGCCGGAACCGGCTGCTTTTTTGGCGATGGTCGCTTCTTCCGGTTTGGGCTTGGGCAGCGCTGAGCGGACGAGCTTCGGCGTTTTGGCTTCCGGAAGGTTGCGTTGCAGCTGGACCTCCACGTTGTAGGGCGTGCCGTTGACTTCCAGCTCGACGATATTGTTCTCGAAGCTGATCACATCTACCTCGTAATTATAGCCCCGAATGGTAAATCGATACTTTTTCATGGCGGTGTGGTTAAAATGGATTGATCGTATCCCGCATTAATGATTATTGAAGCCCAATTATTTACAATTTCTTCGGCTGCTTGCTCATCATCCCGAAGATTTTGGAACTCCAGGGCGAGTAGCGCTTATCGATCCGCTCGATGGTCATGTTCATATTTTCTTCGTCGTGTGCTTCATTGAAATACAGGTAAAGGGCGGTGGCGATGGCGGCGGTGTCGTCGGCGCTGATATCCGCAGCATCGCCGTTCTCCGGTATCTTTTTCCCCATCCGGCGCAGCCGCAGGCGGATCTGCCATTTGAGAATGCGCGGCAGGTACCGAAAAACGAAATAGAGGCCCGTCAGGGCCAGCATGACGACCAGGTAGCCCACTACTGAGATGAGCAGCCCCTGGCTGATGATGCTCCAATCGGTTTGCGTTGCGCCCATAGTTGAAAGTTTGGAAATTGAGTACTTCGGTTAGGTTTAATTCAGAGCGGGATATTGCCGTGTTTTTTCATGGGCCCCACCTCTTTTTTGGTAGACAACAGACGCAGGCCCCGCACCACGCGCCAGCGGGTGTTGCGCGGCTCGATCACGTCGTCGATATAGCCGTAACGGGCCGCAACGTAAGGGTTGGCGAAAGCTTCGCGGTATTCCTGTTCCTTTTGGGCGGCGGCTTTAGCGCGTTCTTCCGGGTCTTCGATCTCCCGCAACGCGCGGCCTTCCAGCACTTCGATGGCCCCTTTGGAACCCATCACGGCGATCTCGGCGCCGGGCCAGGCGTAGTTGAGATCGGCGCGCAACTGTTTGGAGCCCATCACGTCGTGGGCGCCGCCGTAGGCTTTGCGCAGGGTGACGGTAATTTTGGGCACGGTCGCTTCGCCGTAGGCGAACAACAACTTGGCGCCGTGGGCAATGATGCCGCCGTATTCCTGGAAGCTGCCGGGCAGGAAGCCAGGTACGTCCACCAAGGTCAGAATAGGAATATTGAAGGCGTCGCACAGGCGCACGAAGCGGGCGGCCTTGCGCGAAGCTTCGATGTCGAGCACGCCGGCCAGATAGTTGGGCTGGTTGGCGACGATACCGCAGGGCGCGCCGCCGAATTTAGCGAAGCCGGTGACGATATTCTTGGCGTAAAAACGCTGTAACTCCATAAACTCCTCATGGTCGACAATGCGGTGAATGATGTCCTTGACGTCGTAGGGCTTGTTGGGATCGTCCGGAACGATCTCGTTGAGCTCGTCGTCCATGCGGTCGATCGGATCAGTATTGGTAGTGACGATCGGCTCTTCCAGGTTGTTCTGCGGCAGGTACTCCAGGATTTTGCGGATGAGCAGGATCCCTTCGCGTTCATCTTCTGCTTTGAAATGGGCCACACCCGATTTGGTGGTATGGACGCCGGCGCCGCCCAGGTCTTCTGTCGAAATATCCTCGCCGGTCACCGTTTTGGTCACCTTGGGCCCCGTTACGAACATGTGGCTCGTCTTTTCGCTCATGATGATGATGTCGGTGAGCGCCGGCGAGTAGACCGCGCCGCCGGCACAGGGTCCGAAGATGGCGGAGATCTGCGGGATGACGCCTGAGGCCTGGATGTTGCGGTAGAAGATCTCGGCGTAGCCGGCCAGGCTGCTGACCCCCTCCTGGATGCGGGCGCCGCCGCTATCGTTGAGGCCGATCACGGGCGCGCCTACTTTCATGGCCTGATCCATGACCTTGCAGATCTTCAGGGCGAAGGTCTCGGAGAGCGAGCCCCCGAAGACGGTAAAATCCTGGGAGAAGACGTACACCACCCGGCCGTCGATAGTGCCGCGGCCGGTGACGACCCCGTCGCCCAGGAACTTTTGTTTTTCAAGGCCAAAATCGTGACAGCGGTGGGTAACGAACATATCGTACTCCTCGAAGCTGCCTTCGTCGAGCAGGAAGTCGATACGTTCGCGAGCCGTATACTTTCCTTTTTGGTGTTGCTTATCGATGCGCTTTTGCCCGCCGCCGAGGCGGGCTTGTTCGCGCAACTCGGTTAGCTGCCGGATCTTGTCCTGGAGGCTCATGCTTTTTGTTTGTTTGATCAGTAGGTGGTGCTTTTCCGGACCTACGCCACAACTGACCTCCTCAGATCCGCGCGGGGGCTTATCTCGATCAGGTTAGTCTTTCGGCAGGCCGGTGATAGCCAATGTTAAATCGTCACCATAAATTCGGCAGCAACCTGCCGGTTATTTTTTTCCGCAAAATTCGGTCAGTACGCCGAAGGTCGATTTCGGATGCAGGAAGCCGATGTTCAGTTCTTCCGCTCCCTTGCGCGGGGTCTTGTCGATCAGGCGTACCCCCTTTTCTTCCACGGTTTGCAGCGACTGCGCTACGTCATCCACGGCGAAAGCCACGTGGTGCAGCCCGCCGCCCCGTTTTTCGATAAACTTACCGATGGGGCCGTCATTGGTGGTGCTTTCCAGCAGCTCGACCTTGGTTTGCCCCACCTGGAAAAAGGCCGTTCGTACTTTCTGATCGGGCACTTCTTCGACGCGATAACATTCCAGCCCGAGCGTTTTCTCGTAAAAGGCGATGGCCTCCTCCATGTTCTCCACGGCGATGCCGATGTGTTCGATGTGGGTAATTTTCATGGCGTTGAATTATTTCAAGCGCTAGTTTAAGGACTATTTGAACGCGTTTTGATGAGATTCGTCAATAAGCAAGGTGACAAATCCTACCCTGCCAACCATTATTGTCTAGATCCCCCCATAGCCGGCAGGGGGCCATTTTTATCTCTGCGTTGCTAAAACGGCAAATACGGACACGCCTAAAACCGAGTCTCCAAGCCACTGGCGCCCAACTCCCAAAAGAAGTGCTCAATCCTCCCCCTCAACCTCAACCTCAACCTCAACCTCAACCTCAATACCCCCCCCCATTCAAATCCACCCGCGCCGCCCCCAGCGGAAAGCCCGCCGGATAGAGCATCGCGTACGGATCCCACCATGGCCGCTCGTCGGGTCGTTCAGAGTGGCTGTTGACAAAAGCGTTATCCACCAGGCGGGCGCCCAGCTTGTCGTAAAAGGCGGGCACCCGGGTCTGGAACAGGCAGCAATCGAAGTCGCCGTTGTCGACGTAGGCGAAAGCCTGCCGCACCATTGCCGCTCCCCAATTGCGCCCCCGATAATCGGGATGAACGCAGACACCGGCCAGCGCCAGGTTGCGAAGCGTGCGGCCGCCGGTGAAGACATCGCGGGCGAAAACCTCGGTATGAGCGACGACCCGGCCGCCTTCCCGGATGATAAAAACCTCGTTGAATACCGATGAATTCACCGCGGCGTAGCGATCGCGGTGTACGGCGAGGTCTTCTCCCGCGGGCGGCGGCCAGACGAGCCGGGTAAGGGTCGTAATTTGATCGATGAGTTCGGAGGAGAGGGTGCTTTTGCGGTATACTTCCATCGGCGATCAGTTTTCCAAAAATTCGTTCCTTCGCCGCGGGAATCGGTGAAAAGCAGATGGGCGACGGGGGCTTCTCTAAGCTATGTTAACGAAGCATCTCCAAACCGATTTCAAAACAGGTGGAGACTAAGAGCTTGTTTGGAGGTAGTCATTTTGGCTGCAAAACCCAGCTTTTGGAACCTCCCTGTGGCATTTTTCCGACCCGTAGCGCTGCTATGAGCCGGAAAAATCCCTTCGGGAGAACCCAAAATCTGAGTTTTTCGCTTCAAAAGCACTACCTCCAAACAAGCTCTAATGCTGATCATTTTGGGCGCCAAGGGCGGCGTAGATCTTCTCCACCTCTTCTAACGGAAGCCCGGAGATATTAGCAGCCATTTCGACCGACAAGCCGTTGGCGTAGCATCTGTGGGCAACGGCGATTTTCTCTTTTGCTTCGCCTCTTGCCTCGCCTCTTGCTTCTCCTTTTGCTTCGCCTCTTGCTTCGCCTCTTTGGTAAAGGGCGTCTTTTTCGATATCGTATGAGATAGGCATATCTTCAATTATTTTTGCCGATAACTTTTCAAAGTTACGAATCCTGGATAAAATGATCAATTGGTTGAGGCGCCTGGACAGCTCCGCCTTAGAGCTGGCGACAATCATTAGTCGCCTAACGATTAAACGCAAAAAATCCTCGGCCCGTTCCCTGGGAAATTTACTCAACACGGCTAAAAGGACGACCTCCGGCACTTGCGAGCTCAATATTTCTTCAGGATCCAGATCATAGAGCCGGATCAAGTCAAAGCCCTGATAAACTTGCGCTGTCGGCAAGGTATTCTCCATCCTTGCAGTTCGTTTACCGAGGTAAATGACCACATGATAAATGGGTAATTTGTACTTGCTGAGGATCAACGCGTGGTATTCGCCGATCCGAAAGACCATTTCCTTATCGTTATCGGTCTGAAACTCGATATGTAGCAAACAATCGGTGATCGTATCGGTCCGAATGCGGTATAGGAAATCTACCTCCCGCTCCAGCGTTTTATTCAATTTACTGGGTAAAGGCTTATGAGCGAGGATCTTCAATCCAAGCACCTGTTCGATCAACGGAATAAAAATCGACTCTGCGTTTTCTTTGAAAATGCGGTCGTAAAGATTTCCTTTTTCAGGTTTCTCCTTCATTTTATTAAATTAGCAGAATAAATTCAGTCAAATTTAATAAATTTACAAGAATAAAACAAATTTGTTTATAAAATTAATTTGTTTCAACCTTTCGCAATTCCTTTTAACCCGCCAAAATGGCCATCCCGAAAACATCCCAGCCGGGCAACCCTTCCAGTAAATTCCCGATATGGAATAATAGAACGCAAAAGACGATGGAGCAGGAAGACCACCAGTTGATCCGGGAGATCCGGGCGGGAAATAAGGCGGCCACCAAAAAACTGTACGAACGGCACGAGCCGTACTGGTTTCGTCTCTGCCTGCGCTACGGCCGCAACCGGTCTGACGCCCAGGATATCTTGCAGGAAGGGGTGGTCAAAGTGTTTCAGGTACTGGATAAGTTCGACCCCGGGCGGGGTTCTTTTAAGGGTTGGTCCAATAAAGTGATCGTCAACGAAGCCTTGAAATATCTGAAAGCGCACCAGTGGCAGGAATCGTTCGAAGACCTGGAATCGATAGCGGAAAAACCCGAGGAACCCGAGATCACCGACGAAAAGATTACCGCCAAGGAACTGGTAAAGCTGATTCAGCAATTGCCGTTCGGCTACCGCATGGTTTTCAATATGCACGAGATCGAAGGCTACTCCCACCAGGAAATTGCCGACACCCTGAATATTTCGGTGGGGACCTCCAAATCCCAGTTGTCCAAAGCAAAAAAAGCATTACAGCAGCAACTGAAACTGCTGTTTTGAAAACGAACCGGAAATATGGAAGAGAACAATAACCATTTAGGCGATTTTCTCAGGAAAAAGCTCGACGACTTCGACGAGTCGGCCGGCAGCTGGAATGCGCCCGACCCGGAGGTCAGGGGCAATATCCTCGACCGGATCACCGCCCCCGCGCCCGCCGCTCCGACAACGTCCCCAATACCGGTTATCGTCCTGGTCGCGCTGCTCCAGATAGCCGCCATCGCGTATATCTGGTATTTGCAAAATCAGATCGGCCAACTCGAATCCCATTTAAAACAACAGCCGCAAGCCGGCCAGGTCAACCTCACCGACCCTGCACTGGTCGAAAAATACGCCGCTGAAATCGCCAGCCTGAAAGCAGAAAACACCCAACTCCGGGCCGCCGGCGCCGAACGGGAAGGTCGCGAAGCCCAGCTCAACCAGCAGGCCCGAACCCAACTTACGACCATCAATCAGCTGCGCGCCGAGAACCGCTTCCTGCAGGGCCGCCTGGCAGAACGGCCGCCGGCGCAACTGGACAAACTACCCGATCAACCTCATTCGACGGACAAAAAACAGCCCACCGCTGCGCTCGCGCTTTCGGCCCCCTCCCTACCCTCACCGGGCCTGAAAATGCTGTCAGCGCCGGAACAGCAGTTCCCCGAGATCGCACTATTGCCCACTTTGCCGATAACCCGGGCGAAAGCCTCGAAAAGGTGGGAAGCCGGCTACGACTTCGCCCTGCTGAGGATGGATATCCCCCAAACGCGCTCTTTCAAGAATCAACGACTCGCGTCGGAAAATACCCAAAACAACCGCGTCACCACCGCCGCCCACGGCCTTAGCTTTGCTTATTCCCCCGCGCCCCACTGGTGGATCCGGACGGGCCTGCGCACCGCCACCATCAACCACCAAAGCCGCTCGCGCCTCGGCCTGGCCTACAACCGGACCAATGAATCCGACCTGCCGAACGGCGATAAGGCCAACGAACTGACGTTCACCACCCGCACCGCCTACAGCGAAACGCGCGGCGCTTTTAACATCACGCTCGAACGAGGAGCCGAACTGGAAGAAGGCGACCTGCTGGAAATCACCATCCGGGACCAACAAAGACTGCAGTACTTGCAGGCGCCGTTCGAAATAGCGTACTTCTCCGGCGCCGGCCGCCTGCAGTGGATGCTCCGCAGCGGCCTGCAATGGAACCAGCTCAGCTTCGGCGATTATACATTCACCGTTTTCACCGAAGCTCGCGGCCGGCCCATCCTCGTCAACCGCGGCCGGGTGCTGTCGCAGGATATTCCCGTACGGCATTTCATCAGCGCTCAGGCCGGCCTGGGGCTTAACTACCGGTTGTTCGGCCAGCTCTACGCCCGCGCTTCGGCCAATTACAGCTATCAATTTATCAACCATAACCACTCCGATATTTCAGGCTCAGCAAATACGGGCGCCGACCTGACCCTGGGCCTGCACTATCGGTTCTAAATTATGCTCACTGTAAAATCTGAAGTTATGAAAGTATCAAGTTTGATTTTCTTTGCGTTGGCGCTGCTCCTCTTTTCGGCCTGCGAAAAAGACGACAGCAACGTGTCCGACGCTGCACTGATCGAGGCGATCCAGCAGGATGCCAACAAACAGGAGGTGGCCGCCGAAACGCTGCCCGACCCGTCCCGAGATATGCTGGGCCGCGATTTTTCCGAAAGCTACGTCGACAGGGCGCTGCTCGCTTCCGGCTTAGGCTTCGAAGTCAACCTGCGCCGCCGGCAGGGCAGCCGCATGGGCGAACGCGCTCGGTTGTATTTTAACCTGGACGGACGGGAGCTGCGCCCGGACCGCAACCGCGAACGCACCCGCGGTGAAGGCGGCTGCGATCGCGAAGAGTGCTTCGCATTGGTATTTCCGGTAACCTACCTGATGCCGGACGGCAGTGAAATTACCGGCGATAGCGAAGAAGCCGTCGGCCTCGCCATGCGCGCCTGGTACGCGGATAATCCCGCGGCCGAAGCCCGCCCGGAACTGCTATATCCGGTAGATATCATCTTCGCGGACGGCGAAACGGGAACGCTATTTAGCGACGAAGACCTGCGCCGTGCCTATGCCCGCTGCCGCGGTGAAAATACCGTGGTCGAAGAATGCTTCAATCTGGTCTACCCGGTCACCTACCTCCTGCCCGACGGCTCCGAAGTAACGGGCGACGACAAAGAAGCCGTCAACAACGCGCTCCGCACCTGGTACCAGAACAACCCCGAGGCCGAAGACCGTCCGCAACTGCAGTATCCGGTAGATATCGTCTACAGAGACGGCGCAACGGCAACCGTCAACAGCGACGAGGAACTCCGGGCCGCCTTCTCCAATTGCGAGTAACCGATTAACCCGGGTCCCGGCTTCGGCCGGGATTCGGGATTTTTTTCAGATGCTGATCTCCACATCCAGCTGCCGCCCCTCTTCTTTGGCCTTTTTATCCATATTGCTGCCGATGGCCATGCCGATCACCATGCCGATGGGCAGGCCGAGCCCCAGCAGGCCCAGATTATCCATTGCCAACCCGTAAACGATCCCGAGGGGCAACCCGAATGTCGTCATACCCAAAGCCAGCCACATATTCCGGTAGTGGTTTTTGGCCACGAGCTTGAGCTGCTTCTCCACCAACCGCAGGATCTTGTACTGAGACTTGCGAATTTTTTTGATGAAACCCCGGTCGTGCTCCGCGTGGGCGTTGATGCCGGCAATTTCTTTGTTGACCGTTTCCACTACGTCCGGCGATAATTCTTTCGTGCGCAATTCGTCGATCAGCGATCGGTAACACTGAAATTTCTTGGCCGCCTTTTTCTCTGCGTCGCTGAACGAGCGTTCGGTGAGTGCTTCCAGAGCCATGCTTCTTTTTTGACAAAAATACCGTTTTAAGGCATTGCTTCTCCGCTTTGGCGGTCGAGATAGCGAATAAACTTACGCGGCGGGCTGATCTTCACTTCGATCCGCTCGCCACTGCGCGGGTGAATAAAATCCAGCCCCACCGCCGCCAGGAACAAGCCCTTGCCTTTTAGCACATTGCCCGGCTCGCCGTACAATTTATCGCCCAGGATGGGATTACCCCGTCCGGCCAGGTGCCGCCGCAATTGGTGCGTCCGCCCGGTGACGGGATGCAGCGCTACCCGGCACAGCCGGCCGTTGCGCTGCGAGTAGGCGCACGCCAATACCCGGTAGTCGGTGACCGCCGCTTTGCCGTCCAGCGGCGCTTCGATGCGGCCGGCATCAGGTAAGTCGCCCGCCACCACCGCCTGGTAAGTTTTCCCGACCTGCCTTTCGGCAAACTGCCGCCGCAACGCGATCTCGGCGCTCGCCGTCTTAGCCGTCAGCACCAGCCCGCTGGTCAGTGCATCGAGGCGGTGCACAGGGCGGGGCCAGGGGCGGGCGTCAGGCAGAGAAGAAGGTTGCAGGTTGTAGACCAGGGCGTTTTCCAACGTGCGATACTGATTTCCGCTCACTGTCAGCCCGGCCGGCTTGATCACCACGGCCAGGTCGTCATCTTCCCAGACCACCTCCAACAGCAGCTCCAGCGCCCGGGGCGGGCTTTCCACCTCGTACAACTCGATCCGGTCCCCGGGTTGTACCCAGTAACCGGTTGTTGCTGCCTCGCCGTTGACCCGGATGGCGCCCCGTTTGATGGCTTTTTTCACCCCTTTGCGGGAAGGTATGGCCTCGAACCGGCCGACGGCGTAATCGCTGAGGCGAGTGGGGGTAACGGAGGGAGGAACGTCATGAGCAGAAAGTAGTATAAAAATCATAAATCGTTAAAAAAGTTATCAATCTTTGACATCTTTATCAGCGATTCTCGGTTTGGCAGTAAGCATTTTTTAATTCGCAGCGCCGGAGGCG
>CAYQQU010000075.1:0-24841 GCA_964419545.1 uncultured Saprospiraceae bacterium | reverse complement strand
GATCTCTCCTACCTCGGTACGAAGAAGAGCTGACGTCACTTAAAACGTCGCAGTCCTCACTCTAATGGACGATCTCTCCTACGTTGCTTCCTGGCAAATATGTTGACAAAAATTTCAGTCGCAGTCCTCACTCTAATGGACGATCTCTCCTACACGACGAGCTAGGATCCTCTCTCTACGAAACAGTCGCAGTCCTCACTCTAATGGACGATCTCTCCTACCCTCGTAAAAAAAAACCCCTGAAGCGGGCGCACGGTCGCAGTCCTCACTCTAATGGACGATCTCTCCTACTTCCGGGAAAACCCGGAGGGGATAATTTCGCATTGTCGCAGTCCTCACTCTAATGGACGATCTCTCCTACTGCGTTTTCGTAGAGTTGATTCCCTGCGGTGGTTGTCGCAGTCCTCACTCTAATGGACGATCTCTCCTACATGATTAGCAAACTAATCAGTGGCTCAGGATTGGAATGTCGCAGTCCTCACTCTAATGGACGATCTCTCCTACCATTGCCTACGCACGCGAATCCGCAGAAGGCCAAGTCGCAGTCCTCACTCTAATGGACGATCTCTCCTACCAACTGAAGCGTTGGCAAACTATTGACCAAGCATTGTCGCAGTCCTCACTCTAATGGACGATCTCTCCTACCGTTTCATTGCAACCGTCGGGATGGATAACAGGAAAGTCGCAGTCCTCACTCTAATGGACGATCTCTCCTACAAAATTAAAAACTTAAAAAATTATGAGACTAGCGTCGCAGTCCTCACTCTAATGGACGATCTCTCCTACGCCCAAGAGGGCTGGAAAGTTTCCCCTCCTTCCGTCGCAGTCCTCACTCTAATGGACGATCTCTCCTACGTTCGAGTACGAAGGGCCCTACTGGGAAATTCGTCGCAGTCCTCACTCTAATGGACGATCTCTCCTACACAGCAATGGCGAAGTTATCAAACTCGCAGCTGTCGCAGTCCTCACTCTAATGGACGATCTCTCCTACTTCATATCGGTGCCATCAGAAATGATGGGCTGAATGGTCGCAGTCCTCACTCTAATGGACGATCTCTCCTACCGCACGACCGTATCGTCAGCAGCGCGCCTCAACGTCGCAGTCCTCACTCTAATGGACGATCTCTCCTACCGACGACCTATTACGTGCCACAGGCATAGCATACGTCGCAGTCCTCACTCTAATGGACGATCTCTCCTACCTGCTCTTCGCCGTACTCGATGGGATGAATGATGATTGTCGCAGTCCTCACTCTAATGGACGATCTCTCCTACCAAACGGCGCGGCGATTCAGGCTGGCGTTCAAACATGTCGCAGTCCTCACTCTAATGGACGATCTCTCCTACATTGAATGGCCCGAGTGGATGAAGGATCTATTCGTCGCAGTCCTCACTCTAATGGACGATCTCTCCTACCCATTCGTCTTTGCGCCGAAAATGGAGCAAAACTGTCGCAGTCCTCACTCTAATGGACGATCTCTCCTACAACGGTAACCGTTGACATCGACGCCGACCCTCAGTCGCAGTCCTCACTCTAATGGACGATCTCTCCTACCTTCCGGAACGGAAAGTGTGGAATTTGTATTCCAGTCGCAGTCCTCACTCTAATGGACGATCTCTCCTACGATTTTGTTGACGCGCTTCGGCAACATCGACGCGTCGCAGTCCTCACTCTAATGGACGATCTCTCCTACCGTGCTGGATGCCATCGGTAATCTGGGTGACACTTGTCGCAGTCCTCACTCTAATGGACGATCTCTCCTACTCGATCCAAGGATCGGAAACGATGACCGTCAAGCTTGTCGCAGTCCTCACTCTAATGGACGATCTCTCCTACCGTTGCCGATGGTTAAAGGCGACGGATAGCGCGGTCGCAGTCCTCACTCTAATGGACGATCTCTCCTACATGTCCTCTTCAAGGGGATAAAGATGGCCCATGTCGCAGTCCTCACTCTAATGGACGATCTCTCCTACCCACCCCCCTTCCAAATCGAAGACAAACCATTAAAAAAGAAGCACTTACCATTTTAACATCTGTCAAGGGAGTGTCAGAAAAAAGATATTAAAGGAAAAACAATTTATCAACGTGGTCATTTACCCTGTCACCAAGCAACTGGAGCCTGGACAAAACAAAAGACTTACAAAACTTAACATCCTAATAATCAGCAAATTATCGCTAAAATTAAAACAAATAACACATATCCGATTTAACGATTTACAATTCTGCGGGCAGTGCCTCCGCCCGTAATATGTTTGCGACTCATAGCCAGTTAGCTGCCGCGATTTTGAAAATGCTGCTTAACATAATCTCGAACACATTGTCGATCAACAAATACGTTTACTCGCCGGCCGCTAAAGGATGAGCGTACTTTTCTCCCCGCTCAGCTCGGTCGAGGTCGTTGACGCGCAGGCGCCGGACCTGTTCGGCGGTGAGGGGCGGCACGATGCGGGCGCAGCAGTTGTTTTTTCCAGGTTGTCAAAGAACGCAGGCGGGTGGTTCCTAAATATACGGATTTCTCGACGCGCTCCAAGGCGGCGGCCGGTATTTTGCAGCCGGCGCGGGCGCGCAGCTGCCGGAACGAATTGAATTGAACAAAAAGGGGGTTTTTCCCTTTCATAAAAATAAACTTACCATGGATCGCATCCTCCTCTTTTTATCGCTCGGCGCGCTATTGTCCTGCGAGCCTGCTCAGCCTTCCTCTTCTGCCGAACAGTCGGCCCAGGCCGTATCCGTGGCCGCGGATTTTGCCGATGCCGGCGGCGGACTGGGTGAATACTGGTACCAGGGCGAAGCCGAGATCACGCATTACGACCTCCAGCAAAACCGCTACGGCGCCGTCCACCAGGGCGAAGCGGTGATGATCTTCGTTACGGAAGATTTTCTGACCGACGAGCAGGTCAAGAACGACCATTATACCAACCCCAATTCCACGCCTATTCTGAAGAATAATATGGTGCGCAAATTTCCCACCGGACTGTACGACTACTCGATGATGACGTCCGTATTCACGCCGGTGGAGGTCAAAGCCTACCCCATGACGCTGAAAGTGACCACCAGCTCGCAGGAGTGGTGCGGCCATACCTACATGCAGGTCAACTGGCGGCCCGACGACTACGCGGTCACCCTCCACTCGTACTTCGAGAAGGAAGCCGACCGGGAAACGACGGCGGCGCACGCCATCCTGGAAGACGAGATCTACAACCGCATCCGCATGAACCCGGAAGGGCTGCCCACCGGCAAGCTCTCCGTCTTGCCGAGCACCATGTACGTCCGGCTGACCCACCGGCCTTTCCGACCGGTAGAGGCGGCGGCTTCGCTGCAGGACTATTCGGGCGAGCAGTTTTCCGGCGAAACACTGCGCGAATACCGGCTCTCCTACCCCAGCCTGCAGCGCGAAGTGGCGATCGTTTTCGAAGGCGAAGCCCCGTACCGCATCGTGGGCTGGACCGACAGCTACCCCTCGATGTTCGACAAAAAAGTGCGCACCACGATAGCCCGCGCCACGAAAACCATCAAAAGCGCCTACTGGCAGCAAAACAGCCCGGTAGACCAGGGACGGCGCAAAGACCTCGGCCTGCAGACTTTTGCCGGGCAATGAAAATTTGCGCTATTTTAGCGCCCTCAATCACGTTTATGCAAGCTCACCTCTTCAAGGTCGACACGGTAATGCTGACCCGACGCACCCTCGTTCGTCGCTTTCGCGAGAACGACGGGCCGACGGTGTATGAGCTGTTCCAGAACAACCACCAGCGCTTGTCGGATCATTTTCCGTTCACCCTCAGGGAAGTCAGCAGCCCCGAAGCCGCGGAGGTCTTCGTCCGGCACAAGCTTTCCGCCTGGCTGTTGCAGTCGGAATACGCCTTCGGCGTCTGGGATAGTGACGAGGCCAAACTCATCGGCTACGCCGCTTTTTTCAACCTCGACTGGCGAATTCCGGAAGGCCGCCTCACCTTTTTTATCGACGAGAACTACGGCCGCCGCGGCATCATGACGGAGGTGGTCGCGCACCTCACCCAGTACGCTTTTGAGCAGCTGAAACTGGAGCGGGTGTATATGCTCACCGCCCAGGACAACTACGCGGCGCAACGCCTGCTGCGCAAATGCGGCTACCGGCGCGAGGGCGACCTGCGCAACGCCTTCCGCCGCCCTACCGGCGGGCTGCTCGATATGATGCTGTTCGCGTATACGCGGGAGGAAAATGAAAAGGTTTAACCCGGATTAAACCAGGCCGGGAAAGAAAGCATCCGGAAAATGCTCGATCCGGTAGTCGGTGGCGTTGGGCAGGAGAACGGAGACGATATCGAAGCGTACCTCCCATTCGTAATCGATCGCTTCCATGTAGGCCTGGGCGGCGGCGCTGAGCAGGGTCACTTTGCGCGGGGTCACGAAAGCTTCGGGCCGCCCGAACGCATCGCTCGCGCGCGTCTTTACTTCCACGAACACCAAAACGGCGCCGTCTTCGGCGATCAGGTCGATCTCCGCGCGCCGGTAGCGCCAGTTGCGCTCGACGATACGCATGCCCTTGCGCTCCAGGAAAGCGGCGGCGAGGGCTTCTCCGCGTTGTCCGGTGATCAGGTGTTGCGCCACGTCTTTGGTTCTACTGTTCTAAATTAAGCATATCCCATCACTTCTGACGGCTACGGATAAATAAAAAGGCCTTTACCACGGTGGTAAAGGCCGATTATCCACTACCTATCTTCTCAACTTAGATGTGCTACTAACAGGGAGGAGCAGGTTTTGTTTATCGGATCAGCACAAAACTGCTCCTTTTTTATGCCGCCCGGCTGGTCTGGCGCCGCCGCAGCAGAAAGGCGGAGATCAGGGATACCAACAGCCCGACCGGTAGTATTTCCAGGTAGGTCACGCCGATCTTCACCAACGGATTTTTGTACATCTCCCGGAATTCGTCCATTTCGGCGATCTTCGCTTCGACTTCAGCTTCCGGGAGGTCGCTCTGCCGCAGCTCTTCGACGGTATGGGTGTAGTACTCGTTCATAAAGTCCTGCCTGACGGTGCCGGAGATGACCAGCCAGCTCAGCACATAAATGGTGGAGGCTACCAGGGCGATGTATAAGCCAATGGTAAAAGCTTTACCGAAGGAGATGCTGCCGCCGAGGTGTTGATCGCGGTAGGTCCTCACCCCGAAAAAGATGGTGGAAAGGGCGATGATCATGACGGTGTAGCCGATGATCTCCCCGTTCTCCATATTTATCCCGCCATTACTGGTGAGAAGGATGAGGGACAATGAAACGACGATGCCGGCGATGAGGCCGTAGGTCAATACTATTCTACTCATGGTGCAATAAGGTTTTGGTGAGTTCAATAATACGCACCCAGGCAGGTATTCCCCTCATACTTTCGGATGAAAACGGGCGGCGGGGCGGGATTCCTACTTTCGTATGAGTCGCCTCAGACGATGATGTCGAGTTCTTTGGCGCGGTAGATGGCCTGGGTTCGCCTTTTCACCCCCAGTTTGGCGTACAGGTTGGAGGTATGGGTTTTGACGGTGGGGAGTGCGATGAACAGCTTGTCGGCTATTTCCTGATTGGAATGGCCGGCGGCGATGAGCTGAAGTACTTCGTATTCCCGCTTGTTGAGGCCCAGCTCTTTCAGATTCGCTTCGTTGACGGCCGGAGCGGCTTCCCGGATTTTTTCTTTCCGGCCGGTCTTCACCAGCTGTAAGCCGATCCAAACGCCGACCCCCGTGAAGATGGTCGCCACAACGCCGGTGTAGATCTCTACGGACAAGCGCCCTACCCAATAGCGGTACTCAACCACTTTTAACAGCACGACTACCACGGCCAGGAGCAGGCCGTAGAGGAATACGATCTTCTTCAATGGTTTTTAGAGGCAAATTAATGGAAATTCGGGAAAATTGACAGAGGTGGGTTTGTGGCCGCTTGTTGCTTTTGTGATGTAGCGGCCGGACAGCCGCCTTCTTTTAAACCACAAAAGGTATTAGAGAACAATAGGCCGCTACCCTCAGCAAAAAAGATACTGTTGTTACCCATTTACCCCAGCGCCCTGATAAAATCAATCAAATTGATCACGATCAAGGCGATGGGGATACCCACAAAGACCGCATTGCCGACAATGCCGATGATGGTCACGCCGAGCGGCTGTTCTTTATACCTGAGCGCCTTTATGCCGCTGGAAAAACCGAAAAAGCCGAACGCGACCGTCAGCATAACACATGCCGAAGCGAGCAGCCGCCAGATTTCATGACTTGCCTGCAGTAAGCCGGGGACGATAAACAAGGCGAGCGCCAGGCCGACCAACGCCCACCCGCTCAATAAATACCGGATCGACTTGCGGGCGTAGGGATTCGCAGACGCAGGACCGGTTTCGCTTTGTTCGTCTAGTATCGGTTCCATATGAGGATGTGAAACGGGGGCATGGGGCAATCGTATTTATTTTTGGATCGTAACCATTGAGGTCTCTCCTGGTAAAGGCATTTTCGCTTCTCGATCGGAGGGACCCAAATCGATGCCTGAAATTACTACTTTTCCCCGGAACAGGCCTCGTCAATACGACCGCCTTTCCCCTTCCCCGTCAAGGGCCCAGGAACAACAGCTTCCCGTTCGCCGTCCAGTCGGCGCCTTCTATTCGGTAAAAATAGTAGCCTGCTCCGGGCCAGGCTTCGCTGCGCAGTATCCACTGCCCGCGACCTGCGGCGAACCTGCGGCGCTGCACCGATACCGGGCGGCCGGCCGGGTCCCAGACGGTCAGCTGCAGCGCCTGGTCGGCCGGCAGGTCGAAGGCAAGCGTGGTCTGCCGCCGGAACGGATTGGGGAAGCTGCGCACCACCACCGAGGCGGCTACGGACGCCGCCGGTGCTGCCAACGACAACGCCAGGGGCCGCCGCTCCAAGGCGGGCCGGGCTACGTACCCTTCCGCCCGCGTGATCGCCGAGCTCAGCGTCACCAGGTCGGCGGTCGGCGCCGACGTTCGTGCTTCAAAGACGAATGTAAACGCCGGACGATCCGCCGCCAGGCGCAGGGCTTCCGGAGCGAACCAGCTGACCGTGATCCGCCCTGCGTCCAGGTAGCGCAGTCCCAGATTGGAGGCGTCAAAATCGCTGAGCTCGCCGCTTTCCACGCCCCTGAACACCAGCGCGCCGGCGTCAAAGTCAAGCGTAAACTGAACGCCCTGCAGGTCCGTCCCGGCCTCGAAATAGAAAGGCAGGCGCAGCGGCGAGCCGGGGGCAGCCTCGCGGTTCTCCGTGCGCATCACCAGTTGGTCGCGCTCGTCAGTATCCAGCAGTTCGTCGTTATCGGCGCTGAGGTCGAGGTCGCCGATCTTGACGCCCATAAAGTTGGCGCCCAGCATATTGTCGTCCAGGCTGGTGATGGTCTTGTCTTCCGGCCAGCTCTCGTAGAACGGGTTTTCCGGGTCGGGGAAAACGTAGTCTTCGTCTACGAAGCGCCAGGACGTATTATCGGGAAAGGTATCGGCAATGCCGAGGATCACCCGCTTCAGCGCAATGAGGTCCATGACGGATACGTGCCCCGAGCGGTTGACGTCGGCGGCGATGATGCGGTAGGGCGAGCTCAGGGGCTCCACGTTGAGCAGATGCCGCACCAGGTAGATGGCGTCCATGGTGGTGACGCCGTTGGCGGCGTTGATGTCTTTTTTGGGTACTACCTGGTAGCTGTCGCCCATCGGCATTTCGGGGAACATGTACATGCCGTCGGGCGCCGTCATTTGCAGGTAGGCCGTATCTTCATTGACCATCACCTCTACGTTGCCCACTTCTTCGTAAAGCTCCGTGTGGATCACGCCCGAGATCATCGCCATGGGGATGCACGCTTCTTCGTTATCTTCGACCAGGATGTAGGTTTCGCAGAAATCCCAGTTCCCGGCGGCGTCGCCCGCCCAGACGGTAACGATATTGGTCCCCAGATTATCGCAATCGAAAACGAGCACATCGCCGTCGGGCGGCGTGGTGGCGTCGTCCGGCCCCAGCCGCAGCTCGATATCGGATTGGGGCGAGCAATTGTCAAAAGCGTTCACCACGAGCGCATCGACCGGCACACTGATCATCCCGTCCGGCATGAGCGAGGTGCTGAGTCCGTTCAGACAGACGATGCCCGGCGCCCTTCCGTCAAATACCGATACCGTGAAGGAACAGCTGGCGGTATTGCCGCAGCCGTCGGTGACGAGGTAGGTCACCTCGTAGTCGCCGATCCCCACGTCCGGATGCACGAAGCCGCTGCCGAGGTCGCCGGCTACCGTCACCGTAATCTCGTCGAGGCAGTCCTGTACGTCGGTCAATTGCGGCAGGGTGACGGTGGTCGTACAACCGCTGCCCAGGATCGGCGCCGCAAGGTCGTCGGGGCAGGTAAACTGCGGCGGATCATTGTCTTTTATTTTCAAAATCTGATTTTCCTGGTACTGCCCGTCCGTTCCCACGCCTGTATACGTACACCAGTCGATCACCGTCCAGGTGCGGATCACTTTCACACATGAGTTGCCCGAAGCAAAAAACTCCAGGTCGCTCCAGTTGGAGGCCGTGATCTCGCAGTCTTCCCCCACCACCTGCGGCCGGTCGAACGGCGCCGGCAAGTTGTCGGGATGCAGATCGTCGAGCGACGCACAGCCGTCGATCTCGTAGTCGTCAGGAAAGAGGACGGTGATCGGCGTCGTATCGATCACGGTGATCGATTGGACGCAGGTGCTGGTGAAGCCTGCATTGTCTTCGGCGACGAAGGTGCGCAGGATCGTACCCACGTTGCAATCATTGAAGAACTCCTGGTCGCTGAAGGTCACCGAGGCCACACCGCACCCGTCGGAAGCCAGCGGCTGCCCGGTAACGGAAGGCAGCGGCGCCCCGGCGTCACAGGCGACGGTAGCCGGGGGCGGGCAAAGGATCACCGGATCGATCTTATCCTCTACGACTACCGCCGAGTTGCAGGTGCTGGTGTTGCCGGCGCAATCCGTAGCCTGCAGCACAACGGTCACCGGCGCGCCGATATCCAGGCAGGAAAAGGTCACCGAGTTGCCGAAGGCGCTGTCCGGCTCGCCGGCCCGCTTGACGGCGATCCCGTCCAGGCAGCAGTTGTCGTCGGAGCCTTCATCGAAAACGGAAGCCTGGGCCAGGGCCACGCCCTGAGAATTGAGCGTAACGTTCAACTGGTCATTACAAATGGCCTGGGGCGGCGAAGCGTCATTGACCGTCAGCGAGATGGTGCAACTGGCGGTATTGCCGCACTCGTCGGTGGCCAGGTAGGTGGCCGTAGCATTGCCCTGCGGAACCGCCCCCAGGAAGCCGCCGTTGGCGTTGATGGTGCCGTAAGGCGTCTGCACCACTACCGATACCGGCATGGAACAATCGTCGAAGCAGGTGGCCGGCGGCAGGTAGAGGCTGCCCGAACAATCGTCGAAATCATTCGTACCGACGGTGAGCGACTGCGGGCAGATCAGATCGGGAGGGGTATTGTCTTTCACCTTAATGATCTGGGTGTGTTCCGTAAAATCAGAGGTGCAATCGCTCGTCACCAGCCAGGTCCGAACGATGTTGTAGCTGCCGCCGCACTGGGGCGCCACCTGATCCGTATACTGGGTAAACAACCCGCAGGGCCCGGCGCCGGAGATGGGCTCGCCGTTGATCAGCGGAAAACCGGTAAAGGTGGGCGCGGTAAACCCGCTGGGACAACTCAGCGACGGCATGGCGGCATCGTTATAACTGGGTGGAAAAACGACATCGGCCACCGAAGCGCGGGCCACGTCGATCTGCTGCACGCAGGCAGCGGAATTACCGGCGGCGTCGGTAGCCGTCCAGGTGCGCAGGATGCGCTCCTGCGGGTCGCCGCAATTGAGGTCCTGGACCGCGTCGGAAAAATCTATGGCCACCGCCGTACAATCGTCGGCCAGCGCCTGCCCGGTAACGGCCGGCGCCGAGCTGTCGTTGCAGCTCACCACTACGTCCGACGGGCAGTTGAGCACCGGCGGCATATAGTCTTCGGCGCGAATAGAGCCGATGCAAAAGTTGCCGGTGGGCAGGTGCGTCACTTTGGCGTAGAGCACAAGGCCGACGTAATTGTAATCGACGTAAGGACTGGAGGGTATAGCCGGGCCGCCCGGCGAGGTCATCAGGGTGACCGAAAAGTCGGTCGGCGCATTGGGCGAGCAGAGGTTGGGATTATCCTCCCCCTCCAGGATCATATCGTAAGTGATCAACTGCCCGCAGTTGGGCCCCAGCGGCGCCGATATCATGCTGTTGCAGATCAGCGTACACTGCGCGGCAGCAGCGCCGGGCCAGAGCCAGAGGGCCAGCCCCAGCAACAGGCCGCCGGCGCGAATGGCTGCATTGTAATGGATGGTCATGAGAGGTAAAGCTTTTTTCAACACGGATCCCGAGTTTTCGATAAGTCATGAACAGCCGATACCCGGCGGCCGGTCATCAAATCAAATAAAGGTCAAAACGGAACGTGAACACCTCACGGTTGGAGGCCGACACGCCAAGGTGATGGGTGCGATAATCAGCGGTAAGCGCCTTGCCCCTGCTGCGGAACCACAGCAGGTACTTCGGAAAGGTAGTCGTGCGGAGGGCGCTCCGGAACGGAGCCCTCAAAGTAAGCAAAAAAAAACTTCGAAAGCGGGCATTCCCTGCCGCTTCCGATTAAAAACGCCTTTCCGGACAGTCAGGCCATAACCCGGGTTAATTCGGGTTAAATTTTTTGCAATATAAAGTATTTCTTAATGACTTCAAACCACGACCGCACGCGCCCCGCCGCCCGACGCCGCCCACAAAAAAGGCGGAGCGCCTGTCGACACTCCGCCTGCCGGGAAAATGGCGTCACTCACAAGAAACCGCCCGGCGAAAATTTTACCACAAAAAAGGTAGCAGGTGATCGGGGCCCACTGGCCGTCCGGTGATCAAAAACCTTCTATTCATTGCCCAGCAGCACCATCTTCCTGGTTTGCCGGCGCCGGCCCGATTCGAGCGTGTAGTACAGGATGCCGCCTCCGCTCTGCAGCAGGTCGCTTCTGCGAACCATCAGTTCGTGGTAGCCGCTATCAAAAGTCGCGCGCTGCGTATGCAGGGTTTTACCCGCCATATCGTATACCGTCAGCTGCACGGGGCCGGCTTCGGGCAGGTAAAAGCCGATCGTTGTCTGGTCTTCGAAAGGATTGGGCCGGTTTTGGTACAGCTCGAGTTTCCCCGTTTCGGTTTCCGGGAAAACGAGGTCGACGTCGAGAGGCAGCAGATCCGCATCGTAGGCTTCTGCCGGGGTGCGGCCCGAACCGATATCCATAAGTTGGCTGAGCACGCCCGGCGCTTTGGCCCGCACAGTGAGGCTGAAGAGGGCGGCGTTTTCGGGCAACCCGCCGCCCGTATGGTGCCAGCTCGCCGTCAGGTATCCGGCTTCTCCTTCCGGCCGGCCGAAATTCGCTTCTGTCAGGCCGGGCAGTTGATTACCGGGTGTCAGTTCTACGAGTTCCAGGCGATCGGGGTCATACATCAGCGTGAACTGGAATCCGGTGATATCCGGCAGGCGCGTCCCGACGAATGATACGGTCGCCGTCTCGTCGGTCGTCAGCTCCCGGTTTTCGGCCGTCACTTCCCAGGAGCCGTAGGATACGCGATCGTCGAGCCCGAAGGAGCTGTTGGGAATGCTCGAAAGGTTGACGTCGCCTACTTTTACGGCTACGAAATCGGCCGCGACCTGATCGTCGTCGAAGTTATTGATGTTGTAGATCTCCGGGAAGTAGGACACGAAGGGGTTCGTCGGGTCGGGGAATACGAAGTCCGCACTCACGAAACGCCAGGCTTCGTTGCCGTTGGGGAATTCATTATCGATGCCGAGAATGGCCTTCCGGATCTTGATGATATCGAAAGTCGTGACCGTTCCCGACCGGTCGACGTCGGCCGCGATGATCTTGTAGGGAGAATCGAGATACGCGACGCCCAGAATATGACGGCTGATCAGCACCAGGTCCAGGGTGGTCACCCCGTTCAGCAGCCCGTCGGTCCGCGAAGGCACCAAGGTATAATCTTCGTTGAAGGGCACGTCGGGGAATTCGAAAGCACCGTCGACGCTGGTCATGGAGGTAAGCGGGCTGCTGCTGCTCACCTGGACCTCCACGTTTTCCACCGTTTCGCCCATCTCGGTCTCGACGACCCCGGCAATGGTGCCCCCGGTGGTGATGGTCGGGCAGAGGTCGCCGTTGTCCTGTACCGTGATGTAGGTTACGCAGAAGTCGCTATTGCCCATCTCGTCGGTCACCCAGTATTCGATCAGGTGGGTGCCCAGGTCATCGCAGGTGAGCACCAGCTCGGTCGCGTCGGGCGGGGTCAGCGGGTTGCCGTTGTCGGAAAACCGGAGGTTGCGCTTCAGGAGCGGCGCCGCCGTACAATTGTCGAAGCTGCCTCCGTCGAAGGCGATGGCGTCGACGACGGCCATGGGGCTGTTCATCATGGCGAGGTTGACCGAAAGGCCGACGATACAGACGGGGGCCGGCGGGGTCATATCTTCTACCGTTACCGTCACCGAACAGCTCACGGTATTGCCGCAGCGGTCGGAAATGTTGTAGGTCACTACGGTCTCCCCGATCGGATACACGCCGCTGGCGTCGGCCCCGCCGGCATCCGCAAAGGGGGAGTCGTTGGTGATCAGGATGTCCGGGCTGCAGTCCTGGGCGGTTACCGGCGGCAGGTTCACCGTGGCCGACTGGCAGTTGGCGGCTACGGCTACGGTGACGTCATCGGGGCAGGTCACCACCGGATCGTCCATATCTTCTACTTTGATGATCTGGGTGCGTTCGAAGCGCCCTTCGCTATTGGGGTCTTCGGGGTCGTACTGGCACCAGTCGATGACCGACCAGCGCCGCAGTATTTTGTAGCAGGCCGGCTGGGCGACGTTAAAGAACTGATCGTTGTAGTTGACGGCGACGATGCCGCAGCCCCCGCCGAGAATTTCCGGTTCGCGGAATCCATCGGGCAGGTCTTCGGGGTCGACGGAAGCGCCGCAGGTATCGGTGGTGTAATTGCCGGGCCAGATGATCAGGCTGTCGCTGAAGGGGCTGTCGTTGATCACGTTGATCACCTGGGTGCAGCTCGCAGCATTGTCCGAGGGGTCGGTCGCCGTCCAGGTCCGGATGATGGTCCCCACCCCGCAATCGTCGACGTCTACCACGGCCGTGGAATCCAGCGTGAAACTGCAATTGTCCGATACGTTGGGGCTGCCGTAGATCGACAGGTCGGTATAGTCGTCATTGCAGCCGATGGTCATCCCGGCGGGGCAGGCTATCTGCGGGTCGAGGCGGTCCTGCACGTCAACGGTAACCACGCACTCGGTAAAACGCTCGTAGAGGTCGCCGCCCGGCAGCTCGCGCACCGGATCGACCGGGCCGGGGCCGGGGTCGACGGCGTATACGTGCATCACGACCAGGATACTGTCCTCGCCTACTTCTTCACAGCAGAAATACGTCTCGTCGTCAAACCACTCCTGGTAGCCGCCGATATCCGAGTCGTCGCCGTTGGCGCCCTGGCAGGCGCCGGACGTCAACCGCCGCACTTTGTGGTATACCGTATCCTGGCAATTGTCGGTGCTGCCTTCGTCAAAACTTTGGGCATAGACGATCGCGACGCCGCCCGAAGGAACGGAAACCGTCATGAAGTCTTCACAAACGGCGGTCGGCGCTTCGTTGTCGACTACCGTCAGGTTGATGGTGCAAACGCTGGTGTTGCCGCACTCGTCGACCGCAGTATACTGCACCGTATGCTGTCCGGCCGGCACGAAAGGATGGGGCCCCAGCCCGGTGGCGCCGTAGGAGGTATTGACGAAAAAGTCGGGCATCCCGTCGCAGTTGTCGGCAACAGTGGGCGGCGGCAGGGTGACGGTCGTAAAACACTGGCCGGCCTGGGTGTTCACCACGATATCGCCGGGGCAGGTGATATCCGGGGCCTCTTCGTCAAAGATGTTGATGAACTGCACGTCGCTCACCGTTTGGTCGGTACAGTTGTCGACGATGGTCCAGGTGCGCAGCACCGAATATTCGATGACGCCGCAGATGAAGTTGGTGTCATTGGTAAAGCCCACCGACAGGTCGCAGATATCGCCGGTTTGCAGGGCGACGCCGTCCAGCACCGGCCGTCCGTTGGCGTCGACCGAAATATCGGGGTCTACGCAATCCAGGGTAACGTCCGGCGGGAAGACGATATCGCTGAGGTCGGGCCGCACCAGGTTGATGGTCTGAACGCAGGCGTTGGTGTTCCCGCTATCGTCGGTGGCCGTCCATTCGCGGGAGAGCACGGCGGCGTTGCCGTTGAGGCAGTCGCCGGCGATGAAGGTATCGACATAGGCCAGGTCGAGATCGGGATCGCAATTGTCGTTGGCGACAGGCAGGCCGGTGACGGACACACTGGTATCGCCGACGCACGAAATGTCGACGTCCTGGCAGGCGATGGCCGGCGGCAGGTTATCGACGATCATGATGTAGGAGACGCAGAAAATGCCGGTGGTCGTATCCAGCACCGTAACGCTGAGGGTGCCGCCGATGTAGGTCGAAGCGTCGAAGCTCACCAGGTCGAAACCGTCCACCACGATCTGGTTCTGGGTATTGCGCACGGTGAGCCGCTTGCTCCCGGGGCAGTCCGCGCCGGACTCCAGCAGGGCGTCCGGCACGAGGATGCTTTCGCAGTTGTCGTTCACCGCGACCTGGAGCGGCGAATCGGGGTCGGGATCATTACAGGTAAGCGCACACTGCGCCAGCGCCGCCGGCGGCCACAGAGCACTGCTCAGCAGCCAGAGCGCCAGGGCGGCCAACATTCGGTTTCCAGTTAAGTGTTTCATATTAATAGGTTTTGAACTTCCCGGTTTCACTCTCCTTTTTTCGCCGGGGCGCACCACCTCCCCGTGTCCGATACGACGTCATTGCGCCGCAGCAGCTCCGTGGACGTTCCGCCACAACCGTAAAAAAGGAATCGCCCCTGCCGACGCAAACCGCACCGGCGGGGTGGAGTGAAAAGGCCGAAACGAAAATTTCTTACCTTTTAATACGAAATATCGTGCCAAATTAAATCAGAAATGCTTCTGCTTGCGGAAGGAAAACAAAAAAAAAGCCCCCCTCCTTTTCTTGAGGAGAGAGGCCATCCCAAAAACCGATTTAAGTATACACTTCAAAACGGTTCTTGTGAATCACATACAATCCAATCGCCTTAATATTTATGCCCATAAATATCCAAACCTGGAGTCGCGTTCGATTGCCAAACTTAATCTAGTGGAAAACTACGGAAGATGATCATCCCGGAAGGCCGTGACAGGTCTTTTTCACTGGATTACCATTTGCAATCAACACGAAGGGATCATCCCTGGTGCTTAGCCTCTCCGATCATTGAGAGCTTGTTTGGAGGTAGTCATTTTGGCTGCAAAACCCAGCTTTTGGAACCTCCCTGTGGCATTTTTCCGGCCCGTAGCGCTGCTATGAGCCGGAAAAATCCCTTCGGGAGAACCCAAAATCTGAGTTTTTCGCTTCAAAAGCACTACCTCCAAACAAGCTCTGAGACAGCAAACGAATCCGACAAAATCATTGGTTGAGATGATGCGAGAAAGGATTTCCCGCATTGAAGGAATTGCCTGAAATGAATGATTCGTGGATTATAATTCGCTGTATTTGATACAAATATAAAACTTTTTCGAATAGATATAATACCCCAAAAGGGGTATTTTCGCGCCGGTCGATTGTTGAGGTTTTTCGTTCTGCCTGCTTCCGTTCCGAAATGGCGAGAGCACGCCATTTTCGCAATAGCCGACGCCGGGGTCAGGCACTGGAAAAACACTGCGGAAAACGCCTCTCCCCGCGGGTGCGGGAAGAGGCCATCCCAAAAACCTAATTATTAAAGGACATCTAATATCGCTTGTCTTCCGGCTTCTTGTTTTTCAGGGTAAAAGCAATGCTGAGTTCGTGCGAGCCGGCGTTGAAGCGCTGAAAACGCTGGAACGACATATCGTAGCCGTAGAAAATATTGATATCGGAAATGCGGGTGCCCAGCAATATGCCCATTGCGCCGATGGTGCGGTAAGACAATCCGGTGATCAGCTGATCATCGAGGAAGCCGGCTTTCAGGTTAAAATCCATATTGAACGGCACATCGCGGATCGAGCGGATCATGACGGAGGGTTCGAGCGAGAAATTGAGGTCGTAGACGTCAAAGCGGTGGCCCAGATTGAAGATGTAGTACTCCAGCAGGGAATTGTCGGAGCCGGCCGTCGAACCGATATCGTCGAGCTGCGCCCGCACCAGGTTGGCGAAGGTAAGGCCGACGAAGGTTCGGTCTTTGATCAGGATGTAAGCCCCCAGCGAGGCGTCGTATTCGTTGAACCCGCCCACGGCGTTTTCGACGATCTCGTCTCCGGCCTGGTAGAAACTCTCTTCGGCGAGCACTTCATCATCGACGTTGATATTCGTCAGCTCGTTGGAGAAGCCCAGGGTCAGCTGCACCTTTTTGCCGATATCGAAGCGAAAAGCCGCATTCAGGAAGCCGCGCACGCGGTTGATCTGGGCCGCCGATTCTGCGAGCACCCCTACCCCGATGCCGAAAGTGTTGCCGATCGGGCCGCTGTACTGCGCCTGGTACGATTGCGGAGCGCCGGGGAAGCCCGACCACTGCGCCCGTCCGTTCAGGATAAACTGGTGCTGACCGGAGAAGCCCGACAGGGACGGGTTGATCAAAATGGGATAAACGTTGTACTGGGTAAAAATGGCCTGATCCTGTGCATCCGCGGCGCGGATGACCAGCAGGGCGAATATGAGTAGAATTACTTTTTTCATAACCGATCGGTTAAAGGGTTAACAAAAAGAGAATCGGGCCGGAGCACTTCCGCTCCGGCGCCGGTTTATGATTTTAGTCCCGCAACAGGGTTATCGATCCTTTCACCTGGATCAGCTCGCCTTCCGGCCCCGTGTAGTTGAACACGAAAAAGTAGGGGCCTTCCGGTAGTTCTGATCCGTCCTTATCGAGCCCGCGCCAGCAGGACATAGAGGGGTCGTTGAGCACGCCGCAGTCGTAGTTTTCGGCTTCGAATACCATTTGTCCCCAGCGGTTGTAAATCTCCAGGTGGTTGTCGTTAAATTCTTCCGAACAAGTGATGATGAACGCCTCGTTGAGGCCGTCGCCGTCGGGCGTAATGACTTTTTTCGTTTCGATACAGTCAAAGCGGCGATCCAGCACCTTGCTCGAAGCGCTTTCCACTTCAGGGGTACACCCCTGGCTGTCGGTTACCTGTACGAAATACTCGCCCGGACAGAGGTCGGTGAGGAAATCCTCAAAAGGAGACCCGGTAGGCGCATTCCAGGTAAAGTTGTAGGGCGGCGTTCCCCCCACCACGATCGCCCGCGCGGTGCCGTTGCATCCTTCTTCGGCCGGTTCGGTCGCCACGGTCACCTGGATGGGCGACGGTTCGACAATTTCGAAGGTCGCCTGAGCCGAGCAGTTGTTGGCATCCGTAGCGGTCACGACGTACTCGCCTCCCGGCAGCGCCGTAAGCTGAGGCCCTACCGTTCCGGTATTCCACTGGTAGAGGAAAGTGGAGTTGGCCGTACCGCCGCTGGCGGTCACGACGATTTCGCCGTCGCGGTCGCCGGGGCAGGATACCTGTTGCGCTACGCCGTCGATCTCGATCGCCGGAGGCGCTACCACCGTCACCGTTTCGGTGACTACGCAACCCAAGCCGTCGATCACACTGATCTGGTACGCGCCGCCTCCCGCATTGGAAAGCATCGGATCGGTGCCCACCAGCATGCCGTCCCGGCTCCATTCGTAAGCGTAGTTGCCGTCGCTGTTCAGCCCGGTGGCGGCGATTACCGCGTCTTCCGCGTTGGCGCAGCTGATGTCAAAACCGTTGTAACTGGAGATCACCTCCACTTCCAGCGCCAGGTCGGAAACGGCGCCCACCTGGAAGGTGCGGGTGAGCACGTTGCCGGAAGTTTCCATTACCGTGACGGTATACAGGCCGGGCGCGACGTCGCCCAGGTCTTCCTCCGTAGAGATGATCTGGTTCTGGGCGTTGCGCCAGGTTATGGTGTATGCCGGCTCCCCGCCCGCGATGCTCAGATCGATAGTGCCGTCGGGCGAGTCGGGGCAGTCGGCGCTGGATACGGCCGCTTCGAGCTCGAAGGTGTTGACCTCGATCGGGTCAAAAGTCGTTTCACATCCGTTCTCGTCGATGACGGTAGGCACGTAGTTGCCGTCGCACAGGTTGAAGATCGTCGGCCCCTGCGAGGGCGTATTCCACATCACCTGGTAGCCGGGCACGCCACCGGCGGGCTGCAGGCTGATCTGGCCCGAACAGCCGGATTCTTCGGTATCGTGCCGGACGTTGACCACCGACAAAGTGAGCGGCTCCGGCTCGTTGATCGTCTGCTCCGGTGTGGTGATCACCTCTCCCTGATCGTCGGTAATGGTAGCCGTATACGTACCGCCCGCCAATCCGGTGATGGTAACCGTCGTTTCGCTCGTGGTGATCGTTTCTCCATTCACCTCTACGGTATAGGGCGCATAGCCGCCGAAGAAAGAGACGGTCAATGCTCCGCTTTCGTCGCCGTTGCAGGTGAGGTCCTGAGCGTTCACCGCTTCGATCACCAGGGGCGCCGCCTCGAAGCCGACGATGAAACACTCGTAGATGACGCAGCCGTTTTCGGGCGTGATCGTCGCGCAGTATTCCCCTACTCCCAGGTTGTCGATCTCGGCGCCGGTATCGTTATGGTCCCAAACCACTACCGGGTTCGGATCCGAGCCGGAGAAGGACAAGCTGATCGCGCCTGTCTCAGCGCCCAGGTCGCCGAACACGTCGGTAATCGACGCGTCGACCATCAGCTCGGGCAATATTGTAATCTCGAAGGAACCGTTCAGGTCATCGCCGGTGGCGTCGGAGACGACGATGTTGTAAGTGCCGCCGGGCACGCCGGTGAGCGTAGCGCCGTCGGAAAGGAAGACGTTATCGCTATCGAACCACTCGATCTCGATGGGAGGCGTGCCGCCGATTATTTCCACCGTTATTTCGCCGTTATTTTCCCCGGGGCAGGCGGGCGTCACCTGTATCTGGCCGAATCTCAGTTTTTCCAGCAGGTTGGCGCAAAATTCGAAGGTACAGCCGTTATCGTCGGTAATCGTCACGCAATATTCGCCCGGCTCAGCCAGGTTGGCAAGATCGGCTTCCTGAGAAGAGAACATTGCAGGGCCCGACCAGCTGTACTGGTAGTCATCACCGACGGAGCCGCCGGACACCTCCAGTTCTATCGCACCGTCGCCGCCCATCTCGATGTCCGTTACGTCGGCAGCTACCGATATAGGCATGGGTTCGGCGACTTCGATCTCCCGCACCTCCGTACAGCTGTTGCCGTCAGTAACGGTTACGGTATAGGTAGCGGCGGCGAGCTGCGACTGGTTGGGCTGGTCGTCGGGCAGGTCGCCGCTCCAGTCGTAGTCGTAATCAGGCGTGCCGCCGCTCACGGTGAGCATGATGGCCCCCGAGCTTTCGCCCGAGCAAAGCACGTCCTGGGTCTGCGTCGTCAGCGCCAGAGGCTCGGTCGGCCCCGGCACCACGAAAGAACGGGTTTCCTGGCAGTTGAAGTTATCGGTGATCGTCACGGAGTACTCCCCCGGGTCGAGGTTCGACTGGAAGGGCGTGCCGTCGGGCAGCGGGTTGGCCCAGTTGTACCCGAAGCCGCCGCCGCCGCCGCTCACGCTCAGCGAGATGGCGCCGTCGCCGTCGCCGAAGCAGAGCACTTCGGTGATCTGTTCGTCAACGGATATTGCGGAAGGCGGGCCGCTGATCGTCACCGTCTGCGTCTCCACGCAGTCGTTGCCGTCGGTAACGGTAACGGTATAATCGCCGGCCTGTAAGGCGCCCTGTGCGAGCTGCTGATCGGGCAGCGGCGCCTGCCAGTTGATATCGTAGCCCGGCGTACCGCCGGAGATATTGATCTGCAAGGCGCCGTCATTGCCGCCGAAGCAGGTAACGTCCGTCACCTGGTCATTGGTGATCGTGATCGGCGCTTCGGGGCCTTCCACCGTCAGCGTCTCGCTTTCCGTACATCCGTTGGCGTCGGTCACTGTAACATCGTAGCTCCCGGCGCTGAGGCCGGAAGGCGCGTCGTCGCCATCGGGCAGGCTCGCCCAGTCAATGGTATAATTGGGCGTACCGCCGGAAATACTGAGGGTGAGGCTGCCGTCATTGCCTTCGAAGCAGCTCACGTCCTGCGCGTCAGCCGAAATGTCGATGACGTCGTCGGCCGCTTCCACTACCAGCGGATCGCTGACTACGGTACAGCCGTTATCGTCGGTGACGGTTACGGTATAAGTGCCGGCGCTCAGGCCATTCTGGATGGCGCCGTTGGGCAGGCCGTTATCCCAGGAGTAGGTAAGGGGCGCGGTTCCGCCCGAACCGAATACCGTGATGCTGCCGTCGGCGGCGCCGTCGCAGCTCGCTTCATCGATGCTGGTGTTGAGGATCGCCACCGCGCTATTGGGTCCGCCCACGATGAAATCGGTTTGCGTTTCTAGGCCGGAGTCCGTGTCGCTGATGGTCACGAAATAGGCGCCTTCCGCCAGGCCGGAAATATCCTCCTGATCGGAAGAGAAGTTATCCGGGCCTGTCCAGGAAAAGGTGTAATTCCCGGTGCCGCCCGTCACCGTCAGAGCGATCGCGCCGGTTTCTTCGCCAAAGCAGTCCACATCGGTAATATCCGCAGCGGGCGCCGGCGCAGTGATGGTGGAAATATTCACTACGGCGTTATCGACGTCTACCGTTATGGCTTCGTCGCTGGAGTTGTTGACTTCGATCGGCGTCGGGCTGCCCGTAACTTCCACCGGCGTAGTGGTGCCGTTGGGGCCGATGGCTTCGAAACAGATCTCGAAAATCGCGGTGCCGTCCGGCAGGTCTACCGGTTCCAGGGCGGGTTCTACCCACACCAGGGTGACCTGTCCGTCAACGATGCTTCCGTTGCCGGGTACGCCGAACTGCGCCATGTTGAGGCCGTCAAGGTTGAAGTTGCCGACCGAAACGAACTCCAACAGGCTGGGATCGTAGCTGAGGCTGAACTGCATACCCACGATATCCATGAAGTTATAAACCTCGACATCCATGCAAAACTGCTCGCCCGATTCTATATCCACGTCCGGGAGTACGATGGTGAATTCGTCGTAGGTCGGTCCGCCGCCACCGTTACCGCTGCCGATGGTCACCGTTCCCGACTGGCCGTTAAAGTCGACGGGGTCTTCGTTGCCGTCCACCACCTCGATCAGGGTCGGCGTACTCGAGAAAGAGATGCTGCTGGTGCTGTTGTCGCCGCTGGCCGTAAAACAAACTTCGAAGATGACCGTGCCGTCGGGTACATCTAAGCCGGTAACGGCCGGATCGAGCCACGACATGCTGATCTGGCCGGGCGACGTCTCATCGGGAGGCGTGCCGATCGTCGACAGGTTCAGCCCATCGAGGTTGATATTTTGGATTCCGTCGAATTCCAGCTCATTCTGATCGTAATTCAGGCTGAACTGCAGTCCGAGTATATTGTCGAAATTGAATACCGAAACATCCACGCAGAACTGCTCGCCCGATTCCACCGAAGCGTCCGAAACCGCCACCGTAAAGCCGTCGGGCGGAATGATGGTATTGATGGTGACGGTGCTGGGATCGCCGTTGAAGTTGACCTCTTCTTCGTCGCCGTCGATCACCTCGATCAGGGTCGGCGTATTGGAAAAGCCGATCGTCGTCGTCCCGTCATTGCCGATGGCGTCAAAACATACTTCGAAGATGACCGTGCCGTCGGGCAGGTCGAGCCCCGCCAGTCCCGGATCGAGCCACGACATGCTGATCTGGCCGGGGTCGGTCTCGTCGGGGGGCGTACCGATCGTCGACAGATCCAGTCCGTCGAGATTGATATTCTGAATGGCGACAAACTCCAGGCGGCTGGGATCATAAGCCAGGCTGAACTGCAGGCCCAGGATATTGGTAAAGTTGTCGACACTCACTTCCACACACATTTGTTCGCCCTGCGATACGGTTTCATCGGAGAGGGTCACCGTAAAGCCGTCGGGGTTGCCGCCGCCGCCACCGCTGATGGTGACGTTGCCGGATTCTCCGTTGAAGTCGACGTCGTTTTCATCGCCGTCCACGACTTCGATCAAAGTAGGCGTATTGGAGAAGTCAATCGTCGCCATCGATCCGTCATTGCCGATCGCATTGAAACAGACCTGGAAAATGACGGTCCCGTCGGCCAGGTCGAGCCCGGCGAGGGCCGGGTCCAGCCAGGAAACGCTGATCTGCCCCGGGTTGGTTTCGTCGGGCGGGGTGCCGATCGTCGAGAGGTTCAGCCCGTCGAGGTTGATGCCCTGAATTTCACTGAATTCCAGCAATGAAGGATCGTAGGACAAGCTGAACTGCAGGCCCAGAATATTGGTGAAGTCGGTTACGCTGACATCCACACAGGCCTGGTCGCCGGACGCTACGGTGGCGTCGGAAACCGAAATCGTTAATTCCCCGGGGTTGCCGCCGCCGGTATTGCCGTTCTGGATGGTCACCGTGCCGGGCGCTCCGTTAAAGGTGACGTCGTTTTCGTCGCCGTCGGTGACCTCGATCAGCGTAGGCGTATTGGCAAAGTCGATCGTGGTGGTCGCGTTATCGCTGCCTGCGGTAAAGCAGATCTGGAAGATGACGGCGCCGTCGGCCAGATCGAGCCCCTGCAGGTCGGGATCGAGCCAGGAAACGCTGATCCTTCCGGGCATTGTCTCGTCGGGCGGCGTGCCGATGGTCGACAGGTTGAGGCCGTCCAGGTCGATGTTCTGGATGGCGTCGAAGGTGAGCTCGTCCGGATCGTAGCTGATGCTGAACTGCATACCCAGAATATTGGTAAACCCGTCGACGGAGACGTCCACGCAGAACGAATCACCGGCGTCCACCGTTTCATCCGAGATCGTAACGGTGAAATCGCTATTGCCGCCGCCGCTGCCGCCGTCGCCCACGGTGATGGTGCTGGATTCGCCGGTGAAGTTGACGTTGTTCTCATCGCCGTCCACCACTTCGATGAGGGTAGGCGTACTGCCGAAGTCCAGCGTAGCCGTAGCGTCAGTATTCGTGGCGGTAAAGCAGACCTCGAAGATCACCGTACCGTCGGCGAGGGAGAGGCCGGCCAGGCTCGGGTCCAGCCAGGATACGCTGATCTGCCCCGGAGCGGTTTCGTCGGGCGGCGTGCCGATGGTCGACAGGTTAAGGCCGTCCAGGTTGATGTTCTGGATGGCGTCGAAGGTGAGCAGGTCGGGATCGTAGGCCAGGCTGAACTGCATGCCCAGGATGTTGTCGAAGCCGGACACGCTCAGCCCCAGGCAGAACTGGTCGCCGGGCTGGACCGAGACGTCCGGTATGGAAACCGTCAAGTCCATCACCGCCGGCGCCGGCCGCACGTGAGAATGCACATCCGTTTCGATGGAAAAAAGCCCTTCAGCGTCGCCATTTTTGAGATTAAGAGAGTTCCCGGACCCGGGATAAGCAGAGAGCGGAGCCAACAACAAAAGCAGCCCTGCTACCAATCTGGTAAAAAGTTTATCCATCTTGCTCGGAATTTGGGATGTTTAACGAAAAAATCTACAAACGCACCAGCATCCGGGCTTGCGTGCCGGCAGAACTGGTTGAAACTACATAACAGACCCCCGAAGCGGGGAAGATGTCCTTATCCAGGAAAAATTTGATGATGTCCGGATGCAAGATATTGACTTTTTGCAAATACCTCCTTTCCATCCGGGCGAATAATCGCGTATTCTGCCGTCCGCATCCGGACGGCTGCTATTGCCGAATCAACTTCTGAGTAATGGTACCCGCGGCCGTATTCAGCTTAAACAAGTAAATCCCTTCTACGGGAAAAAGGTGTTCGTCGAGTGGAATGACGTTCGACCCCGCACCCAGCCGGGTTTGCCGTACGTATATGGACCGGCCGGCCGGCCCGTAAAGCGCTATCTCGGCCGGCAGGCTACGGCTCAGTTCAAATTGAACTTCCGTACCCGCGGAAAAGGGATTGGGCCGAATGCCGCTCATCCGGAGCACTTCGGGATCGGGAACCCGTCGGGTGCTGCCGGACGGATTAAAGATCGTGACTTCCCCGGTCTCAAAGGCGGCGTCGAGGACGTTGTCCTGGATATCCAGTATTTCAATCGCCGTCGGGCTTTCGCCGAATTCGATGAACGAAGTCATGCCCGGATCGCCTATCGCCTTAAATATCAAGGTGAAAAGGGTATCGCCTTCTGCGAGCGTAACGCCCTCTACATTGACGTCAAACCATAGAAATCCGAGTTTTCCCTCATCGACCTGCTCCAGGCCGAAATTGATGTCATTTAACTGTATCCCGAAATTTTCGACCGTCTGAAATTCCAATACCGCCGGGTCCCACTGAATGGAAAATTGAACGCCCTGGATATCGATAAACTCGTAAGTCCGAATATCAGCAGCGAAGAAGGATTCTGGATCGACAGTAAGGGTAGGTGAGGAAAGCGTGACTTGCGCTTGTAATGGAAGAGAAAGTACGGCAATAGCCATACACAGGAAAAATGTGCTTTTCCTTTTCATACTCATGGGATTATCTTAAGGTCAACTTACGAAATCGACATCAAAATTAAGAAAAAAATACCAAAGAGGCTCGTATTGCCTGTTCCTTTTTGTTGGGAGTACGCAAAAAGGGGCGGCGCCTTCCGGTGAAGGCGCCGCCCCTTTTTCAATTTACCAGTATTGGCGGTCTTCGATTATTCCACCACGATCATCTTCTTGGTCGCCGTAAAGTCGGCCGTTTCCAGCGTGTAGTACAGCACGCCTGCCTGCGGCAGGTCGGCGCTGTTGACCGTTACCTGGT
>CAYQQU010000074.1:0-25118 GCA_964419545.1 uncultured Saprospiraceae bacterium | reverse complement strand
TTCTGGGGGCAATACCTGGGGCTGGCGTTGTCGCTGGTGATCAGCCTGTTGCTAGGCGTGGGGATACCGTTTATCTTTTACGGTATTTTCGGCTCGCCCGCACTGCTCGATTTTCTATTGCTGATGATCGTCGGCGCCGCCCTCTCCTTTATTTTTTCTGGCCTGGCTTTCTGGATCGCTCTGAAAAACGAGAACCGGATTCGCGGCTTTGGCCTCGGCGTTTTGCTCTGGCTTTTTCTGGCGGTTATCTACGACGGGCTGTTCCTGTTGCTTCTGCTTTTTTTCCAGGAATATCCGCTGGAGGAAACGGCCTTATTCGGGACAATGCTGAACCCGATCGACCTGTCGCGCATCCTCATCCTGCTGCGGCTGGACATATCCGCCCTGATGGGATATACCGGCGCGGTGTTCCAGAAGTTCTTCGGAACGCCGCTGGGTATGATCCTGGCATTCGCCATGATTGCGCTCTGGAGCCTATTCCCCTTGCTGGGAATACGGCGCGCGGCATTGCGTAAAGACTTTTAACCGGTTTTGCCAAGCACTTCCGGAAAGTCGACGCTACGCAGGTCGGCTTCGAACTGCGGGTGCGTAAGCCCGGCATGGACCGCCTACGGGCAATCGGCTTTTACCCGGGCGCAGCATATTGACCGGAACGAATCCCCGCCGATGGCGCCCGCACCGGGGAGGGATGCGCTGGGAAAAATAATCGCAGACGTCAGCTGTCGCTTCGTAAAACAACAGGAACGGATCGCCGCTTCCTTCGACGAGGCGCCTACGCCCGGGATCGCCACTTTCGATCTGCGGGCGGCCTGGCGTCCGTGGCCGAGTAGGACCCTCGGCGCCGCCATCGACAACCTGTTCGACCGGCATGACTACGAGCCCGGTCGGAATGTCAGCATTTTCGTGAAATACCAATTCTGACCCGACAACACCGGAAAAAAGGGGCCAGCCGCCGGTCGCCCCCTTTTTTTTGACGTCGCCCCAGCTGTGTTAACTGGTTATTAACACCTTTCCACACTAATCCACAATTTAAAATGTTGAAATGTGGAAAACTTTTATACTGAAAAAAAATTCCCCACCTCGATTTTTCGAAATCAACTTAATTCAAGTCCTTGATTTTCAGTAAATTTTTGTCCGGCTAATTCTTGTCAGGTCCTCTCTTCGCGTCCGGGAGTTCTTAGTTATTAACACCTTGTGGAAAACTACTTGTTGGTAATTCAGGCAATTGTGCCCCCGGATATGTATTTTTATTGACCCGTTAAGGCTGATACATACACCCTCAGTTCGAGAAATAACGTACCAAAAAGATTGACCTTTTTTTAATGTATTTCGGTTCCCGAAAACCAGAATACCATTGACCAAATATAAAATATAATTAAATTGCTTATGGATGCTCCTGTTGTTCAGAAAGTAGAGCCCGGCCAGCGCAAGCCCATCCCGCGGGAGGAGGTATTACAGGCATCGATCGAATACTTCAACGGCGATGAACTGGCGGCCAGTGTCTGGGTAAACAAGTACGCGCTGAAAGATTCTTTCGGCAATATCTACGAGCGTACGCCCGACGATATGCATCGCCGGATCGCGGCCGAGATTGCCCGGATCGAATTGAAATATCCGAATCCGGTCAGCGAAGACGATATTTACGAAGCCCTGCGCAATTTCCAGTACATCGTACCGCAGGGCAGCCCCATGGCCGGCATCGGCAACGATTTCCAGGTTTCGTCTTTGTCCAACTGTTTCGTGATCGGCAACGGCGCCGACTCTTACGGGGGCATCATCAAGGCCGATGAAGAACAGGTGCAGCTGATGAAGCGCCGCGGCGGCGTGGGGCAGGACCTTTCCCACCTGCGGCCCAAGGGCAGCCCCGTGATGAATAGCGCGCTCACCTCTACCGGGATCGTGCCTTTCATGGAGCGCTATTCCAACTCGACGCGCGAAGTCGCTCAGGGCGGTCGCCGGGGGGCGCTCATGCTCACGGTATCGAGTAAGCATCCCGATGCCGAAGATTTCATCGACGCCAAGATGGAAAGCGGCAAGGTGACCGGCGCCAACGTGTCGGTGCGCATCGACGACGAATTCATGAAAGCCGCCCTGGCGGGCGAGCAATACCGGCAGCAGTATCCGGTTGAAAGCAGCAATCCGACCTACACCAAGGACATCGACGCGGCCGAACTGTGGGACAAGATCATTTTCAACGCCTGGAAGTCGGCCGAGCCCGGCGTCCTGTTCTGGGATACCGTTATCCGGGAATCGGTGCCCGACTGCTACGCCGACCTGGGCTACCGCACCGTCTCCACCAATCCCTGCGGCGAGATCCCGCTTTGTCCCTACGACTCCTGCCGCCTGCTGGCCATCAACCTGTACAGCTTCGTCGACGATCCGTTTACCGATAAGGCGAAGTTCAACTTCGGGAAATTCGCGAAGTACGTCCGCCTGGCTCAGCGCATCATGGACGACATCATCGACCTGGAGCTGGAAAAGGTTGACCGCATCATCGACAAGATCGAAAATGACCCGGAGGTCGAAGGCATCAAACAAACGGAATATCAGCTGTGGCGGAAGATCCGCCGCACCTGCGCGGAAGGGCGCCGCACCGGCGTCGGCATCACCGCCGAAGGCGACATGCTGGCGGCCCTGGGGATACAGTACGGCAGCGACGCCGCGATCGACTTCACCGTCGACGTACACCGCACCCTCGCCCTCAACGCGTATCGCTCTTCGGCGGAAATGGGCGCTGAACGGGGCGCTTTCCCGATCTACGACCACAAGCGGGAAAAGAACAATCCCTTCGTCCGTCGTCTCAAAGAAGCCGACCCCGAGCTCTATAAAGCAATGGTAGCCAACGGCCGCCGCAACATCGCCCTGCTGACCATCGCTCCCACCGGCACCACCAGCCTGATGACGCAGACCACCTCGGGCATCGAGCCGGCTTTCCTCGTTTCTTACAAACGCCGCCGCAAGGTGAACCCCGGCGATGAGGACGTCAACGTGAGCTTCGTCGACGAAGTGGGCGACGCCTGGGAAGAGTACAACGTCTTCCACCACAAATTCATCACCTGGCTGGAGGCCAACGACTACGATGTCGCCGCCGTGCGCAGGATGGATAGCGAGCAGCTCGCCGCCATCCTCGAAAAGTCGCCCTACCACAAAGCAACGGCCAACGATGTCGACTGGGTGCAGAAGGTGAAAATGCAGGGCGCCATCCAGAAGTGGGTCGACCATTCCATCAGCGTCACCGTCAACGTGCCGCAGGAAACTTCCGTCGACATGGTGAAGCACATCTACCAAACGGCCTGGGAAGCCGGCTGCAAAGGCTGCACCATCTACCGCGACGGCTCGCGCTCGGGCGTGCTGGTGTCCGACGATCAGAAGAAGAAAAAGAAGAACGGCAAGGTCAACGACAGCAACGGCGGCGCTCACTTCCACGAAACCATGCCGCCCAAGCGGCCGGAACGCCTGGAGGCCGCCGTGGTGCGGTTCTACAACAACGACGAAAGCTGGATCGCCGTGATCGGGCTCTTCGAAGGCCGCCCGTACGAAATTTTCACAGGCCGCGCCGTCGATACCTTCCGCTTGCCGGAATACGTAGAAGAAGGCTGGGTGCTTAAGAAAAAAGACGAAGAAGCCGGCATCAACCGTTACGACTTCCAGTTTCTCGATCGCGAAGGCTACCGCGTGACCATCGAAGGCCTGTCGCGTTCTTTCAACAAAGAATACTGGAATTACGCCAAGCTGATCAGCGGCGTGCTGCGGCACGGCATGCCCATCATCCACGTGGTGGACCTGATCGAGGGCCTCAACGCCGAGGAAGATTACATCAACACCTGGAAGAACGGCGTGGTGCGGGCGCTCAAAAAATTCGTGCCCGACGGCACCAAAGCGTCGCAGAGCACCTGCCCGGAGTGCAGCGATCCGGACGGCCTGATCTACAAAGAAGGCTGTCTGATCTGCAAGAGCTGCGGCTTCTCGGAGTGTGGATGACCTGTCATCCGAGGCGGCAATCTTGAATGATCTGGTTTATACTTGTTATTTTTTCGAAAAGCCGGTCCGTTTGCGGGCCGGCTTTTTCAATTCTAACCATAATCCGGGCTAAGAGCTTGTTTGGAGGTAGTCATTTTGGCTGCAAAACCCAGCTTTTGGAACCTCCCTGTGGCATTTTTCCGGCCCGTAGCGCTGCTATGAGCCGGAAAAATCCCTTCGGGAGAACCCAAAATCTGAGTTTTTCGCTTCAAAAGCACTACCTCCAAACAAGCTCTAAGAGCGTTGAAACAATAGCCAAGCTGCAGTGAGTTGCCAATTGGCGTTGCGAAAACTTCCTTCTTTGATTTCATCGCCGTTGGAGTCTGTGATGCTAATCGAATCTATTGGCAACAGCCCGTTGGTGAAGCGCAGGCCGAAGCGGAACCGGTTAAACTGATAGTGGAGCCCCGCAGTAGCGCCAAGGTCGAAAGCGGAAAAATCCCAGTTCCTTTCTACGAATGCGGCATCGCCCTCGCTGGTCCACCAATCGGAGGCCAGCCGGTAGCCGAATTCGGGGCCCAATTCAAAGCGCAGCCGGTCGAGTCGATAATGCACCAGCAACGGCAGGGTGAGGTAATGAAGGTCCACCCGCAGCTCGGGGCCATCGGGGCCGTTGAGATCCGGGTGGTAACGGCCGCCCTTCAGGTGGTAATTCAATTCGGGCGCCGCGAAAAAGTTCCTGCCCAGCGGCCACTCGGCAAATACCCCCAGGTGAAAAGCGGGCCGGCTGACAAAGAGGTCCCGTACGGTTTCTGCGTCTTCCGGAACAGGGAATGTGTTATGGTCATCATTGATATCCGAGAGGTTAAATCCGGCGCGAATACCGAACTGGGTCTGGGATTGAACCATCCCTTTCGCTGCTCCGGTCAATAGGAGTAGCGTTAGGATCACTTTGAGCTTCATCTTGTGTTTTTCTATTCAACGAAGCAACCGAACTGGTATTTTCCATTGCCAGGATGTTAACCCGGAGTAAGTTGGCGAAGGGCGCCGGCAGCAAAAAACCGGGTTTACGCTTCCGCCACCTCTTCCTGGTGCTCCTGGATGAGCCGCTGCTGGATATCGTGCGATACCGGCTGGAACTCGGCGAAGGTGCGGGTAAACTTGGCCCGACCCTGCGACAGCGAGCGCAGCGTGGACGAGTACTGGTACATTTCCGCCTGCGGCACTTTGGCTTTGATCTTCTGATAATGCCCTTCGGAATCCATGCCCTGGATGATGGCCCGCCGCGTATTGAGGTCGCCCATGACGTCGCCCATCACATCGTCGCTGCACAGGATCTCGACATCGTAGATGGGTTCCAGGAGCTGGGGAGCGGCATTGACGAACGCGTTCTTAAAGGCCATGGAGGAGGCGATCATAAAGGCCATATCGTTGGAGTCGACGGGGTGCATCTTACCGTCGTAGATCGAAACGCGGATATCCTGCACCTGTGAGCCGGTGAGCGGTCCTTCTTCCATTTTGGCCAGAATACCTTTTTTGATGGCGTTGGAAAATTTGGCGTCGATGGAGCCGCCGACGATGCACCAGTAGAACGCCAGTTTTCCGCCGTGCGGCAATTCTTCGATCTCTTTATTGCGGACGGAGAGGCCTTCCGGGTCGGGCATACCCTCGTAATACGGCTCGATGCGCATGTGAACTTCCGCAAACTGTCCGGCGCCGCCCGTTTGTTTTTTGTGGCGGTATTGCTCTTCCGCGGCTTTGGTAATGGTTTCGCGGTAGGCGATGCGTGGTTTGACGAAGTTCATCGAGATATTGTGCAGCATCTCGATGCGGTGTTTCACCAGGTCGAGGTGCAGTTGCCCTTGTCCGTGCAGCAGGGTTTGTTTCAGTGATTTTGATTGTTCGACGATCAGGGTAGGGTCTTCTTCTTCGATGAGGTGGAGGGCCTTCATCAGTTTTTCCATCTCGGCCTTGCTGGGCGGTTCGATGGCTACGCGGATGCGGGGTTCCGGGAAATGCATGGGCTCGATCTGGCGGTCGACGCCTTTGGTGTTAAGCGTATTGTTGGTGTGGGTATTTTTGAGTTTTACGGTCACGCCCAGGTCGCCGGCCCGCAGTTCGTTGATATTTTCCCGTTTGCTGCCTTCGGAGAGGAAGATCTGGCCGATGCGTTCGTGGGTTCGGTTTTGGGCGTTGATGAGTTCGTCGCCGGCGCGCAGTACGCCGGAGAACACCTTAAAGTAGGAGACCACGCCGATCTGCGGTTCGGAGCGGGTGTGGTAGATGAATACCGTGGTATCGTCTTCCGGATCGCAGGCGAGGACGCCGCCGTCGGCGAGTTTGGCCGGCGGTCGTACTTCCGGCGACGGGCAGATATCATTGATGAAGCCCATGATGCGGCCGCTGCCCATATTTTTGGTAGCGGCGCAGCAGAAGACGGGGAACACTTCCTGGTTGGCGATGGCGAGGCGCAGGCCGTAGGCCAGCTCTTCTTCGGTGAGGGAGCCGGCCTCGAAGAAGCGTTCCATCAGTTCTTCGTCGTTTTCGGCGGCGGCTTCCACCAGAGCGTTGTGCAGTTCCTGGACTTTGCCGATCTCGGATTCGGGGATATCGACTTTCTCCGGCTTGCCGCCTTCAGCCGGGAAGACGTACATGGTCATGCGCAGCGCGTCGACGATGGTGTTGAAGTCGTCGCCTTGTTGCAGGGGGTATTGGACCTGGAGTATTTTATTGCCGAACCGCTGTTTGGCCTGTTCGAGGGTGCGGTCGAAGTCGGCTTTTTCGTGGTCGACCTGGTTGATCACGAAGATGGCCGGCGTTTCGAAGCGTTCGATGTATTCCCAGATCAGTTCGGTGCCCACTTCCACGCCGCTGCGGGCGTTGAGGAGCATCACGCCGGTATCGGCCACTTTGAGCGCGGAGACGACCTCGCCGATGAAATCGTCGAAGCCCGGCGTGTCGATGATGTTGATCTTTGAGCTTTTCCAGCTGACGTGTTCGAGGGTGTCGAAGATAGAACTGCCCCGTTCTTTTTCGATATCCGTATAGTCGGAGACCGTTGTTCCGTCTTCGACGGTGCCGCGCCGCGAAGTCTCACCGGCTTCGAAGAGCATGGTTTCGGCGAAAGAAGTTTTCCCCGAACCGGAGTGTCCTAGTAGCGCCACGTTGCGGATGTCCTTGGTGTCAAAGCTCATACGTGCTGGATTTAGTTGGTTAACAAAAAGCCGCTAAAGATCCGTTGCCGGCGCAGTGGGTTCCGGCCCCGGCCTTTAAATGTCGGGTGGTGGACCGCTACGCTGCTGCGGGCCTGTCAGGATCGTTGTTCGAGCAAACAAATTAGGAAATGCGCCTCAAAAAACAAAAAAATGCCGATTTCTTTGTCGGAAAAGCGATGGCGATAATTTGCCGGGATAGTTTATAAAAGCGGGGCGGGATTACTATATTGGAAAATCAATACCGGGTAAAAGGAATTTTGCATGATCAGTTATTACGAAATCAACGGAGTGCGCCTGCCGCGCGAAGAAGCCCGGATCGGGCTGGAGGACATTGGCCTGTTGCGGGGTTACGGCGTGTTCGATTTTTTCCGGTTCCGGAACGGGCGGCCGGTTTTCGGGGAAGCCTACCTGGCCCGCTTCGCGCGTTCGGCGGAGCTGCTCGGCCTGCCGCTGCCGGCGAAGCCCGCCGAGCTGGGGCGCCGCGTGCAGGCGCTGATCGACGCCAACGGACTGGCCGACGGCGCCATACAGCTGGTGCTGACGGGCGGCTATTCTCCCGACAATTACGAACCGGCCGAGCCCAATCTGCTCATATTGCAACGCCCGGCGCCCGCTTACGGCCCCGAGCATTACGAGCGCGGCGTGCGCCTGATGTTGTTCGCGCATCAGCGCGAGGCGCCGCACATTAAGACTACCAATTACCTCACCGGGATTCGCCTGCTCAAAACATTGCGCGCCGCGGGGGCGCTGGAGCCCCTCTATCACTACGGAGCAAAGCTGCGGGAAACGGTGCGCTCCAACGTCTTCGTGGTCGACGCGGATGGCGTGGTCTGTACGCCGGCGCGCGAGGTGCTGCCCGGCGTCACCCGCTCCAAAGTGCTGGAGCTGGCGCGCCGCCGCTACCCCGTCGCCGAGCGCGAGATCGGCCTGGAGGAGCTGGCCGCCGCCCGCGAGGTATTCCTCAGCAGCACCACCAAGCGGCTGATGCCGGTGGTGCAGATCGACGACTTGCAGATCGGTACGGGGCGCCCGGGAGCGGTTTTCCGCACCCTGGCCGAAGATTTTTCCCACCTCGAGGCGGCCTACCTGGATTCGCAAAAATTGAATGCCGTATGAATAAACAACTTTTTTCAGGATGGGTATGGGCCATCTCGTTGCTCCTCTTCATCAGCCTGCTTCCGCCGGAGGGCGCCGGCCAGAGCAACGAAGAGCTGCAAAAAGAAGTAACCGAACTCCGGGAGCAGGTGAGCGATATGCGCCATCAGTTTGATCAGCTCGCGAAAGGCATCGACGACCTTGCCTGGCGCCACCGGCTGGGTGAAGTGGCGCATATCGACAAAGTTTACCTTACCGGTCCGCCCAAAGGCAAAAAGAAAGGCCAGAAAAAGGCGACGTCAAATAACGACCTCTACGAAACGAATCCGCTGCGCTTTCAAACTTATGTGTTTATCCCCCGCAGCGTCGACCCCGACCGGCAGTATCCGCTGCTGGTGCTGCCGCACGGCGGGGTCCACAGTAATTTCAATACCTATTACACCCATATCCTTCGGGAACTGCTCGCGCAGGGCTACCTGGTGGTGGCGCCCGAATACCGCGGCAGCACCGGCTACGGCCGCGGCTTTTACGAAGCGATCGATTACGGCGGCCTGGAAGTGGCCGACGTCAAGGCTGCCCGCGACTTTATGCTGGAGAACTACGCGATCGTCGATAGCGACCGGGTCGGCATCCTCGGCTGGAGCCACGGCGGCCTCATCACCCTGATGAATATTTTCGAGTATCCCGACAGCTACAAAGCGGCATACGCCGGCGTGCCGGTCAGCGACCTGATCGCGCGCATGGGTTACAAAACGCAGCGCTATCGGGAGTTGTATTCCGTCGACTACCACATCGGCGAGTCGGCCTACGAAAACCCGGCGGAATACCGGCGCCGCTCGCCTGCCTGGCAGGCCCATAAGTTGCAGGATACCCCCTTGCTGATCCATACCAATACCAACGATAGCGACGTCAACGTGCTCGAAGTGGAGCACCTGATCAATAACCTGAAAGCGGAGGGGAAGCAGTTCGAATACGAGATCTACGAAGATGTGCCGGGCGGCCACGCCTTCGACCGCATCGACACCCGCTTTGCCCGGGAGGTGCGGCTGAAGGTATATCGCTTCCTGGCCCGCTACCTGGAGCCGCCGCAGCCGTTCGAGAACCTGAAAGACTTGTCGCGCGCCGGGTATGGGTTTTAACCGCCAACAACAACTTGAGCAGATAACATGAAAAACTATCGCGTGATACAGGTAGGACTCGGGCCGCTGGGGAGCAAGATCGCTCAATTCATTCAGGCGCGCGCCTGCGCCACTACGGTGGCCGCCATCGACCGCAAAGCCGAATTGCTCGGCAAAGACCTCGGCGAGCTTACCGGCGGGGCGCCGACGGGGCTGCACATCCGCGACGATCTGGGCAACGCCATCCGGGAAACCCGGCCCGACGTCGCTATCCTGACTACCGTTTCGGATATGCTGCGCATCACGCCGCAGATCGAAGAGCTGGTGGCGATGGGCATACCCGTGATCACCACCTGTGAAGAGCTGAGCTATCCCTGGGACTGTGCGCCCGACCTCGCCGGCCGCATCGACGCCGCCGCCAAAGCCAATAGCGTGGCCGTAGTGGGCACCGGCGTCAATCCCGGCTTTCTGATGGATTCGTTGCCCACTTTCCTTACCGCCGTCTGCCAGCAGGTCGACTTCGTACAGGTCAATCGCTTCCAGGACGCAAAAGAGCGGCGGCTGCCTTTCCAGCACAAGATCGGCGCGGGCCTCAGCCCCGAGGCTTTCGAGCGCCGGCGATTGGACGGGAGCCTGCGCCACGTCGGTCTGACCGAGTCCATGCAGTTCATCGCCCATCATTTAGGCTGGAAACTGGCGCGCACCGAAGATATCATCGAGCCGGTGATCGCCGAGCGCGTGTATTCCGCCAACGGCGTGACGGTCCCGCAAGGGCACGCGCGCGGCGTCCGCCAAACCGGCAACGGGTTCGACGCCGCAGGCAACGTCCGGATCAAACTCGTTTTTCAGGCGACCATCGGCGAGGCGGATTCCTACGACGAGATCATCATCAAAGGCGAGCCCGAGCTGACCTCCCGCATCCCGGGCGGCGTCAACGGCGATATCGCCACCTGCGCGATCAGCATCAACGCCATTCCCCGCATCCTGCAGGCATTGCCGGGGCTGCGCACCATGGCCGATATTCCGCTGGTTTCCTATTTTACCTGATCGCCCGGAACGAAAACGCCCCCCTGACGGCGCAATGGGAAAAAGCTTATCTTTCGGCAAAGCATTTTACCCATGCCCAAAAGTCCTGTTGTCGTCGCCAGTGAGCATTATGTGACCAGCTTGATGACCGAGCGGCTGACCAGCGATCACCGCTATCACAACTTGCCCCATACGCTGAAAGTGCGCGACGCCTGCCTGAAGATCGGCAAGCGCCTGCAGCTCGATGAGGAGGAACTCGAGATCCTCGAACTGGCGGCCCTCTTCCACGATACGGGCTTTGTGCGCACCTACCAGGGGCACGAGGCGGAGAGCAGGGCAATAGCCCGCGACTTTCTGGACGCCCGCGATTACCCGGAAGAAAAACTGCGGCGGGTGCTCGACTGTATCGACGCCACTGTACCCGCCCGCGAGCCGAAAGACCAGCTCCAGGAGATCATCAAAGACGCCGACCTCGCCAACCTCGCCAACGAAGCCTACCTGGACTCCATCGAAGCTCTGCGCCACGAATGGTGGGTTTTCCTGGGGCAGGAATACGACGAAAACGACTGGCGCGAACTCAATTTCAATTTTCTCAAAGCCCAGGATTACTACACCCCGGCGGCCCGCGAGCTTTTCGGCCCCCGCAAGGACGACAACCGCAAAATGCTCAAGAAAATGGTAAAAAAAGATAAAAAGAAAAAGGATAAATCCCTCTCGGAGGCGATGACCTCCCGGCTGGCCAACTCGCGCAGCGCCCAGATGATGTTCAAAACCGCCCTGCGCAACCACCTCGACCTCAGCAACCTGGCTGACAACAAAGCCAACATCATGCTGAGCGTCAACGCCCTCATCATCACCATCGCCATGCCGGTGGCCGCTTCCTACATCGGCAACCACTCTTTTGTGATCATCCCGATGGGCGTGCTGCTGGCCACCTGCCTCGTCTCTATGGTGTACGCCACCCTGGCTACCCGCCCCATCCGGATGACCGGAGAGACCGACCCGGCCCAGATCCACGAGGGGAACTCGAACCTTTTCTTCTTCGGCAACTTCTATAAAATGAGCTTCGACCAGTATCAGGAAGGCATGGAGGTGGTGCTCGAAAACGAGAAAAAACTGGAGGGATCGATCATGCGCGACCTGTACTACCTCGGCCATTCGCTGGGCCGGAAATACTACCGGCTGCGGATCTGCTACAATGTATTTATGGTGGGGATTATTCTGGCCGTCCTCTCTTTTGTGGTGAGTTACTGGCGGCTGGCGGGGTGAATCGAAAACGAGCGCTATGATATTGGTCCGGCTTCATAAAGATTCCCTCCTTATTGGATGCAAAATCAGCAATTGATCCAAAAAATTAGTTTATTGCAACGCATTCCGAACCATAACCGCTATTCATCATGAGTGTCGTTAATCCATCGCAAGCAGACGTAAAAATCGGCGAACGCGCCGCTGACAATATCCGTGTCCTTTCCGCCGCAATGGTGGAAAAAGCCCAGTCCGGCCACCCCGGCGGGCCCATGGGCGGGGCCGACTTCATCCACGTCCTCTATTCCGAATTTTTGCAGTACGACCCCACCGATATGCACTGGCCGTTCCGCGACCGTTTCTTCCTCGACGCCGGGCACATGTCGGCCATGCTCTATTCCGTGCAGGTGCTGCTCGGCAACATCACCATGGAGGAGGTCAAGAACTTCCGCCAGTGGGACAGCCCCACGCCCGGTCACCCGGAACTGGACGTCGCGCGCGGCGTCGAAAATACGTCGGGGCCTTTAGGCCTCGGCCACGCTTTCGGCATCGGTTCGGCCATCGCCGAGCGCTTTCTGGCGGCCCGGTTCGGTGAGGAGGTCGCGCATATGACGTACATCTACATCTCCGACGGCGGCGTCCAGGAAGAGATATCGCAGGGCGCCGGTCGCCTGGCGGGGCACCTGGGGCTCGGCAATATCATTATGTTTTACGACGCCAACGATATCCAGCTTTCTTCGGAGGTCGACGACGTCACCACCGAAGATACCGCGAAAAAATACGAGGCCTGGGGCTGGCATGTTCTCACCATCCACGGCAATGATCAGTACGCCATCTCGCGCGCCATCCGCGCCGGGCTCGACGAAACCGACCGCCCCACGCTGATCATCGGCAAAACCCTGATGGGCAAAGGCGTGATCCGCGAAGACGGCCTGCCTTTTGTGGGCGAGGTGGAATTGCACGGCAAACCCCTCGGCAAATCCAAAGCTTCGTACGAAAAGACCATCGCTAGCCTGGGCGGCGATCCGGACGATCCCTTCCAGGTATTCCCCGATGTGGCCGAACACTACCAAAAAGTACGCCGCGACAAAGAACAGGCCGCCCGCATCCGTCGCTCGGAGTTCCAGCGCTGGACCGATGGCCGGCCCGATACCGCCGCCCGGCTGCAGGCTTTTCTCAGCGACGAACTGCCCGAGCTGGACTGGGACGGCATCTCCCAAAAAGAAAATATCGCTACCCGCAACGCCAGCGGAGCGGTGCTCTCGTACCTCGCCGATCACCTGCCCAACCTGATCGTCGCTTCCGCCGACCTGAGCAATAGCGATAAAACCGATGCTTTTCTCAAGAAGACGACCGCTTTCAAGAAGGGCGACTTCTCCGGCGCTTTCCTGCAGGCCGGCGTATCGGAGCTGACGATGGCCGCCCTGGCTACCGGCATGGCCCTCCACGGCGGCGTCATCCCGGCCTGCGCGACCTTCTTTGCCTTTTCGGACTATATGAAGCCGGCCATCCGCGTTTGCGCCCTGATGGAGCAGCCGGTGATCTTCATCTGGACGCACGACGCCTTCCGGGTAGGGGAGGACGGCCCCACGCACCAGCCCGTCGAACAGGAAGCCCAGATCCGGCTACTGGAAAAACTCAAAAACCACGCCGGCCACAACAGCTTCCTCGCGCTGCGCCCGGCCGACGCCCACGAAACGACCGTCTGCTGGAAGCTGGCCCTCGAAAACAAACACGGCCCCAGCGGCCTGATCCTCTCTCGCCAGGATATTCACGACCTGCCCGCCGGGGAAAGCAGCAGCCGCTACCAGGACGCACAGCAGGCCGCCCGTGGCGCCTACGTCGTACAAGACGCGGCGGACCCCGACATCATCTTCGTCGGCAACGGCTCGGAGGTGGCCACCCTGGTCGCCGGCGCCGAAAAACTACGCCGGGAGAAAGGGCTGAAGATAAAAGTCGTCTCCGCGCCCAGCGAAGGCCTTTTCCGCAGTCAGCCGGCCGAATACCAGGAAAAAGTATTACCCTCCGGCGCCCGCACCTTCGGCATGACCGCCGGCCTGCCCGTGACGCTGGCCGGCCTGGTGGGCCATAACGGCCGGATCTGGGGCATGGAGTCGTTCGGCTTTTCCGCCCCCTACACCGTGCTGGACGAGAAACTGGGGTATACCGCAGATAACGTCTACGAACAGGTGCTGGCGTTTCTGGAGGAGGAGTAGTGGGGGGCGACGACGACCCCCTTAGCCAATCCTTAACCTCCAAAAAAAGTGGAATTATCACGGGGAAATTCCATTTACCGATACCTATCGAAGTCTACCCTCGATGGGTAGTCGACTCGTGGTGATTGCGGAAGATTCAAATCCAAAACTTAAACCGGATTAAGCCATCAATTTTGACCCGGAACCCGAATTACTGACTCCAATTCGGAATATATCCTGAAAAGGTGTTCGCTTGCTCCGTCACAACCTGCCGCAGGGTCGGTTGTTCGCGACACCGGGTGGGAGAGTAGGAGATTCCCCGTGAATTCCTTACATTAGTTTCTTAGGCAGGCCAACCAGTGGTTTGCCGGCTTGCGCTTGGTGAAGATGGCTGCGTGGAGAAGGAAAGCGTAGTCATTTTTTTATTCGTAAAACTTTTTTTATGCAGTTAATTGAAGTAAAAGACGGCGCAAAGTTCGAGAATTACATGGCCTACGGCTCTTTGACCCACGCTGTAGGCGCCTTCCTGAAAAACGCTCAGACCCCCGTCAAAAAACTGGAAGGCAGTACTATTTGGATGATCAACTCCACCGCTATCGGCGGCGGCGTCGCCGAAATGATGCCCAGCCAGATGCGCCTGCTGCGCGAGCTGGGCGTGAAGATCGAATGGCTGGTGATCGAAGCCGACGACGAACACTTTTTTGACCTCACCAAACGCATCCACAACGCCATCCACGGCAGCGGCAATGGCGCTTTTACGGCCGACGACCGCACCATTTACGAGAAAATCAACCGGCAAAACGTCGATAAAGCCATCGGATATATTCGGGACGGCGACGTGGTAGTGGTCCACGATCCGCAACCCATGCCGCTCGCGGCCATGATCCGGGAGCAGCGGAACGTCAAGTTGATCTGGCGCTGCCATATCGGCCTCGAACGACAAAACAACACCACCAAAAACGTATGGGATTTTCTTTCCCCTTATTTCAACGATTACGATCATTTTGTCTTCAGCCTGCCGGCCTACGTACCCCTGCAGCTGCAGGACCTGACCAGCATCATCACCCCGGCTATCGATCCCCTGAGTCACAAAAACCGCATGCTGCCCTTGCACAAATCCGTGGGCATCCTGCATCAGTCCGGCATCATCAACGACCGCGATCCGATCCTCTTTCCCTTTTACGAGCACCAGGTGCGCCGCGTGATGCCCGACGGCAGTTTCAATGAGGTCAACCATCACAGCAAACTCGACCTCATCTACCGACCGACGGTGACCCAGATCTCGCGCTGGGACCGGCTGAAAGGGTTCAAGGAACTCATGCAGGCCTTTATTCACTTAAAAGAGGAAAAGCGCCGCAACGGCGACCAGCAGGCGCGCACTACCCGCCGTATCGAAAAGACAAGGCTCGTACTGGGGGGGCCCGATCCGAAATTCGTTTCCGACGACCCGGAAGGAAAGGCGGTGCTCGCAGAACTGATCGACCAGTACCAACGCATCGATCCGGCCATTCAGGAAGACATCGCCATCCTGCTGCTGCCCCTCGACAACCCGAAAGAGAACGCTCTGATCGTCAACGCCCTCCAGTATTCCTCCAGCCTGGTGGTGCAAAACTCGATCCAGGAAGGCTTCGGCCTCACCGCCACCGAGGCGATGTGGAAAAAGAAACCGGTACTCGTCTCCGGCGCTGCCGGCCTGCGGCACCAGGTACAGCATGACGTCAACGGCAGGATCAACGACGATCCGACCGACATCCCTGCTCTGGCAACCACCTTGGACGAGATGCTGAACCAACCCCATAAGCGCAATGAATGGGGCTTTAACGCGCAGTTGCGGGTTATCGACCAATTCACCCTCTTCAGCCAGCTGTACGAATGGCTGACGTTGCTGGCGGATCAGCGCAACAGTTGAGGCTCGCATCCTGCCTGTATGTTAACCATAACAATCAGGAAAAATGAAGATCCACACCACCAATTACCAGAACACCTTCATCGCCGTAGCCGAAGATTGCCCCGCCGTAGCAGGCGCCGTTCCTCCGATCCGGGGAAATAAAAAGTCGATCGCCAACTATCAGTATGAAATGCTGATCGAGCACCCTTACGAATATACCTCCGACGATGTATTTTTCCAGATTTATGCGATCCGCCAGGACCTGCCGGAGAACGAATGGGCCGCCGCACGCAGAGCGTTTTTCTCCAAAGGACAACCCTGCTTCCGCTCGTCGCCCCTCACCAAACGCTACGGCTGGGGCGTACATAGCGACGCCGAAGGGCGAGTGGCTTTGTACGGCATGGAAACCGAAGCTTACCAACTTTTTCTCGGGAAGGAGGGCCTGCAGGTAGTCCGAGCTATGCGGTCGAAGCGGAAAAAATGAATCTAAAGATGGAATTACTACGCACCAATTCTACCCATCCCGACTTCGTCGCCCTCGTCCGCCAGCTCGACGCCTATCTGGCGGATACTGACGGTTCGGAGCATGCCTTCTACGCGCAATACAACAAGATCGACCGGCTGAATAACGTGGTCGTCGTTTACTGCGAAGGTCGCCCCGTTGGATGCGGTGCTTTCAAGGAGCACCGCCCGGGGGTGGCTGAGGTCAAGCGCATGTATACTGCCCCGGATCACAGGGGCAAGGGCGTGGCTGCCCGCGTATTGGCCGAACTGGAAAGCTGGGCGCGCGAGCTGTCATACGCCGAATGCATTCTGGAAACCGGTAAAAGGCAGGTGGAAGCCGCTCGCTTTTACCCCAGGCACGGCTATACCCGCATTCCCAACTACGGGCAGTATGCCGGGGTGGAAAACAGCCTTTGCTTTGGCAAATCATTGTAATGGGCAAACCTGAACCTCAGAGCTTGTTTGGAGGTAGTCATTTTGGCTGCAAAACCCAGCTTTTGGAACCTCCCTGTGGCATTTTTCCGGCCCGTAGCGCTGCTATGAGCCGGAAAAATCCCTTCGGGAGAACCCAAAATCTGAGTTTTTCGCTTCAAAAGCACTACCTCCAAACAAGCTCTCAACCTTTCCTCCTAAACGCCTGCCGAATATGCCGGAACGCTTCGCCCATCTCTTCGCGGAAGTTTTCCCAGCGATCCTCGGCTGCGTCTTCCCATTCGTCGAGTTTGTGCTTGAGTTCCTGGATGCGGTGCGAGGCTTGTTTGCGCTGGTCTTCCATTTCGTCGCGGGCGTCGGCTTTGCCGAGGTTGAACTTGAGCCAGAAGAGGTCGAGCTGGGTGCGGATGCTGGTCAGGGTATCCTGCACGTCGTGCGACACCTCCTTGGCGGCGTCCGAGCCTTTTTCGCGGGCTTCGGCCAGTTTGCTTTCCGCTTCGGACAGGGCGGCGCCCATTTCGTGGTGGTGGCGCTGGTAGCCTTCGGCGTCGGTCGGCTCGCTGTTGACGATCTGGTTGCTTAGCTTTTCCAGCCGGTCTTTGAGGTTTTCCACGTAGTCTTCCGACTTGTCTTCCAGCTCGTCGAGTTGCTCGCGGGCGTTAGCCAGCCAGGCGGCGAATCGCTTTTTCTGTTTTTCATAAGCATCTTCTGCTTCGGCGCGGCCCAGGCGCAGCTGGACGTTCAGCTCTTCCAGTTCGCTTTTCCAGTGTTGCAATTGCTTTTGCAGCTTTTCTTTCAAGGAGCTTTTATCACTCATTCGTATCGGTTTATCGTTTAACAATGGGCTTTACGCTATTAATATAACATTTTATCCGGGCAGATGTGTAGATAGGTTTTTTTGAGTTGGTAAAAGCGATAAAAATCCTATTTTGATCCCCAAACCCTATTCGTGTTCAATGTTATCGCTTTGATTCCGTCCACCCCATCAAACTTCGATATCATGACCAATCCCAATCCATCCACTGCTCTGGTTACCGGCGCCAACTCGGGTATCGGGCTGGCCGCCGCCACCGGGCTCGCCCGCCGGGGCTGGTCGGTCGCTATCGTAGTGCGCGACCGCGAAAAGGGAGACCGGACCCGCCGGGCCATTTGCGAAGCAACCGGCAATGACCGGATCACTGTTTTTTGCGCGGACCTGGCGCTGCGCAGCTCGGTACGATACTTACTCGACGATCTGCGTCGGGAGCACGACCGCCTGGATCTGCTTTTCAACCTCGCCGGCGCCAGCCTTCCCAAACGAGAAGAGACGCCGGAAGGCCACGAATGCAACTGGGCGACCAATATTCTGGGTCCTTTTCTGCTCACCGAAGGGCTGATCGACCGGATGCGCTCTCCGGGCCGTATCTGGAACGTAGCCGGCGACATGCATCGCGGCATCGCCGTGCAATGGGACGATATCGAGATGCAGAACGACTTTTCGTTTTTCCGGATGGCCAAACAGGTCGCTCTTGCCCGCATCATGCTGACCTACGAGTGGGCCCGCCGCTTCGCCGATCGTGGTATAACCGTCAATGCTTTTTGCCCGGGCTGGACGCGCACCCGCCTCAACCGCCACATGAATCCCTGGCTGCGCGTCCCTTTCAACGCCCTGGGCCTGCTGCTGGCCAAAAGCCCGGAACGCGCCATGGCCCCTATTCTCGACCTGGCGACCGATGTCCAGCACCAGGAGCTGACCGGAGCCTATTTCCATCTGGGCCGGCCTAAACAATCCGATCCGGTAACCTACCAGGCAGCAGCGACGGCGCGCTTGCACCAGTTGGTCCGGCAACAAGTGAGCTGAACCCATGAAATAATCCGGGTCAATAAGACTATTTGGGCCCAATGTGATCAACTGCCTTGAAGATTTTTCCCCGGCTTCGGATTTTGCAGCTAAAAAAAATGAGTGAAAACCCACAGATACTGACCAGGGACTATCTGGCGATCGAGCGAACCCGTCTGGCCAACGAGCGTACTTTTCTCGCCTATTTCCGCACGTCGGTGGTTTTCCTCAGCGCCGGCTTCGCCATCCTGGAGATGTCGGCCCTGCAGGAGATCCGGCCGTTGGGCTGGTTTTTGCTCGCCCTCTCACCGGTCATTTTTCTCATCGGCGGCATCCGACTGGTGTACGTGCGGCGGCAGATCCGGAAATACTACCGGGCATAAGCAGTTCTTTGCTAATTTTGCGATCGCAAACCAAAGCTGCACATGCAACGGACCGACCAATACTTGTTGTGGGCGACGCTGGCGCTCCTGCTCTGGGGGCTCTTCTCGACCCTGGGCGTGATGGATTTGCGCGGAGAAGAACCGCGCCGGGCGCTGGTTGCCCTGGAGATGATCTACCGGGGCGAATACCTGCGCCCCACCGTTCACGGCTGGAGCTATTACAATAAACCGCCGGTATTCAACTGGCTGGTCGCCGGTTGTTATTTGTTGTTCGGCAGTTTCGACAACTGGGTGCTGCGTTTGCCTTCCACCCTGGCATTTCTGCTGACCGGCCTGATCAACTACTTCATCGTCCGGCGCTGGGTCAACGAGCGGGTGGCTTTGTTGTCGAGCATCTTTTTTCTCACCACCGGTCACCTGCTGTACTTCGCCACTGTACTGAGCGGTGAGATCGACCTGCTGTACGGGCTGATCGTCTATCTGCAGGTGATCGCCATCTTCGTGGCTTTCGAACGGCGGCGGTATTTCAACATGTTTTTACTTTCCTACGTGCTGATGGGCGTGGGGTTTCTGATCAAGGGGCTGACGTCGCTGCCGTTCCAGGCCTTCACCTTACTGGCGGCGGCGGCCTGGTACCGGCAGTGGCGCGTCTTGTTCGGTTGGCGGCATTTGTTGAGTATGGTCATCGGGTTCGGGACGATCGCCCTCTATTTTTACCGGTACAGTTTTGAAGACGACGCCTGGCTGTTTCTGTTCCGACTGTTGAAAGAAGCGACGGAAAAGTCCGCCTCCGAAAGCAAGGTCTCGGCCGTCGGGCTGAACCTGCTGACCTTCCCGCTCCAGCTCATCGCCGATCTGCTGCCGTGGATACTGGCGGCAGGGCTGCTGTTTACGCGCCGGGGGCGCAAGAGCCTGCTGGAAAATCCGCTGATCACTTTTTCCCTGTTGTTCATCGCCTCGAATATCTGGCTGTACTGGACGGCGCCGGGCACGCACAGCCGCTATCACTACATGTTTTTCCCGTTTTTCACTCTGCTTTCGGCCTGGGCGGTCGAGCGGCTCAGCCGCATCCGCCTGCGTACCGTGCTGATCCTGGCCCTGGTGCTCGCCGCGGGGCGGGTGGCGTACAACTACACCGTATTGCCCTACCAGATGCGCACCATGCAGCGCAGCGCCCAATACCGGATTATCGTCAGGGAGACGCTGCGGATCAGCGGCGACCAGCCCGTCTACTGGACCGGTCTGGAAAGCTCGCTGCCCGTGACGCCCGCCATCGGCCCCTGGCAGTTGCTCGACACAGAAGTGATCATCCCACCGATCATGCCTTACGTTATCCCGTTTTACATTTCCCGCGCCAACGGTTATATCTTCGAGTACCATCCGGCGCCGCGCTCCGGCAATCTGTACCTGGCGGAAGAGCGCTTCATCCGGCGCTACGAGGTGGAGGTGCTGCGGCGCTTTTCGGGTTGGGAAGGAAAGAAGGTGGTGTTGTGCCGGATGCCGTAGTTTGGGCCATAGCTGTCGGGTTGAGACTCACTTCCCATTCGCGCGCGCCCGCGTCTTTTCGCTTTTGTTCACCAAAACCTGTTTCCCGTTCAGCGCCGTCGAGTATTTTACTTCCGTCATGACAAAAGAGCTTTCCACGTTGCCGATATTGTCGAGAGCGGCCAGCTTGTTGACCACGAAATCCTGATAGGCGACCATGTCGCGTACGACCACCTTGAGGAGGTAGTCGAAGGAGCCGGCGATGTGATAGCATTCCTGGACTTCGGGAATCGCCTGAATTTGCTTTTCAAACTGTTGGAGGAAAGTTTGCGAATGTTCTTTCAGCGAAACGTTGCAATAGGCGGCCAGGGCGTAGTCGAGCTTGCGCCGATCCACCAGGGCCACGTATTTTTGAATATAGCCTTCTTCTTCGAGCCGTTTGATGCGCTCGTAAATAGGCGTAGTCGTCATGCCCAGGCGGGCCGCGATATCTTTATTTGTCGATTTGGCGTTTTCCTGTAACAGTTGCAAAATCCGGAAATCAATAGAATCGAGAGACCTCATGTGCAGAAAAATTTTCTAAAAAGAGCAACATTTATGTATTATTTCAGGCTAAACGCCTAAGGGGGATTGCTTTGAAAGCTTTATTTTCCCGATATAACCTTAACAGTAGGCATTCTTTCTTGTTCGGGCTACATTTGTAAAAAAGCGGTAACCTATTCCCGATCATATAAAACCAGTAATTATGCAACCTCATCGTTTTCAGCCCGAGAGTTTAATGATGTCCTACGGCTACCGGCCCGAATGGTCGGAAGGCGCGGTCAAATGCCCGATTTTCCAGACTTCTACCTTTGCTTTTCGCACGGCCGAAGAAGGCAAGGCTTTTTTTGAGATCGCCTACGGCCTGCGCGAGCAGGAGGAAGGCGAGAACCCGGGGCTGATCTACAGCCGCCTCAACAACCCGGACCTGGAGATCCTCGAAAACCGGCTGAGTCTGTGGGACGAAGCGGAAGGCTGCGCCGTCTTCGAAAGCGGCATGTCGGCCATCTCCACCGTGCTGTTCGAGTTTCTGCGGCCGGGTGATATCCTGCTGTACAGCAAGCCCCTCTACGGAGGCACCATGCACTTCATCAGTGACGTGCTGACCAAGTTCGACGTGGAAGTGATAGGCTTCGAACCCACCGAAACCACCGACGCCATCGTGGCGCGGGTGGAGGCCACCGGAAAAGCCGCCCGCCTGGGCATGGTGTACATCGAGACGCCGGCCAACCCCACCAATATGCTGATCGATATCGCGGAAATGCGCCGGCTGGCCGATCATTTTTCCACCGATGATCACTACGTACCGGTAGCAGTAGATAATACTTACCTCGGGCCCCTTTTCCAGCATCCCTTGCAGCTGGGCGCCGACCTGGTATTGTATTCCGCCACGAAATACATCGGCGGGCATAGCGACGTCATCGCCGGCGCCGCACTGGGCAGCCAGGCTATGATCCAACGCGTCAAAAATCTGCGCACTTTCCTCGGCAGCATGGCAGGCCCCTGGACGGGCTGGCTGCTGATGCGCAGCCTGGAAACCCTCAAGCTGCGCATGGAAAAACAAACGGAAAATGCCTGGGTGGTGGCGCGATTCCTGGAAAAGCACCCCAAAGTGCGCCAGGTCCACTACCTTGGACTGCTGACCGAAAAAGACGGCGAACAATACGACATCTTCAAGCGGCAGTGCCTCTCGCCGGGCGCTATGGTGTCGTTCAACGTGGTCGGCGGCGAAGCCGAAGCTTTTGCTTTCCTCAATCACCTCAAGATGGTCAAGCTGGCGGTGAGCCTGGGCAGCACTGAGTCGCTGGCGCAACACCCGGCTACCATGACCCACGCCGGCGTCCCCCCCGCAGAACGCGAAGCACTCGGCGTCACCGATTCCCTGGTGCGCCTATCCGTCGGGGTGGAGAACGTCAACGACCTGATCTACGACCTGGAGCAGGCGCTGGCGCAGGCGCCGGTCGCGGCGGGGGTGGTCTGACCCGGATGATCCGAGGGGGCAGGCCTTCAGTTTTCAGGGCAGCCGGCGGGGAAACCCTGACCCTGAGACCTGCCCTCTTTACGAATTTGGAAAAAAATGCTAAATTGGTTGGCCGACTAACCAAATAGCCGACGCGTTATGGAAGAAAATGCGCCCTGCCAGCTGAGCCGATGGCAGCTCCTGAAACAATCGCTCAACAACCTGTCGCCGGCCGAGTTCAAAACAGCCGTCGAGGAGGACGATGACGCTGTAGTCTTCGACGTCCGCACTGCCGGAGAATTTGCCGCCGGTGACCGCCTTTTCTCCGCCGAAAACCTCGATTATCTGGGGCCCGACTTTCTGGACCGCCTCGATGTGCTCGACCCCGGCCGCAACTATTATGTCTATTGCCGCAGCGGGCGGCGAAGTGTTCGCGTCTGCACCCTGTTGCGAAATAGCGGCTTTTCGTCGGTCTTCAATATGGACGGCGGCCTGGTCGCCTGGGAAAAGGCCTTTCCCGGCGTTCCCGAGAAAATGGAGTAGGGGGGGCATATTTCAAAAGGCCACCGGCAGGTGCTTTACAGCCACCACGAGGCTCTCCCGATAAGTTCCGGTTCCGGCAAACCGTGATTTTTGTCACTGAACCAGGCGGCGCGGCCCATTAACTTTGCGGCATCCGATGACAAAAAACCGGGACCAATGAATTTCAAGAACTTTATACCGATACTGGAATGGCTGCCCCGTTATTCAAGCGGAGCGCTCAAGGGCGACCTCTCGGCCGGCCTCACCGTAGGGGTTATGCTGATCCCCCAGGGCATGGCCTATGCGATGATCGCCGGTTTGCCGCCGATTTACGGGCTCTATGCATCCACCGTACCATTGATCCTTTACGCAATATTCGGCACTTCCCGTCAGTTGGCGGTCGGTCCCGTCGCTATGGTCTCCTTACTGACGGCGGCCGGTATCGGCGCGCTTGCGGAAGGCGGCACGGAAACGTATATCGCGCTGGCCATTGCGCTGGCGTTTTTCGTCGGGGCGATCCAGTTTTTGCTCGGCCTCTTCCGGCTGGGCTTCCTGGTCAACTTCCTGTCTCATCCCGTCATCAGCGGGTTTACCTCGGCGGCGGCGCTCATCATCGGGCTCAGCCAGCTCAAACACCTGTTGGGAGTCGATATTCCGCGCAGCCACCACGTACACGAAATTCTCCTCCACGCCGTCGAGCAGTTCGGCGCCATCAACTGGATCACCTTCGCTATCGGCCTGGGCGGCGTTGCGATCATTATGGGGATCAAGCGGGTCAACCGCTCCATCCCCGGGCCGCTCCTGGCCGTCGTTTTCGGCATCCTGGCGGTATGGGGGCTGGGCCTGACCGAGCAAGGCGTCAAGATCGTCGGGAAAGTGCCGGAAGGACTGCCCTCCTTCGCGGCGCCTGTTTTTTCCATGGAAGATTTCCAGGCGCTATTGCCCATCGCGCTGGCCATCGCGCTGGTCAGCTTCATGGAAAGCATCGCCGTGGCCAAAGCAGTGCAGGCCAAACATAAGAACTACAAGGTCGTCCCGAATCAGGAACTCATCAGCCTGGGGCTGGCCAACATCGGGGGCGCCTTTTTCCAGTCGTATCCGACTACCGGCGGCTTTTCGCGTACGGCCGTCAATGATCAGGCCGGGGCCAAGACGGGTATGGCGTCCATTATCAGCGCCCTGCTCATTGTGCTGACCCTGCTCTTTCTGACGCCGCTCTTCTACTTCCTGCCGAAAGCCATCCTCGCATCCGTCATCATGGTAGCTGTTTTCGGACTGATCGACTACCGGGAGGCTATTCATCTGTGGCACAGCAATCGCACCGACTTCGTGATGCTGCTGGTCACCTTTTTCGCTACCCTTACCCTGGGTATCGAACAGGGCATTGGCGTCGGCGTCGTCCTTTCGCTCGTCATGGTCATCTATCGCACCACCCGCCCCCACGTAGCTGTACTCGGCCGCGTGCCCGGCACCCATTTTTTCCGGAATATCGAACGCTTCGAAAACCTGGAGCAGCGCGACGATCTGCTGATCATCCGCTTCGACGCTCAGCTATACTTTGCCAATACCAACTACTTCAAGGAGAAGCTGGAGGAGGAGATCGCCGCCAAGGGAGAGGCGCTAAAAGGCGTGATCATCGTTTCCCAGAGCATCAACAACATCGACAGCAGCGCGGCGCACGCGCTGGAAGAGGTGATCGACGAATGTAGCGCTGCCGGACACCGGGTAATGTTTTCCGGCGTCAAAGGGCCGGTGCGCGACGCGATGGCCAAAGCGCATCTTACGGATAAGATCGGCGATAATAATTTCTTCATGAGCATCGAAGAAGCCGTCGAAGCCTTTGACGGGGAAGCCGACAGTGATAACGGGAAAAAGGGAATGAAAGGATATGTCCTGCAAACCAATACGTAAATCCAACTCGTGTTTTATAGATTTTGTGGAGAAGGGATGGCTCTTTGGGGATCATCCCTTCTCTTTTGCCGGTACAACGAAGTTAAGCTCCGTAGCAGGGACACCAACCGATTGTCCATCCACTCGAGGCCGATAATTAACCTGTTTGCCAGCAATTCTCGGTTTGAAACATTGTTGTGCTCTCGTCCCAGCCGTACGAGCTACCGGTAGCCTATTTCGTTTGCAATGATTGCAATGCCGGAGGTACGGAATAGGAAAGATGGTCGACATGCAGCGAATATTCCGTACTTCCGGCACGGAAGCCCCTTGTGGTGTGTAACT
>CAYQQU010000073.1:0-26033 GCA_964419545.1 uncultured Saprospiraceae bacterium | reverse complement strand
GAGCATCAGCCTTCCAAGCTGAGGGTCGCGGGTTCGAGTCTCGTCGCCCGCTCAATTTTTTGACATCATCGGTCTTACCCAGGCAAGTTATAACTAATGACCAGCCGATGTTGCTCCCCTTGTTCCTTGCGGGCAGGAGCGCAGCGGGGTGTGTTCCAGGCCAAAGTAGCTCAGGGGTAGAGCACTTCCATGGTAAGGAAGGGGTCAGGGGTTCAAATCCCCTCTTTGGCTCACAGTGAATAAACGGCCAACGGTGTCCTGCTTCCCGGGCCTTCTGATCCGGAGGTTCGGAAATACGGGAGCTTCGTGCTCTCCTTTGGCTCGTGTTATTTTTGATTTTAATCACTTAAAAATCGTACTCAAAATTCTACAACGATGGCTAAGGCAACATTTGAAAGAACGAAGCCGCACGTTAACATTGGAACGATCGGGCACGTGGACCACGGTAAAACCACCCTCACGGCCGCGATCACCACTGTTCTATCGGAAAAAGGCTTTGCAGAAAAGAAAACTTATGATTCCATCGACGCCGCTCCGGAAGAAAAAGAGCGGGGTATTACTATCAATACTGCTCACGTAGAGTACGAAACAGATAAGCGTCATTACGCACACGTTGACTGCCCCGGTCACGCCGACTATGTGAAAAACATGGTAACGGGAGCTGCTCAGATGGACGGCGCCATCCTGGTGGTGGCGGCTACTGACGGCCCGATGCCGCAAACGCGCGAGCACATCCTGCTGGCGCGCCAGGTCGGAGTGCCCAAGATCGTAGTATTTATGAATAAAGTCGACCTCGTCGACGACGAGGAAATGCTCGAGCTGGTGGAAATGGAAGTGCGCGAGCTGCTCGACCAGTACGAGTTCGACGGTGACAACGCCTCCGTCGTTCAGGGCTCCGCCCTCAAAGCGCTGGAAGGGGACGCCGACGCCGTTAGTAAGATCATGGAACTGATGGACGCTGTCGACGCCGAAATCCCCGAACCGGTGCGCGCCGTCGATAAGCCTTTCCTGATGCCGATCGAGGACGTCTTCTCGATTACCGGTCGCGGCACCGTAGCCACCGGCCGTATCGAACGCGGTGTGATCAACGTCGGTGATCCGGTAGAGATCGTCGGTATGATGAAGCCGGGCGAAAAGCCGCTGACTTCGACGATCACCGGTGTGGAAATGTTCCGCAAGATCCTGGAGCGTGGCGAAGCCGGCGACAACGCCGGTCTGCTGCTGCGCGGTATTGAAAAGACGCAGATCAAGCGCGGTCAGGTCATCTGTGTACCGGGCTCCGTAACGCCGCACATGCACTTCAAGTGCGAGGTTTACGTGCTGGGTAAGGAAGAAGGCGGCCGTCATACGCCTTTCTTCAACGGCTACCGCCCGCAGTTCTACTTCCGCACCACCGACGTAACGGGCGACGTCAAGCTGCCCGACGGCGTAGAGATGGTAATGCCGGGTGATAACGTCACCCTCGAAGTGAATCTGCTCAACCCGATCGCCATGGAAAAAGGCCTGCGCTTCGCCATCCGCGAAGGCGGCCGTACCGTCGGCGCCGGTCAGGTTACTGAAATTCTGGACTAAATGTACTTCGGGGTCGGCTGAGCGCCGGCCGCCGAAGGTTACTTTGACATACCCGCTTTTTTCGAAAATTAAGCACCCGGTTGCGGTGCTTAATTTTCGCTTAAAGAACGGCGACGTTTTTCGACACACAGGAGAGTAGCTCAATTGGTAGAGCAGCGGTCTCCAAAACCGCAGGTTGCAGGTTCGAGTCCTGTCTCTCCTGCTTCTTTAACGGCGGCCGGCCGGAGTGTTGTGGTGAAAACTCCAACTAAAGGTCTGCCTCCAACGGCGCGGCCGCGGCCGGCCGCAAGGGGAATCATATTATGGAGAAGGTAATTCTGTACATCAAAGAAAGCTATAACGAGCTGCTCAACAAGGTGACCTGGCCTTCCTGGCCCAACCTCCAGAGCTCGACCATCCTGGTATTGGTAGCTTCCCTGATCCTGGCGCTGCTCATCTTCGTGATGGACCTGGTGTCCAAAGGCGTATTGGATCAGATCTACGGGATCTAGAAACAGTAAAGACTGATGTCCGAGGAAAAGAAGTGGTATTCATTGCGGGTGATTAGTGGGAAAGAACGCAAGATCAAAGAACGGATCGAGCTGGAGATACAGCGTTCCAACTGGAGCGAGGTGATCTCACAGGTGCTGGTGCCCACTGAAAAAGTCTACAAGATCCGCAATGGCAAAAAAGTGATCTCGGAACGGAATATTCTGCCTGGTTATATTTTGATCGAGGCGATGCCCGGCAAGTTCTCCGGAGAGATGGTAACCACCATCGCCAATATTCCCAACGTGATCCATTTCCTCGGAAAAACCAACCCTATACCCATGCGCGCCTCCGAGGCCAATCGCATGCTCGGCAAAGTTGACGAATCACAGGACGCGGGCGAGGCGCTGATCGAACCTTTTATCGTCGGGGAAACGGTGAAAATCATCGACGGACCCTTCAGCGAATTTGTGGGCGATATCCAGGAAGTCAACGAGGAAAGAAAAAAACTGAAAGTAATCGTCAAGATCTTCGGGCGCGGAACGGAAGTGGAACTCAACTTCATGCAGGTCGAAAAGACGTCCTGACGTTCCCAGGATCTGGCAATCTGGTATAACTGACGGTCCTTCGCTTTTGTGCTCCGGCGGCGCCAGCAGCGCCGAAGAAGCAGCTTCCCGCAAGCGATCGGACGGCTAAGTAAAGGCTTTACACAATGGCAAAGGAAGTAGAAACTTTTATAAAGCTGCAGGTTAAAGGAGGGCAGGCCAACCCGGCGCCGCCCGTCGGCCCCGCACTGGGCGCCAAAGGGGTCAACATCATGGAATTCTGCAAACGCTTCAATGCGAAAACGCAGGAACAGCAGGGACAGTTGCTGCCGGTGGTGATCACGGTGTTCAAGGATAAGTCCTTCGAATTTATCATCAAAACGCCTCCCGCCGCCATCCAACTGATGAAAGCGGCCAACCTGAAAAAAGGCTCTCCCGAACCGAACCGGAACAAGGTCGGCAAGGTGACCTGGGACCAGGTGCGCGAGATCGCGGAAGACAAAATGCCGGACCTCAACGCCTTCACCATCGAATCGGCCATGCGCATGGTGGCCGGCACCGCCCGGAGCATGGGCATCACGGTGGACGGCGCGCCGCCCTGGGAAGGCGAAAGCAGCAGCGATAACTGACAATAAAATGCCCGGCGAACGAGCCGGACAGAAAATTCGCAGGACGCCGTTTGGGAAAAACAACGGGTAATGTAATCATGAGATTTAAGCACCACACCCAAACCCAGTCCTCAAACAATATTTGTAAAAAACGCAGGGAGTCCCGGTCACCAAGTCGGGACGTTAGCACCTCAAAACTTTGAGAAATGGCGAAAGTAGGAAAGAAACGGACCGCCGCCAACGAAAAGGTGGATCGCACCAAGCACTACAGCTTGCCCGAAGCCATGTCTTTGGTCAAAGATGTGAATACGGCGAAATTCGACGCTTCGGTAGACCTCCACATCCGGCTCGGCGTCGACCCCCGGAAGGCCGACCAGGCGCTGCGCGGCACGACCGTACTGCCCCACGGCACCGGCAAGACCAAACGCGTTTTGGTTTTCTGCACACCCGATAAGGAAGAAGAAGCTAAAGCGGCCGGCGCGGATTACGTCGGGCTCGACGATCTGGTACAAAAAATCCAGGACGGCTGGGTCGATTTTGACGTCGTTATCGCTATGCCGCAGGTAATGGCCAAAGTAGGCCGCCTCGGCCGGATACTCGGCCCGCGCGGCCTGATGCCGAACCCGAAGACCGGTACGGTTACCCCCAACATCGGGCCGGCGATCTCCGATGTCAAAGGCGGTAAGATCTCCTTCCGCGTCGATAAATTCGGAATCATTCACGCTTCCGTCGGCCGGGTCTCTTTCTCTCCGGACAAGCTGACCGACAACGCCAACGAATTGCTCTCCACGCTGATGCGCATGAAACCGTCCTCGGCCAAAGGAGTGTACATGAAGTCGGTGACCGTGGCCAGCACGATGAGCCCCGGCATCAAGGTGGATGCAAAAACGATTCGGTAAGCTTTCCAAAACCAACCAATCATGACTAAAGCAGAGAAAACTGCGGTTATCGAAGAACTGCAGGAAAAACTCGACAACATACAATTTTTCTATCTCGCCGACGCCAGCACCATGACGGTTGCGCAGGTCAATGAGTTTCGGGGTAAGTGCTTCGAGAAGGGCATTGAGATGCGCGTCATCAAAAATACCCTGGCGAAAAAAGCGATGGAATCGAAGCCGGAAGACCGCAATTACAACGCGCTTTTCGAAGCGCTGAAAGGCCCGACGGCGATCCTGTTTACCGATACGGCTAACGTGCCGGCAAAATTGCTCAAAGAATTTCGCAAGACCAATGAGCGGCCGCTCCTCAAGGCAGCGTATATCGATTCCGATGTATTCATCGGCGATGACCAGATCGAAACCCTCTCGACCCTTAAGTCGAAGGAAGATCTCCTCGCCGAACTGATCGGGCTGCTCCAGTCGCCGATGAAAAACGTCATCAGCGCCCTGCAATCGGGCGGCAACACCCTCAGCGGCCTGCTCAAAGCACTGGAAGAGCGCGGCGAAGAGGCCTGAGGCGCCTGTTTTTCTTTGGGTAACACCCGAGGCTCCACCCCGCTGGGAAACGAGCCTCCAATGAATTTGGCTTCCAAGTAATACGCACGATAAATTTTTGTAAAAAAATTATCGTACTTAAAAAACGTTCGAAATGGCAGATTTAAAAGCAATTGCAGATCAGCTGGTGAACCTCACGGTCAAAGAAGTGAGCGAACTGGCTGATATAATGAAGGAGGAATACGGCATCGAACCGGCGGCAGCCGCCGTTGCAGTTGCTGCTCCCGGCGCCGGCGGCGGTGGTGAAGCGGCAGCAGTAGAGGAAAAAACGGAATTCGATGTAGTCCTCAACTCGGCCGGCAGCGCCAAACTCAAGGTGGTCAAAGAAGTGAAAGGCCTGCTTGGCCTTGGGCTCAAAGACGCCAAAGCGCTGGTTGACGAGGCCCCCAGCACCCTCAAGGAAGGCGTGCCGAAAGACGAGGCCGAAAGCATCAAGAAAGCACTGGAAGAACTCGGCGCTGAAGTCGAGCTGAAGTAAAGACTACCCATTGCCGAAAGCCGGAACGGGAACGCCCGCCGGCTGACGGCCGTTGGCAGGCTTAGCGAGTTGTACAGCAACTGGCTAAGCCTATTGTTGTATATTTACGTATTTTAGTTGAACTTTTTGTCGACTTTTTCGGTATAATAACATGTCGAGGGAAAACAGCCACTTATAGTTGCCTCCTTTAAAAACAACGTTGCAAATGACATCAAACGGTAAAGTACTTACGGCCGAAGACATGCGAGTGAACTTCGGCAAGATCAAACTCGCCCCTCAATATCCGGATCTGTTAGAAATACAAATAAAATCCTTTCAGGAATTCTTCCAGCTGGAAACCACACCCGAAAATCGGATCAACGAAGGATTGTACAAAGTTTTTCAAGAGAATTTTCCCATTACCGACGCGCGGAACATCTTCGTACTGGAGTTCCTCGATTACTTCGTCGACCCGCCCCGCTATTCCATCGAAGAATGTATGCAGCGGGGACTCACCTACAGCGTGCCGCTGAAAGCAAAGCTGCGCCTGTCGTGTAACGACGAAGAACACGTCGACTTCCAGACCATCGTCCAGGACGTTTTCCTGGGCAATATTCCCTACATGACGCCGAAGGGCACCTTCGTGATCAACGGCGCCGAAAGGGTGATCGTCTCGCAGCTCCACCGCTCGCCCGGGGTCTTTTTCGGACAGAGCTTCCACCCCAACGGCACCAAGATCTATTCCGCCCGGGTCATCCCGTTCAAAGGCGCCTGGATGGAGTTCGCTACCGACATCAACACGGTGATGTACGCCTACATCGACCGCAAGAAAAAGTTTCCGGTAACAACGCTTCTGCGCGCCATCGGCTTCGATACCGATAAGGCCATCCTCGACCTGTTCGGCCTGGCCGATGAGATCCCGGCAACGCGCGACGCACTGGAAAACGCCATCGGCCGCAAACTCGCCGCCCGGGTGCTGCGCTCCTGGACGGAGGATTTTGTCGATGAAGATACCGGCGAAGTCGTCACCATCGAACGCAACGAGATCATCCTCGAACGCGATATCGTTCTCGACGAAGAGAACATCGAACTCATTCTCGAAGCCGAAGCCGAAATGGTCATTCTGCAGAAAGAGGACATCGACCAGGATTATTCCATCATCTACAATACGCTGCAGAAAGATCCTTCCAGCTCGGAAATGGAGGCCGTACAGTACATCTATCGCCAGTTGCGCGGCACCGATCCGCCCGACGAAGAAACGGCCCGCGGCATCATCGATAAACTCTTCTTCTCCGACAAACGCTACAATCTCGGAGAGGTGGGTCGCTATAAGATCAACCGCAAGCTGGGGCTGGAAATCGACACCAGCATCCTGGTGCTCACCAAAGAAGACATCATCGACATCGTGCGCTACCTGGTCAGCCTGATGAACCAACGCGCCGAGATCGACGATATCGACCACCTCAGCAACCGCCGCGTGCGCACGGTGGGCGAACAGCTCTACGCCCAGTTCGGCGTTGGCCTGGCCCGCATGGCCCGCACCATCCGCGAACGCATGAACGTACGCGATAACGAAGTATTTACGCCGGTCGACCTGATCAACGCCCGGACGCTGTCTTCCGTGATCAACTCTTTCTTCGGCACCAGCCAGCTGTCCCAGTTCCTCGACCAGACGAACCCGCTTTCCGAGATAACCCACAAACGGCGTATCTCGGCGCTGGGGCCCGGCGGCCTCTCCCGCGAAAGAGCCGGCTTCGAGGTGCGCGACGTCCACTATTCTCACTACGGCCGCCTGTGCACCATCGAGACGCCGGAAGGACCGAACATCGGCCTGATCTCCACCCTGTGCGTGCACGCCAAGGTCAATAAAATGGGCTTCCTCGAAACGCCCTACCGCAAAGTGGAATCCGGCACCGTCAAAGTGGAAGGCGATCCTTTCTACCTCTCGGCGGAAGGGGAGGATTACAAAAAGATCGCTCAGGCCAACGCGCCGCTCAACGAAGCGGGCGCCTTTGTCTCCGACCGGATCAAATGCCGCGAACACGGCGACTTCCCGGTACTGACGCCGGAGGAGATCGAATACATGGACGTAGCGCCCAACCAAATTGTGGGGGTTTCCGCTTCCATGATCCCCTTCCTGGAGAACGACGACGCCAACCGCGCCCTCATGGGCTCGAACATGCAGCGCCAGGCCGTGCCGCTGATCCGACCCAGCTCGCCGGTGGTAGGCACCGGACTGGAAGGCAAGGTGGCCCGCGACTCCCGCATGCTCATCAACGCCGAAGGCGACGGGGTCGTGGAATACGTCGACGCCAACGAGATCATCATCCGCTACGACCGCACCGACGAAGAACAACTGGTGTCTTTCGAAGACAACCGCAAAACGTATAAACTGATCAAGTTCCGCCGCACCAACCAGGGAACGGCCATCAACCTGCGCCCCATCGTCAAACGCGGGCAGCGCGTGGAGAAAGGCCAGATCCTGTGCGACGGTTATGCAACCGAGAAAGGAGAACTGGGGCTCGGCCAGAACCTGAAAGTGGCGTTCATGCCCTGGAAAGGATACAACTTCGAGGACGCCATCGTGCTTTCGGAGCGCGTAGTCCAGGAGGATATCTTTACTTCCATCCACATCGAATCATTCGAGATGGACGTGCGCGACACCAAGCTGGGCGAGGAGGAACTGACCAACGATATCCCCAACGTCAGCGAGGAAGCGACCAAAGACCTCGACGAGAACGGCATTATCCGCGTCGGCGCCTGGGTGAAAGAGAGCGACATCCTGATCGGTAAGATCACTCCGAAAGGGGAATCGGACCCGACGCCGGAAGAGAAGCTCCTGCGGGCCATCTTCGGCGACAAGGCCGGCGATGTCAAAGACGCTTCCATGAAAGCGCCGCCCTCCACGAACGGCATCGTCATCGACAAGCAGCTGTTCGCCCGCGCCAAGAAAGATAAGGTCCAGAAGACCCAGGAGAAGGAACTGCTCACCAAGCTCGAAGACCAGCACAAGATCTCGCTCAACGAGCTGAAGACGGTGCTGATCGACAAGTTGCTGCTGCTGCTCAAAGGCAAAACCTCGCAGGGCGTGCGCAGCATCTACAACGAGCAGCTCATTCCCAAAGGCGCGAAGTTCAACCAGTCGGTACTCCGCGAAATCGACTACACCACCGTCGATTACAGCAACTGGACGGATACGCCGGAGACCAACACCCTGATCGCGCGGCTGCTGCACAACTACAGCATCAAGGTCAACGAAGAAGTGGGCCGCTACAAGCGCGAGAAGTTCAATATCTCTATCGGCGACGAACTGCCGGCGGGCGTCCTGAAACTGGCCAAGGTATACCTCGCCAAGAAGCGCAAGCTGAAGGTGGGCGACAAACTGGCCGGCCGCCACGGCAACAAGGGCATCGTTTCGCGGATCGTGCGTATCGAAGATATGCCTTTCCTCGAAGACGGCACCGCCGTCGATATCGTGCTCAACCCGCTGGGCGTACCCTCGCGGATGAACCTCGGACAGATCTTCGAAACGGTACTGGGATGGGCCGGCGAAAAGCTGGGCGTCAAATTCGCGACGCCGATCTTCGACGGGGCCAGCCAGGACGAGATCGAGGAGTATATCCAGAAGGCCGGGCTGCCGAGCCTGGGACAGACATACCTGCACGACGGGGAAACGGGCGACCGTTTCCACCAGCAGGCGACGGTCGGCGTGATCTACATGCTCAAACTGTCGCATATGGTCGACGACAAGATGCACGCCCGTTCGATCGGCCCGTACTCGCTCATCACCCAGCAGCCGCTCGGTGGTAAAGCGCAGTTCGGTGGTCAGCGCTTCGGCGAAATGGAGGTTTGGGCGCTCGAAGCTTTCGGCGCTTCGAACATCCTGCAGGAACTGCTCACCATCAAGTCCGACGATATCAACGGCCGCGCCAAAGCCTACGAATCGATCGTGAAGGGCGACAACCTGCCCGAGCCGGGCATTCCCGAGTCGTTCAACGTACTGGTGCACGAGCTGCGCGGACTGGCGCTGGACGTAAAATTTGATTAAGGCGTCGGCGCCGGGTAGGGCCCGGCGCCGGTTCCACATAACTTAACTAATATTTTTACCATATGCCTTTCAAAAAGAAAGATCATATCCAAAAGCAGGATTTCGATAGCATCACCATCAGCCTGGCTTCTCCGGATGAGATCCTCGAACGCTCCTACGGCGAGGTGCTCAAACCGGAAACGATCAACTACCGATCGTACAAGCCGGAGCGCGACGGGTTGTTCTGCGAACGGATCTTCGGTCCGGTGAAAGATTACGAATGCTACTGCGGCAAGTACAAGCGAATCCGCTATAAGGGCATCGTATGCGACCGGTGTGGGGTAGAAGTAACGGAAAAGAAAGTGCGCCGCGAGCGCATGGGGCACATCAAGCTGGTGGTCCCCGTTGTACATATTTGGTTTTTCAAATCGCTGCCGAACAAGATCGGCTACCTGTTGGGCTTGTCTTCTAAAAAGCTGGAATCGATCATCTATTACGAACGTTACGTGGTGGTCCAGCCGGGGGTTAAGGAAAATGAGGGCATCGCCAAAATGGACCTGCTCACCGAAGAAGAATACCTGGAAATACTGGAGACGCTGCCTCAGGACAATCAGATGCTCGAAGACGGGGATCCCAACAAGTTCATCGCAAAAATGGGTGCTGACGCCGTTCGCGACCTGCTGATGAACCTCGACCTCGATCAGCTCTCCTACGACCTGCGCCACCAGGCGGCCAATGAGACTTCCCAGCAACGCAAGTCGGAAGCCCTGAAGCGCCTGCGCGTAGTGGAAGCGTTCCGCGACGGCCTCACCCGCATGGAAAACCGCCCGGAATGGGCCGTGATCCAGTACCTGCCGGTGGTGCCGCCGGAGTTGCGCCCGCTCGTCCCGCTGGACGGCGGCCGTTTTGCAAGCTCTGACCTCAACGACCTGTACCGCCGCGTCATCATCCGCAACAACCGCCTGAAGCGCTTGCTGGAGATCAAGGCGCCGGAAGTCATCCTGCGCAACGAAAAGCGCATGTTGCAGGAAGCGGTCGACTCCCTTTTCGACAACTCCCGCAAATCCAATGCCGTAAAAGCCGAAGGCGGCCGCGCCCTCAAGTCGCTCAGCGATATCCTGAAAGGCAAACAGGGCCGTTTCCGTCAGAACCTGCTGGGTAAGCGGGTCGATTATTCCGGCCGTTCGGTGATCGTGGTCGGTCCGACGCTGAAACTGCACGAATGCGGCCTGCCGAAAGGCATGGCGGCCGAATTGTTCAAGCCGTTCATCATCCGCAAACTCATCGAACGCGGCATCGTCAAGACGGTGAAATCGGCCAAGAAACTGGTCGATCGCAAAGACCCCGTGATCTGGGAGATCCTGGAGAATATCCTCAAAGGACACCCGGTCATGCTCAACCGGGCGCCGACGCTGCACCGCCTCTCGATCCAGGCCTTCCAGCCCAAGCTGATCGAAGGTAAAGCCATCCAGCTGCACCCGCTGGTGTGCGGCGCTTTCAACGCCGACTTCGACGGCGACCAGATGGCCGTGCACGTGCCGCTGAGCCAGGCCGCTATCCTGGAAGCACAGGTGCTGATGCTTTCGTCGCATAACATGCTCAACCCCCAGGACGGCTCGCCGATCACCCTGCCGTCGCAGGATATGGTATTGGGCCTGTATTACATCACCAAAGAGCGCAGCTCGACGGAGGAGATCAAAGTGCAGGGTGAAGGCCGCGCCTTCTATTCGGCCGAAGAGGTGATTATCGCCTACAACGAAAATAAACTGGACCTGCACGCCAAGATCAAGGTGCGCGTTTCGACGGAGGCGGAAGACGGCTCCATCAAACCGTCCCTGATCGAGACGACCACCGGGCGCGTCATCTTCAACCAGGTGGTGCCCGAGAAGGTGCCTTTCGTCAATAAGCTGCTCACCAAGAAAAACCTGAAGCGCGTCATTGGCGACGTTATTCGCCGAACCAACTTCGCGGTGACGGCCGATTTCCTGGACAACATCAAGGAAATGGGCTTCATGTGGGCCTTCAAAGGGGGCCTCTCCTTCAACCTGGGTGACCTGATCACGCCTTCGGTCAAACAGCTTACGCTTGACGAAGCGCAGTCGGAAGTCGACGAGGTATGGGATAACTACAACATGGGCCTCATCACCAATAACGAACGCTACAACCAGATTATCGACAAGTGGACCTACGCCGACAACCGCATCACCGACGTGCTGATGCGCGAGCTGGCGCAGCACAAGCAAGGGTTCAACTCGGTATTTATGATGCTCGACTCCGGCGCACGGGGCTCCAAACAGCAGATCAAACAGCTGTGCGGGCTGCGGGGCCTGATGGCCAAGCCGCGGAAATCCGGCGATACCGGAGGCGCCATTATCGAAAACCCCATCCTCTCGAACTTCGTGGACGGGCTTTCGGTACTCGAATACTTTATCTCTACGCACGGCGCCCGCAAGGGTCTGGCCGATACGGCCCTGAAGACGGCCGACGCCGGTTATCTGACGCGCCGACTGGTCGACGTCGCTCAGGACGTGGTGATCCTGGAAGAGGATTGCAGCACCCTGCGGGGCATCGAAACTTCGGCGCTGAAAGACAACGAAAAGGTTATCGAGTCGCTCGCTTCGCGAATCGAAGGCCGCTATACCCTGCACGATATCGTTCACCCAGAATCGGACGAGGTCATCGTCGAGTCGGGAGAATTCATCGACGGCAAAGCCGCAGAATACATCGAGGAGATCGGCGTTGAAATGGTAACCATCCGCTCGGTACTGACCTGCGATACGAAGCGCGGCGTCTGCGCCAAGTGCTACGGCCGCAACCTGGCTACCGGCCGCATCGCCGAGAAAGGAGACGCCGTGGGCATCATCGCCGCCCAGTCGATCGGCGAACCGGGTACGCAGCTGACCCTGCGCACCTTCCACGTCGGTGGTATCGCTTCGGTATCCAAAACGGAGTCGGAGATCGTTGCCAAGTTCAACGGCAAGGTCGAATTCGACAGCGTTCGCGTCACCGAATCGCTGGGCGACACGGGAAGCTCCACGGATATCGTGCTTTCGCGTACCGGCGAGATCCGCATCGTCGATCCCAAATCCGGCAAACAGTTTTCTTCGCATCACATCCCCTACGGCGCCATCCTCTTTATCAAGGAAGGGCAGGAAATTAAAAAGGGCGACCGCATCTGCGAATGGGACCCGTTCAACGCGGTTATCGTTTCGGAATACCCGGGGATCGCGAAATTCGAATCGATCGAAGAGGGCATTACTTTCCGGGTAGAGCGCGACGACCAGACGGGATATGAAGAAAAAGTGATCGTCGAAGCCAAGAACAAGCGGAAGATCCCGACCATTCACATCCTCAACGCCGACGGCGAAGAGCTGAAAAGCTACAACCTGCCGGTGGGCTCTTACATCTCGATCGAGGACGGCAGCGATGTGAAAGCCGGGCAGAAGATCGTGAAGATCCCGCGTAAGCTGGGAAAGATCCAGGATATTACCGGTGGTCTGCCGCGGGTTACCGAGCTCTTCGAAGCGCGCAATCCGTCCAACCCGGCAGTGGTCTCCGAGATCGACGGGGTGGTTTCTTTCGGCAAGATCAAGCGGGGCAACCGCGAGGTGATCGTCGAAGCGAAAGACGGACAGCGCCGGAAGTACCTCATCGGCCTGTCCAAGCACATCCTGGTGCAGGACGGCGACTTCGTTCGCGCCGGTACGCCGCTTTCCGACGGCTCTACAGCTCCGCGCGATATCCTCAACATCAAAGGGCCCTTCGCCGTACAGTCGTACCTGGTGAACGGCATCCAGGAGGTGTACCGCTCGCAGGGTATCACCATCAACAATAAGCACATCGAGGTGATCGTCCGCCAGATGATGCGCCGCGTCCAGATCGAAGACGCCGGCGATACCAGCTTCCTCGAAGGCGAGGCCGTCGAGAAGTACGAATTCCTGGAACAAAACGACTGGATCTTCGACAAGAAGGTGGTCACCAATTCGGGTGATTCCAACAAGCTGAAGCCCGGACAGCTGGTGACGCTGCGGCAGTTGCGCGAAGAAAATTCTTTCCTGCGCCGCAACGATAAGGCCCTGGTCGAATTCCGGGACGCCATCGCCGCAACTTCGAGCCCGCTGCTGCAGGGTATCACCAAGTCTTCTCTGGGTACGTACAGCTGGATCTCCGCCGCTTCCTTCCAGGAGACGACGAAAGTGCTCAGCACCGCCGCCATCGGCGCCAAGCAGGACAACCTGATGGGACTCAAAGAAAACGTCATCGTCGGGAAGCGCATCCCGGCCGGTACGGGTATGCGCGACTGGCAGGATCTACTCGTTACCACGAAAGAAGCGCAGGCGGCCTACGAAGCGCGCCGCGCCGCAGAATACGAAGAAGTAGAAGAATAACCGGAATAAGGTATCCGGGTTAAAAGACGCCCCCGTTGCCGGAAAGCAGCGGGGGCTTTCTTGTTTGGGGGTTGCTCCAGTTGGTTGAATTTTCGCTAGTCATACCATTTTTTAGAAGAAGTGTCGTATAAAAATCGCTTCTTTTGCGACTACTCTTCGTTAAAAAGCCTCGATGTAGCCCCAGCTATATCTACGTTTTTTGCCTCGATTAGCCGCAAAATAACCTGATTTCTATTTACGACAGTCCATCTAAAAAATGGTATTAGCCCGGATTATTCAGTAGTGACTCACAGGGAAGCCACCTTTTTCCGCAGCGTCGGAGGCAGCTTGGGGTCAAATGCCTTGGCAGTCATTATTTTCGGGTGCACCACCGGGACCGTCTCGCCGGGAGGCAGGTAGATACGGGCCTTTGTTTGTTGCAGGATATCCCTTTCGATATCGATACCCGGGAAGCGGGCCATGAGCTGCAGGCCGTGGGGCGTGAGCTGGAAAAAGCCGACGGTGGTGACGTAGAAGACCTTTTTGCCGTTTTGCAGGGCCACCTGCCCATTGAAAGTCACCTCATCCACCTGGGGTACAAATTTGGGGATACCCGGCTTTTGGAGCCGTACCCGGTCGTTTTGCAAGGAAAATTCCGCTCCGTGCATCCAGGCGCCGATGAAGATGATGCGCCGGGCGCCGTGGATGATATCCGGGAGCCCGCCCGGCCCCACGTAGTCTGTAACGCTGGGGCCTCTTTTGGAGACGTTGACATTACCCTGGCTGTCGACCTGCAAAAAGCCGAGTACGGCCATGTCCAGATGCCGGTGATAGCGTTCGAACATGGCGGTGCTGGATTCCAGGTGCTCCGGCCGAATGGCTGCGCCGAAAAAGATGCCGGGAGTGGGAAGCCCGCCGTAGGAGCCCGCCTCGGTGGTGAAGGTGTAATCTTTGACCAGGTCGTGTTCCACCACTATCCGGGCGACCTCTTCCGGGAAGCCCACGCCGATATTGATGGTCCCTCCATTGGGTACGTTTTGCAGGAAAAGGCTGGCCCCCAGCCGCGCCATCAGATTCCCGATCTCGGTGCGTACGGGGGTGATTTTCAGAAAGGTATTGATGAATTTCAGTCGTTCGATCGCCGGCCGGATGGCTTCGGTGCTCTCCGGGGTGAAAACGGGCCAGTAGCGGCGCTGGAGAACGCTGGCGGTCTGTTCACTGTAGGGGTTGACGACGATGTGATCGACGAAGCGCGCCGGGACGCTGATGCGGTCGGCGTCTTTGGGAATAATTGCGGCCACGGTCGCCAGCACCTGGCCATGGTGTCGGCGTACCGAGCAGATGGAAGGAATATTTTCCGTCAGGGTAGCGGCGTGGTGGAAATAGATATTGCCTTCGGCGTCGGCATAAGGAGCGTTGAACAGGGCGAAGTCGGGTTGGGGCATGGTGTAGCTCAGGATCTGGCCGTCGGAAGCGATAAAGCGTTCCGGGCCGGATGGAACGACTCCCGACCCGCCGCCCGCCGCGGGGTCGAGGAAGGTGCCCAGCCCAACTTTGGAATGCAGCCAGGGGCGTCCTTTGGCTTGTTCGTTCAGCAGTAGTGCAATGATACCCTGGGGCAGGGTGTAGAGCGCCAGCTGACCCGCTTGTGCGAGGCGCAGCTGGGCTTTCGCCGTTTCCAGGTGGGCGGCGATGTAGGTATCCATCAGGCCGGGGACGCCCAGGTCTTCCACCGTGCCCGGCACCCGGCCGCGCGACCCCTGGGCGCCGCCGTTGATCCAGGTGAGCTTGCGGGGGCGGCCCCTTGTTTTAAACCGGTGGCGGATGGCGAAGAAAAAAATCGAGCAGCGGGCGTTACCGCCGATACCGCTGGAAAAAAGACAAGCGCCGTCGGGGATAAGAGCGGCGGCCTGCCGTGCGGTGATGAACTTCGGGGAAGCTACCCGGCGGGGGCGGTAGTCGAGCGAATACCGGCCCCAGGTGAGCCGCCAGCGCAGGATGTGCGCGATGAGTTTGAGTTTATCGAACCACGTCATGGTTATTTTTTTTCTTGGCGGTAAATAGTTGTTGCCATTTTCGCAAGCGTCGCAAAGGATGACTGCGGATGAATCGTCGCAAGAGGTAGGGGGATAATCGGTGCAGAAAAAGGGTGAACCGTTCGTGACCGCCGACGAAAACTTCTTCGCGTTTGCGCAAAATGGCCTGCATCATTTTCCGGGCTGCTTTTTTTACCGGATAAGCGGTTTTGAAAGATTTTTCCAGCCGGCCGAAGGTCGATCCGTCCCCCTGCAAGGCGTGTGCGGTGATCTCGGTCTTGATCATGCCCGGGACGATGATGGTGATGTGGATGTCCGAAGGGGCGATCTCACTGCGTAGGGTCTCGAAAAAGCCGTGCAGCGCGTGCTTGGAAGCGGCGTAGGCAGCCGTGCGGGGCACCCCGAATTTTCCGGACAAGCTGCTGACCACAACCACTTGTCCCGTGCCCCGTGCCAGCAGGTGGGGCAGGAGGCGTTTGGTCAGCAAGACCGGCCCGAAATAATTGATATTCATGAGTTTTTGGTCGACTTCCGGGCTGGTGGCCAGCGCGAAGTCCCGGATGGCGAGGCCGGCGTTATTGACGAGGATATCCACCCGGCCGGCAAGGGAAAGCGCCTGATCCACTTTGGCCGGCAGTTGTTCGAGCTGCTCTAGGTCCAGCGGAAGCAGGTGGACGCTGACCGGGTAGGCGGAAAGTTGAGATTTTACCTCTTCCAAGTTCGTAAGGTTGCGGGCGGAGAGGATGAGGTCGGCGCCGCGCTCGGCAAATTCAAAGGTAAGCTGGGCGCCCAGGCCGGAAGAAGCGCCGGTAATCCACGCTACTTGTCCGGAAAGGGGCAAACTGGTATTCGCTGTTTTCATTGTTTCTTGGTTACCGGTAAGGTCAACCTTGTAACCATGAAATACCAATGACGGATATCAGCCGCGGAGGTTGATTTTTGTCAGTGCCGTTGAGTTAGCGGTCTTTCAGATAGAGCGCCACGTACCGGGCGATGTATTTTCCGATGACGTCAAATTCGAGGTTGACGCGGTCACCCGGGCGGAGGGCGTTGAAGTTGGTATGCTCGTAGGTATAGGGGATGATCGCTACGGAAAACCGGTCGTTTTCGGGCGCAACCACCGTCAGGCTTACGCCGTTGATGCTGACCGACCCTTTGTCGACCAGCAGGTGTTCCTCCGTCGGCTGGTATTGGAAACGAAAATACCAGCTGCCGCCGGTTTCCTCTACGGCCGTGCAGGTTCCGGTGGCGTCGACGTGGCCCTGCACAATATGGCCGTCCAGGCGTCCGTCAGAACGCATGCTGCGTTCCAGATTGACGGGGCTGCCTTCCCGCCAGTCGCCGAGATTGGAGCGTTTCAGGGTCTCTTCAACGGCGGTGACGATATGGGTGTCGCCGTCCAGGCCGACTACCGTCAGGCAGACGCCGTTATGCGAGACGCTCTGGTCGATCTTCAATTCATTGGATATCGCGGATTGAACCGTGAAGTGGACATTACTGCCTTCGCGCCGGATTTTTTGTACCCTGCCGAGCGCTTCGATTATTCCCGTAAACATATCAACTGTGCAATTTGGAATAGGAGACGGGAAAATAGGGCGTATTGTTCAAATTAAAGCGTTTTTATGACCCTTCCGGTTTCAAAATTACCTGCTGCCGCCCCGGATCAGTTCGATGTATCCGGTAATCACCTGGTCGCTGAGTTCGATGCCGCTGACCCGGCGTTCGAAGACGCGGCAGGTGAAGTAGTAAACGCCCTCCGCCAGTTCCTGGCCGTTGAGGTTGACGCCCGTCCAGTTGATATTGGCGTCTTCGGTGCGGTAAACCAGCTGCCCCCAGCGGTTGAACACCTGAAAGTCGACGCTTTCCACGAAGCAGTAGGGGAAAGGCCGGAAGGTGTCGTTTTGTCCGTCGCCGTTGGGCGTAAAGGTATTGGGCAGGGTATAGAACGGGCAGTTGTCCACGCAGATGATCTCGCTGAAAGCACTTTCATTGACCTGGAAGGAATCGACCGCCGTGACGGCGTAGCAGCCGGCGATGCCCATTTCCGGTTTGTGCTCGTAGGTGAGCTCGCCGGCCTCATCGAAGCGGGCGATCACGCTGAAATCGGCGCCTTCGATCGGTGCGTAGTAAACGTTGTAGCCGACCACGTCGCTGGGGTCTTCGCAGGTTTCGGGCTCGATTCGCCATCTTAAGGTATTGAAGAGGGCTTCTTCATCCGCGCAGCTCACCAGTTCGTCGCAGATATTGCTCACTTCCAGCACGGGGGCGCAGGGTGGAATATTGTCTTCCGGAACGCCGCAGGCTTTCTGCGAAAAGTTGATGATCGGGCTGACGACTCCTTCCACCCCGTAGCTGCCGATGCTTTCGATGCGGTAGCAGTAGCGGTCGCCGTTGGCCAGGCCGAAATCGGTGTAGGTAGTTTCCTGATCTACGGTATCGAGCAGGACGAATTCCCCGTTGCTCGCCTCGCGGTATACTACGTACTGGGTATTGATCCAGGGCACGTCGAAGTCCCAGCTCAGGATATTGCGATTATCCGAGGGCGAGATACTCAGGAAGACCGAAGAAGCCGGCCGGGTAGTACCCAGGGGGATCGGGTCGTCACTGGTGTAAAAGCGAAGGCGATAGGTGTAGGGTTGCCCTTCGGTATTCAGCCCCGTATCGACGAAGCAGGTGTCGTTGGCGTCGGCGAAAAATTCGTAGGTGGGGGAAGTCCAGACCGTCTCGTATTCGGCTTCCGGTTCGTTCATGCCGGGCGCGCGCTGCAATTCGTAGAGGTAGGGGCCCGGGAAGCGGATGGTATCGAGGTTCTCTTCGTTGGCGAGGGGTTTGGACCAGCAGACGCGCATTTCGCCCGCGGCATTGTCGGTGCTCAGGACGTCCACGTTGGTGATCAGCGGAATATCCCGGTTCAGTTGTATGCAGATCTCTTCGGAGGGCAGGCTTTCGACGATGTTGTAGGCCAGCTGTCCGACCGGGGTGATGCGGGCGAATTCGGCGAGGATGCGGTAGCAATACGTACGTCCCCGTTCCACGTTGGTGTCCAGGAAGAAGTAGCGGCCTTCCTCGAATTGGATGATCGGGTCTTCGGTCAGCTTTTCGTAGCCGCGCCCTTCCAGTCCCGGCAGGCACTCGTCGATGGGGAAGGGGTTCTGGCCTTCGCGTCGCCAGACGGTAAAGCCCCGGAAGTACTGGTCTTCGGCTTCTTCGCAGAAATAGGGTTGGTCCCAGGTGATGCGGATGGTGTCGCGGCTGGACTCGGCGTCGACCGCTTCGGGAGGCGGTCCCACCACCTTAATGCGCACGGTTTTGAGGGTTGCCAGTCCGGTGGAATCCCCGAAAAAGTCATCCGTTGCTTTGAAGACGACGGAATAAAACTGATCGCCGATATGTTCGCAGGCCGTTTGCCAGCGGAACACTTTGTTGACGGGGTCTTCCTGGAAAAAGTTATTATCCGGTTCGAAAGTAGCCGGGCTGTAGGGTACTTCGAAGGGGCCGCCCAGGGCGGTGAGGCGTACCTGCTGTTCGACTTCGAAGAGGGGAGCGGTGGCGGTAACGTCGATCTCCACGAGTTCGCCGGCGATGACGCAGATCTCGTCGATGGATGTTTCGACTACCGGCGGGCGGTTGTCGCATTCTTCGATGAGGATCTGCATATCGCGCAGAATGGTATCGATGGGGAATCCGTTGCGGTATTCGACGATGATCATCGCCAGGTTGTATTCGCCGGGTTCCTGTGGCGCGTCCCAGACGATTTCGCCGGTGCGGGGGTCGATGTTCAGCCGGTTGTTGGGGCCCGGCGAGATCTGATCGGGCCAGACGTAGTTGGGCACCGGCTGATCTTCGTCCATCAGCGGGACGGTGAGGTGGTAGGAGAGGCTGTCGCCGTTGGGGTCATAAGCATTGGGATTGTGGGTAAACACCTGCCCGACGCAGCCGATATCGATGGGCGGCTGCAGCAGTACGGGCGTATCGTTACAACCCTGAAATTGCGGGTTGGGGATGGTGTAGATGGTTTCCAGGTAAAATTTGATCTGGTCGGAATTCGGGAAATTTACGTTGAGGATGCCGCCGTTGCGGTTGGGGTCCTGCATGGAGATGGTGTACTGGCCCCGGGCGGGGTAGGTATGCGTCGCGATGTAAAAGTTGCGCTTCGTGTCGTTATCGAGCAGTTCGCCTTGCGGCGGATTGCCGGGGCCGTTGTCGCGGGGCACGCGTTCGCAGATGCCGTCGCCCCAGCAGATGGTGAGCGTATCGCGGTCGGCGCGCACGCTGGAAGCCTTGGTGTAAGTGGTGATCTTGGCGCGCACAGTGAGGCCGCCGTCGGGGCCGTCGCAGTCGAAGACCTGTTCAATGGTAATTTCGCCGGCGCGGTTGTGGGTGGCGAAAGCGCTATGCGGCGTGAACAGCAAGGCTAAGAGGAAAACGATGAGCGGGTATAACTTGGACATAGGTTCCAGCATTAAACTTAACTACAAAATACGGAATCCCGGCGACTGGTATTGTTTACTGCCTAACAATGTGCAGGATTATCGGGAAAAAAAGCTCGAAGGTGCTTCACGGATATTAACGAACCGCTTTTGTAAATAGTTTGCCGGAAATCGAGGGTTCGTGTCGGATATCCGCAACAGTCGCCGCGGCCGGAGCCGATAGTCGCTAAAAAAAGGCGGGGATTGACAAAAATCATTCTGTCGCAGGTGGATAAATTCTAAATTATTAACGCAAACAGGCCGTCAACAATAACCAGCGATATGATAACCAATAAGCGAGAAATGCTGCTGTTTTACAACCCCGATTTATCCAGCCACCGCAAGACGGTGGCGTACGCTCAGAGCGTTTGCCATTTCGTCAAAGCTTATACTTTCCGAGACAGCCATGCTACCGACACCAATTGGTGCAGAATTCTGGAAGCGCTGGACATCCCGCCGAAGGAGCTGTTGAACAAAGCAGATCCTTACTACCAGGCGAACCTCCGGGGCAGGGATTTTGACCTGATCGACTGGTGCCACGTGCTGCGCAAAAATCCCGACCTGATCAAGGCGCCGATCGCCGTGCGCGGCGACAAAGCCATTTTGTGCGTGAACCCGAAGGATATTCTGCGGCTGGCCGACCATCCGGAGCCGATCGCCGAATGAGGCGGACAGGCTCTTTCAGCCCGGATGATTCATTGGTTCTTCCTTAACCAAAGACCAAAGACCAAAAACTAAACCCTGACCGCCTCCCTCAACGCCCGCAGGCAGCGGGTCAGGCCGTCGCGCCAGTGGGGGATATCCAGGCCGAAGGTATCGCGGATCTTGCTTTTATTCAGGACGCTGTAGGGCGGCCGTGGCGCGGCGGTTGGAAAATCCTTGCTCTCGATGGCGTCCACTTTACACGGGGTATTCGACAACTCGAAGATCGCGACGGCGAAGTCGTACCAGCTGCAGACGCCTTCGTTGCAGTAATTGTAGACGCCGGCGAGTTCGCGCCAGTTGCCCTTCTTTTCCGCCCGGGCGATGATCTGCATTACCGTTCGGGCCAGGTCGCGGGCGTAGGTCGGCGCGCCGACCTGGTCGTACACCACCCGCAGCGAATCGCGTTCGGCGGCGAGGCGGAGCATGGTTTTGAGGAAGTTTTTCCCGAAGCTGGAATACACCCAGGAGGTGCGGATGACGACGGCTGCCGCCGGGTGGGCTTCCAGCACCGCCGTTTCCCCCGCCAGTTTGGTGCGGGCGTAGACGCCCCGGGGGTGGGTGGGGTCGGTTTCCCGGTAGGGCGTGTTCTGTCCGGTATGGTACACGTAATCGGTAGAAAAATGGACGAGCGGGATCTCCGCCGCCGCGCAGGCGCGGGCCAGGTGCGCCGGGCCGTCCGCGTTCACGCGTTGTGCCGGCTCCGGTTCTGATTCCGCTTTGTCGACGGCCGTATAGGCGGCGCAGTTGATGATGCAGTCGGGCGATTCTTCGGCAAGAAAGCGATCGATATGGGCGGTGCGGGAAAGGTCGAGTTGTTCGCGGGTGGCCGGGAGGAGGGCGTAGGCCGGAAATTCGGCCGTGAGGGCTTGCAGTTCCCGCCCCAGTTGCCCGTTGGCGCCCGTTATCAGTATTTTTTTCATACAGCTACTTCTTTGCGGTGGGCGCCGAAGCGGGGAAGCAATTTGTCTTTTTCGGAGAGAATGGCTTCGGCCGGATCGATTTCCCAGTCGATATTCAACTGCGGATCGTTGTAGATCAAGCCGCCCTCGTGAGCTTTGGAGTAGAAATTATCGCATTTGTAGAAGAACTCCGCCGTCGGACTCAGGACGACGTAACCGTGGGCGAAGCCGCGCGGCACGAACATCTGGCGTTTGTTGGCGGCGCTGAGGCGTACGCTATGCGTTTGGCCGTAGGTCGGCGAATCGGGACGCAGATCGACCACTACGTCGAGCACCTCGCCTTCCAGTACGCGTACGAGCTTGGCCTGCGCGTAGGGCGGCAGCTGGTAGTGGAGCCCGCGCAATACGCCGTACACGGAGCGGGCCTGGTTGTCTTGTACAAAAGCCGTATCGATGCCCGCCTCAGCAAATACGTGCTGGTTGTAGCTTTCGAAAAAATAGCCGCGGTCGTCTTCCCATACTTTCGGTTCGAAAAGCAGGAGATCGGGGATTCCCGTCTCAATGAAGGGCATAGTAGTGTTTTTTGTTCTTTAGTGAAATCATAGCAATCTTACGTACCTCCGGGAAAAGTGTTTCAATACGCACCACCGGAAAAGGCCGGCCCGAGGATTTGCCGGTACTATTTTTTACGAAAAAAGATGCCGATCGGCACGCCGGTAAAGTTAAAATTTTTGCGCAACTGGTTTTCCAGATAATTGCGGTAGTTGTCTTTGATGTGTTTGGGGTTGTTGCAGAAGAACGCAAAAGCCGGGAAATAGGTCGGCAACTGCGTGACGTACTTGATCTTGACGAAGCGGCCGCGGTGCGCCGGCGGCGGGTAGCGTTCGATGGCCTCGAGCATGACGTTGTTGAGCTTAGCGGTGGGGATGCGGCGGTTGCGGTTTTCGTAGACTTCCAGCGCGGCTTCGACCGCTTTGAAGATGCGCGTTTTTTCGAGTACGGAGATGAAAACAACGGGCAGGTCGCTGAAAGGGGCGATCCGCGCTTTGATCGCCTTTTCGTAATCGCGGGCCGTATTGGTTTCCTTTTCCACCAGGTCCCACTTATTGACGAGCAGGACGACGCCCTTGTTGCGTTTTACCGCCAGCCGGAAAATGCTCAGGTCCTGGGCTTCGATGCCCGTCTGGGCGTCGATCATCAGCAGGCAGACGTCGGCCTCTTCCAGCGCACGGATGGCGCGCATGACCGAATAGAACTCCAGGTTCTCGTGCACGCGCGACTTTTTGCGGATGCCCGCCGTGTCGATGATCAGAAATTCCTTGCCGAACTTCTGGTATTTCGTATGGATGGAATCGCGGGTGGTGCCCGCCAGTTCGGTGACGATGTTGCGGTCTTCGCCGAGCAGGGCGTTGGTCAGGGAGGACTTGCCCACGTTGGGCTGCCCGACGATGGCCAGTTTCGGGAGGTCGGATTCGACCTCGGGCGTCTCGTCGATGCGCTCGGTGACGGCGTCGAGCAGGTCGCCGGTGCCCGAGCCGGTGAGGGAGCTGAGGAAGTGCGTTTCTTCAAAGCCCAGGCTCCAGAATTCGTTGGCCTCCAGCAGGCGCTGATTGTTGTCGACCTTGTTGACCACCAGCAGCACTTCTTTTTCCGACCGCCGCAACAGTTGCGCCATCTGCTCGTCGAGGTCGGTGATGCCGGTGGTGACGTCGACCATAAAAAGAAGGACGGCCGCTTCTTCGATGGCGATCTGCACCTGGTCGCGGATGGCCGATTCGAAAATATCGTCGGAATCCTTCACGAAGCCGCCGGTGTCGATGACGGTGAAGGTCTTGCCGTTCCAGATACAACTCCCGTACTGGCGGTCGCGCGTCACCCCGCTGGTGTCGTCAATGATCGCTTGCCGTTCGCCGATGAGGCGGTTGTACAATGTTGATTTTCCCACGTTCGGGCGGCCCACGATGGCCACGATATTGCCCATTATCAGTTGTTCCCATTAGATGATAAGAAAAAAGTAGGCCGGCCGCCAAACCCCTTTGCCGGTATCCTCGCCAACCAAGCGCATCCATTGCTTTTTTCCTGAAGCGATGCATGCCACTTTTTCATAGAAGCGGTAAAAATACGATTTTCCTGGAAGAGGAACCCGCGGCCATAAGTCAAAAGGAAATTGGCCCGTTCGTGAAGAGTACTGAATAAATGGGTAGAATTTTCTATATTTAAATCGACATCGTTTGTCCCTTAAACCGGGTTGATGACAACAGAATACTAATCCCAACGCGGCTTCAGAGTTATGGACAACAACCTTAATCCCTTCCCGTGGAAAGTCTATTTGCTTTCCACTGGCTCGCGCCTGTTATTTTTTTTATTGCTTTCCCTTCCCTGGCCCGGACGGGGCGCTGATTTCGGCCGTGCCGCCGAGGAGATCCTATGGCCGGACATCGCGTCGCATCTCAATGTACAACCTGCCGATCTTCCCTTCATTTCCAAAACCGTGGAAGACTTCTGCAATGGGAAGCCCGATTGCCTTTATTCGTCCTACGAGGTCATTTTGTACCGGCTGGAGCGCCGTTTCAATCTGCCCGCCGCCATTTACGTAGGCAAAGAGATCGCCGAGGCCGCCAGACAACATCAGGACCGGGCAGTAGAGGCCCGCGCTTATATGAACCTGAACCGGTTTTACGCAGCCATCGGCAATCAGCAGCAGGCCGTCGCCAATATTGAAAAAGCCCGGGCGCTATTCGAGCAGCTCGGCAACCGCACGGCAGTGGTCCGGGCGCAGATGAGCAAGCTGGAGCAGAGCCTAGAACACCGGCCGCTGGAGGATGTCCTTCCGGAAATGAATGCTCTGCTCAGCCGCGCCGAAGCCGACGGCGACAGTATCAGCGCGCAGTATCTCCATATTCGCCTCATCGATTATTGCCTTAGGGCGAAGCGCTACGAGGAAGTCGAACAACACGTCTCGGCCCTCGAAAAAGTCCCGCTTTCGGACCCCATCCGGCCGAACGAATACGGCATAGCGATCCACGCCGCTATGGGCCGGGGAGATCTGGCCCGGCTCCAAGGAAAACACCCCCTCGCCAGGAAAGCTTACCTGCAAGCCTTGCGGCTGTGTGAAGCCGAACCCAGCCGCTGGCTGGAAATTTACGTTCTCCACCTGCTGACGGAGCTGGAGTGGGAAGGGGAGAACCGCCAGGCGGCCAAGTCCTATCTTGCCCGGGCCCACGCCAAGGCCGCGAAAATGGGGCTGAGCGATCTGCTCACCCGAAATTTTGAACTGCAGGCTGCGATCGCCGAAGCCGAAGCGCGCTATGCCGACGCCCTGGCGTTCACCAAAAAAAAGATCTACCACGACTCTTTGTTCAAGAGCCGGAGCGAAGGGTTTGACGTAGAGAATTACTACCTGCTGCTGGAAAAAGAGGAGCTGGCCGCCGCCAAGAACCATCAGGAGCTGGAGTTGCAATTGAGGAAAAACCAGCTGCGCGACTCCTGGACCATTCTGGGCCTGGCCCTGGTGCTCCTGACGGTTGTGGCCGCCGGTTTCATCAGTCAGCGCCGGCGTGAGCAGGAATTGGCCGCCCGCAACGCCATCATCCAGCGACAAGCGAAGCGCCTGGAAAATCTCGACGCCGCCAAAGCCCGCTTTTTCACCAACGTCAGCCACGAACTGCGCACCCCGCTTACCCTGATGCTTGGTCCTATTCGATCGCTGCTGAAAGAAAACCGGCTGACCGAAAGACAGAGCCGCCTGCTGCGCATGACCAGGCAGAGCGGCAAAGAACTGGAACGCCTGATCAACCAGATCCTCGACCTGCGCAAGCTCGAAGTAGGCAGGATGGAAGTCCACCCCGAGGAGACCCGGATACCGGCCTTCTTTCAGCCCTACCTCGCCCAGTTCGAATCGCAGGCTCAGCGCAAGGGCATCGCGTTTTCGTACGCGATCATGCCGGACCTCGTCGCCCGCATCGACCGCGAGAAATGCCGGCAGCTGTTGTACAATTTGCTTTCCAACGCTTTTAAGTTCACGCCCGGCGGCGGCGCCGTCGATACCCGTATCGCGGTGAAAGACGGAACACTTACCATTGCGGTAACCGATACCGGCCGGGACATCCATCCCGACGATCTGCCGCACTTGTTTGACCGGTATTATCAAACCAACGATCCGGACCGGCCGGCGGAGGGCGGTACGGGCATCGGCCTGGCTTTGTGTCACGAATACGCCCACTTGATGGGTGGGGAAATAACGGTGGAAAGCCGGCCGGGAAAAGGATCGGTCTTCCAGGTCGCCTTTCCGGTAATCGCCAATGCCTGGTCGCCGATGGCCCAGGGGGTGCAGGAAGGGCAGACGCATTAAATGGCCAACACATCTTCTCTGTATTTATCAGACATC
>CAYQQU010000072.1:0-26432 GCA_964419545.1 uncultured Saprospiraceae bacterium | reverse complement strand
AATTTGGTTTACAAAAGCACAACAAGACAGGAAAAATCCCTATAATTGTCAGGCAGACAGAACATTTACTTTATTGGCCAGAGATAGAGCGTATGAAATTCCCTACAATTGCCCTAACTTTTGCATTTATTTTTTCAACTACCCTGGTCTGGCAACTGAACGGTCAAAACACCATCCAGGGAGCAGTGAAAGACGAAGGAACCGGGGAGCCCCTGATCAACGCCAGCGTATTGATCAAAGGCACGACCCAGGGGGTAGTTACCGACTTTGACGGCAACTTTCAGCTGAAGACGCAGCAAGAAGCGCCACTCACCCTCGTTGTCAGTTACGTGGGCTATATCGAACAGGAAATTACCGTTGATGACTTTCAGCAGGACCTGAAGATCGGGCTGGAAGAAGATGCCGTCACCATCGCCGCCGTGGAAGTCAAAGGCCGCCGGATCTCCGAGCGGCAGCGGCAGTCGGCCCTCACCATGGAGACCCTCGACAATATCGCCATCAAAGAAACGCCCGCCGCCAACTTTTACGACGGCCTCGGCTCCCTGAAAGAGGTAGATCTCACCGCCGCCAGCCTCGGCTTTAAGATCATCAACACCCGCGGTTTCAACAGCACCAGCCCGGTGCGCTCCCTCCAGATCATCGACGGGGTCGACAACCAATCGCCGGGCCTGAACTTTTCGCTGGGCAACTTTCTCGGCGCTTCGGAACTCGACGTCAACCGCGTCAACCTGATCGTCGGCGCCAGCTCCGCCTTCTACGGCCCCAACGCTTTCAACGGCGTGATCGCCATGGAAACCAAAGATCCCTTCCTGCACAAAGGCCTCAGCATCATGCTCAAAGGCGGCGAACGAAACCTCACGGAAGGCGGCCTGCGCTGGGCCGACGCCCTCAATGACAAAAACGGCCGGCCCTGGCTGGGCTATAAGTTCAACGTGTCGGGTTTTATGGCCGACGATTGGGAAGCCGACAATATCGATCCCGTCTTCGATACCCGATCCGACCAGTCGAATCCCGGAGGGTACGACGCCGTAAATATCTACGGCGATGAATTCACTTCGGGCAGCGACTTCTCCGAAAACATTCAGTTCCCGGGGCTCGGCATCATCCACCGCCGCGGCTATGAAGAACGCGACCTTGTGGACTACGATTCCCGCAACCTCAAACTGGGCACGGCGCTGCACTTCCGGCTCTCCCCGGAAATGGAGGTCGAATCGCCCACCGTCATTCTCGCCTCGAATTTCAGCACCGGCACCACGGTTTACCAGGGAGACAACCGGTTCAGCCTGCGCGATATCAGATTTTTCCAGCATCGACTGGAACTGCAAAAAAACGACCACTATTTCTTTCGCGTCTATGCCACCCACGAAGACGCGGGCAATAGCTACGACCCCTACTTCACGGCGCTGCTGCTGCAGGAAAACGCCAAAGACAATCGCACCTGGCGAAACACCTACTCTACTTTCTGGCAGAACAATATCGTTCCCAAGATCGAGGGGCGGGAAGGATATCCCCAACTCGTGGACTTCATCGGACGGCCGGAAGAATACCGGGCCGCCATCGACGACTTTATCAATCAGCCGGATCTACAGGACTCGCTCTTCGTCTGGCACGACCAAGCCCAGGAAGCCGCACTGCAGGCCAACCCGGTCAACGGCTCCGTCGCTTTCTTCGAGCCCGGAACTGAACGCTTTCAGGAAGAATTCGACCGCATTACCCAAGCCATTTCCTTCGAAGAAGGCGGCACCCGCTTCTACGATAAGTCGGCCCTCATCCACGCCCACGGCGAATACCGCTTCAACGACCTCGCACAAGGCGGTTCGGTCACCGACCTCGACCTGCTGATCGGCGCCAACTACCGCATCTACCTGCCCGATTCCCGGGGCTCCATCCTCTTGGACACCATGGGGCGGAACATCGATACCTGGGAATACGGCATCTACGGGGGCGGTACGCTGGAGTTGAACAACCGGATGAAGATCAGCGGATCGTTGCGCCTCGACAAAAACCAGAACTTCGATTACCTGCTTTCGCCCGCCGCTTCGATGGTATACACGCCGGACAACGATCAGACGCTGCGCCTGTCTTTTTCTTCCGCCATTCGCAACCCGACCCTGGCGGACCAGTACCTTTTCTACAACGTGGGGCGCGCCATCCTCATCGGCAACCTCAACGGTTTCAACGACCTGCTCACCGTGGAGTCGCTGCGCGCTTTCCTCAATACGGGCAACGCGGATACGCTGGAGTACTACGATGTGGCGCCCATCCGCCCGGAAAAGGTCAGAACGCTGGAAGCGGGTTACCGCACCATGCTCTGGGATAAACTTTACGTCGACGCCACCTATTACTTCAGCTTTTACTCCGATTTTATCGGCTTTAACCTGGGCGTCGATGCGGATATCGTCCCGGAGTTCGGTTCCGTCACCAACGCCCAGGTATACCGGGTAGCCGCCAATGCTACCGACCGGGTGACCACCCAGGGCTTTTCCATCGGCATGAACTATTATTTCGGGAATTATTACGTCTTCAACGGCAACTATTCCTGGAACCGGCTCAATTCCGATACGGACGATCCCATCATCCCGGCTTTCAATACCCCGGAACACAAATTCAATATCGGGCTGGCCGGCCGGGACATACCCTTTAATCTGGGGGGCCTTACGGTGCGCAACCTGGGCTTCAACATCAATTACAAATGGATCGACGGGTTCCTGTTCGAAGGGTCCCCTCAGTTCACCGGACTGATCCCCCAGTACGCGCTGCTCGACGCCCAGGTCAACTGGCGGGCCGAACGGATCAACACGACCTTTAAACTCGGCGCTTCCAACGTCCTGAACGAGCAGACCTTCCAGACGTACGGAGGGCCCAGGATCGGGCGCCTGGTCTACTTCTCGGCGCTCTACGAGTTCAAAAAGAAATAATCCCGCAAACGCGACCGACATCCCAAAAACTGGAGAATAATTCGAATCCCATCCAAAAGCCGAATGCTTTGGCCGAAATTGCCTTAATTGTTATAAAAAAAATGAGTATGAAACAACTTAACTTCCTATTACCACTCTTTCTTTTGCTGGGCGTGACTACCCTGGACGCCCAGGAGCCCGTGCGCTATCTGGACGAAGTTTTTACTGAGGTAAACAAAGAATCCAGCATCATTTACGCCACGAATATTTCCGTTTTATCCGGCGAACCGGAAGCCATCGACCTGGCCATGGACGTCTACACGCCGGCAAACGACGACGAGACCGAGCGGCCGGTCGTCGTCTACATGCATACCGGGTCCTTCCTGCCGCAATATTTTAATGGCCAGGTGTCGGGTGGTCTTCAAGACTCTACCTTGGTTGAAATTTGCAGCCGCCTGGCGCGCATGGGATACACCGTAGTAGCAGCGACCTATCGCCAAGGCTGGTTGCCAGGATCAGATGATCAGAACACGCGTACCGAGACCCTGCTGCAGGCCGTCTATCGGGGAGTTCACGACACCCGTGCCTGCATCCGTTACCTGCGCAAGACGGTTGCGGAAGATGACAATCCCTACGGTATAGATACCGACCGCATCGTCGTTTGGGGTCAGGGAACCGGGGGCTACCTGGCTTACGCCTCCGCTTATCTCGACCGCTATGAAGAGGTTTTGGTCAACAAATTCATCAATACCCAAACCGCCCAACCCTACGTTATCGAAGACGTCCATGGCGACGTTTACGGATTAAACGAAACGCCGCTGAATATTCCCAACTGGACGGAGTACAGTTCCGACTTTCATCTTTCAGTGAATATGGGCGGTGCGTGCGGAGAAAACTCCTGGATCGAAGGCGCCGACTCTCCGGTATTCGAACCGCCCAGTATCGGCTTTCACCACGTCACCGATCCGTTCGGGCCCTTCGGCGACGGTCCGGTAATTGTACCGACTACGGACGAATTCGTCGTCAATGTTTCCGGCACCCGGACGGCAATCGGAAGAGCCAACGAACTGGGCGTCAATGATGTTCTTGACCCAGTATTGGGAATTGGCGACCCTTTGACCAACTATGTCGCGGACCTGGAAGATATTCCGGTCAACCCAATGCTCCTGGCTCTACTGGGTCAAGACCCCACTACGCATAGTACTCCGCATATGTATCCTTTCCTTTCGGCTATTGATCCCGGTACCGGATTTTTGCGTTTCGAAGGCAGCTCCTGGGAATGGTGGGACCTGCCAACGCTTACTGCTGTTATCGCAGGAATCAATGCCGCTATCCCGGGCGCCAATCTCGATGCGATGGAACTACATGAAGACGGACTCCTCACCAATCCGGATATGTCTGCCGAAAATGCCCGCGCCTACATCGACACCATCATGGCCTACTACGCGCCGCGCGCCTGCTTTGCGCTCGACCTGGAAGAATGCAAAAATTTCGTTCTATCGACCCATGATCTGGTAACAGCGGAACAGGTCGGCTTCCAGTTGTCGCCCAACCCGGCCAGTGAACGGGCCTTCCTGCAAAGCGCTCCGGAAGCACCGATGATCGACGTGCAATTGTTCGATTTAGCCGGCCGACTGTTACAGTACCACACGAATGTTGAAGACCATACTTTTGAGATCGACCGGTCGCAATTGCCACCGGGTATGTACGTACTCAAAATACGCTTCGAAGCGGGCACATTGACCGATAAACTCATTTTCAAATAGCGATAACCAGTTTTTTTAACCAGTTATTACCACTAGCTGATCCGGCTCCGGCCGGGTCGGCTTTTTTTTGTCCGGCGCAACCGGCCCCGGGTTTACTTTCCATTTCACCCAAGATAATTCTTATGCGATACCGTAGCCAGTTTTTCCCTGTATTTCTCCTCCAGGACATTCGCAAAAGCCGCTTTATCACTACGCAACAGTTCCATTTCTGCGCCGTCTGCGATTGCGGGATGAAACGCCCTGAGGTGATTATCGCTCCAAGCGGCAAGCTCAACAATAACCGGCGCCAGCGCTAAGCCTTTTCCTGTCAGGAGGTATAGATTGGTTTTTTTGTTGTCCGGTCGTTTATTCTTTGTTACGATTCCAACTTCTTCAAGCAACTTCAGTTTGGCGGAAAGAATATTGGTGGCGATGGCTTCCTCACTTTCAGTAAAGTCTTTGAAGGTTTCTTTGCCCTCCATCAGCATCTGCTTTACGATGACCAGCATCCACTTGTCTCCGAGAATGTCCAGAGCGGAAGTAATGGGGCAATCGCATCTAAATTCCCGTGGCATAGGTTAACTCATTGTTAAATTTTGCTTGCAAACCAAAAGTATTTTAAAATCACTTGCACTTTGCAAGTTATTTTGTATTTTTGCTTGCGAATCAAAAGTAATCATTTTTAAGTTATGAGACAAATCCTTGCTATCCTTTTATTTGCGTGCTTAATCGCATCCTGTAACGCGAATAAACCGACCACCGATAATCAACAATCTAAAACTTCAACGATGAGTACAAAAGAAACGGTAGGCGCTTTTTTAGGCGCCGTCATTAAAAATGAGCCCGCAACTATGCGCGAACTGGCGAATGCCGACTACATCCAGCACAATCCCTTTATCCCGACCGGGCTGGAGCCGTTTATTCAAATGCTGCCGGTATTACAAGAAAACGGAACGACCGCTGAGAATATCCGGATGTTCCAAGACGGTAATTATGTTTTTATGCATAACATCTGGAAAAACGCCAAGCCGTTTGGCGCCGATGAGATGGTATCGTTTGACATTATCCGGGTAGATGAAAATGGGAAAATAGCCGAACACTGGGATGCGATGACTCCCCTGGTTAAAGAAACGGCTAGTGGACGAACCCAAACGGATGGCCCGACCGTTGCCACCGACCTGGATAAAACAGAGGAGAACAAAGCATTGGCCGAGGCTTTGGTAGCAGATGTCCTTATGGGAAAAACCCCAAATAAGATTACCGATTACATCAGCGCCGAGCAATACCACCAACACAATCCCGGGATAAATGACGGGCTGAGTGGTATTGTGGAAGCGGTTGAACACCTCACTGCGCAGAACAACATGTTTAAGTACACCAAAATCCACAAGGTACTGGGCGAAGGGAACTTCGTGCTTACCATAAGTGAAGGTGAATGGAACGGCAAGCAACAAGTATTTTACGATTTGTTCAGCTTTGAAAACGGCAAAGCCGTAGCGCACTGGGATGTCATTCAAGAGATCCCGACGGAAGGTTTAGCCAACGAAAACGGGATGTTTGGATTTTAACCCGGATTATTGCATTCGAATCCGGGTTAAAGTTTGCGTTTCGCCTCCAGTTCGATGAGGAAAGCCAGGGTATCTACACCGTCCGCATAGTCCCAGGGCTCGGGCGATTGGGTGCCGCCGAAGGGATAAGCTGGAAAAGTCAGCAATCCCGGTCGGGCGACGACACACTGGATGGCCTCGGTGCGGGCGCTCAGTTCGGTCTCCAGTTGGGAAAGTTCGTCGTAGTATTCGTAGTGCAGGCCGGAAATCGGGGACTGGAAAGAAGGGTTTTTGACCAGGAAGATACAGCCGTTCGAGCGGTAAGGCGTTTTGTTCAGAACGTTGACGGCCATATTGTAGTCGAAATTGTTTTTGTACTTATTGTGCTGCACGATCTCCCGGAACTCGTGCAGCACTTCGAGTAAAGGATCGAAATGATAATCCCGGGGCACGTACAATTTGGCGACGTTGCGACAACCCAACCCGAAATACCGGAAGATATCCTCCCCGAGCGCGCGGAGTTCTGCTTTCGTCTCCTCGCCCGTCAGGACGGCGACGCCGTTGCGGTTTTTGCGAATGATGTGAGGATATTTGCCGAAATAGGCCTCGAAGTACCGGGCGGTATTGTTGCTCCCGGTAGCAATGACGGCATCGAAGCCGGACAAGCGCTCGACAATAGAAAAATAACCCGCTATGCGGGGGTCAAACCGCTGCAGGAGCTTCAGCAAATACGGCAGCAGGTACTGGTCTTTTTCGGATAATTTGATCTGCGATCGCAGGCCGGCCAGGAAAACGCAGAGTACGTCGTGAAAGCCGACTAGCGGTATATTGCCCGCCATCACCAGCCCTACCGCGGGCGGGTCGGGCGGCGCATCCGGCAACTCGTAGGCCTGCAGCCATGCATCGAGCTTGTCGGGCGTCAGAAAATGGTGAGCAATGGCGCCGATCGCCTTTTCCTGGTTGGCCCGCGTAAACCAGGGATTGTTGAACTCCGTGCGATGAATGATCGCATCGAGGTACTCGTCTGTCTCGCGCAGGTGTTCGCCGAGTCTGACGATTGCCGCTCGCCGCTCGGCCGCGTTCATGATCTCCATTCCCTGAATTTTTTTATGATTAACCTACGGAGTTGCCCGTTTGTTTTTTCCTTGCCTGCACATAGCGATCCCAGGCGTCGAGCGCTACCTGGAAATCTTCCGGGAGCTCCGAATTGAACTGCATCCACTCTTTGGTGCGGGGATGCGTAAAACCCAGCGATTTGGCGTGCAGCGCGTGCCGGGGAATGAGGGTAAAGGTATTTTCGACGAACAATTTATACTTGCTGTAGATCGCCCCTTTTAAAATGCGGTCGCCGCCGTACTTTTCGTCGTTGAATAGCGGGTGTCCCAGGTGTTTCATGTGGACGCGGATCTGGTGCGTACGGCCGGTTTCGAGTTTGCACTGAATGAGCGTGACGTAATAGAACCGCCGGATCACCTGGTAATGGGTGACCGCCCATTTGCCCTGGTCGCCATCCGGGAACACGGTAAATTGCTTGCGGAAGCGCGGATGGCGGCCAACGTGCCCGTTCACCGTTCCCTTATCCTGCTCCAGGTCGCCCCAGACCAGCGCGTAATAGGTCCGTTCGATGGTGTGGTAAAAAAACTGCTTGGCGAGGTGGTTCATGGCGTATTCGTTTTTCGCCACCACCAGCAGGCCGGACGTATTTTTATCGATGCGGTGCACCAGTCCGAGCCGGTCCTGATAATTGCCGTCCATCACCGGCAGTTTATCCTTCCCGAAATGGTAGGCCAGCGCATTGACCAGGGTGCCCCGGTAGTGCCCGATGCCGGGATGCACCACCATTCCGGCCGGTTTGTGCACGATAAGCAGGTCTTCGTCTTCGTAGCGGATATCCAGGGGGATATTTTGCGGAACGACCCGGACGTTCTCGCCGGGCGGTTTGGGCACTACGACGGCGATCTCCTGGCCGGGTTTCACTTTGAAATTCGGTTTAACTTCTTTCCCGTTCACGAGTATGGCGCCCGCCCGTATTGCGTTTTGGATGCGATTGCGGGAAACGCGGTTCAGCCGATCCAGCAAAAACTTATCGATACGCAGGGGAGACTGCCCCCTATCGACCTGGATGCGATTATACCCCTGATAGTCGTCGCTCGAGTTGTCGTTGTCACTTTCGTTCCAATCGGTTTCTTGCTGCATGGTGCCAGCGTTTTTTTGCTGCGTTGGTTGGGGTTGTAGCGGTAAAAATATACATTCATTTTTCAAATAAATAAGAACAATGAAAAAAGCAATTGGTTTTGGCTCTACTTGTGTGCACGACGAACGGGAAACCGGGCAAAACGAGCCGCAGCAGCTTCCGATCTACGCGACCTCCTCGTTCCGGTTTTCCGATATCGAACAAGGCATGGCGATTTTCCGGGGAGAAGCGCCGGGGCACATCTACAGCCGCTTCGGCAATCCGACCATCGACGCGGTAGCGAAAAAGTTGGCGCGCCTGGAAACCCACGGCAGCGATCTTTCGGCGCAGGCCTATCTGTTCAGCTCCGGCATGGCGGCCATCACGACCCTCGTACTGGCTTTGTTGCGCCCCGGCGATAAAATACTTACCCAGGCCAACCTGTACGGCGGCACTACCGAGCTGTTCAACCATCTGTTCGCGGAATACGGCGTCGAGATCGTTTTTACGGATCTGACCGATCTGGAGGTCGTGGAGGATGAACTAAAAAACTGCCCCGGCAGGCTTTTGATTTACTGCGAGAGCCCGGCCAATCCGACGCTGGCCTGCGTGGATATCCGCGCGCTCAGCACCCTCGCCCGCCATTACGATTCGCATTGCGTGGTAGACAATACCTTCTGCACGCCCTGCCTGCAACAACCACTGCGCCTGGGCGCCGACTTTGTCGTCCACTCCACCACCAAATACCTCAACGGCCACGGCAACTCGGTGGCCGGCGTATTGGTCGGCCGGGACGAAGAGCTGATGAAAACGCGGGTTTTCAAGATGCTGAAGCTCGCCGGCGCCAATTGCAACGCCTGGGACGCCTGGCTGACCAATAACGGGCTCAAAACGCTGGAGCTTCGCATGGAGCGCCATTGCGCCAACGCTCGCCGGATCGCCGGTTTTCTCAATCAACACCCGGCGGTGACGCACGTAAACTACGTCGGGCTGCCGGACCATCCCGACCATGACCTGGCCAAAAAACAGATGCGCGATTTCGGCGGTATGCTCAGCTTCGAACTGAGCGGAGGCCTGGAAGCGGGAAAACGCTTTATGAACCGGCTCCAATTCTGCAAGATCGCTCCTACTCTCGGCGATGCGGATACCCTGTTGCTCCACCCCGCTTCGATGTCGCACCTCAACGTCGACCGGGAACTGCGATTGTTGCACGGCATTACCGACGGGCTGATCCGCATTTCCGTCGGCATTGAAAATGTGGCGGATATCGAGGCCGACCTGGCGCAGGCATTGGAAGGCGCCTGAGCCGGATCATTCCAGCGTCAGTTCCAATCGCTGTAAGGTTTGGTCTACTTTGTCTCTCAACCGGTTGAAGTAGAAACTCCGGTTTTTCTCCGCGTGGAAGCTGATGGAAACGGAATGGACAAGCACCTTGTCAAACCAGTCGGCCATAGCTGTGCACAAGAAATTATCCGTGGTGTACAGATAGTTCGGGGAATCAAAGACATTGTACAATACCTTCATCCGGTCCGAAATGGCCAGTATCGTGTTGCCGGTGCTGGCCAGCTCGTTATTGTAGAGGTCAAACTTGCCTACGCCGCTTTGCGGCGAATGACCGGGCAGGAACTTCAGGCCGGTTTCGGCCATTAGCCGGCAGTGCTCAACCAGTTCCATAGTTTCCCGGGCCACCGCCATTCCCGTTTCTTTATCCCGAAAATGATTGCTCATGGCGGCGTATTCGATCTGGTTGAGCGATTGATCGACGATTGCGGAGGTCCACATTTCGATCGTATCCACCGAACAGTAGAGGCGGCTGGTTTCTCTCGCCAATTCAATTTCCTGGGGCAGCACCAGATCGAAGTGAAACTTTTCTTGATGGAGGTAATCCAACTGCCAGGTAGTCAACCCGTACAGATACATTTTAAAGGAGAGAAGCCTGGGAAACATCATGAACAGGAAGAAAGGAATTTCCCGCGTCGTGTAATAGACTTTTAAATTAGGCTCTTTGCTCAGCCGTACTGCCTGTTCGTTTACCTGCACCAGGTAATCCCAGAAGGATTTGATCTTACGATTGCGCCAGCCGAACGTAAAAAAGCCCTTTTCCGAACTGTCAAAGAGCAGATCATCGAGCGAAATCTTAAAGTGTACCGCAATTTTTCCGACCTCCTCCGCGGTCAGCAGCTTTTCGCCACGCAATCGCCGGTAAATGCCGTCGCGGTTGATCGATAAAATTTCCATCAGGGCGCTGGCTGCTTCCGCCTTTTTAGCAAATTGTCCCAGAATATTTTCGACCAGGGCCTGTTGCAGATCGTGTGGACGAGCCATGCCGAGTAGTTTTTTTGCTTATTTGGGTGGGGATTTTAACCCGGATTAAGCAAAATATGCAAAAAAATGAAATCAGCCGCCTGAATTATGAAAACTAGTACGTTCCTCACCCCGATTGGAACGAAAATACCCGCACCAATACATCGAAAGAGGCAGAAAGGCGGCCGGCAATAGATGAATCCATGAGTGATCCGGGCTAAATGAGAGGAGCGACCATTTTTTCCGCCATTCAGATCAACTCCTCCCGCAATTCAAAAGCCGTCCGCAACTGGCGGTATACCCGTTCCGCCTCCATGAAGCTGAGCGTTTGCTGCCCGTCGGAGAAGGCTTTTTCCGGCGTTTCGTGCACCTCCATCAGCACGCCGTCGGCGCCGGCCATGACGCTGGCGAGCGCTACCCGGTCGACGAAGCGGCGCAGCCCGACGCCGTGCGAAGGGTCGGCGATCACCGGCAGGTGAGTTTTGTCTTTAAGGACCGCGATCGCGTTGATGTCCAGGGTGTTGCGATAGGCTTTTTCGTAAGTACGGATACCGCGTTCGCAGAGCATGATGCGCTCGTTGCCGTTGGAAAAAATGTATTCGGCGGATTGCAGCAACTCGTCCAGCGTCCCGGAAATGCCGCGTTTGAGGAGCACCGGTTTATCCACTTGCCCCAGCGCATCCAGCAAGTTGAAATTCTGAGCGTTGCGGGCCCCCACCTGGAAGATGTCGACGTACTCGAACATGGTTTCGATCTGCTCCACCATCATCACTTCCGTAATGATGCGGATGCCGGCGCGGCTGGCCTGCGCGTGCCAGAGCTTGAGCCCTTCCAGGCCGAGCCCCCGGAAGGAATAAGGCGAGCTGCGCGGCTTGTACACCCCGCCGCGCATGATGCGCACCTGGTTGGCAAGCAGGTGTTTGATGGTCTTTTCGATCTGCTCCTCCGACTCGATGGAGCAGGGCCCGGCCATGATATTGAAGCGGCCCGTACCGATCTCGACGCCCTCGCCCAGGTCGATGCGGGTATCCTCCACCCGCCATTTTTTGGAAACCAGTTTGTAGGCGTCGCTCACCCGGTGTATATCGCGGACGCCGGGCAGGGTGCCGATGGCGCGGATATCGAATTCCTTATTCCCCACCGCGATGACGTAGTTGGCGTACTGGGTGGTTACCTCGGTGGTCTGGTAATCGATAGTCGCCAGTTGGGCCCTGAGCTCGGCCAGTTGCGAGGAGGAGATGTTTGGCTCTAATTGAATGATCATATGTCTTTGCTGTTCACCTTTACTGGATTATTAAACCTGCAATGGGTTCCCTTCTTCGCCCCGGATTTTCCGCACGAAATCCCGGGTAGCGTCTTCCACGGATCGCTCTCCTTCCAGCCACCGGATGAAGGCGCTGCCGATAATGGCGCCCTGTGCATAGCGGCAGGCGGTTTGAAAAGTCTCCGCACTGGAAATACCGAAGCCGATGAGGCGCGGGTTGGTCAGCTCCATCGCCCGGATGCGCTCGAAGTATTCGATCTGCCGGGGGGTTATTGCCCGCCTGGCGCCGGTAATCGAAGCATTGGAGACCATGTAAATAAAGCCGCGACTCAGCCGGTCGATCTCCCGAATGCGGGCCTCGCTGGTTTGCGGCGTTATCAAAAAGCTGATGTTCAGTCCGGCGCCTTCTACCAGGTGGCGATAGAACTGTTCGTATTCATAAACCGGCAAATCAGGCAGGATCAGGCCGTCGACGCCCGCCTCAGCGCACCGTTCGAAAAAGGCGGCTTCTCCGAATTGCATCACCTGATTAAAATATCCCATCAGGATGAGCGGCGTACCAACTTCCGGTCGCACCTCCGCCAGTTGTTCGAACAAAAGGGGCAGGGTCATGCCGTTGTGCAGCGCCCGCTGCCCGCTCTGCTGGATGGTCGGGCCGTCTGCCAGCGGATCGGAATACGGCATGCCCACCTCGATGAGGTCGACCCCGGCGGCGGCGAGCGACCGGATCACCGGGCCGGTATCGTCGCGCCGGGGGTAGCCCGCGGTAAAATAGATATTCAGTATCTGTTCGGACTTGCGTGCAAAAAGCTGGTCAATGCGGTTCATCATCAAATGGCGAATTGCTCGAAGTGCTTAATATAAGTATCCAGATCTTTGTCTCCGCGACCGGATAGATTGATCACGATCACGTCATCGGGTTGGAAAGACAGGTGATCGAGGGCGGCGAAAGCGTGGGCGGTCTCCAGCGCCGGAATGATGCCTTCGGTGCGCGACAGATGGTACGCCGCCCGCAGGGCCTCCTCGTCGGTGATGCTCACCGCTTCGGCCCGCCCGGAAGAAATGAGGTGGGCGTGCATCGGCCCGATACCGGGGTAATCGAGTCCGGCCGACAAAGAATAAGGCTCCACGATCTGCCCGTCGGCCGTCTGCATCAGCAAGGTCCGGCTGCCGTGGATGATGCCGCGGGTCCCGAGCACGCTGGTGGCGGCGGATGCGCCGCTGTCCACCCCATGCCCGGCCGCTTCCACCGCTATCAGGCGCACCTGCCGGCGATTGAGGTAGTGGTAATAGGCGCCGGCGGCGTTGCTCCCGCCGCCTACGCAGGCGATGATCACGTCCGGATCCGGGGAGCCCGTCTTTTCGGAGAGTTGCGCCTGCATTTCTTCGCTGATCACCGACTGGAAGCGGGCGACCATATCGGGATAAGGGTGCGGGCCGACGACCGAGCCGATGATGTAGTGGGTCTCCTCGGGATGGTTGATCCAGTCGCGAATGGCTTCATTCGTGGCGTCCTTCAAGGTTTGGCTCCCGCTGGTGGCGGGGCGCACTTCCGCCCCGAGCATCCGCATGCGGGCCACGTTGGGGGCCTGCCGTTCGATATCGACGGCTCCCATGTAGACGATGCACTCCAGCCCGGCGAGGGCGCAGACGGTCGCCGTGGCCACACCGTGTTGTCCGGCGCCGGTCTCGGCGATGATCCGCCGCTTGCCGAGGCGTTGGGCGAGTAGGATCTGGCCCACGGTATTGTTGACTTTATGGGCGCCGGTATGGTTCAAATCTTCTCGCTTCAGATAGATGCGGGCGCCGTATTTGTCCGATAACCGCTCGGCCAGATAGAGCGGGGTCGGACGGCCCACGTAATCGCGCAGCAAGGCGCGAAATTCGTCCTGGAAATCCGGCGCCTCGGTAATTTCCCGGTACCTCCGGCGCAGCTGGTCGATGTTGGCGTATAACATTTCCGGGATGTAAGCCCCTCCGAACTCTCCGTAATATCCGCGTTCGTCGATGGCGATCTGTGGCGTAGTATTCATGGTCAAGACGATTTTAAAGCATGTACAAATTGTTCGATCCGCTCGATGTTTTTACGGCCGGGGCTGATCTCGAAACGGCTGTTGAGGTCGACACCCGCCAGCTGGGGATGGCTGATGTTCCGGATCGCTTCCGCTGCTTCCGGTCCGATCCCTCCGCTCAGCAAAAAGGGCGTCTCCCCGTTATAACGATCCAGCAGCGACCAGTCGAAACGCAATCCGGAGCCGCCGTGCGCCGGGGTTTTGGTATCGAAAAGAAAATGAGAACAATGCGGAGCATAAGCTTCGGTAATTGAAAAGTCGAACTCCGCGTCTACCGGAAACGCTTTGATCAGCCGGGCGCTGCGCAAACTGCCCATTTTCCAGAGGTCGAGCAATTCGAAGCAGTACTCCGGGCTTTCTACACCGTGCAGCTGAGCGTAATCCAGTTGGTAATCGTGAACAGCGTTCAGAACGGCGTCGACTTCCGCGTTGACGAAGACGCCGACGCGCCTGGTCTCGCCGAAGCGCGCGAGGTGGCTGCCGATCCATTTGTCCAGCTTATTCCGGCCCACGTACCGCGGCGAACCTTTGAAAAAAATGAACCCGATCAGATCGACGCGCAGGGCCAGCAGCGCTTCGATGTTCTCCGGTTCCCGCATTCCGCAAACTTTGATTAGCATAGTGGTTTTTTTTGAAGTTCGGGCCCTGCACCAGACTCACGCTATGGCGTCCTGGTACAGTTCTTCCCGGTAATTGATCTGCTGAATAAAGGTGCGGCAAGCCCGCGCCGGGTCGGGAGAACGCATAAAATGCTCGCCGATCAGGAATCCCTGATATCCGGCCTGGTGCAGTTTGACGATGGCATTAGGGTCGCTGATGCCGCTTTCGGATACCTTGACGAAATCGCTGGGTATGCCGTCCGCCAGTTCGAGGGAAGTAGCAATATCAACCGTAAAATCCTGCAGATTGCGATTGTTGACGCCCACCAGGCCGACCTCCGGGCTCAGCTTGCTCAGCTGGTCGGCGCCGTGCAGTTCCATCAATACTTCCAGCCCCAGGGATCTGGCCGTTTTTGCCAGTTGCGCGAGCTGCTTTTTCTCCAGACATTCGGCGATCAGCAAAACGGCGTCGGCGCCGATGGAGCGCGCCTCGACCAGCTGGTATTCATCGATGACAAAATCCTTGCGCAGGATGGGGCAAAAGTTGAACCGGCGCGCCTCCGTAAGGTCCTCGTTCTTACCGCCGAAAAAATGGGTGTCGGTGAGCACCGACAAAGCCGATGCGCCCGCCTGCATGTAGCCGATGGAGACGCGCTCTACGGAAGCGTAGGGGTTGATGTCTCCCGCGGAAGGCGACCGCCGCTTAAACTCGGCGATTACGCCCGATTTATCTTCCCGCAGCAAGTACTTGCGCAAGGACACCACCGGCGTCTCAAAATAAATGCGCTGCTCCAGCAGCTTCACCGGATACAACTCCCGCCGCCGGGCGACTTCTTCGCGTTTATGAGCGATGATCTTTTCTAAGATATTCATGTACAAAAGTTTGAACGCCAATGGGTCAATCGACCAGTTTTCGGAATACCGCCGCCGCCCGGCCGCTATGCAGGCTTTCAGCCGCTTCGGCAATACAATCTTCGAGCGCCTGGCCCGGCTTGATGCACTGGATGGCCAGACCGGCATTGGCCGCAACCACGGCGGTCTGGGCCGGGGTCGCCTCGTTGTTCAGCACATCGCGAAAGATCGCCGCAGCTTCGTCCGCACTCGTCCCGCCGTACAGTTCAACGGGAGCGAAGCGCGGCTGACCGATATCTTCCGGTACAAAAATATGCTCGCCTTCGTTGGTGTGGACCTTAAAAGGGCCGGTCAGGGAAACCTCGTCGTAGCCGTCGAGGGCGTGGACGATCGCAAAGCGGCGCCCCGTATCCTGCATGATATATTGATAAAGCCGGGAGAGCTCCAGGCTCGACGTGCCGAACAGCTGAAAGCGGGGCTGCACCGGGTTGACCAACGGCCCCAGCATATTGAAAAAGGATCGCATCCCCAGCTGCTTCCGCACCGGCGCCACCGCTTTGAGCGCCGGGTGAAACAATGGGGCGTGCAAAAAACACAAATTGGCTGCGTCGAGCTGCCGGCGCAGCACTGCCTGCTCGTTAGTGAATTCGTATCCCAGCGCCAGCAGCACATTGGAGGAACCCACCGAAGAGGAGACGCTATAGCTGCCGTGTTTAGCGACGGGATAGCCCGCCCCGGCGATCACCACCGCCGAAAGCGTGGATATGTTAAAGGTGTTCTTCCCGTCGCCGCCGGTCCCCACGATGTCCAGGGTATCCAGGCCGTCCAGATCGAGCGGAACGCAAAGTTCCAGCAAAGCATCCCGGAATCCCTGCAATTCCGCCACGGAAACGGGCCGCAGGTTGTAAACGGTGATAAAGCTGGCGATCTGAACGGGATTGTATTCCTCGCGCGCGATCTCCAGCAAAACAGAACGGGCTTCCTCCCGGCTGAGGCGCTCGTGTTCGTATAGTCGACTGAGAATGGCTTTCAAAGCTATCGTCCGTTTTAGGGTGAATCAAAGCTCCGGCCGGGGGATGGAATCCAGCCCCATTGCCTGCGCTTTCTGGGCTGCGCCGTCCGGGGACGGAGCAACGCAATAAGCGAAAAAATTCTCCAGCATTTTCCGGCCGTATTCCGTCATGATCGACTCCGGGTGAAATTGTACGCCGCGTACATTGTGTTCCCGGTGCCGGAAAGCCATGATCTGGCCCTGGTCGTCCAGCGCAGTGACTTGCAGCCTTTCGGGGAGCCCGTCGCGCTGAACCACCCAAGAGTGGTAGCGCCCCGCCCGGAAGGTAGCGGGTATGTCTTTGAACAGGGCTTCCGCTTCGTCGGCAACCCGGATGGGCGTTTCGATACCGTGGTAGACCTGGCTCAGGTTGTGCAATTGCCCGCCAAACGCCTCCCCGATGGCCTGGTGGCCCAGGCATACGCCGAGGATGGCTTTCGAGGCCGCATACCGCCCGATCAGAGCGGGCATGATGCCGGCCTCGGCAGGAATGCCCGGGCCCGGCGAAAGCACGATCACATCGTAGCGGCCGACGGCGTCGAGGCTGATCTCGTCATTGCGGTATACGTCCACCGGCCGGTCGAGGATCTCCTGGATGTATTGGACCAGGTTGTAGGTAAACGAATCGTAATTGTCGAGAATGAGGATGTTCATCTTTAGGTCAGCTTTTCTGCATGGATCAGCGCCTTCTTCAGCGCGCCGAGTTTATTGTTGACTTCCTGTAATTCCTTCTCTTCGACGCTGGCCGCTACGATGCCGGCGCCGGCCTGATAATAGAGCGTGTTCTGTTTGCTGAGAAAAGACCGGATCACGATCGCCTGGTTCATATCGCCCGAAAAATCAATGAACCCCAGCGCGCCTCCGTAGATGCCGCGGTTCTGGTTCTCGTAGCGGTCGATCAGCTCCAGGGCTTTGTATTTGGGCGCGCCCGACAGCGTACCGGCCGGAAAGGTGTCGCCGAACACCTGGATGGGGTTGGTGGTCGGCGACAGGTCGCCCTCCACTTTGGAGACCAGGTGGATGACGTGGCTGAAGAACTGGATGTCTTTCAGTTCTTTCACCCGCACATTGGCGGCGTGCCGGCTCAGATCGTTGCGCGCCAGGTCGACCAGCATGATGTGCTCGGCATTTTCTTTGGGGTCTTCGGATAAGGCCAGCGCGCCGCGGGCGTCTTCTTCATAATCGCCGGTGCGCCGGTAGGTGCCGGCAATGGGGTTGACGCTCGCCACGCCGCCCTTGACGACCATCTGCGCTTCGGGGGAAGAACCGAAAATTTTGTAATTCCCAAAATCGAAATAAAAGAGAAAAGGCGAAGGGTTGACCGATCGCAATACCCGGTACACCTGAAATTCGTCGCCGCGAAACCCCTGCGAAAACTGCCGCGAGAAGACGATCTGAAAAACGTCGCCCCGGTGGCAGTGGGCTTTTCCGCGCGTTACCAACTCCTTAAAGGCCGTATCGGTCAGGTTGCTCCGCTCCTCCCCTGCCAGCCGGAACGGATGCGTGGTGAATTTCCGGCCGTGCAGCAGGCGCTCCAGCCGGTCGAGCTGGCTGCTTTCGCCGGGAGGTATATTTTCCAGAACGGTCAGCTCGTCCCGAAAGTGGTCAATGGCGATAATGAACCGATAGAGGGCGTACCGCATATCCGGCAGATCGAGCCGCCGCTTGGCGGGATCGAACCGCAGGGTGTCGAAATACTGCACCGCGTCGAATCCCGTATGCCCGAACAGTCCGTTAAAACCCCGATAATCGGTATCGTAACGGGGTTGAAAGCAGGCGAGGAAGCGCTGCAAAGCAGCAGGTACGGCATCGGGGCCGGCCACTGTCTCCCTTTCCGGCCCGCCGCCCGGCAACTGCCGGCGGATCACCCCTTCTTTTACCTGAAAAACGGCGATCGCGTCGAGGCCCAGAAAGGAATGGCAATCCTCCTTGCTGCGAAAATCGTTGCTTTCCAGTAATACCGGATCGGTATAATGATCCCGCAATTTGAGGAAAAGCGAGACCGGCGTCTGCGTATCGGACAAGTAACGGCGTACGCGGACGGTAAGCGGTATCTGCTGAAGCGTCGTCGTGGACATAGCCTTATTTTTACCGAATTGCATAAAACAAAAGCGGCCTGCCGGGGGAACCGACAAGCCGCTTTTGGATCAATTGCAAAAACATCGGCGCGTCATTCCACCCGGTTACCCGAATGTGACCGCCACCACCAATTCGTATTTATCGTTGTATTGATCATTGAGTCAAAGATAAGGGCATTCCTTTCAAAAATACAAAAACGGCCGGGTTTTCTTTCAGTTTTATGACAATCGAGCGTCTTTTTTGAAAGGAAGAAATTTGTGAGAAAATTTTAACCGAGTAAAATTTCACAATAAAATCAGCTATGAAAAACAGAAGAACCGGACCGATTACCGCCGGAACCCTTTGGCGACCTTCGGGTTTTTCGGGTCTTCCCGGTAATCATAGAACCCCTCACCGGTTTTCCGGCCGAGTTTTCCGGCCGTAGCCATTTTAACCAGCAGCGGGCAGGGGGCGTATTTGGGATTGCCGAACCCTTCGTGGATGACGTTGAGGATAAACCGGCAGACGTCCAGCCCGATCAGGTCCGCCAGGCGCAGGGGGCCCATCGGATGCGCCATGCCCAGCTTCATTACGGTATCGATCTCTTCGACGCCGGCTACGCCTTCGTAAAGCGCGTGGATGGCTTCGTTGATCATGGGCAGCAGGACGCGGTTGGAGATAAAGCCGGGATAATCGTTCACTTCCACCGGCGTTTTTCCGAGGCGGCGGGCGATTTCCATGACCTTGGTCGTCACCTCATCGGTGGTGGCATACCCCCGGATGACCTCCACCAGTTGCATCACCGGCACCGGGTTCATGAAGTGCATGCCGATCACCTGCTCCGGTCGGCTGGTCGCAGCGGCTATGCGGGTAATGGAAATAGCAGAAGTATTGGTGGCCAGGATGGCCTCGGCCGGAGCGTGCTGGTCCATTGCTCGAAACAGTTTTTCCTTGATCTCGAAGCGTTCGGTAGCCGCTTCCACCACCAGGTCTACCTGGCTGACGGCCATCGACAGTTCGGTAAAAGTAGTGATCTGTCCCAGGGTTTCGTCTTTGCGTTCCGGCGGGATGACCTCTTTTTTGATCATCCGGTCGAGATTGCGGCTGATGGTGGCCAGGGCGTGGTCGAGGGCCTCCGGAGCAATGTCTACCAGTGCTACCTGGTACCTGTGCATAGCGAAAATATGTGCGATGCCGTTGCCCATGGCCCCGGCGCCGATTACGGCTACGTTATTCATAAGGTGGTTTTATTTGATCCGGTCGCGAAAATAGGTAAAAAAGCGACGGAATGGAACGAGGAAGCGGAAGATTGCGGGCGGCGTCAGAAAGCACAAAGCCGCCGAGCCCTGCTGCGGTCCCGGCGGCTTTCTCAAAGGTGCGATCAGCGACTGGAAATAATCCTATTCGTTGTCCTTGAAATAGGACTCGTTGGTATTTCCGGCCTGAACGTTCTCGAAGCGTTCTTTGAAGATAGTAGACATTTCGAGGTCGTTCTTTTTGGCGTAGATCTCCTTGAGGGCGATCAGCGTATTCAGGTCATTGGGGTTGAGCTTTTCGCAGCGCTTGAAGTAAGGCAGGGCCTCGTCGAACTCCGCGAAGATCTCTTCACGCAAAGCGTCGTACTTGGCGATCCCCTCTTTCGAATAATCGTCGGCCAGCTCCTGCAACTCCTGCGTCATCACGGCAGCTTTGTTGTAGTATAGCGCGCCGATGCTGTAGGTGGCGTCGAAGTTGTCGGCATCTTTCTCCAGGGCCATTTCGTAGTATTCCTTGGCTTTGTCGAAATACTTCTGAGCCTGTTCTTCGTCGCCCTCTTTGGACGCCTTTTGGTACAATTGGTCGTAGACGCTGCCGGTAGTATTATACAACGAGATATTGTCGGGTTCTTTTTCGATAGCGGCTTCCAGCTTGCCGATCAGTACGTCGAGCTTGCCGAGTTTGAGGTAGTGGTTGATGTCGGCGAAGAGCAGCGTCACCTCATCCGGATAGCGCTTGCGTCCTTCCTCGAGGTAGACGTAGGCGGCTTCCGGGCTTTCTTTCTCGGATTTGATCTGGTAGAGCGCTTCGTAGACGGTCGGCTTGTCGTACTCCAATTCGTACAGTTTCTCGAAATAAGGCTCGGCCGCGTCATTCATTCCGGCGCTCAGGGCGGTAAGTCCGGCGGTGAACAGTTGTTGGTTGTAATCTTCCTCTTTTTCCAGCGAGCTCTCTTCGTTTTCTTCTTTCAGCAATTCGTGCATTTCCAGGGTCGACTTGAAGTTTTGGTGGGCTTCGGCGTACTCCTGGTCTTCGTAGTGGTAGAAGCCGACGTTGTTCAGGTTATTCTGAGCGGTGCGCATGCCCTTCAGTGCGTCCTTGCGCTGAAAGTTCTTTTCAGCCAGCTCATAGGCTTTGGCGAATGCGTTGGCGGCTTCCACGGCGGGCTGCTCCACTTTGGGCAAAGCGCTGAGGTCGGCCGCTTCGGGCAGTTGTTTGGCGACGACGTACTGGCTGGCGATCTCATTGTAGATCTCGCCTTTGATGTTCCAGGCGTCGGCGTCCGCCGCCATTTCGCTATCTTGGAGGGCTTCGTTGATCGCCGTAAAAGCTTCCGAAAGTTTGTCTTTATTATTGTTGGGGTCGAGGTTGTAGGCCCCTAAAGCTCGTTTGGCGTCCCGGTAGGCTTTTTTTCCGTCCTGTGCCGAGAGGGTGCCGGCGATCAGTAATAGTGACAGGAGACCAAAAATCAGTTTTTTCATAGGTAAAAGTTGTGGTTTTGTTTGCTAAGTTCATTTTTTGTGACGAGAAAACCCCGGCGAAAGGTCTGTTTATCTCGTTAAATCTATTTCAAATTTAGTTAAAAAAAGTTAAGTCGCCCCACATCTCGCCCGGGGCTATTCTTCCTCATCCGCGCCGTTCGCTTCCGCCAGCACGGCCACGTCGGCGATTTCGTCGTTATCCGATAAGCGGATGACGCGCACGCCCTGGGTGGCGCGTCCCATCACCCGGATGTCGCTCACTTTGATGCGGATGACGATGCCGCTGCGGTTGGTGATCATCAGGTGGTCATCTTCTCTAACGGCTTTTATACCGATGAGTTTACCGTTCTTATCGGTGAGCTGCATGGTTTTGACGCCTTTGCCGCCCCGGTTGGTCAGGCGGTATTCTTCCACTTCCGAGCGTTTGCCGTAGCCTTTTTCGGAAATGACCAGAATAGTCCGGTCGTGGTCGGCGGGATCGTGGGAGACCATGCCCACTACCGCGTCGTCGGCCTCGCCCAGGCTGATGCCTTTCACGCCGGCGGCCGTCCGGCCCATCGGGCGCACCGCCGATTCATTAAAGCGCACGGCGTAGCCTTCCCGCGAAGCCAGGAAGACCTCCCGGTTGCCGTCGGTGAGCCGGGCCTCCAGCAGCTGGTCGCCTTCATTAATGGAAATAGCGATGATGCCACCGGCCCGGGGCCGGGAAAAAGCGGAGACGGCCGTTTTTTTCACCAACCCCTTATGGGTGCAGAACATGATGAAGTGGTTCTCGACAAAAGCGGTGTCCGAGAGATCCGGTATCTTGATGTAAGCCCGGATGCGCTCTTCTTTGGAAATGGCGAGCAGGTTTTGGATCACCCGTCCTCCGGAGGTGCGGGAGGCCTCGGGGATTTCGTAGACGCGCATCCAGTGGCACCGCCCCTGCTCGGTGAAAAACAGCAAATAGTTGTGGGTATTGGCTACGAAGAGCTGCTCGATAAAGTCGGCATCGCGGGTGCGGGTGCCGCGCGAGCCGCGGCCGCCCCGGCCCTGCGTCCGGTATTCCGTCACCGGGGTGCGTTTGATGTAGCCCAGGTGGGAGATGGTGATCACGACCTCTTCTTCCTTGATGAGGTCTTCCATGCTGATCTCCCCGCCGCCCGGCTGGATATCGGTGCGGCGCTCGTCACCGTATTTTTCGTTGACCTCTTCGAGTTCTTCTTTTACGATGTTGCGCTGCAGCTCTTCGCTGGCCAGGATGGCGCGCAGGCGTTCGATCAGTTCTTTGATCTCGTCGTATTCCTGTCGCACTTTGTCGCGTTCGAGGCCGGTGAGGCGCTGCAGGCGCATATCCAGGATGGCCTTGGCCTGGGCTTCGGAAAGGACGTCGCCTTCGGCGACCGGATATTCTTCGGAGGCGGATTCTTCCACCAGTACCCGGAATTTCTCCCAGAAGGCGTCTTTGTCGTCGATGAAATCGCCGCGCATCAGGCCTTCCCGGGCAATATCGGGCGTGGCGGAAGCCCGGATCAGCTCGATGACCTGGTCGATATAATCGAGTGCGATAAGCAGTCCGATGAGGATATGGGCGCGGGCCAGCGCTCTGCGCAGATCGTAGCGGGTGCGCCGCACGATCACCTCCAGCCGGAAACTGATGAACTCTTCGATCAGGTCCTTGAGGTTGAGCGTCATGGGCCGGCCGTTCACCAAAGCCACGTTATTGACGCCGTAGGAACTCTGCAGATAAGTGTATTTGTACAGTTTGCTGAGCACCACGCTGGCGATGGCGTCGCGTTTCACCTCCACCACGATGCGTAAACCGCGTCGGTCCGACTCGTCGCGGATATCGCTGACGCCTTCGATCTTTTTGTCGTTGACCAGTTCGGCCATTTTGGCCACCAGCGAAGCTTTATTGACCTGGTAGGGAATTTCCGAGATGATGATGGTTTCCCGCCCGTTGGCGCTCGTCTCGATATCGGCTTTGCCCCGTACGACGACCCGGCCCCGGCCCGTCTCGAAAGCATCGCGCACGCCCTGGTATCCGTAGATGATGCCGCCGGTAGGAAAATCCGGCCCCTTGATGTACTGCATCAGCTCATTGATCGTAATCTCCGGGTGGTCAACGGTTGCGATGATCCCTTTTACCACTTCGGTGAGGTTGTGCGGCAGCATGTTGGTGGCCATCCCCACGGCGATGCCCGAGGCGCCGTTGATGAGCAGCGCCGGCAGGCGCGTCGGCAGGACGGTGGGCTCCTCCAGGGTATCGTCGAAGTTGAGGGCGAAGTCGACCGTATCCTTTTTGATATCCGTCAGCATATCCTCGGCAACCCGCCGCAGGCGAGCCTCCGTATAACGCATGGCCGCCGGACTGTCGCCGTCCATCGACCCGAAGTTGCCCTGCCCGTCCACCAGCGGATAACGCAACGACCAGCTCTGGGCCATCCGCACCATGGTGTCGTAAACGGAAGAGTCGCCGTGCGGGTGATATTTACCCAATACCTCCCCGACGATACGGGCAGATTTCTTATGCGGTTTGTTGTAAGCCAGGCCGAGTTCGTGCATGCCGTAAAGCACTCGCCGGTGTACCGGTTTGAGGCCGTCGCGAACATCGGGAAGGGCGCGCGAGACGATCACGGACATCGAATAATCGATGTAGGCCGACTTCATTTCCTCCTCGATGTTTATTGGGATAATTCGCTGACTTGGAGACATTTAAATGGGTTACCGTTTGTAATTTTATTTGGACAGGCAAAGATAAGCATTTGCGGTGACTTTTGCGGTATCCCGCCGGCATTGAACCGAAGGGGGCCACCTCTTGTTTATCCGCCGGCAGCGCGGTGCGCCGCCCCCGTGCGCGCCTTACTGAGAACGGCAACCGGCAGCCCGCGCGGGTGGTGAAAAGACACCGGAATGTTAAGATAGCCCGCCGGCGACCTACGACGAGTGTATCTATCGTTTATATTTGCGAAAGAACCCATTGTGGGTTCAAAATATCTCATACATGACCCAACCGGTCAAACCATATCGCGAAGCAGGCAGCAAAAAGCGGCAGGTCACACAGATGTTCGACCGCATTGCGCCCCATTACGACTTTCTGAACCGATTGCTCTCTCTCGGCATCGATGTTTACTGGCGGCGGCGGGCCATCGCCCGCATTCGCGACCTGGCGCCGGAGCGCATTCTCGACGTCGCCACCGGAACCGCGGATGTCGCCCTCGAGGCGGCCCGGCAGCTGGCGCCCCGGCAAATCATCGGGATCGACATCTCCGAACAGATGCTCGACATCGGGCGCCGCAAGATCACAGACCGCCGGTACGAAGGCGTCATCACCCTGCAACAGGGCGACTCGGAGAATCTTCCGTTTGAAAACAATACCTTTGATGCGATCACCGTTGCATTTGGGGTGCGAAATTTTGAAAACCTGGAGCGCGGCCTCAGCGAAATGCAGCGCGTACTGAAGCCCGGCGGTAAGTTGGTCGTGCTGGAATTTTCCCGCCCGAAACTGTTTCCCTTCAAACAGTTGTTCAACGCCTATTTCCGCTACGTGCTCCCCGCGATCGGCCGGCTGACCTCCAAAGACCCCAGGGCCTACCGCTACCTCTACGAGTCGGTGCAGGCTTTTCCGGAAGGCCGCCAGTTTCAGGATATCTTACAAAAAACAGGATATAAAACAAGCCAATGTATACCACTCACACTCGGTATTTGCTCCGTCTATTCGGCGGAAAAATAGTGCTGCTCGCCCTCCTGCTGATGAGCGCTGCTCCCGTTGACGCCCAGGTAGCCAACGGCAACTACAACTTTTTCGATTTTCAGCAAAAACCTTATTATTTCGGTATTACCCTGGGGTACAACACTTCGAGCTTCCGCCCTTTCCGCAGCCAGGGCTTTCTGGAAAGCGACAGCATCCGGGTCGTAGAGTCGGCTACGGGGCCCGGGTTCAACCTGGGCATCATCACCAACCTCAAGATCGGCGAGTCGTTCGACTTTCGCTTCCTCCCTACCCTGTCTTTCGCGGAACGCAACATCCGCTACGACCGCAACAGCCGCATCGCTCCCATCGCCCAGCGAAAAGTAGAGTCGGTCTTCGTGGAAATGCCCTTCCAACTGCGCTACAAATCGGCGCCCTACCAGGATATCCGCCTCTTTGTGATCGCCGGCGTAAAATACTCGTTCGACGTGGCGAGCGACTCGCGTGCGCAAAACGCCGAGGCGCTGGTCAAGATCGCACCGGCCGACTTTTCCTTTGAGTACGGCGCCGGCATTCAGTTCTTCTTCCCCTATTTCATCTTCTCCCCGGAGTTCAAAATATCCCACGGGCTGGGCAATACGCTGATCTACGATACCGGATTGGAGGAATCGACGGTGCTCGAGAAATTGCTTTCCCGCACGTTTACGGTGTCTTTTCATTTTGAAGGGTAGTAGAATGAAATGCGCTCGGCCGTAAACTGTTCAAAAAAGGTCCCGACGGGGACCGGGAATACCTCTTGGGACTGGAATACCTCGACGGCCGACTCGAGTCCATCGCCGCCCCCGACGGGCGCTTGGTAGCCGAGTATGACGAGACCACCGGGCTGATCCTGCAAGGCTATCGGCCCGAATACTGGCGCAAAGACCACCTGGGCAACACCCGACTGACGTTTTCCGATTTTGATAACAATGGGGTGATTACGTTCCGGCCGGGGCAGACGATGGAGATTACGCAGGAACAGCATTATTATCCGTTTGGGATGGGGCAGACGGGGGATTGGTATGGGACAGTCGATCCGGAAAATAGATATAGGTACAATGGTAAGGAGTTGAACGAAGAATTGGGCTTGGATTGGTATGACTATGGGGCCAGGTGGTATGATGCTAGTATTGCCAGGTTTGGGACTATCGATAGATTTGCCGAGAAGTATTCTTCAATGACTCCTTACCATTATGCAGCAAATAACCCTGTTAACTTTATAGATGTTAATGGTGACAGTTTGGGCATAGCTGAAGAATATCGAAATCAATTTAATCAAATACTATCTAATGTATTTGGTGAACAGGCTGCTTCAAACTTTGATTACACATCTACAGGAATGTTAATTTATAATGGTAATGAAAAAGATTTTGTAACTACTTAGGTCAAAATAGCCAAAACCCGGAATAATCATCGTATTTTT
>CAYQQU010000071.1:0-26980 GCA_964419545.1 uncultured Saprospiraceae bacterium | reverse complement strand
CCAGCCAGGACTTTATCTTCGTTATAAGCAGCCGCGGAGCCCTCAACCTCAACCTACTGGCCCGTCTGCTTCTCATCCGGGTAAATCGTTGGCGTCGTAAACGTGTAAAGTGCACACCAGCCAGAACTTTATCTTCGTTATAAGCACCCGCGGAGCCCTCAACCTCAACCTCAACCTAAACCTATTAGCCCGTCTGCTTCTCATCCGGGTAAATCGTTGGCGTCGTAAACGTGTAAAGTGCACACCAGCCAGAACTTTATCTTCGTTATAAGCACCCGCGGAGCCCTCAACCTCAACCTTAACCTCAACCTATTAATCTTTAGACTAAACCTCATTGAGGCCAGTGCTTCGCTTCGTATGGGGAGAGCGAATGATCATTGCGTGAGCAGGGCAATCGCATTTAAAATCGGAAGCTCTCAAAACTTCCGATTGCCGGGCGGCTGCTCACTCCTGCCGCTCGAAAGGGTTTTCCCGTGCACTATCCAGCAACATTTCCTGTTCCCGGATCTGCAATTCGAATTCGTTGCGGAGCAGGTCGAGCTGGGCGTCGAGCTCGTTCATCTGTTGTTCCAGTTCCGACACTTTATTTTCCACGCGGTTTATGGCCATTTCCCGTTCGGCCTCTTTAGCTTCTAGCTGTCGCTCGAGCGCCTGGGCTTGTTTGCGGATTTCCAGGGCTTCGCGCTGCATGGCCAGCTCCGTTTCCTGCATTCGCTTTTCCTGCGTATGGGCCTGTCGTTCCAGCTCGCGTTCGCGGGCCTGTAATTTCTGTCGTTCTGCTTCCCGTCGCTCCTCGTTCTCTATCTCGTCCGCCCGGTCGAATTCGAGTTCTAGGGCGTTCATCTGGGATTCCAGGGCCAGCATTTCCACTTGCAGTTGGTTTTGCTGCAGTTCCCGTTCGTGGTTCTTCATCTCGATCTGGCTTTGCAGCACGTACAGTTGCTGTTGGGCCTGCAAGGCTTCCTGCCGCTTTCCTCCGTTCATCTGCACGGCCTCCCGCTGCAGTTGCATCGCCTGTTTTTGCAGGGCGAGCATTTTTTCTTTCAACTGCCGGGCCTTTGTGTGGTACTCCTGCTGCAACTGCCGGATCTTTTCCCGCGCCGCCGCCGCGTCGGGAGGCAGCGAATCGGCAGCCGTGAACAATGACCTTTCCAGGCCCGTTTCCGCCTCGGGGACCGGAAAAGGCGTCGATTCCTGTTCCTGGAGTGGTTCCGGCGCTATTTCCGGGAACGGGTCTGTTGCGGGGGCATCGGAAAATTCCAACCGGGCGCCTTCCAAGCCGGTCTGACTGGAAAGGTGGACCACCGAAGCGGCCAGGCAAAGGACGAGGATGGCCGTACTCCAAAGGATCTTCAGCGATAAGGCAGATAAGCGGTCGCCGTTCAGCAGGCGCTGCACGCGACCGAGCACACCGCCCCGCCGGCCGTTGAAAGCCATGGCGAAGCTGCCGGGCGCCGCGCGCCATTCCTCCAGCGCCGCCAGGGTCTCGACGTACGCTACTTCGTCCTGCGTATAATCGATCGCTGCATCGTCGCAGCAGTGTTCGCGTTCGGTGCGCACCAGGTTGGAAATCCACCATACCGCCGGGTTGAAGAAAAGGACCGATTCTACCAGCGATTGCAAAATATTGACCAGATAGTCGTGCCGCCGGATATGGGCCAGCTCGTGGGCCAGCACGTTTTCGACCTGGGCGGGCGTCAGGTGCGCCAGCAGGCCGACCGGCAGGAGAATAACCGGTTTGATGTAGCCGATGACCAGCGGGGTGGAGACCTGAAACGATTCCCGAATGTCAATTTGCTGATAAACGCCCATCTGTTCGGCAATGGCGAACAGCTTTTCTTTCCAGCGGGGCGCCGCCGCCTGTACGCGGTAGTGCTTCAGGTGCTGAATGTAGGCCAGCTCCCCCAGCATCCGCAGGGTAAAGATCAACATGCCCAGCAACCAGAGCGCGACGATCAATGGAATCTGTTGCTCGAAAAAAGCATAAAAGTCGCCCCAAAAGCCCGATCCGGCAGATGGCGCGCCGGCCATCGTTTCCAAAGGCGCCCGCTCGGCGGCTCCAAAGCGTTCCGGAGCCCAGGCCCCGGTCAGCGGGGCTTCGTACACCCAGAAAAAAGTAGCGACCACCGAGGCCAGCAATAGCGAAAGCGCTCCGAGCCCCGCAAAATAGCGCGCCTGGGCGGATTGCCGGCGCAGCATCACCAGCGCCAGCGTAAGTAAAAAAGCGACGACGAGGCCCTGCCAGAAAGAATGGAGGATCGTCCAGCCGAGGGCTTCCACGACGGGGACGCCCAGAAATTGATTGATGACATTCATGATCGATTGTTTTCCATTTGTTGAATTAATTGCTTGATCTTCTCCAGGTCTTCCTTGCTGGTTTTCTTATGGCCGAGGGCCTGCATCACCAGCTTCAGAGGAGAGCCCCGAAAGGCAGTGTCGAGGAATTGGTTGAGCAGCTTCTCCTGGGTTTCCGCTTCGCTGATGATCGCTTCGTACAGGTGCTTGCGCTGGGAAGTGTCGCGGCGAAGAAAACCCTTCTCCGTCATCACCTGCATCATCTTGAGCGTGGTGGTGTACACCACTTCCCGGTTCTCGCTCAGCTTCTGATTGACAAAGCGAACGCTCGACGGCCCGTGCTCCCAGAGGATCTGCAGCACTTCCAGTTCCGCGTCGGTCGGTTTCTTTTTCATTTTCAAGATTATTGATCTACGGCAATTGTCGTACGATGCAAATATACGAAAGCTATCGTACAAAGCAAATTATTGTACGATAAAAATCGTAGTTCGTTTCGTTACCTAGCCCTCCAAGTGCTTAACCCATGAATAATCCGGGTCAATTATTTCCCCAGAGCCATCATATACCCCAGGTGCAGCCCTTCGTGCACATTGTTGAAGGTCACTGCTTCCCGGATATTGTTCAGCTTCACCCCGAAGCTGGTCTCGTAGGGTTCGTAGGTTCGAAAGAGGTCGTTCTGGCAGTCCATCGCGGCGCGGAGGGCCGTTTGGGTCAGGCCGGTTTTAACCTGTTCGATGATTTCGGGCGGATAGTCGGCCTGGCCGGCAGTGCCTTTGCGGAAGGTATCGATAAAAGCGGCGGGAACGACCGGGTCGACCTGGGCCCGGCCGTACATCAGCAGTTGCTGGGTAGCGATCACGTGGCCGGCGTTCCACAGCAGGTTGTTTTTAAAGCCGGGCGGGATGTGCAGCAGCTTTTCCGTGCCGGCGGTTTCGAGGATATCGAGGATGCGGCGGCGGGTAGTTTGCAGCACTTGGAAGGCGTAAGACAGTTCCATGATTTAAGCGGTTTGACCGGTGAGTAGATCGCGAAAAGCCCCGGGCGTAGTAACGGGCCGTTGGCACGCGTAGTCCCGGCAAAGATAGATAAAGGTATCGTCGCCCGCGTTCCGGTGGGCCAGTAAAGGATAAGTTTCATCTGCTTCCGGCGCCGCCATGATGACGTGGCTGGGCAGGAATTCGGAACGAATGGCTGCTGCCTGCTCGTGCGCCTGCGGACCGACGACGGCGATTTCCGGTATGCCGAATATTTCGGCGAGCACTACGGTGGCCCAGTGCGCCAGGGGGAAAGGATCGTCGCGCAGCGATTCCCGCATGACCCGCAGCCCGGCCGCGGCCTGTGATCGCCACGCCTCGCGCCCCAGCAAGAGTCCCAGCCGTTGCAGGTTGCGCAGCATAGTCGCATTGCCCGACGGCATATCGTTATCGTATACCTCTTTGCGCCGGAGCACCAGTTCCGTTTGTTCCTGAGCACTGAAGAAAAACAAACCGGCGGACGGATCGTAGTAATGCGCCAGCGCGTATTCCGTCAGCCGCCCGGCCGTATCCAGGTAATCGGCGTCGAAAGTGATGGCGTACACCGCCAGCAAAGCGTCGATCAGGAAGGCGTAATCATTGAGGTAGGCGGGTATCCCGGCCTTGCCGTCGACGCAGCGATGGTGCAGCCGCCGGCCGTCCGGCTCCCGGAAAGTATCGAGGAGGAAGCCCAGATGGCGAATCGCCTTTTCGCGGTAGTGCTGCTCGCCCAGGGCGCTGAAAGCTTTGGCGTAAGCCGTGACCATCAGTGCATTCCAGCCCAGCACCATCTTTTCGTCGCGGTGGGGATAGGTTCGCTGCGAACGGGCGGCGAACAGCGTTTCCCGGACGGCGGCCAGCCGCTCCCGAAGCTTGGCCTGATCTTCGCCTCTGGATTCGGCAAAGGCCGCGATACTATCGGTTTGGTGCAATACATTATTCCCGTTCTCCCAATTGCCTTCGGGGGTGAGTCCGAAAAATCCGGCGGACCATTCCGCGTCTTTGCCCAGCAGCGCGCGCCATTCGGCGAGGGTCCAGGTGTAAAATTTACCCTCCTCGCCTTCCGTCTCGGCGTCGAGCGCGGCGTAGAATCCGCCCTGCGGGCTGGTCAGTTCGCGTTCCACGAAGGCGATGGCGTGCAGCAGTTTTTCGCGGAATTCCTCATCCCGGGTCAGGCGATAGGCGTCGGCCAGCAGCTGAATGAGCAGGGCGTTATCGTAGAGCATCTTTTCGAAATGCGGCGCCAGCCATTCGCGGTCGGTAGCATAGCGGCAGAGTCCGCCGCCCAGTTGGTCGTAGATGCCGCCGCGCAGCATTTGGCGCAGGGAAAAGAGGGCCTGTTCGCGGGGCTCACCCCGGCCGGTATGCCAGGCGTAGTGCAACAAAAACTCGAGCGCCATGGTGTTGGGGAACTTCGGCGCCTGGTTGAAGCCTCCCTGTTCGGGATCGAACTTCCGGATCAGCGACTGGTAGAGCTCATCGGCGAAGGCCGTGGAAAAGGCGTGGTCCGGCCCCTTGGTCTCCGGCAAGGCGGCGGCAATCCGGCGCTCGGAGGTTTCCAGCGCGTGCATGACGCGGTCGGCCTGGCGATCGACGGCTTCGCGGTTTTCGTAAAAGTTGTAGGCCGCGTATTCCAGGGCTTGCAGCCACGACTGGCGGCGGTAGCCGGGTTGGGGCGGGAAATAGGTGCCCGCGTAAAAAGGGCGCAGATCGGGTGTCAAAAAAACGTTCAGGGGCCAGCCGCCAGTGCCGGTGAGCACCTCGCAGGCGTCCATGTAGAGTTGATCGAGATCGGGCCGGTCTTCGCGATCGACCTTGATATTAATGAAGTATTCGTTCATGAGCGCCGCCGCCTCGGGATCGGCAAAGCTCTCGCGCGCCATGACGTGGCACCAGTGGCAGGTGCTGTAACCGATACTCAGCAGGATGGGCTTATTCTCCCGGCGGGCGCGCCCGAGCGCTTCTTCGCCCCAGGGATACCAATCGACCGGATTGGCGGCATGCTGTCGCAGATAAGGGCTCGATTCGGCCCGTAATCGATTCATAGCGGGCTGGGTTTAAAGCCGGTGATGAAAATACGAAGAAATTTTCAAAGGTCCCTTTTCGGCGTCCTGGCCCCAGGGCAATCGCATTTAAAAGATGTTACCTCTCCATTGCCATTAACTCATATGGAACGGAAGGAAAAATCCTCGTTCTTCCTTTGGATCGAGGTAAAAACGAGGATTTTTCCTACTTTTTCGAGAACCAGAAATTAAATGCGATTGCCCTGGTCCTGGCCCCGACCCGGCGCCGGCTCAGCGCTTTATTTCTTCGTAAGTGACCTCGGGAGCCTTCGCCTTTTTTTCCCGCTGCATCGGGGTGGCGCAGGCGCCGAGCACGCAACTTACGTTAAAAGCAGCCAGCACCAATAGCCCGCCGCCGATAGCCAGCGTGAAGAGGTCGGGCTGGTAGAAAAAATGGCTGCCGACGAGCATCAGCCCCAGTCCCAGCTGAAGCCACCGGGTCAGGCGCCAGTTTTGCCAAAAATTGGTCATAGTGTTGATCATTGCTTAAAGGTTATACTCCACATTCCCCGCAGATCGCCTTCGGCATAGCCGATGGCTTCGTCTTCGGGATAGAGCTCTTTGATCACGGCGTAGTCTTCTTCCCGCATCGTTTCGCCGGGGGCGCCGTGGCAATTGAGGCATAAGGCCTGCATCTTGATCGGCGCATAGAAGGCGATCTGTTGCGCGCCGGTTCGACGGACGAGCGGCTTCAGGGGCTCGCCGGCTTCCGCCTGCCGGTGGTACAGCTGCAACACGGCCTGCTCCGCATCGGTAGGCCGGTCTTGTGGATTGCGGGCTTTGCGGCTCGTACGGCGTATGTCGGCCCCGTGCACCTGCGACAGGCTGTCGACCAGGGGCATCGCCACTACGTTGCAGTACCGGACGGCTTCGGCTACGCCCCCTTCATCGAGGGCTTTTTTCAGGCGAGTGCTCAGCGCGGTAAAAGCGGCGCCGGCGATTTCCATGCCTTTTGCTTCGTATTCCGCCTTTTGCGCTTCGGTGAGCGCGGTGGTGTCGGTCGCCTCCCCGCCGGCATCCTTACCGGTTTGCGGTCCGCAGGCGATGAAGAAAAAGAGGAGGGTCGAGGCGGCCAGGACGATTCTGATTTTCATAGGGAGCCAGGTATTTTTACTGAAAACAAGTAGCCGGGCCCCCGGTTGGGCGGGCCCGGCGCTGGTTAATTCATTTTGGTTATCTGCTATCTTCACCCGGACGGGTTAAGCTACCGCGTCCACCGCCTGGTCGATAACTTCCTGAGGGATGGTCGTCGGGCAGGCGTATTCCGTTTTGGGGACGTCTGCTTTCTCGATGGCGCGCCAGCCGCCCTGGATGTCGATGACGTTCTCGAAGCCGCGCGACTTCAGGATCGAGGCCATGATCATGGAGCGGTAGCCGCCCAGGCAGTGCAGATGGTATTCCTGCTGACGGTCCAGCTTGTTCATGTTCTTATTGACGTAGTCCAGCGGGAAGTTGGTGGCGCCGACGACGTGCTGCGAGAGAAACTCGGTGGGCTTGCGTACGTCGAGCGTTTCTTTCACCCGGCCTTCCGCATATTGGCGTCCGAACTCCTCGGCGGTCACCGAGCTTACGGTATCCACTTCTTTGCCGGCGGCTTTCCAGGCTTCGATCCCGCCTTTCAGGTAGCCGAGCGTATTGTCGTAACCGACCCGGGCCAGGCGCGTCACCACTTCTTCTTCGCGGCCTTCCGGCGCCAGGAGCACGATCGGCTGCTTCAGGTCGACGATCAGGGCGCCCACCCAGGGAGCGAAGTTGCCTTCGATGCCGATAAAGATGGAATTGGGGATGAAGCCTTCCTTGAAGGTATCTTCGTGGCGCGTATCGAGCACCAGGGCGCCTTCGTTTTCGACGATGGCTTCAAAATCTTCGACGGACAGCGGAACGGCGCCGCGCTGCAGCACGTCGTCGATGCTGCCGTAGCCCGTCTTGTTGAGTTTGGCGTTCTTGGCGAAGTACTGGGGCGGCGGCATGAGGCCGGCCGTCACTTCCTCGATGAATTCCTCGCGCGTCATGTCGGCGCGCAGGGCGTAGTTGGTTTCTTTCTGGTGGCCCAGGGTGTCCCAGGTATCGCTGCTCATATTCTTACCGCAGGCCGAGCCGGCGCCGTGGGCCGGATAGACGATCACGTCATCGGGCAGCGGCATGATCTTGTTGCGCAGGCTGTCGTACAACCAGCCGGCCAGGTCTTCTTTGGTGATCGAGCCGGCCTTCTGGGCGAGGTCGGGGCGCCCGACGTCGCCGATGAACAGCGTATCGCCGGTAAAGATGGCGTGTTCCTTGCCCGCTTCGTCGTAAAGCAGGTAGGTGGTGCTTTCCGGCGTGTGGCCCGGCGTGTGCAGCACTTTGAACTTCACTTTACCCAGCTCCAGCACCTGCCCGTCGGTCGCTTCCAGCTTGTCGAATTCGGTCTTGGCCTCGGGGCCGTAGACGATGGTCGCGCCCGTCTTTTCCGCCAGGTCCAGGTGGCCGGAAACGAAATCAGCGTGGAAGTGCGTCTCGAAGATGTACTTCAGCTCGGCGCCTTCCTGCTCGAGTTTTTCCAGGTAAGGTTTGGTTTCGCGAAGCGGATCGATGATCACCGCCTGGCCTTCGCTTTCGATGTAGTATGCCGCCTCAGCGAGGCAGCCGGTATAGATTTGTTCGACTTTCATTGGTATAAATTGTTTTGCTGTAAATTGACAAATGAAAGTATGATCGTAATATCATACGTAAAGAAACAAAAAAAAATCGGCTCCGGTTGTTTGGGCTGTCGCTCTTTTCCGAAGCCTGGTGCAAAGATAACGGCCAAGGATTCTATCCACAGTGACGGAGGTCACAAAATGATCTTCCGGCAGAGTAGTTAAAAAAGGCAGAATATTTCAAAGGTCCGATTTTCATTGGTGCTTCCGTAGAAGCTTGGACAAAGGTAGGGAGAGGCGGGAGGCGGGTCAGTGATGGGGGTCACGCAACCAGGTCGCTTCATCGATTGCGAAGCCAAACTGGCCGCCATTCTGCCCCGCTCTTTCACCGTATCTGGAGATACCTGACTGCAGCAGGCGTGTCGCCCGCTTGCGCGAACGCGAGCCTGTCAACTGTCATGACGAACAACCGATGAATAATCCGGGTCAGGGGATGGGAAAAAAGGAAGCGGTTGCACAAACCGGCGGTTCCTCAGTAAATACAAAAGCCGGCCCGATCGCGACGGGCCGGCTGTTAAGAACATAGAAACTTGCAGTCCGGCCGAAAGAGCCGGCCGAAAACTTTCATCAGAATCCTTTATTGCCGTGGCGGCTGCGCAGCCTTTTCCGGGCCTGGCTGCGCACTTCCTCCCAGTCGGCCCATTGTTCTTCGGTGAGGACGGCCTGTAGTTCGGCCTCTTTTTCCTGCTGCATGGCCTGCATCATCTCGCGGGCCTCGTCGCGGCTGCTGACTTCTTTGCGCATATCCTGCATCTGGAGGGCGTATTTGAGATTGATCTCTTCCACCTGTGCGGCCTGCAAGGTGTCCAGGGTCAGCTTTTCCACCATCATTTCGGTTTGTTTGGCGGCGACCTTTTCGGGGTCCATTCTTCTCGTGCCTCGCTGGGCCTGTGTGGCGTTCAGGCAAAGAAGCATTGCCAATGCAGCAATGACTATTTTTTGCAAAGTGTTCATCTGCAATTTCAATTTTTATCGGTGAATAATGCTCTTAATGTTGGCCTTTGCGCATGCGTTTGCCGCCCTGGCCGTGGCGTTCTGCTTTCAGGGCTTCCCATTCGGCGCGCTGTGCTTCCGTCAGGATAGCAGCAACGGCTGCATCTTTTTCGTCGCGCAGGTTGGCGAGGGCGGTTCTTTTGGCTTCGCGTTCCAGGGTGTCGTCGGTCATCACCGCTTTGATCTGCTCCGCAAAGTCTTGAAAGACAGCATCCAGCTGAGCGGCCTGTTGGGCATCGAGCTGCAGCGCTTTGGTCAGGTGGGCCGTTCGCTTTTCGGCGGCGGCGGCCGGGTCGAGATCGCGGACTTTAGCTTTGGCTTTAGCGCGGCGTTCGGCCTGCATCGTATCCAGCTCGGCGAGTTGTTCGGCGGTCAGGATGGTCTCCAGTTCGGCCCGGCGGGCTTCCCGGATTTCCTGCATGCGGTCGCGCCGTTGTTCGCGGTCGGTCGTATTCTGGTAAACTTCCTGGAACTGGCCGGCGTACTTGAGGTTCAGTGCTTTCACCTGCGCGGCCTGATCGTCGTCCAGCGAAAGGGCTTCGATCAGGTGCGCCGACTGCTTCTCGGCGCGTTGGGTGGCGTTCATCTTTTTACCGGCCTGCGCCCAGCCGAGGGTGGCGAAGCCCATAACCAGAAGGGCTATAAACATTGACTTTTGGATAAGTGACATGGTTGACGTGGTTTTTACTAGATGAATAATAAATCACCACTTTGACTAGTCCGGCCCGACCAGGGTTTAATCCGGATCATTCATCAGATGCTGAAAAGCGCGGAGCCTTGCGGGAGGAGCGGAAAAAGATTCCCGGGGAAAATGAAAGCCGGCAGGGAAGGGGCGGGTAGGATTGCCACCTGGTCAAAACGAAGGGGCGCAAATGAAAATGATTAGCGTTAACCCGGTTTATTCATGGGTTCACAACAGATGAAGCCGTGAATAATCCGGGTTAAACCTCCAATTTTACGGGATTATCCGTAAGGATACTTTTACATCCATTTGGTCATAAAGCGGGTAAACTGGCTTTTGAGTTCGTAATAGAGTTTGCGGAAACTTTCCATGCGATCGCGCATACCGGCGTGGTCGTCGTAGGTGGAAGCGTTCTCGTGGTCTTTCAGGTAATTGCTCATTGCCTGTTCGTGCAGGTGGATATCGTGTTTCAGTTCATCGAGCACCTCCTTATGGCGAATAAACTGGTTCTGGATCTGCTCCAGTTCGGCCATTGCTTCGCGATCGGTGTCTTTTTTGACTAATTCTCCGAGGCCTTTTTCGAAGATGGCGATTTGCTCGGCGAAAAAAGTCAGTTCGTTGGTCCAGAGGGTGTGCTCCAGGTGCAAGGCTTGCACGTCAACTTTTACTTGGTCCATGGCTATACAGTTTTTGTTAGAATGTTCAAATCGACGGTCACGGTTCAATCTATCAAAGGCGGATCGGAGAAGCAATACCCCAGCAGATCGTGCGTGGTCACCATACCGACCAGTTCGCCCTTATCGACTACCGGCAGGGCGTGGAACAGGTTTTCGCTGAAGATCCCCGCCGCCACGGTAAGCAGATCGCCGGGCGACAGGGTAGCCACCTGCCGCGTCATGATCTCCTCCACTTTCATAGCCTTGTAGAGCTTCAGGTTGTAAGAGCGGTATTTTTCTTCGTCAAACAAGGTCAGCATATGGTTGACCTTGAGGAAGTCCGTCTTGCTGATAATGCCGCACAGCTTGCCGTGGGCATTCACTACCGGTATGTGGTGAATGGCGTTGGCCCTGAAAATGTGGTCAACGCGCTCCAGGCTATCGTCCGGGCGCACGATGTACAGGTCGCGGCTCATCACTTCGGACACCGGAATTCGAACGGTATGATTGACCATAGTTAGATGATTTTCAATTCGGTAGATGGACAAAGACGGAGGAGGGCAAAAGCGTTGGTGCGTTAAACGCGTACTCGTTGTTTGTCCAAGCACCTTATATTACAAATGTGGCGGCCTGCTCCATTAATGGAGATGAGGATTATCACCTTTCCCGCTGATCTTTGTCAGCGCCGATTCCGGCATTCGCACTTGTACAATAGCCGACAATATTCCGGTAGCTGCATCATTTACCGGATTTCTTTTGTGTAAACCGTGCATAAAAACCAAAAAAATTGTATTTTTTCACTCGAAAAAGTCAGTTGCGAGCCAACCCTTTTCCCGTCTCAGTACACTATTATAGTAAAAGCCGGTCACTTCGGCCCGGAATGTGATATTTAGCATTTCTTTAACGAAGTGGGCCGCAGGAAAAAACAATATTCTCCCTCCGCGGGAGTTTTAAAGATAGACCGTTATTTATAACGTCGGCTTAAGTTTCATAAACTAGTGAGTGTAAAGCGGTAACGCCTCTCGTTCCTTACGGAGGCGTTACTTTTTTTGTCCCTGCCCATCCGCCGATTCCCTCCTTGGCATAATGCCGGATATCCTTATTTTTACCGCGTATCGTTTTCCAAAAATTGGTATAAAGCATGTACGAAAACCCGGATTCGCCAATCCAACAACTCGATATCGGCGCGGCGCCGCGAGGCGCCATCAGCGAACACTGGCTGCACATCATCAACAACGGCATCGGCGAACCGGTCCGCATTCCCGTTTTGATCGCGCGCGGCGCCGTCGACGGCCCGGTGCTGGGGCTCACCGCCGCCATTCACGGCAACGAACTGAACGGCATTCCCGTCATTCAGCGCCTGTTCCGCGAACTCGACGTACAGCGGCTGCGGGGCGCCGTAGTGGGCGGTCTGGTGATGAACGTGCCCGGCCTCCTCCTCGAACAACGCAAATTCAACGACGGCGCCGACCTCAACCGGATCGCTCCCGGCCGGGCCGACGGCGACCTGAGCGAGGTGTACATCAGCCGCGTCATCGAACGGATCCTTTCGCATTTCGACTACCTGATCGACCTCCATACCGCGAGCTTCGGCCGGATCAACTCCTGGTACATCCGCGCTGATATGTCGCAGGAGATGACCGGCCGGATGGGCCGCCTGCAAAACCCGGAAATCATCCTCCACAACCCGCCAAAAGACGGCACCTTCCGGGGCGAAGCCAGCGACCTCGGCATCCACGCGATCACCCTCGAGCTCAAAGATCCGCACGTTTTCCAGTTCGACGTCATCGAAGACGCCCTCGTCGGGGTGCGCAACGTACTCTTCGACCTGAAAATGATCGACGGCGACATCTTCTGCCCGGCCGAAACGACCATCCTCTGCGACCGCTCCTACTGGATCTACACCGACGAAGGGGGCATCCTCACCGTGCTGCCGCGCGTACACGAATACGTCACCCGAGGACAGCTGATCGCCGAGGTGCGTACGATTTTCGGGAAGACCATCCGCCGGTACCACGCTCCCGACGACGGTATCGTGATCGGCAAAAGCGTCAATCCCGTCAACCAGACCGGCAGCCGCATCCTGCATCTGGGACTTAACCCACGAGAAATACCCTGCCGCCCGTAAATGTTGTTACCTTTATTTTCCGGCTCGCCGGAAAAAAATACGAACGCATGACCTTCCACCATCCGCGCCATCGAAAGATTTACGTTTTAGCGCTATTGGTTTTCCTGACCTCCAACTGCGCCAACTACCGCGAGTATATCCAAAAAGAGCGGCGCGACTGGCCGGCGGCGCAACCCGATCCCAGCCTGAAAATAGAACACCGCCTCTTCCTCGTCGGCGACGCCGGCTACGCGCCCGAAGCCGATACCCTGCCCGCTCTCCGCCTGCTGCGGCAAAAACTGGCGGAAGCCGATGAAAACAGCTCGGTGGTCTTTCTCGGCGACAACCTCTATCCCGACGGCATGGCGCCCCGGCTGGTGGAGCAGGAGCGCGCCCTCGACGAATACCGCCTCACCGCACAGCTGGAAGCAGTAAAAGATTTCCCGGGCCAGGTGTTCTTCATCGCCGGCAACCACGACTGGTACGGTTACGGCGTCGACGGCCTGAAACGAGAAAAAAAGTTCATCGAAAAATACCTCGACCAGAAGGAGGACAGCTGGGAGCCCGACTGCGGCTGCAGCGGCCCCAAAGAGGTCGAGCTCTCCGAAAACCTCGTCTTGCTCCTCGTCGATTCGCAATGGTACCTCCAGGACTGGCGGGGCGAACCCAAGATCAACGACGGCTGTGAGGTCAAAAGCCGGTCGACCTTCAACATCGCCTTCGAAGAGGCCGTCAAGGGAAACCGCAACAAAAACATCGTGATCGCCGTGCATCATCCGCCCTATTCTTACGGACCCCACGGCGGCAGGTTCACCTGGCGCCAGCACTTCTTTCCGCTGACGGCCGTCAATAAAAACTGGTATCTCCCGCTGCCCGTACTCGGCTCGGCTTTCGCGTTCCTGCGGGGCGCAGTAGGCAGCGATCAGGATATGGCCCATCCCGAATACCGGGCCCTGCGCGAGACGATGATCTCGGCCGCCCGCAAGAACGGCCGTTTTATCTTTGCTTCCGGGCACGAACACAGCCTGCAGTACATCGAGCGCGACGAGCAGTACTTCGTGGTCAGCGGCTCGGGATCCAAACGGTCGGCCACCGGCAAAGGCGAAGGGCTGCAGTTTGCCTACGGCCAGCACGGCCTGGTGCAGCTCGACTGCTATGACGACGGGTCGGTATGGGCCTCGTATTGGGTGGCCGAAGGCGAAACCGGCCGGCTGGCGTTCCGCACCCAGGTCAAAGGCCCTTTGCCCAAATTCGAAGAAACGATCGACTACAACTACACCCTTTACGAGTCGGATCAGGATACGGTGAGGCGGCAGCTGGTGGAACGCGACTTTTCAAAATCCAGGTTCGGGGAATGGATCTGGGGCGAACACTACCGGGAAGCGTACAACGTCACCGTGCCCATGCCCCTGCTCGACCTGGCTGAATACCAGGGCGGCGTGCGCCCCGTGAAGCGGGGCGGCGGATACCAGACCAACTCGCTGCGCCTTGAGGGCGAAGACGAACGCCAGTACAATATGCGGTCGATCGCCAAAGACGCCACCCGGGTGCTCCCTTACCCGCTCAATGAGTCTTTTGCCCTGGGCGTCGTGGAAGACAACTTCAGCTCGGCGCATCCGCTGGCGGCGCTGGCAATTCCGCCCCTGGCGAAGCGGATCGGCATCTACTATCCCGAACCCAAGCTGTATTTCACGCCCGCCCAGCCGCGCCTGGGCGCTTACAACGAAGCCTTCGCGGGCGCGCCCTATCAGGTAGAAGAGCGCCCCGATGACGAAGTATGGGGCGGCGTCGAACAATTTGGCGGCTCGGACGATATCGTCAGCACGCTCGATATGCTGGAAAACATCCTGGATGAGCACGATCACATCGTCGACCAATCGTTTGTCGTGCGCAACCGCATCTTCGACCTGCTGATCGGCGACTGGGATCGCCACGACGACCAATGGCGTTGGGCCACCATCGAAAAAGACGGCATAAACTACTACCGGCCGATCCCGCGCGATCGCGACCAGGCCTTCAGCAAATACGACGGTTTATTGTTGTCGATCTTTCGCAATTCAGCGCCGGCGGCCCGGCCGCTGCGGCCCTACCAACCTTACGTCCGGCGTATTCAATGGTCGAACTTCGGCTCGCGCTTCTTCGACGGCACCTTCCTCACCGACGAGGAATGGCCCGTTTGGGAAGAACACGCCCGCGATATCCAGCGCCTGCTCACCGACGAAGTGATCGAATCCGCCTTCCGGAACAACTGGCCCGAAGTGATCTACGATTTGAACGGACCGGAAATTATCGGCATCATGAAGCAGCGGCGGGACAACCTGGTGCGCCTCGCCCGCCAGTTTTACGAAGTGCGCGCCCGCAAAGTCGAAGTGCTGGGCACCCACGAAAAAGACCTCTTTGACGTGGAGCGCCTTCCCAATGGCGACACGCGCGTTCGCGTTTATGACACCAACGACCGGGGTGATAAAGAAGCCCTGTTTTTCGACCGGCTGTTTCATCCCGACGAGACCCGGGAGATCAACCTGTACGGGCTCGACGATGACGATATTTTCCAAATTGCGGGCCGCGCCGGGCGGGGCATCCGGGTGCGCGCCATCGGTGGGCTCGGCGAAGACGTCTTCGCCGACGAATCCCTCGTGGCGGGCTGGGGCAAGAAGACCGAGTTCTACGATTTTAATGGGGAAGAACGGCAGCTGGCCGCCGGCCGGGAAACGCGACTGCGCTTCACCAACGACCCGGTAAAAAACACCTACGACCGCAAAGCGCCGCATAACAACTACAACTGGGGCATCCTGATTCCGGTGGTGAGCTTCAACCCGGACGACGGCCTACTCGCCGGCTTCCTGGGGCAGCGCACCATCCACGGCTTTATGAAAGCCCCCTACGCCTCCCGCCACTCCTTCGCCGGTTCCTTCGCCTTTGCGACCTCCGGCCTGGCGGCCCGGTATACCGGTGAGTTTGTCGACGTTTTCGGCAAATGGGAATTCACCCTCAACGCCCGCGCCCAGTCGGAACGCTACTCCGTCAACTTTTACGGCTTCGGCAACGAAACGTCCAACCCGGAGGATTCGCTGGGCCGCGATTACAACCGGGTACGGCAAGGACTGATCGACCTTTTCCCGGCAATCACGCGGCGCTTCAACGCCGTCTCCACCTGGTCGGTCGGCCCGACCTTCGAATCCATCCGCATCGACGATACGCCGGGGCGGTTCATCGATGTGATCGCCGATCAATTCGATCCGCAGGTCTTTGAACACCTGGAATTCGCGGGCGTCAAAATGGCGTTCAACTACCGCAATGTCGATGACCCCACTTTTCCGACCCGCGGGCTGGGTTTCCGCTTCGACCTGGGCTGGAAGCAGCAATTGCAGGACCGGAGTCAGGACTTCGCCTATTTGAATACCGACCTTTCGCTTTACCGGAGCCTCGATAAGGCCAACCGGGTGGTGCTGGCCACGCGCATCGGGCTCCGCCACAATTTCAGTGCTACCGGCTGGACCTTTTACCAGGGCGCGACGCTGGGAGGGCAGGGGCCGCGCAGTAACTTCCGCGGATTTCGCCGCGATCGCTTTACCGGGCAAACCGCCTTTTTCCACAACAATGATCTGCGCCTGCAACTGCTCAATTCCAACAATCGGGTTTTACCCTTCAAGATGGGCATACTGGCAGGTTTTGATCACGGACGGGTGTGGCTGGACGACGAAGATTCCAACGTCTGGCACTACAGCTACGGCGGCGGCATTTTCGTCTCCCCGCTCGATTTGATCACCATGCACTTCAGCTTGTTCCGCGGCGATGATGCATTCAACCGGTTTACGTTCGGCGGAAGCTTCTTTTTTTAGAGCTTGTTTGGAGGTAGTGCTTTTGAAGCGAAAAACTCAGATTTTGGGTTCTCCCGAAGGGATTTTTCCGGCTCATAGCAGCGCTACGGGCCGGAAAAATGCCACAGGGAGGTTCCAAAAGCTGGGTTTTGCAGCCAAAATGACTACCTCCAAACAAGCTCTTAGCCGCTTTCGCCTAATTTGTCGTTGGTTTTCACCCAAAACGTCTGCCATGGCCAACCCAAAATCTAAAGTAAAACGCGCTCCGAAGCGGGGCATTTACGAGCGCGAAAAAATCTACGCGCTGCTCGACCGGGAATTTCTCTGTCACGTCGCCTTTCAATACGAAGACTATCCGGTGGTCATTCCCACCATGTACGGCCGCCGGGATGACCATTTGTATATCCACGGCGCTTCGGTCAGCCGGTTGGTCAACGAACTGGAACGCGGCATTCCGGTTTGTGTATCCGTCGCCAACGTATCGGGCATTGTCCTGGCCCGCTCCGCTTTTCACCATTCCCTCAACTACGAGTCGGTCGTCCTTTTCGGCAAAGGGCGCCTGGTGGAAGGAGCTGAAAAAGAAAACGCGCTGCGCATCATCTCCGAGCAGGTGCTGCCGGGGCGCTGGTCGGAAGTGCGCCTGCCGACGGCCAAGGAACTGAAGGCGACCAAAGTGATCCGCATCGATATCGAGGAAGCCTCGGGCAAGATGCGCACCGGCGACCCGGTGGACGAGCGGGAGGACTACGACCTGCCGGTTTGGGCCGGCCTGCTGCCGGTCGAACGGCATTTCGGATCGCCGCGGGCGGACGCCCGGCTGAGTCCGGATATCGAACTGCCCGCAAGTGTCCGCAAAGCGGTGCTTCCCGGCTCAACTCCTACAACATGAAGTCTCCCCGCGTTAAGATATGTTGCATCGCCGACCTCGCCGAGGCCCGGCTGGCCGTGGATTACGGCGCGGCGGCCCTAGGGCTGGTCGGGGCCATGCCCAGCGGTCCGGGCCCGATCACCGATGCGGCGATCAGAGCCGTCGCCGCTGCCGTACCGCCGCCCATCGCCACTTTCCTGCTCACCAGCGAGACCACCGTGGAGGCGATCACCGCCCATCACGCGCGCGTCGCCACCAATACCATACAAATAGTGGACGCCCTGCGCGAAGGCGCCTATGCCGATCTGCGCCGGAACCTGCCGGGCGTCAAGCTGGTGCAGGTCATTCACATCCAGGATGAGGCCGCCGTCGACGAAGCGCTCCGGATAGCCCCGCAGGTCGACGCCCTGCTCCTCGACAGCGGCAACCCCGCCCGGCGGGAGCTGGGGGGCACGGGCCGCGTACACGACTGGCGATTGAGCCGGCGCATCGTCGAACAAACCGCCACTCCGGTTTTTCTGGCCGGCGGCCTCAACCCGGATAACGTAGCGCGCGCAATAGAAACGGTGCAGCCCTTCGGCCTGGATCTATGCAGCGGCGTCCGGACCGGGGGGCGGCTGGAGGAAGCTAAGGTGGCGCGCTTTTTCCGGGCGGTTTATGGGTGAGTGGCGAGGTGCTGAACTTCCATCACGCCGCGGCCGATACGATCAATAAAAGCATCGACGGAAGTTTCCACGTTTATCTCGAACAGGAGGGTTTGCGCATCGTCCGCCAGTATAAAAGTGCGTCGCCCGTTGAGAAGTTCCAAGACGATAAAATCGATCGAATGGTATTCGTAGAAAACCTCCCGGGGCCGGTTTCGGGGATCGCGAAACCAAAGCGCGATCTCACCCGGTTCGGCAAAGCCCGATCGGTTGGCGCCGTAAAAAGCGATCGATCGGATGATCTGGCCTTCGCCGCCCCAGTTTATCTCAAAATTATACTGAACAGTTAACTTATCTAGATTGAGAACGCGCCCCGCTATCCGTTCCAGGCCAACTTCGAGCCCGTAACAATCACCTACAACTTTTTCTTCCCACTTTTTTCCAAGTAAGGACAGCAGCTGAATAGAGGGCGTCGTCTGATTTCTGGTGATAAGCAGACAACGCCCTTCTCCGGTAAAATAGTGAAACCTATCCGGGTAATAGTGCACCGCTCCCTGTTCTGACCTGATAAGGCCGCAACTATTCCCTAGTATTTGATTTAAAGCACTTAATTGCTTTTCCGTAAGCCTTTCGTCTACTTCAATTTTTAGAGAACTTCTATCCATAATAGTTGGCATCTTTTCAGCGATTCTCAGTTTGGCAGAAAGCATTCTTTAATTCGCAGCGCCGGAGGCGCAAGATGTTGGTAGATATTTTAAGATGAGTGGCTGCCGTGCCTTCAGGTACGGAATATACGCTTAATTCGGTGTTTTTTCTATTCCGTATCTTGGACACGGCCAACCATTTTTGACGAAATATTCTACCGGTGGCTCGTTACGCCGGGACGAGGGTAAAACAATATTTTACTCCGGAGACCTCTTTCAAAAATCAGGAGAAATGGTGCTGAAGGACAATACGCTTTGTGTCCTCCGTGGCTTGAGCATAATGTTCCCTGATTACATCTACGGTAACTGCTCCTTCCGTAAATTTGAGATTAAATCCACCCTCCTCGAGACGGAAAATCACATGTTGGTCATTGGGATGGCTCAAAACCAAAAACTCTACAGAATAAACCGCTACTTCCGGGAAAGAATCATATCCAAACTCGCTCAAATATTCGAGATCAATATCTGAGTCTAATTCCTGAATGGGTGAATTGATCTGGTTTCCGTATAGCCTGATGCTTGAAACAGGGGTACTATACGGATAGTACACCGTGAAGGAATAAACAGGTCTCGCTTGATCTTTTAAACGCTCCCGCAGTGGAATACGTCTGACTTCTTTTTTCTTGACGTCAAGCTTCCCCTGCTGGATGATCGGTCCGACGAAGTCTGCCAGCTTGGATTCAAACGTCACCTCCATGTCTGAGAAATGGAGTAATACGGACAGGACAGCTTCAATAGTCAAATTCGGAACAATATAGGCTCCTCCTCTTTGAAAAAGCATATACTCTATTTTCCTGCCGACTATTGACTGTAGGATGGCTTGAGATTCAGTGTTCAAGCGTCCATCGAAAGTGAATTTTTCAGCCATTTTTTACCTTTCTTGAATTTTGCCCTTCGGCGGGGACAAATAATACGGGATAATCGACCAGCTACGGTGTTGGCGAGTAAATGGTTTCTGACCCTGCATAAAGATTTATCCCAGATTATTCACGGATTAATCAATTATGAAAAACCAATGAATAATCCGGGTAAATATCGAGAATTGTTTAGACAGTTTTCAATTGCCCCAAATTTTTATTTGAACCGAATTTTGAAGGGTGGAAGATTGTTCTTTTTAATTTCAATGGTAAATCCATTAGGGTGTGTATTACCGCCATATTTAATAGAACAACGGAATTGTCCACCATTCAATTTAAACCCGGCAAGCTCACTGGGCATTAATTGATTAGTCGGAATTACCTGAGCGTTTGGAAACATAGCTTCGAAGTCATCCCAAAATTCGAAAGGTTCATCAATGTCAAATAACTCAGCGCCGACATTATTATTCTTCCATTTGAACCTATTATACAGGTTTTCCCCTAAATGACTTTGGAGAACTTGGTATAATTTGGAAACAAATTGATCTCCGTGCCCTTTCAACCTTTTGAAAGCATTATAAAACTTGGCCAGCTTTTCAGAAGTCACCACAAAAGCCGCAGCAAAAGAGAACACCTTAGCCGCCGGCAGGATCACATCCACCTCATTCAGGGCGATATCCAGCAGGTTGTAGAGGGCGTCCAGGAGATTGCCTTGCTGGATGTTGGCCAGCAGGTCGGGACCGACGGTGACGATGGTGCCGCCCGGGATGAGGTCGGCCAGCTGGTCGTAGAGCAGGTCGGTGAGGGCCGGCCCCAACTGGTCGATCAGGATATCCCAGACGATGGGATCGATGCCGCTGTTCTGGAAGTCGGCGATCCACTCCGTTGTATTGGCGTCTCCGTACAGCACCAGGTCCAGGTAGGTCCGGGCGGCTACCCGGGAGATATTATCGGAAGCGTAGGTTTCCAAAAAATCCGTCAGCTCATCGGCCAGGTTGGCCTGATCGAACAGGGCGGTTACCGCATCGGCGTCCAGCGACAAGGCCATAGCCAGGTTCAGCACCTGATGCGCGAGGGCGGTCTGCTCGGCGGAGGGGTTGTCGCCCAGGAAATTCCGGATGGTCATGACGACGGTGGCGGTCGGGACCTGCCGTGAGAGGGCGTCGTCCAACAGCCAGTCGAACTGGTTATTGTCCAGATCCATTGCGGCGTCTACGATAAATACCAGTACGGCCCGGCGGGAAAAGGCCGGCCAGTCGGGCAGGCCCTCTTTACCCGACATCCGGGCGTTGAGGTAATACTGCAGGGTTTGTTCCTGAAAGATAGAAGGCGTGCTATTACCGGCGAGCTGGTAGACGTCTTCCAGCAGGTCCGGATTGGCGAGCAGAAAGAGCCAGGCTTCATTCGACAAGACCAGGTTATTTTTTATCGCCACCAGCATGTTGCAGTGGTCTTCGTTGACGGCCGGGTGCAGGCCGCCTTCGATGACGATGTCGGGCTCCAGGATGGCATTACATTGCTGAATAATCTGATTGACCTCGGCGGCGGGGGTAGTTGGCGCCGTCCAGGAGCCGCCGCCGCCGTTCCCGGATTCGGGCCACCAGTTGCCGGTGCCGCTGGAAAAGGGCGAGTAATAGCTGCTGCCGCCGTCTCCCCAGCCGTTGCCGGTGCCGTCGGTAAAGTTGCAGCCGGTAATGATAAAGTCGATTACGACATCGGAAGCGACGGGGGCCGTGCCTTCGGGGCAGGAACGGTCGGCGACCTGATCCTCCGAGGGCGGCGCAATAGGTACGGGAATGCAATTGATCACCGGAAAAGAATAGGTGCAGAACCGCGATTCCAGCTCCGTTTCTCCTTCACCTACAATGCCGTTCTCCTCATCGTGCAGCCAGTTGAGCAGGTCCGGGTCTTCGGCGCCGAAAAGCTCGTAGTCGAACTGGGCCATTTTCTCCGCGAAGTAGCGGCCGTACACCATCTGGGCGGGCTGGATATTCGGCAGCAGGTCCAGCAGGGTCTCGCGGTCGACCCAGATGAAGAAGGAACCTTCCGGGCCGGTGACGGTGGCGATAAAGGCGGACGTCAGGTGCTCGTCCAGGCGCGCCAGCGGGATCAGCACGAGCTGGTAGTCGGGGTCGTCCACTTCGGCGATCACTTCCGATCGGCTCCAGATCGGGTAGCCGTAGCTATCCACCAGGCTTTCGACGAAGCGTTGCTGCTGGTTGAGCGCCAGCAGGTGCTGCCTTACGGTGTCGACGGCTTCCAGGCCGTTATCCCGGCCGAGTACGTCCCCGAAGCCGTAGTCGTGGTTGGCCAACGCAAAATCGGGATCGAAAAAATGGCGCTCTACTGAAGATAAGACCGCACCGGGTGGCGCCAGGGCGACCTGCCGGGGTTCCGGAAAATCCTTTTCACAGCCGAGCAGGCACAGCCCGGCCAGTCCTGCGCAGAGCAGGAGCAAGTTACGTAGTTTCATCTTTGATTTTTTAAGGTTTAGAAATAGCGGCTACGGGGCTTGCCCGCCCGGCAGCCGGTGGATTACGATATGTCGGAAACTTTTCGGGAAATGGATCGCGCAAGAAGGTAGTACGTCGAAAAGGAATGCGAAGTCCGGTGGGTATGATTCGGTTACGATTCAAAAGTGCGAAAAAGAAGGGCGCGGGACAAGGGCGGCAGTGTTAAATTGATTTTAAGGTCCGAGGGCGCCGTAAAACGACGCCGGAACGGCTTGCCGGCTGTTGAAAGCGTCCGGAAACGGGCGATGCGCTTCCTGCGCTGCTCCGGTATTGGCTTCCTTTTCTGTTAGGATTTACCAAATGGCGCGTCGCAAATCCTAAAAATCATAACAGATCAAAAAATCCGGGTTAACCCGCTTGCCTGATCCGCGCCCGCAGTTCGGGCATCACCTCCTCCTCAACCCAGGGCCGCTGCCGCAGCCAGCCGGTATTGAGCGGCGAAGGATGGGGGATGGGGAAGTAGTGGGGCAGGTAATCTTTGTAGTGGCGCACCGTCTCCGTCAGGTTGCGGCGGGCTTTTTTTCCGAGGTAATATTTTTGGGCGTGGGCGCCGATCAGGACTTTCAGTCTCAACTGCGGCATAAACCGGAGGGCCGTCTCGTGCCAGGCAGGGGCGCATTCCGGCCGCGGCGGCAGGTCGCCCGACTTGCCGCGGCCGGGATAGCAGAAGCCCATGGGCAGGATGGCGAAAAGGTGGGAATCGTAAAACAAAGCGTCGTCGACGCCGAGCCACGTGCGCAGCCGCTCGCCGCTCTGGTCGCGCCAGGGTACGCCGTTTTCATGGACGACCCTGCCCGGCGCCTGGCTGATCAGCGCGATGCGCGCCTCCGGATGGAGGTGAAAGACGGGCCGTGGGCCCAGCGGCAGGTGTTCTTCGCAGATGGTGCAGGCGCGGATGGTTTCGGTGAGGTCGGAATGGGTCAAACGTACTTTTTCCGGTAAACAAAAAGGCGCGTAATAAGTTGGGGCCCACGGCTGCGGAAAATCCATTACATTTGCTGCGATAGGGTATTCTCTCATCCAAAACCAAGCAGGAACATGAAAGAAGGCTGGGTAAAGATTTATTCCCACACGGAGCTGTATCAGGTCAAGATCGTGGAAGATATTCTGAAGCAAAACGGCATCGAAAGCCATATCGTCAGCAAGCAGGATTCGGCCATCCCTTCCATCGGCGAAGCCGAGCTGTATACGCTGCCCGAAAAGGCGGAAGCGGCGAGGAAGGTAATGCAGGAGAACGATGTGATTTCGGAATAGCTTTCGGAGGGCTTTAACTCTCCGCTTCCCCCCTTGTTCAACCATTCGCGCCGTAAGTGGTTTTCTTAAAAAGCGCAAAATTATGGCCCGATATAACGACCTGTCGCCCGAAGCTGAGCGGGTGATCCTTCAAAAGGGGACCGAGCGTCCTTTCACCGGCGAATACTACCTGAATAAACAGCCGGGGGTATACGTCTGCCGGCGTTGCAACGCTCCGCTGTACAAGTCGGATGACAAATTCGATTCGGGTTGCGGCTGGCCGAGCTTCGACGATGAGATCCCCGGCGCCGTGCGGCGCGAGCGCGACGCCGACGGCCGGCGCACCGAAATCTTGTGCAACAACTGCGACGGCCACCTCGGCCACGTCTTCATCGGCGAGCGGCTGACGCCAAAGAACACGCGCCACTGCGTCAATTCCATTTCCATGAAATTCATCCCCGCCGACGAATGGGAAAAGAATCCGCCCGAAGTGATCAAGCCCGAATAGCGACTTTCGCCGCAGGCTGCTTCTGGAGCAAAGAATATTTTTTCAGCCGGGCTCCGGGCGTGCTGCACACCCAGGTGGGCTTTACCGGCGGGCATACCGAAAAACCGACCTACCGGGAGGTGTGCACCAAGACGACCGGCCACGCGGAAGCGGTAGCGGTGAGCTATGATCCCGACGCTACTTCCTTCGAAGCATTAGCCCGCCTCTTCTTTGAGCTGCACGACCCTACCATCGACCGTACCGGCAAGGGCGGGCAATACCGGTCTGCGATCTTTTACCACGACGATTCCCAACGGCAGATAGCAGAAAGGTTGATCCGGCTGCTGCGCGATAACGGCTACGAGGTCGTCACACAGCTCGAACCGGCCGGGCCCTTCTGGCCGGCCGATGAACGGCACCAAAAGTACTGCGAGGTGCGGGATATCATCCCTCAAAAACGGGCCGTGAATAGGTTTGAAAAGAACGATCTTGCAATGTGAAAGCACAATCCTTTCACATTGCAAGCTTTCATTTTTTCCTTAAACCTGCAACGGGTTCATTGCAATTACCATTTATAGCAAGCCGTGCGTCCTTTCCGGAAGCCCGCATCCGCGCCCAGCCGGTACGACAAAGTCAGGCCGAAGGTGGAGAACCAATCGTGGCCCGGCCCGCCGCGGCGGTAGGAGCGATCGAAGTCATCCGTATCCGGATCGAATTTCGGGTTGCTTAGGACAGGGCGGATCTCGTTGCGGTCGACGAAGAGGTCGCCGTAGCGCACCGTCTGGCTGCCCACGTCGTCGAGATAGTCGGTGAAAAGTTTGCGCCCGCCGTAATCGACGGACAGTACCCAGGCTTCATTGATCGCCAGCTTGATCCCCGCACCGAAGGGCAGGGCCAGCTGTTGCAGGTCGTAAGGTTCGTCATAACCCGCCATGCCCTGGCCTTCGGTGCCGAGCGGCTGCAAGTCTACGCGAAAGTTTTCGTATGTCGTTTCCGGATTAAAGCGGAAAACCGCTGCCCCGCCGTAAGCGAAGGGGATGAGGGCCGAGCGTCCGATTTTGATACGGAAAGGCTGATATTCGGCTACGAGCGCCACTTCGGTAAGGTCGGAGCGGAAGCGTAGTCCGCGCGGGTTGTCGTAGTAGGCGTCGTCGCCGGAGACGGTGGTCTGCATTACGCTCATTCTCAGTACGATCTGGTCGTTGGCATGCCAGCGGGCGACGAGCGCGCCGGCGGGATGGACGGCTTGGGGTTTGATCGACCAGGGGTTGGGCGTCAGGTCGCCGCTATAGGTCGCCAGGCCCGCAAAGAGGCCGAATTCGAGCGATTGGGCGCCGAGGCCCAGGCTGCCGAGCATTGCAATGAGGAGTGTTAATTTTCTCATAATATTTGGTTTGTTTAAGCGATTGCTTTTTGTCGGGAATGCTGTCTGATAGGCCGGCCGGCTCCTCTCTATTGACTTATTGGGGAAGGATGGTAAACACCAATTCCGCCTTTCCCGCGAACGCGAGAAAGCCAATATGCCGGTTTGACAGCAATACTTCGGTTAAAGCCGGAGGGGGGTGGGAGGATAGATCAGCTACGGACTGTTGGTGCACAGGCCGGCGGCAGATCTAGCGGGATCAACCGAATCCGTTGATGAAAAAAGTTGCTACTACCGTACAATAGGAAATCGAAGAAGTGCGATTCACCACTAAGCCGCCATTCGGTTAAGAGGATGGTTATTCAACTCAGTGTAATTGGGAGATATTAGATTTAGTTCTTATTCAATACAAAAATAGGGGGTTTGGGGTTACGGCGCAAGTGGCGCTTTCCGATATTCGGAAATCGGACGGCCTGGCCCGGTGATTGGCGTCAGCACGGGGTTTATTGGATCGGGAGCGCAGGTCGGCGCCTGACCCGGTCAGAGCCACTGCTTCCTTTTGAAAAGGAGCAGCAGGATCAGGGCGATGGCGACCATTAAGCCCCATAGCAAAAAATATCCCCAGCGCCAATGCAGTTCGGGCATATGTTCGAAGTTCATACCGTAGATGCCCGCCAGGAAGGTAAGCGGAATGAAGATAGTGGAGATGATCGTCAGGGTGCGCATCACGGCGTTCATGCGGTAACTGATCTCCGAAAGATACAGGTCGTAAAGGCCGTTGAGGATATCGCGCTGCCCGTCGATGCTGTCCATGATCTGAACCAGGTGGTCGTGCAAGTCGCGGCAGAAGAGCGGCGTCGGTTCCTTGATCACCGGATGTTCCGAGCGGGCAAAATTATTGATCGCTTCCCGCAGGGGCGCCACCGAGCGGCGGATGGCGAGGGCGCTGCGCTTCAGCTGGTGGATGCGCCCCTTGCTGTCGTTGGTCGGCCGCTCCAGGATTTCGGCTTCCAGGGTTTCGATAGCTTCCTCCAGGCAGTCGAGCAGGAAAAAGTAGCGGTCGGCCACCGCGTCGGCCAGAGCGTACAGCAGGTAATCGCCGCTGCGCTGCCGGATTTTGCCCCGGGCGGCCCGCAGGCGCTCCCGTACGGGCAGAAAGAGGTCCTCCTCCCTTTCCTGAAAAGAAAGGACGAAGCCCTCGCCGGCAAAAACGGCCACCTGCTCCGTCGTCAACCCCGCGTGCAGATCTTCACTGTGCAGCGCCTGGAGCGACAGGAAAACGCCGTTTTCATATTCTTCGAATTTAGGGCGCTGCGAGGTTTCGAGTACGTCTTCCAGCACCAGCGGATGGACCTGGAACTGGTTGCCCAACGCAGCGATAAGCTCGACCTTGTGCAGGCCGCGCAGGTCGTACCAGGTAACGGGCGGGCCTGCGGCCGCAGCGGGCAGTTGGTTGAGCGACTCTTGTTCCGTCAGTTGATCGCCGTCGAACTGTATCAGGCGCACCCGGGGGATCTCCACAAACTGCTCGCCGGTGAAGACCAGGGTGCCCGGCGCCAGGCCGGCGGCTTTGCGCTTTTTGGGTTTCGACATGTTTTTTGGGGAGAAAGTACGGAAAAAGACGGGGCTTTGCCAGTGCGTTCAGAGCAACCCAGGGCAATTGCGTTTGACTTTTGTATCTCAAAAAAGCAGGAAAAATCCTGGTTTTTACCTCGATCCTATATATCATTGGCTCCCTCCTCCTTTGTTTTCTTTTCAGTAGTTGCCAGGAAGACAGCATTGCATACCGCGCTTCAGGAAATCTGGCGGGTTGAACCGTTGACGAGGCCTTGGACACCCTCGACCAGGTGCTGACCATCGTTATGACCGCTGCCAGGAAAAACCGGGAGCGGTTCCTGGAAAACGGGGAAATGCCGGATTGGCGTTAGAGCTTGTTTGGAGGTAGTGCCTTTGAAGCGAAAAACTCAGATTTTGGGTTCTCCCGAAGGGATTTTTCCGGCTCA
>CAYQQU010000070.1:0-27108 GCA_964419545.1 uncultured Saprospiraceae bacterium | reverse complement strand
GCTTGGCCAGAATCTTGGAGACTTCCTGCGGGGTGTAGAACTCCCCGGCTTTCTTGCCCGCTCCGCTTGCGAATTTGCCGATCAAATATTCGTAGGCATCGCCCAGAACGTCCAGGTTTGTTTTTTCTAATTGGAAGTCGATCTTGTCCAGGTGTGCCAGGACTTTGGAGATCAGCTCGTTTTTGGCCGATTCCGTGCGGCCCAATTTGGTGGAGGTCAGGTCCAGGTCTTCAAACAGCTTATCAAAATCATCCTCGCTTGCCGTGCCCATCGTGCTTTGCTCGATGTTGTTCAGGATACGCGCCAGATCATCGAGGATAAAGGCATTCTTACCATTGCCGTTGCCTCGGCTGGCAATCGCATGGAATAGCTCGGAAGGTTTCAGGAAGTAGCCTAGCTGCTCGATGGCTTCTTCTTTGACCGCCTCCAGGATTTCCTGGCCGTCGGCGCTGTCTTCATCAATCTGCTCGAAGGTGATCCCGTCTTGTTTGAGAAGACTGTTGGCGTACAAGTGCATGCGCTCGGACAGGTATTTATAGAAGATGAAGCCCAGGATGTAGTCCCGGAATTCATCGGCGTTCATTTTTCCCCGCAGCGCGTTGGCTATGTTCCAGAGCTGCTGCTCCAGCTGTTTCTTATGATCTTGAGACATTAATGATGGTTGATGTTTAGCGGTATTTGTGTCTTCTACTTTTAAGGCTTCGGCCATTCCTCTATCCTCTCACAGACAAATATAATATTGAAAATACTATATCCCTTTCATTCCCAAGGAATAAAGGATTTTTACCGCTGCTGAAAAAAAGAAACGGGAGGGATTTCCTAAATTCTTACGAGCAATAGGGGCGCAAGGGTTCACCTGGCCAGGACGTGTTTTTCTTTTCAATCGCTCTCAGAGCCGTTTTGGCCTGATCCTTTTCGCCTTATACTGGGTAAAAGGCGAAAGCTTACCCCTTGATCACTTCCTGTAAAATATCCTGGTGGTAGGTTCTGACCTTCCCGAAGCGCTCATCGTGGTCCGTGCCGGTCGCCCCCTTCCCCCATTCTTCGGCTTAGTGACAAAGCTCATCGCCTTTCTGTCCGGTTCCGGTTATTTTGGTGGAAAAATCCAATGAACCAGCCGCGCATCATCGAAGTCGACGCCGGGAACGTGGAAGAATACGGCTTCTTTTGCATCAAAAATAAAAAACATCCGGGCTATCGGGCAAAAGCCGATTGGCTGGGCCAACGCTTTTCGGAAGGACTAAAGATCCAGCTCCTGGCGTCGGACCAGCTCAAGCCGCTGGGGTTCATCGAGTACACGCCCAGCGAAGCCGCCTGGCGGGGCATCCGCCTGGAGGGCTACCTGTTCATCCATTGCCTGTACCTGGGCCGGAAAGCCGACCGCGAACAGGGGTGGGGATCACGGCTCATCCAAAAGTGTATTGACGATGCGCGAGCACAGCACAAAAAAGGTGTCGCCGTATTGTCCGGCGACGCCGGCTGGCTGGCCGACCGCTCCATCTTCCTGAAAAACGGATTCGTGCTCGCCGATGAAAAGCCGCCCGCCTACCAGCTGATGGTCTACCCCCTGACTGATGATCCGCTGCCGCGCTTCCCGCAAAATGACCAACCGCCCCGGCGCAAGGGGTTTCATCTGCTGTACGCCAACCAGTGTCCCTTCCATCAACAGTCGGCCGAAGCCATCCTGAACGTCGCCGCCGACCACGGGTACGAAGTACAAGTCACCGAGCTGACCACAGCCGAGGCCGCCCAGCAGGCGCCATCGCCTTACGGCGTTTTTAACCTGTTGTACGACGGCCGGCTGGTTGCGGAGCACTACATCAGCGCTACGCGTTTTCGCAATATCCTGAAAAAGGAACTCCAACTTTAAAAAAAATGCACGCTCCCGCAGGAGCGTGCGCTATGGGGTCTAGGTGAATCAAAATTGGATTAGCAGCTTGTAGGTTTCCTGTATGATAAGCGGCCGCTAGCCGGCTAAATGTTGTCGTTCCCGTTATCCGATCGCCGGCCGTTGATATTTTGTTCCAGCAGCGCTACGATACCGGGGTGCTGATGCCGCTTGGCGTCGTCGAGGGGCGTGCCGCCCCAGCGGTCGCGGGCTTCGAGGGGGACGCCGCGCTCGATGAGGTACCTGACTACCTCGGTTTGGTTTTCGGCGGAAGCCAGGTGCAGGGCGGTGCGGCCGTCGTAGTCGGCCTGACTGAGTGAAACGCCCAGCGCATCGAGGCGGCAGATCTCGTCGAGGTCGCCGGAACTGGCGGCGTAGATGAGGTTGACTACCTGGTTGGCGCGGTCTTCGAACTTCTGTTTGCGCGGGTTTTTCTTCTCGGTGTTCCGGGTTAAGGTGTCGTAATTGTGGAAGTTGTATTTTTCGATCAGCCGTTCGCAAAACTCCACGCCCCGGACGCTATTGCCGAGGCGGTCGAGGCGGGGCGACCAGATGCTCATGCCCATCACGTTGGGAATCACCAGCAGCATAGCGCCCGAAACGCCGCTCTTGGCAGGCAGGCCGATCTTGAACGCGAATTCGCCGGAGAAGTCGTACATCCCACAGCTCAGCATCAGCGACATGCAGTGCTGTATCGTCTTGTCGTTGAAGATGCGCTCGCCGTTCAGCGGGTTGATGCCGGAATGGGCAAGCGTGGCGGCGGCCACCGACAAGTGGCGGGTAGAAGATTCGATGGAGCAGCACTGGAAATAAAACTCCAGCGTCTCGATCAGGTCGGTGCCTTCCGGAAAAGCCTTATTCTCCCGCATGAAATAGGCCAGCGCAAAGTTGCGATCCGCCGTTTGCCGCTCCGAGAGATACACCGAATTGTTGAACCGGAGGTGCTTGCCGGCGCAAAGCCGCTCCCAGGAGTGCAGAACGTAATCGAAGCGGTCGGCCATATCCAGTTCCTGGCGCAGCAGCGAAGTGCACATGATCGCCCCGGCGTTGATCATCGGGTTGTGGGGCAGTCCGTCCTGGTTTAAGGACAGCTCGTTGAAAGAGCGGCCGCTGGGCTCGCGGCCGACGTAGCGGTGCACGATGTCGGTGCCGTGCTCTTCGATGGCGAGGCAATAGTTGATCGGTTTGCAGGTCGATTGCAGGCAGAACAGGTGCTCCGCTTCGCCCAGAGAAAAGCGTTGCCCGTCAATAGTACAAACCGAGACGGCAAACTGCTCCGGATTGACGCGCGCCAGCTGCGGAATGTAGTCCGCTACCTTACCCCCCTCGTTTTTCCGGGTCGACTCGTACATCTCGGTCAGGTCGTTACAGAAATCCTCGAAATCGGGGATGATCAGGTTCTGAGTAAGGGCATTTTTGGCGACGGCGTGTTGCTTGAGAAATTCTTCGAACTGCGCCGGCCTGATCTGCACCTGCAGATAATCAGCCCGGCCGGCTTCGGTTTCCTCTACGAATTTGAGCAGCCGCGGATCATCCCGCTGAATGCCCTGTCGCTCCAGAGAACGCAGTAACTCGTGCAGGCTGATGAACCCCTGTTTTTCCCGGTCGATACTTTGAAATAGCGGATCGGCCTGAAAATCAAACAGGTTGTCGGATGCGAATGAAGGAGCGGAGCGGACCTCCATGATCGGGTTTCGTTTGGTTAGGTAAAAGCGCAGCGAGCCGCTTTGACGGCTCGCTGCTGCTGTTCTGTGTTATTATCCAGGGCGAAGACGCTAAACTACGGCTTCGGCCATGTTTTTGATCGTACGTATTATTCTGGCGCTCACCCGGTAAGGATCGGCATTGGAGGCCGGGCGCCGGTCTTCCAGGTAACCTTTCCAGCCGTTCATCGGCACGGAGACGGGGATGCGGATGGAGGCGCCCCGGTCGCTGATGCCATAACTGAAAGTATCGATATGCTGGGTCTCGTGCAGCCCCGTGAGCCGTTCGTTATTGGCCGAGCCGTACTCCGTGATGTGCTCCCGGTGTACTTGCCCGAACGCTTCACAGATACCGCGCATGAGGGATTCGCCGCCGACATCCCGCATTTCTTTGTTGGAAAAGTTGGTATGCATGCCCGAGCCGTTCCAGTCGCCCTTGACGGGTTTGGGGTGGAACTCGACGCGGATCTGGTGTTTCTCCGCTGTACGCAGCAGAAGGTAACGCGACAACCACAAGTCGTCGGCCGCCCGCTTGGCGCCCATAGCGAAAAGCTGATATTCCCACTGCCCGAGCATCACCTCGGCGTTGATGCCGGTAATGGAGAGACCGGCCTTCAGACAAACGTTGAGGTGCTCCTCGACGACCTCGCGCCCCGCGATATTCGGGTAACCGACCGAGCAATAATACTTGCCCTGGGGTTCGGGATAGCCGCTGCGCGGAAAGCCGAGCGGCAGCCCGTCTTTGACCAGGGTGTATTCCTGCTCGAAACCGAACCAGAAATCCGGATCGTCGTCGTAACGGGCGCGCAGGTTGGAAGCGTGGGGCGTCTCGTCGGGATTGAGCACTTCGCTCATCACCAGGAAAGCGTCTTCCCGGTCGGGGTCGGGAATGACCCGCACCGGCTTCAGCAGGCAGTCGGAAGCGTGCCCTTCCGCCTGTTGGGTGGAACTACCGTCGAACGACCAGACCGGAAGGCTCTCCGGACTGCCGTCGAATTCATTCAGGAATAGAATTTTGGTTTTACTGCGTAAGTTGGGCTCGGGCGAATACCCGTCAAGCCATACATACTCGAATTTAATGGGCTTCATTGAAAATGATTTATGGATTTTAACCTGTTTTCGCTAATCGCAAAATCCCAAGTGTGGGCCGGGGAAAAAATTCCGAGTATGAAAACGAAAAAATGGTGGAGATAGCAGCATATTTGGAAGGTGAACCATAATTTGCAGTGGCGAAGTTATTGGATAATCAACGGGGGAGAAATAGCCGGATTCGGGGATTTTTGTATCCCCAAAAATAGTGACTAAGCAGAAAAGCGGACCTAAGCCCGATGACCATCAAACAGAAGACCAACCTTTTTCTCATCATCAACGGCCTGCTGTCGATCGGCCTCATCTTCCTGGTTTTTACCAACCTGAGCCGGCTCGACAATATCCTGGATACGGAACTGCCGGGAACGGTGGGCGCCCTCAACGAGACGGTATTCATCAAGTACTTGTCCGAAAAAACTCTCTACTACGATGAGGTGCTTACCCAATCGGCCCGCAACTACGCTTTCTCGGCCCGGCCTGAATGGAAAGAACGGTACCGCGACTTTGAGGTCCGCCTGCAGGAAGTGATCGACGAGGCGCTGGCCGCCGGCAATCAACAGGACCAGGCCAACTTTAAGCAGCTCAGCCGAGCCAACGACTCCCTGGTGGCTCTGGAATACCGGGCCTTCGCACTGTCCGACCGCGGCGACCGGCAGGGCGCCCTGCAGATCCTGAATAGCCAAACCTACAGCCGGCTGAAACAGGATTACCTGGAAAGCTTACGCGATTACCAGGAATTCAAAGACCGCGAAGTGGAAAACAACCTGAGCACCATCCAACACCTGATCAGCCGCCACGCCGCCAATGAAAAAGAACTGATCCTGAACCTCAAAGTCGGCTTCGTCGCCTATGTCGTGCTGTTGCTGGCCCTTACCTGGATCACCTCTTTCGTCTTCCTGCGCATCGTGATCAACCGCCTGCTGATCCTGCGCGAAGGCGCTGAGAAGATCAAAGAGGGCGCCTTCGATTACCGCATCCGATTGCAGTCGAAAGACGAATTCCAGGATCTGGCCATGGCCTTCAATAGCATGGCCGGCAGCTTGCGGGATATGACCCGGAAAATCAACCGGGCGACCCTGAAAAAGGAATTGGCGGACCAGCGCAACTTGTTCAGCCGGGAATTGCACGACCGGCTGGGCATCATCATTTCCTCCCTGAAGCTGCACGTCGAAAAACTCAATCCCCGCAACGCCGCCGCCGGCAGCCGCCACCGGCAGTCTGTCTACGACGATTGCCGCCACTTGCTCGACGAGGCCTACTCCCAGCTTCGCGAACTCGCCAATAACCCGGTGCCGGGCGCCATCGTCAAAAAAGGATTGAAACGATCGCTCAACAAACTCTTTTCCAGAACGGAAATGATCTTTTCCCTGCCCATCAAATTCATTACCAATATCGATGAGAACGATTTTTCCGACTCGGCTAAAGCCTCGCTCTACGGCCTGATCCGGGAGCTGCTCAACAACACCATCAAACACGCTTCCGCCGATTCGATAACGGTACAGATCATTAAACACGAAGATCATTACCTCCTGATGTTCGAAGACGACGGTAAGGGGTTCGCGCTCGACGAGCTGAACGATACCCCGGGCAAGGGCCTCGCCAACGTCCGACACCGCGTCGACAACATGGGCGGCCGGTTCTTTATCGACTCCTGCCCCGGAAAGGGCGCTACCGTTACCATCGAGCTGCCGCCGGCCGCTCCGGCCGCATCGTCGGATCAACCCAACCGGATAACTCGCTAAGGGATGGAACGAATAAAAGTACTGCTATGTGACGATCACCAGATTTTTATCGACGGCCTGGCCAGTATCCTGGAAAAAGAACCGACCATCGAGATCGTGGCCCGCGTGCCGGACGGCGCCCGCGTGATCGATCTCGTCCGTCAAAAAACCGTCGACGTCGTCCTGCTCGATATCTCCATGCCGAAAATGGACGGACTGGAGGTGACGCGGCGCCTGGGACGCGCCGCACCGCACGTCAAAGTCATTGCCCTGACCCAGTACGACAATGCCGGCAAGATCCGGCAAATGATCGAAGCCGGCGCCCAGGGCTATCTCATTAAGAATACCAACGTGGAGGAACTGGTGGAAGCCGTGCAGACGGTTCACCGCGGCGAGCCTTTTTTTAAAGGCGTCGTCCTGAATAAGATCATCGAGTTTTCCAGCGAGAAAAACAGTGAAGCACCGCTGGAGTTACTCACCTCCCGCGAACTGGAAATCCTGCAGCTGGTGGCCCGGGGCTACTCCAATCAGGATATCGCCTCCGAACTCTATATCAGCATACATACCGTACACTCGCATCGCAAAAACATGCTCAGGAAGCTGAACCTGAAGAATACCGCCGAGCTGATCAGCATCGCCCACCGCAACAACTGGATCAATTAGGCTGCTTCCGGCCGCTATGGGATTCCCCGGAATGGCGGTAGCTTATGGTGACGCCGCCCCGCTTGTCGAATCGCAGCTGGTAACCGCCGTCGAGCGTCGTGTAGCGGCGACCGTTCAGGGGCCAGAGCAGGCGGGGTAGCGAGCCGTTGGTGGCGGCTTGCAGGCGGCCGTCTTTAATGGTCACGTTCAGCAGGGTTTTCTCTTCGTCATCTATTTGGTAAGCGCCGGCCAACTCCCGGGCGTCCGCGTCGAGGATCGGGTAGGAGCGGGGGGCGGGCGCCAATAAATGAGCGATCCGGAAATGGGTGTCGCCGTAATCCACCCGGTCCGAATTGGTGAGTATAGCGACCACGACCTGCGTTTCGGGATAGATGAGCAACTGGGTGACGCCGCCCACCGAACCGCCGCGATGCCCGAAAGCACGTGCGCCGGTAGCGTCTTTTTCGAGGGCCCAGCCCATGCCGTAGCCCGTTCTTTTGCCGCCGGCGGTACGCTGGGAAGTAGTCCAAAGCGCCAGGGTGGTGTCACCGAGGAGACCGGCCGACAGGTGGGCGGCGCCGAAGCGGACGAGGTCTTCGGTGGTCGACAGCAATCCGCCGCCCGCCCATTTGTAACTGTTGTCTACGTAAGGGGCATTGATGATCTTCCCTGCTTCAGTTTTGGAGTAAAACCGGGCGCGAAACGCGATCAGGCTGTCGGTAAAATCGGCGCGGGTATGGTGCATCTCCAGGGGATGCAAAACGTTTTTTTCCAGAAACGTCAGGAACGGCGTACCGGCGGCGCCTTCGACGGCCGCGCTGATCAGGTTCCAGCCGTAGCTGGAGTAGGCGTACCGCTCGCCCGGGGCAAAAAGCAGCGTATCGGCCGCAAAAAGGGCGATGCCGTCGGCAACGGTGGCGTATCGCTTGCTGCTCATAAATTCGTCGTCGCGATAGTGCCGGATGCCTGCCAGGTGCCCGGCCAGCCGGCGCAGGGTTACCGGCGCTCGTTTTTCGGGAAAAAAGGAAACGTAGTTTTGAACGGGGGCGTCCAGATCTACCTCGCCCCGGTCGTAGAGCACGCCCAAAGCCGCGGCCGTGATGGGCTTGCTTATGCTGCCGATCCGGAACTTGGTGCGGGCGGGGTCGACCGGCACCTGCTGTTCGAGGTCGGCGTATCCGTAACCCCGCGACCAGACAATGCTGTCGCCGATCGCTACCGTAACGGCAGCGCCGGGAATGTCGGAATGGGAAATGAAACGCTGCATCAGAGTATCGGCGCGGGCAACGGCGTTTAACTTTTGCTGAGCCTGGAGGAGCAGCGGAAAAAGCATCCAGACAAAAAATAAGGCGAGAGGAGTCGGTACGTTGTGCATATTTCGGATGGTTGTTGAACGTTCCTGGATAAAATTAACGAGAGCCGAAGATTGTTCTTCGAAAAGACAGAGAAAAGCCCGGGAGTGGCGTAACCCGTTTTTACAAGGCGTTTTACCATCACCGATGAGCGCGTCATCTCCCCGGGAGGCGCTTCCACCACTTTTTCCGGGAGGAATTCATGAAGTAGAAAATAAATTCCTTAATTTGACGGAAGACAAATCGTTGCTTTGCGCCATGTTAGTCCAAACCGACCAGATCGAACAAGACTGGCAGGACAATACCGACCGGTTGTTGTCCTTTTTGGGTTCGGTTGATGCTACGCTCCTCAATCGCTCGCCTCAACCTGCTGCTTGGACCGTACTGGAGACCATGGAACACGTACTGGCCCTCGAACAGGCGCTGGGTTTCGTTTTTCGCGGCCGGAAACTGGCGCCCGGGCGCGACGCCGCCCAGCACATCGACCGCATCCGCCGCGTCTTTGCCGACGACGCCACCAAGCTGCGCGCCGGCGGCCCGCTCATTCCCCAGGGGAATTTCCACGAAAAAGACGAAGCGGTCGCCGCCTTTCGCGAAAACCGCGACCAGCTCATCAGCTACGCCCGCCAGGCCGGCTGGGATCAGCTCTGCTACGACTTCGACCACGCCTTGTTCGGGCGGCTCACCGTCCGGGAGTGGATCTATTTCTGTATTTTTCACGGTGACCGCCACCTCCGGCAGATGGAGCGTACGGTCGGGCTTCGATAGCCAAAGGTGAACAGATCCTGTTTTTTGTTATCGCCGGAATTAATTGAACTCCACCTACAATATTTGCCCTCCCTTTTTCGTCCGTTAACCAGAATACTTTCCCCAGCTTCCCCAGTTGGTGCCATACCCGTTTCCATCACTTCCCCAACACAATACCCTTCGGACTAAGCATTACGACAACCGATTGAATCACATAAATCCAACAACACATGAGGACAGTACTCACCTGCTTCCTGCTGACGGTCCTTGGCTGGACCCATCTGCCCGGCCAGTACGCGATCAGCGGAACCTTAAAAAAGGGACACAAAGTAAACATCATCTTCGACGGCCCCACCACCGGCGAAACGGCCGAACTCAATCCGTTCACCGATTACCGCCTCGACGTGACCTTCACCAAAGGCGATCGCAGCTTTCGCCTGCCCGGCTACCTCGCCGCCCACGGCAACGCCAACAACACCAGCGCTGAAAAGGGCGATAAGTGGCGCGTTCATTTTGTGCCTGATGAGGCAGGGACCTGGACGTTTAACGCTTCCTTCCGCACCGGCGACGGGGCGGCTCCGGCTGACGGCCCGAACACCGGAGATACTACCGCGCTCGGCGGCGCCACCGGCTCCTTCGACATCGAGCCTCTCGATAATCCGCATCCCGTCGCCTTCCGTCCCGAATCCGGCAACGACACCCTGACAACCGGAAACCCGGAAACCGGTAGGTATTCCGATCAACAAGCGCACGGGACGCCCGCAGCGGACTCGCCCGGCGCCCTGAATGGCAATGGCGGAATGATCACTGCTGCCGAGACGTCCGAATTTACGCCCAAAGGCGGCGCTATGCGCCTCTTTCCCAACCCTATCGACGGTACGCTCACCGTCCGCCTGGCGGAGCCATTACCTATAGACTATATCGTATCCTGCCGGATACTGGACGCCGACGGCGAGGTGGTCCGCAAATTCTGGATGATGCCGCCGGACGAACAGTCCATCCCCATCGAGCTGGGCGATTTGCCGAAAGGCAGCTATACCCTGGTGCTGCAAACGGAGGTGGGGGCTCATACCGCGCCTTTTGTGATAAGGTGATCCCGACGCCGGCACAAAAAAAGGCGGCCTGCGGATCTCAATCTCGGCACAACTTTTTAATTTTCCGGCTCTGACCGGAGCTTGTTGGGGAGGGGCTGCATTAGCCCGGATTTTGGGTTCTCCCGAAGTGTTTTTCGGCTCGTAGCAGCGCTGCCGGGCGAAAAAACACCATAAAAGAGGCCCTAAAAGCTGGGTTCCGACTTCCAATCAGGCTCTCAAAACTTAAAAAGTTGTGCTATCATGAGAACGTGCCTGATCTTTTTCACCTTGATTTCGGTCTTGCGCGCTCCCCTCACTGCTCAGGTTACCTACGCCGATTCGCTGCGCCTGGAGGGTGAGCTCGAAGCCGCCATCGAAGCTTACGAAAGCTTGCTGACCGAAGATCCCGAAAATAGCGACCTGCGCTACAACCTCGCCTGCACTTACGCTTTACAGTGGCGCAATGACAGCGCTTTCGAGGAACTGGAGCAAGCATTGGCAAAGGACAGCAGCCTCTACGTCCTTACCGATCCCGATCTTCTGGGCCTCACCGCAGATTCCGCTCGCTGGGAGGCCATGGAGCGAACGCAATGGGCTAAATACGAAGCAAAAAACGGACCCGTCGCCAGGCCGGAGCTGGCCCGTGCATTGCTGCGCATGCGGATGCATGACCAGGCTTATTATTACCACCTCGAGGTGGCCGAGCAAAAGCTGGGCCGCCAATCGCCGGTGACGCGGGCGCTATGGGATCTGAAATCGAGAATCAACGAAGACAATAAGCAGCGATTGCTGGCTATCCTGGCAGAAGACGGCTGGCCGAAACGCTCGGAAGTGGGAGGCTCCGCAGCCGGTGCGGCCTTCCTGGTTATTCAACATGCCGACCTGGCCACCCAGAAAAAGTACATCGGCATGCTGAAGGAAGCCTGCGAGGCCGGAGAAGCCCGCTGGTCGGGTTATGCTTTGATGTACGACCGCATCGAAATGCGGGAAGGACGGCCGCAGTTGTACGGCTCCCAGGTCCGGCAAAATCCGGAAACCGAGGCGCTGGAACCCCATCCTATTCTGGAACCGGAAAAGGTGAATGAACGAAGAGCGGAAATGGGAATGGAGCCGCTGGAGGATTACCTGGCGCGCTTCGGCATCAGATGGGAGGGAACGGAAAAGTAGGGACCGAGGCGCAAAGGAGCAACGGCCTTCCTTTGCGCCTCCGGATATTCTAGCCGGCTTGGATGCTTTCCAGATAGACCACCAGATAGTCGATTTTATCCTTTACGTCTGCTTCGGTGGCCAGCCCTTCCGATTGTTTGAAGGTTTCCCACCAGATCGGCATATCACTGGCGCCGTGGCCTTCGATCTGCTTTTGGCCGGAGATGATCTCGGTTATCTGTTCTTTGGGAAAACCGCCGTAGCGCTCGGCGATACTGGTGAGATCGGGCGGCGGAATTTTGAGTAGGTCCGCCATGGCGCCGTTCCCTTTGGCTTGTTCGCCGTGGCAAAGCTGACAATAGGACGTATACAGCGCCTTGCCTTGTTCGAGGGGCGGCAGTTTGGCCACTTCTTCTACGCTCACGGCGCCTTCCATGTCCGTTTCCGTCGCTTCCCCTGCTGCTTTCGACCCCGCAGTATCGCCACAACTTCCCAGCCCGTAAGTCAGTATCCCTATCGTGAGGAGCATCCAGAGTCCGCGAATGTTTTTTTGCCAAGTCATAAGTAGCTAAGTTTTTTTTGGTTTGTATCGATTTGTTTTGTGTGAAAACAATAAAACGTACCTTCTAAAGGTAATGAAATTGACGGAAAAGCCTTGCTTTTTCCACAAGTTGCTTCAAACGCAAAATAACTTTTATCTTAAAACCTCGAATTACACCATCCGGCATTTTTTTTTGAAAACCGGGTGATCTTTTCGCCTAAAGGAAATATATGGATAAGAAACGGAATGTGGCCGCTTCGCTGCCGGACCTGCTCGCAGGCGTGCGGGCAAAGCGGGACGACGCCCGGCGGCTGCTTTACCTGCTGGTGCAACGCAAGCATTTTCCGAAAATGGTGGCGTACATCAGCCGGCAGGGCGGCGCCGGAGAAGACGCGGAAGATCTTTTTCAGGAGGCGGTACTCGCTTTCTTCCGGGCCGTGGAAACGGAAAAGTTTCGCCTCCGGCCTCTGTCCGGCCGCTCGTATACCGGGCAGATCGGCGCTTTCCTGATGGCGACGGTGAAAAACCTGTGGCGCAAGGAACTGCGCTGGCGCAGCCGACCGCCGGTCGAACCGGACGCGCCGCTCAGCACGCCGGGTGGCTATGAGATACTGCCGGGGCAGGTGAGTGAAGCCTTGCTGGAGCTCAATGTAACCTGCCGGGAACGACTCGGCCTTTTCTTCGTCCGGAAAAAAACGGCGGCCGTGATCGCCAACGAGCTGGAACTGCCCACGGCTACCGTTAAAAAAGAGCTGAAAGATTGCATCGCCGCCCTGCTGGCTGCTTTGTACACCCGGGTGGATGCGCAAAATGATACCGAACTGCTGAATATCGTGAACGATTGTATCGAAGAGATGGATGAAAAATGCCGGCTGCTGCTCACCGCTTTTTACCGCGAAGGGCAGGACTGGAAAACGATCGCCGAACAACTCGGCTATTCCAGCGATCATTCCGCCGCCGAACAAAAGCGGAAGTGTATGGTCAAACTCAACCGCGCCGTCGCCGCCAAGCTTTTGGCGATTAAATCTTAGTCTGTATGAACATTAACATCGACTTACTGGAAAAAATGGTTTTGTACCGCAGCGGCGAACTCCCCGCAGGTGAAAGCAGCACCCTGCGTAAAACCATTATCGAAGAAGAGGCCGTGCGCCGGCACTGGCAGCTTTTTCAAACCGTGGAGGCCGGCCTGCGGCAGTCCGGAGCAGCCGAATACCCCCTGCCGAAAAATATTCGCCGACCCGCTACTTCCCACGAAGAACACCTCTTGCACCAACTGCTCGCCGTCGAACAGGCCCGCGAAAACCACTGGAGCCGACGCCTCCTGCGCTGGCTCCCCTGGCTGCTGGCCGCCGTCGGCCTCTTTCTGCTGGGCCTCTGGGCCGGCCAGTCCGCCTCGGATGAGGACGCCGGCGCCGTCCAGCCTTACCAGGGGCCGGTGGCCGAACTGCCGGAAGAGTCGGAAATACCCCTGGGCGCCGCCGGCAAAGGAACGACCCGCGACCTGACCTTCACCGAACTTCTCCCCAACGGAGATGCCGCCGCCACCGAAGAAAGAACGGTCCGCTTGCGGCATGACCCGCAGCGCTGGCTGGCTTACGAACTGCTCGATAAGGAATTGACCCTCTACACGACCGATGTCAGGAGCCTGGCCGATTTGCCTATGCGCTGGCGCCAAACCCACAACGGCCGCCAGTTGCTGCAACTGGGACGACAATACTACGAGATCACCAAGGCGCCGGAACCCGCTGCTCCCGTGCCCTGGGATGGCCCGCTGCCACCCGGAATGTAAATTGTTTCTTTTGCGCTAATAAGATTCCGAAATCGATGAAATTTTCTGCTCTGCTCTTCATGCTGATCTTAGGAGCCGCAACGGGTTGGGGACAATCTTCCGAAAACGGCCTGATCTTCGACGCGGACGGATACGCCGCTACGCCGATGGCCGACAGCCTGCTGACGCGTGGCGACTGTGAAACGCCGCTGCGCCTCTTCCTGCGCAAATATTGCCCCACCCCCGGCGATCAGGGCGACCTGCCCTCCTGCGTGGCCTGGTCGCTGGCCAACGCGCTTACCATCCAGAAGGCCATCCGAAGCGAAGAAACGGAACGCCGCCGCATCGACCTGGCCGCCCATTCGGTATCCTATATCTACAATCAGATCAAATACGGCGGCCAGTGCGACCAGGGCGCCATGTTTAAACACGGCCTCCGCCTGCTGCAGGACAAAGGAGACTGCCTGGCGGAAAGCTTTGGGTATTCCGCCGAAGACTGTCATTATTTGCCGGCTGATCACCACCACGAACAAGCTTCCGACTTTCGCATTCGCGGGTACCGCCGCTTGTTCAATCAGCACGATCGCCCGGAAGTGAAAATCGACGCCATCCTTTGTGCGCTGGCCCGCCGGCAGCCGGTGCTCATCGGAATGTACGTACCCCTCAACTTCCGGGAACACATACCCCGCCGGGCCTCGGAATGGCGCCCCGAAACAGGGCACGCTATGGTGATCGTGGGGTATAACGACCTGACAGAGCGCTTCGAGGTCATGAACAGCTACGGCGAAGATTGGGGCGACCGGGGATTCGTGGAAATAGACTTCGAAACGATGGGGAAAAGAGTACTCTACGGATTCATCCTCGACCTCGGCGCCAGGTTCGGTTTTTGACGTCCGCTGACAAGTGACGGCGTCCCGTTACGCCGGCGCTCAGCGGAAATATAATATGAGGATCACTTTTGCAATTAAAAGATTATGAATCGCATTTTAATGTGGCTGCTTCTGGCCGTCGCGCCGCTTGTCTTGTCGGCCCAAAACGAAGCGCCATCGCCCCAGCACCCCTCAGATACTGCGCGCATCACCCGCCTGGATAGCCTGCTCGTGATGAGCTACCTCGACGGGAACCTGGAACAGGCCCTGCAGTACGGTAAGGAAGCCGTAGCGCTATGCTCTTTGTCGTTAGGCGAATACCACCTGCGGTGCGGCCGCTGCCTGAACAACCTCGGATTTCTGCAACAAGACCTCGTCCAGTACCGGGCCGCGGAACGCAATTTTAAACGGGCCATCCTGATCAGCCGGCGCGAAAAAGCCGCCGAATTGCTCGGGGACGCACTCAATAACCTCGCCGGGCTGTACGAAGTGACCGACCGCTTCGCTTCGGCGATTCCCCTTTACCGGGAAGCGCTGGATATCACCGAGCAGCTGTTCGGCAAAGATCACCGGGAATACGTCAAAAGCTTAAACAACCTGGCCGGCAGCCTCCTGGAAGTGGGCCGCTACACCGAAGCCGAAATAAAATATCGCAGCGCGCTGGGTATTGCCGAAGGCCTGGAAAAAGACCAACGAGGTACGCTGGCGACCTTGCTCAATAATTTGGGGCTTTTCTACCTGCGCACCGGGCAGGCGGAAGAAGCACTCCCCGTCTTTTTGCGATCCGCGGAAATGACCGCGGCTATCGAAGGCGACAGCAGCATCGCCTACGGCATCCGGCTCGACAACCTGGCCAATGCCTACTACCAACTGGGGCAATACGATAAAGCCCTCAGCTACGCCCAAAAGGCGGTGGAAAACGCCCGAAAGAATTTTGCCGCCGATAACCCGGAATGCGGCGTAGCGCTCAATAACCTCGCCACCGTCTACAAAAGGTTGGGGCGCTACGATGAAGCCCTCGAAATTTACCAGGAAGTGCTCGCCATTTTCGAAAACTCTTTCGGCAAAGACAACCTGCGTTCCGCTATCACCCTGATCAACCTGGCCGCTATCAACCAAAATAAAGGCAATAACCAGGAAGCCCTTGCGCTGCAACAAGCTTCTCTCGAAATTACCGCCGGTATTCTCGGAACCGAACACGCAGAATACGGCAAGGGGCTGCTTAACCTCGCTGCCTACCAGATCGCTCTCGGTGAATATGAACCGGCTATCGATACCAGCTACCGCGCCCTGGAGATCATTCGCCGGGCGATCGGCGAAGACAATGCTTATTTCGGCAACGGGCTCCAGCAGATGGCCTGGCTCTTCGAAGCAACCGGGCAATCGGAATCGGCCCTGATGCTGAGCCGCAAAGCCCATGAAAACGCGCGGCTGCAGCTGCGGCGGACCTTCGGCGTCCTCAGCGAAAGCGGCCAGTCGCAATTCCTGGAAACGCTGCAGGAGCTGTTTCACCAGCAGTTCTCTTTCGCCTACCGGCATGCGGCCCAGCACCCTCGCTGGGGGGAACTGGCGCTCGATAATGCCCTGCTGTTGAAAAACCTCCTGCTGCAAAATGCTCAGCAACTGGTGCGCGAAGTGCGCGGTTCCGGGAAAAAAGAATGGAACGACAAACTGGAGCGCTGGCAAGCTACCCGCCAAAGACTAGCCCGGTACTATGGCGTTCCCCGCGACCAGCTGACCTTCGACCTCGATAGTTTATTGCAGGTGGCGGAATACCTGGAGTCAGACCTCGCGCTCGCTTCCCGGTCTTTCGCCGCCGCCCGTCGCGAAGTGCGCTGGCAGGACGTGCAGCGCGAACTCAGCGAAGGGGAAGCCGTCATAGAGTTTATTCACTTCCCTTATCACCGCCGGGGGCGCACCGACAGTACGTTCTACGCAGCGCTGGTGCTCCGCAGCAAAGATCCGGCGCCCCACTTTGTGCCGCTTTTTGAGGAAACGGCGCTCAAAGAAATGTTGAACGTCGATGCGGAAAACAGCCGGGCCTACGTCGAGAAGGTCTACCAACCGGAGCTGTACGAACTGATCTGGGCCCCGCTCGATAGCCTACTGGCCGGAGCAACGGCAGTGTATTACTCACCCTCCGGGCTGTTGCACCGCCTCAATTTTTCCGTGTTGCCCCGGGCTGACGGCCGGCCCCTGGCCGACGCCTTTCCCTTGTACTTCGTCAGCACCGCGCGTTCTTTACTCACTCCACGGGCCGAACGCGCCCGGCATTGGGAGGAAGCCTGGGTTTACGGCGGCATCGATTACGAATGGACGGCAACGCCGGCCGCAGAACCGGAAGCGGAGCCGACTGAAGAAGTCGCTTCCCGCGGCCGAACCTGGCGGGCCCTGCCGAAAACCCTGGCCGAGGCCCGGCGCCTGGAAACGCTGCTCTCCGAGGAGGGCGTGGAGGTCCGGACCTTCACCGGCAGATCGGCTACCGAAGAATCAGTCAAAGCTTTGCAAACGGACGAAGCTCCCGACGTACTCCACTTCGGGACCCACGGCTTCTTTTTCCCGCAAACAGAATTAAACAATCTGGAACAACAGGCTTCCCTGCAAGGAGGAAGGTACAGCTTCCGCTACGCCGCCAACCCCCTGTTGCGGTCGGGGCTCGTCCTGGCCGGCGGAAACCATGTATGGCGGGAACGGGAAGTGCCGGCCGGCCGCGAAGACGGCATACTTACCGCCTACGAGATCGCCAATCTCGACCTCAGCGGGACGCAGCTGGTCGTGCTCTCGGCCTGTGAGTCGGGCCTCGGCGACATCCGCAATAACGAAGGGGTATACGGACTGCAACGCGCCTTTAAACTGGCCGGCGTGGAATACCTCATCGTCTCCCTGTGGAACATACCCGACAGCGATGAAACGGTCGCTTTTATGGAGCGGTTCTTTAAAAACTACCGCCAGCTGCGATTGCCCATCCGGGAAGCGTTTCGCCTGACTCAACAGCAACTGCGCAAACGCAACGACCATCCCTACTTCTGGGGGGCCTTCTTGTTGATCGAATAGGTTTTGCCAGGGGGGAGAAATCCGGGTTAAAAGGAAATTTTCTTGAAAAAACGGGGTGAAGAATCGGCCTTTGGGGGTATAGTAAAGTGAAGACTGTTGCGAAGAACAGCAGCTTCGAGAAAGAAAAACCATATTCCCAAAAACAAAGCGATTGGACGCCATGTCTGCACCTACAATCCGCGCCGTCGGCTCTGCATTAGCCGTTTTTTTGCTGCTCTCGGGATGCCGCCCCAACTGCCGGATGCCTGAGCTGAAACCCACCGAAACCGGGCATCCCGAATTGGTAGCGAAAGAGGTGTTGCGCAGCCGCCTGGCCGGTCGGGCATCCCGGCGGCCTGCCACGACCGGTGCGATGCGGCCGGCGGGCGGGATGATCAGAGCTAAAATGATCGCTCCCCCGGGAGTAGGCATGGTGTCCTCGCCTTAGTAAAGTTACTTTCTCAAAAGTATTTAGAATAGTCAATGTTTGTGGTAATAGGGAGTAGGGGCAATGCATACTCCCAAAATTGTTCTGTCTTTTGAAGGGCGATCTCCGGATCGCCCTTTTTTACCCGGATTAATCGGCAAAAATGTTGGAAGAGAGGTAACGATCACCCCGGTCACAAACGATGAAGACGACCACGCCGCCGTCGAGTTCGTCTACGAGCCGGGACGTGGCGGTGGCGGCGCCTCCGCTGCTCATTCCGGAAAAGACGCCTTCCTCCCGGGCCAGGCGTTTCATCATCTGCCTGGCTTCGTCCTGCGATACATCGATGACGCGGTCTACCCGTTCGGGTTCGAATATTTTGGGCAGGAATTCCGGCGACCAGCGCCGGATGCCGGGAATGCGCGATCCGTCGGTGGGCTGGACGCCTACGATCTGCACTTCGGGGTTCTGTTCTTTGAGGTAGCGGCTTACGCCCATGATGGTGCCGGTGGTGCCCATCGACGAAACGAAATGGGTGATCTTGCCGCCCGTGTCGCGCCAGATCTCCGGGCCGGTAGTGCGGTAGTGCATGCCCCAGTTGTCGGGGTTGGCAAACTGATTGAGCATGTGGTAACCCGGCGATTCGGCCATCTCTTCGGCAAGCTGGCGCGAGTACTCGATCGTCTTTTCGGCCGGCGTGAGCAGCACTTCCGCTCCGAAAGCCCGCATCGTCTGCACCCGCTCGGCCGTCGCGCTCTCGGGCATGATCAGCGTAATGTCGATGCCGAACTTGCGGGCGATCATCGCCAGCGCAATCCCGGTATTGCCGCTGGTGGCCTCTACCAGGCGAACGCCCGCCTTCAGCTTGCCGCTGTCCAGGGCGCCCTTGATCATCCCGTAAGCCGCACGGTCTTTCACGCTGCCGCCCGGGTTGTGCCCTTCCAGCTTGCCGTACACCTTCACGCCGGCTTTACGGATGATGCTTTCTATCTCTACCAATGGCGTGTTGCCGACCAGATCAAGTATGGTTCCCATTTCTATGCGATTCATTGGTTACAAAAAAGTAGCCCGAACGTCGCAGGTCGATTCTTCTCCGATGCGGTCGAAATGCGCGCTTAACCAATTGTCGGCGTGCATCCGGCCGATATCGCGCAACTCGGTGAGAAAATCCCACCGGGCGTTCAGTTTACTCGACATGTTGAGGTGCTGAACCTCTACCTCCGGGTTGATGTTGTGAATGAAAATCTTGCGGAACTTGTTACCCGGGTTATATCCCTCTTCGAGCAAGCGGTCGACAAAAGCGATGCGGCGCATCTCGAGCATCAAACTCGAATTGAAACTCAGCTCGTTGATCCGGTCGCGGATCTCCGTCGATGTTGTCGGCGTCTTGTCGATATTGATCGGATTGATCTGCACGACCATAATATCCGTACAACCGGCGTCGATGAGGGGATAGATGGGCGGATTACCCATGTACCCGCCGTCCCAGTAGGCTTCTCCATCAATTTCCACAGCTTTGAAAACCTGGGGCAGGCAGGCGGAAGCCATCACCGCATCTACGGAGATTTGCGGCAAGTTGAAAACCTTGGCGCGACCCCGCCGCACATTGGTGGCGCAAACGAAAAGCTTGGTCACGTCGCAAGCCTTGAGCGACTCAAAATCGACCATATCTTCCAGGATATCCCGCAAAGGGTTGATATCAAAAGGGTTAAACTGATAAGGCGAAAAGTAGATGGACGCCATCTCAGAGATCAGGAAACCCGGCGAAAAATCCATGTTGCCGCCGCCGAACAGCGCATCCCAGGGCGCCGGCTGTATCGGCGCCATACTAGACGCCTCCGAAACGCGCCGCCAGAACGTATGCAGCAATTCGCGCGCCGTATTTTTTCCACCGATATGGAGCCCGTAAGCCAGTAAGGTGGCGTTCATCGCGCCGGCGCTGGTGCCGGAAAAACCTTCGAGATGAAGGTGCTCCTCCTCCAGAAAACGATCGAGCACCCCCCAGGTAATCGCACCGTGCGCCCCGCCGCCCTGCAGCGCAAGCGCTAAATGTTTGGTCATTTCTTCAGCCATTGACAAATCTTTTTGAATTAATGTTTCCTCCCACACCCACACCCACACCCACACTCACACCCACACTCACACTCACACTCACACTCACACCCACACCCACACCCCTCACTGCGCCGTCCACCCCCCATCCGCCGGCAGCGCCGTACCGGTAACCGTATTGGCTTGCGCACTGGCCAGAAAGAGCGCCATCTGGCCGAGCGTCTCCAAAGAGACAAAATCTTTGACGGCTTGCTTTTTGAGCATGACCTTTTCCACGACTTCCTCCTCCGTCATTTGGTGAGCTTTGGCCTGGTCGGCGATCTGATTTTCGACCAGCGGCGTGCGTACGTAGCCCGGACAGATGGCGTTACAGGTGATGCCCAGCGAGGCGCCCTCCAGGGCCAGCACCTTGGTTAGCCCGAGGATGCCGTGCTTGGCCGATACATAAGCTGCCTTGTATTCCGAAGCGCGCAGTCCGTGGGCGGAAGCAATATTGATGATCCGGCCGAAACCGCGTTTTTTCATGCCCGGCCAAACGGCTTTGCTGGTGTGAAAAGCACTGCTGAGGTTGACGCCGATGATCAGGTCCCAGCGCGCTTCCGGAAACTCGTCAATGGGCGCCACGTGTTGTACCCCCGCATTATTGATCAATACGTCCACCTGACCGAAGCGCGCTTCCGCCTGGCTGACCATTTCCCGGATCTGCTCGGGCTCCAGCATGTTGGCCGGCGAGAAAAATCCTTCCACCTGATTGGCTTCGAGTACTTCGCGGGCGATGTCGTCGCCGTTTTTTTCCAGTCCGTTAAAGACGATATTATAACCTGCCTGAGCAAAAGAACGGGCAAGCCCCAGACCGATTCCGCTGGTGCTGCCGGTAATGATTGCGGTTTTTGACATAGCTGACAGAAGGGTTTTGATGGTTAATCTGATTACGAGAAAAGGTGTTTGTCATTACAAAAAACAGCCCTTCAAATATAAAGTTTGCTATGGGAAGGGCGCGTCGGTGAGCTTATAGATTTCTATTTTTTCGGTTTTTCCGCGCAACTGAATATGGCCCACACTTTTATGGAAATAAACGTCTCCCAGCGGTAATTGCTCCAGAAGATCGTGAGAGAGCAGGATCTTGGCTTGGTACTCATTGCACAAACTCTGGATGCGCGCCGTGGTATTCAATACATCACCTGAAAAAACGATATCTTTTTTGATCAGTCCGATCTCACCAATAGTAGCTCGTCCGAAGTGGTAGCCGGCTTTGAATTCCGGGTAGAAACCGTACCGCTTTCGGTAGTATGTTCCCCTTTCCGCGATCGCTTGCTCAGCCTCAAAAAAGCAGCGAATGCAATTGTTGCCTTCTCTTCCGGCCTTCAGGCTCCAGGATACGACCACTTCATCACCCACGTATTGGTAGATCTTCCCCTTGCTGTTGACGATGGCGTCCGTGATATCCGCGAAAAAATCATTGATGAAGTTAAAATAGTGGATGTTGCCCAGGCGCTCCGCGATGGTCGTCGACGATTTGACATCCAAGAACATGAAGATCCGGTAATCTTGCTTGGGGTGGTGATAACGGCCCAGCAACACATCGACCAGGCCTCCCTGCCCATATTTTTCACCGACCTGGATCATAAATACCGTCAGGCTGGCGATGAAAAACCAGATGAGCTCGATGCGCAAAAGGAAAGCAACGGAAAAAACACGCCATATTCGTGGCCAAATGTCGGCAAACCAGGGGGCCTGGCGGGTGGCTATGGACTGGTAGGCAATCGTTATCAGTAAACTGATCAGTCCGATGCTCAAAACGAAAAAAAGTGTATTCAGTATCAGGGACGCCCAAAAGGGTAAGCGACGCGAATGGTCTTTCAGAAAGAAGAGATAAATGGGCAGGGCAAAAATGCCCGCGACGAGGCCGCCGCCTATGTTGGCGAGAATGCTGCCGGAGAGGCGGTAATCCGGCGTTCGATCAACGTAGTAAAAGGCGGTTAGCAGGTGATCGTAAGCAGCGATGGGCAAACCTGCCAGCGTCCACAAAATGGTAATGAAGAGCCACTGGCGCAGGGCGATTTTTGTCTTTTCGGAATACGGCATGTCCATCACCGTTTACCTCGTTTATGCCTTCAGCGAAATGATAATTGCTCCGCACCGGCATCTCCTGCTTTTGCCAATGCCGCAATCTCTTTCAGCACAGCTTCAATTTCGGCGGCTTTTTCGGCATCGCCCGTAGCCCTGGCCGCTGCCAGTTGTCCGCGCAAGGCGCGCTGCCGCTTCGGGCCGCGCTCCCGGGCGTACGCAAATTGTTCCAGGGCCTCGGCGGGGCGGTCCATCGCCAGCAGCCATTCGCCGTAAAGTTCCCAGGACGGTTTGACGACCTCCGGAGGGCCGTAGGAGTAACTGATCTCGCTCTCCAGCGCGGTCGCTTCGCGCAGGTAGGACTCGGCGGCTTCGGAATCCTCTTGTTTCCAGGCCAGCAGGGCGCGTAATTCGAGCTCCATGATCTTCGACTGATCGACGTCCAGTTGGTTGGGAGCATTGCGGCGGGCGCCGGCGGCGCTGCACATGGGCAGCCCCTTCTCACTTACGATCAGGCTCGTCTGGGTGCGCTGCTCTTCCAGGGTGTCGATCGCGTGAGCCAGTCCCGAAAGGTCGCCGCCCTGAAAAGCGGCCATACCTGCCGTAAAGACGGCGATACTGCGGATAGCGATGTTGAGATCGGCAATGGAGTCGGGCGCCATGTCCAGGGCCGGGCCTTCCCAGCTATCCGTTTCTACGAGATAATTGCCTTGCATCCGCACCAGATAACTGCGGGCGCCCCGCGAGGGTTTTTCTGCACAATAGCGGTTCATATCGGCGAGCAGCTCCAGGGCGGTTTCTTCGTTTTGCTGTTGCAGGTAGCCGTACATCAGCCAGTGCAAGGCGTGGTAGCTGCGGGCGTCGTTGTCGAGCCCCTTGCGTTCCATTCGTTGCACGCTGGCCTTCCAGGAGGCGATGTTGGATGCGACGACCTCGTGCCACATGCCCATTGCTACGTAGATGTGGGAGGGCATATGCAGGGCATGAGCGGCGTCGGGGGCCACCGTAGCGTAGCTGTTGGCCGCTTCCAGGGCGAGGGGCGCATGGTCGGGATCGTCATACGAATGGATGAGATAGTGCAGAGCGCCCGGGTGATTGGGGTTTTCCGCGAGGATGCCTTTGGCGATGTTGGCGGCTTTTTCGTAAGCCTTTTCATCGCGCCCGACGGGCACCGCACCGAGCACCGAAAGGGCGTAGAAGGAGGCAATTTCGTGATTCTGAGGATATTTATGATAGAGCTTGGCCATTTTGTCGGCGTAGGCCTGATCCCGCACTTGCTTGTCGCCCGCGCCGTAGAGCAGGTCTACGGCTTCCATGAGGTCGCGTTCCAGTTCGGTGGCGCATTTTACTTGCCGTTCTTCGGCGGAAGGCGCGAGACGATTGAGCGCCCGTCGCGCCTTTTCGAAATTTTGTTCCCGCCAGAGGCTATGGTTATGGGTCATCGCTTCTCCCCAGTAGGCCATCGCAAAGTCAGCATCGATCTCCTGGGCGCGCTGGAAGGCTTCGCGGGCGTCGACGTACTCAAAACTGTGCAGCAACAACATGCCCCGCTCAAAATGAGGCAACGCTGCTTCCGCTCCGGTAACTTGGATCTGTATGGTGCCCAGCTGCGCGGAAGTGACGGCGTTTTTTTCTTCGGGGCTCCGGTCTTGACCGCAGGCGAGCATGGTCAGGGCCAGGATGCCGCAGGCGAGAATAGGTCTCAGGATATTCATGCTTTTTAAATTTGGTCTTGTTGGGCTAAAATACGGAAATATTACCGGAGATGGCCTAACTCCCGGCCGGTTGGCCCGGATTATCCATGGCTTCGCAATAGAGGAATGCATGAATATTCCGGGTTAATTGCTTATTGCAAAGAGTGTTAGGTAGCAGGCAGGCTCCGGACGTTGGCCGCAACGATCTGCATGGGCAGACCGATAGCGTCGAGCGGCGGTTCGTTACCGGGCAGTCGCCAAAGGCCGTGCCGGTGGGCCAAACGGGCATTGACCGCCAGGCAAAGGGCGTCGGTGAGGTCGTCGCGGGCCACCCATTTTCGCGGGTATTCCTCCAGGCCGGACTGGATGATTTTTTCCGCGGCAGAGCAGTGCGGGATCAGGGCTTCCAGCCGCTCCCGGTAGCCGATAGGTTTTTTTTTATTATGGCTCATGGAATGACCCGCCAGGGCAAGAAAATTGATCTCGGGATGGGCTTCAAGCAATCGTTTTTTTGCGCAGGGGCGCCGCGACAAAAACTGATCGGCTTCCACTATTTTGGGGACGATGTTCCAGGCTTGGATGGAAATCTTCTTCCCGGTACGCCGGGCATTTGCTTCGCAGGCCGCCGGATAACTTTCCTGGTACACGGCGGAACGCACCGGCGGGGCAAATACACTGGAGCGCCTTTTTCCCAATGCGCTGCGAGCGGCCAGATCACAGTCGCGCACGGCTTGATTTTCGGGTAGACCGATGGGAATGTCGATGAATAACAGCGAGGCGGCCTGTTGTTCTTCCCATAGGCTTTCCAGTTGCCGGTAAAGGAAAAGCCGCCATTGCCGGTCGGGGAAAAGTCCTACCGCTACCCACCCGGCGCGGCAGCCGTCTATACCCAGAAAGAAAGGATCATCTGCTGCCAATGCTTTTGGGCTAAAGATAGCTTTTTCAACAGGGGTAAAAAAAGGAAACCGCCGGAGCCAGCATCGCCGGCTTTGGCGGTTTCAGATAATCCCATAAACACAATTTAGTTATGCTGCAGTGATAACGCTTTTTGCTTTAGGAAATATTGCCCGGGCGTTCAGAAACCTCGACAAAAAGTGCATCTCCGGCGTTTTCCGTGCTTTCCAGTAGTTGAAAAAAGCTGTTGAGGTAGTGCGTGATGTCTGCTCTTGCGCCTTCGGTTAAGCCCGGCAGGGCCGCTGCCTCCATTAGGAAATGGTCCTTTTGGCTCTTGAATGCGGTCAGCGTCGGGGCCAACTGTTGGCGGTTTTTGCCTCGCCACTGGAAAAAACGTTCGCGCACAGTACTTACCGGTATCTGGGGATGGGGTTTGGCGTAAGGCGCGTTGACGAGGCCGGCAAAGTCGAAGTCGTAAGGAACAGGGATGGGGGCGCCGCCCTTGCTCGGCTGCAACAACCTGATATTATGGCTTTTTCCCAGGTTCCAGTCTGTATTCCCGATCATGTACTGGTACACGGTCAGCATACAGTATCGTTCATTATCAATGGTAGTGAGTCGGCGCTCGCCTTCGAGGAGCTTCCCGTCCAGTCTTGCAGCGAGTTCTTCTTTGGGCTCCAGTACGATGCCCCATTGGTGGAAGGCGGGGTGATCGCCTTGGGTGTCGACGTACTGAACTTTCACGAGCCGGGCCTGAAAGCTATATTCGGTCAGGGTGTTGTACATGCGGTAGGCGAGGTATTCGCGCAGGAGCAGTTGTTCGTCGTCCGTGCATTCTGTCACCAGTTTCAGATGGTCGTATTCGGGGACGATGCCCGCTTTTTCCAGCTCATCTTTATCGAAGTTCAACTTGATCGGCGGGAAATCGCAGATCGCCCGGCGGGTGACGCCGCGGGGCCGGAGCTTGATCTTCATCGTCTTCGAAAGGCCGGGCCAGTCGATATGGGCAGGCTGATAAATCTCTTCGTGCCGGTTCTCGATCAACTTTTGCAAATCGGTTCGAATAACCAACGCCTGAATGGTGTCTGATGGGAGGAGCCCAAATAAAGTTTCCCGAGCGGGGGATTTTTTTTCCGGTAGCAGGAAATACCCAATAAGCAGGCCAAGGGTCAGCAGTCCAATCAGTCTTAACTTTCTCATCTGTAAAAAAGGTTGTTTAGGTGTTGATGCAAATATACCTGGAAAGGTGACGCCCCGCCCGCCGCCGGCCGGCCTGTTCTATTAATGCCCCCAACGCCTCTACTTGTGTAGGAAATTACCGCCCCAACGGTTTCTTTTCTCGACAAAAAGCAAAATCCGCCCTTCCCTTTGGGTTCGCCAAAGAGAATAATCATTGTTGGAACAGCGATTAGGATCATTAATTTTTGGAAAGGTGTGGGGGAGAAAAAATTAAATTTGTAAAAAATGTGCTAAATTGACGCCGTTCGTTTCTTTTGGACTATTTGGTGTTAATTTAGAACTATAAACTGTCAAGATAAGGGTAGACAGGCGGAAGGCGGGGAGCTATATTTGTAATTGTGAAAAATACATTAAGTGGTTTTGACAACACCCGATTTTGAATCTAAAATATTTGTTGCTATGAAAAGTATGCTTAAAACTTCAGCTATCCGCTTTGCCATGATCTTTGGCTTGGCGATGACCGTTACTGTACAAGCCCTGGCCGGTGGCGGCGCGCCTCGCCTCACCTTTAAGCCGGTGCCGTCTACCAAAAAGGTAAGTATGGTTCTGGAAGGGCTTGCAACGAAAGCGACCTTGCAGGTACGCGATGCTAAAGGCCAGGTCCTGATGACGGAGCGCATCAAAAACGTGAAAAGTTTCGAGCGCATCCTGAGCCTGGAAAACCTGGACGCCGGTGCTTACCTGATCGTCCTGGCTACCCCGATGCAAGACATTTTGCAGCCGCTGGAAATTACTGAAAACGGCCTCGTGATCAACGAAGCAAAGCAAAAGGCTTACTTCGCGCCGGCGGTCCGCGTCAACGGAAAAATAGTGGACATCAACCTGCTGAACAGCCGGATTTCCGATGTGGAACTGATGCTCTTCGACAGTAACGGGCAACCGGTTTACAAAGAAAACCTGCAAAACATCATCAAGGTCCAAAAACGCCTGAACATGACGGAACTGCCCGCCGGCCTGTACACACTGAAAGTAGTGACCCCGTACAAGGCTTACTATCGCGACGTTTCCATCAAGTAAATAAAAAACTTGGTTAGGGCTCCCCGACAGGGGATAAATAGTAAGAAGCCGCCTCTGAAGAGAGCGCGGCTTTTTTTGTTAATCCGGGTTAAATCAATAGTCCGTGGCGAAAATGGCGAATAGCCCATAAAAAAGGGGAAAGTTGT
>CAYQQU010000069.1:0-27816 GCA_964419545.1 uncultured Saprospiraceae bacterium | reverse complement strand
CTGCAAAGCTAATGCTTTGTTTTTATTTGGCGGTTTTATGCGTCTGCCCTTCCCCCCTACCCCCGCAACACCTGCGCCTTATTATACTCAAAATTCATCCGCGCAATATGCATAATCGAGATCTCCTGCGGGCATTCCACCTCGCAGGCGCCGGTATTGGTGCAGTGGCCGAACCCTTCGGCTTCCATCTGTTGCACCATCTTCTCGGTGCGCTCCGCCGATTCGGGCTGTCCTTGCGGCAGCATGGCCAGGTGGCTGATCTTGGCGCCGGTGAAGAGGGCCGCCGACGCGTTTTTGCAGGTCGCCACGCAGGCGCCGCAGCCGATACAGGCGGCCGCGTCGAAGGCGTCTTCGGCAACCTGGTGGCCGATGGGGAGGGCGTTGGCTTCGGGCGCGTCGCCGGTGCGGGTGGAGATGTAGCCGCCGGACTGAATGATGCGGTCGAAAGCGGAGCGGTCGATGCGCAGGTCTTTCACTACGGGAAAGGCCTTGGCCCGGAAGGGTTCGATGTAGATGGTATCGCCGTCTTTGAAGTGACGCAGGTGCAGCTGGCAGGTGGTGGCGGCGGCGAGGGGGCCGTGGGCGCGGCCGTTGATGAAGAGGCCGCACTGCCCGCAGATGCCCTCGCGGCAGTCGTGGTCGAACTCGATAGGCGTATCGCCGGCGATGATGAGCTTTTCGTTGAGTACGTCGAGCATCTCCAGGAACGACATCTCCGGGTTGACGTCCGGCAGTTCGTAGTCGACCATGCGGCCCCGGGCCCGCGCGTTTTCCTGGCGCCAGATTTTTAGTTTTATCCTCATTTGTAACTTCTTACGGTAGGTTGAACGGTATCAAAGGTCAATGCTTCGCGGTGCAGGACCGGCTCGGCGCCGGTGTATTCCCAGACGGAGACGAACTGGAAGGCGTCGTCGCGCCGCAGGGCTTCGCCGTCGGGGGTCTGGTATTCTTCTCTAAAATGGGCGCCGCACGATTCATCGCGGGTGAGGGCGTCGTAGCACATCAGCTCGGCGAGTTCGAGGTAGTCGGCTACGCGGCCGGCTTTTTCGAGCTCGGAATTGACGTGGGCGGCTTCGCCGGTGACGCGTACGTTCTGCCGGAAGTCGGTCTGCAGCTCGCGGATCTCGGCGATGGCGGATTCCAGCCCTTCCCTGGTGCGCAGCACGCCGCAGCGGTCGTACAGCAGGGCGCCCAATGTCTTATGGTAATCCGTGGGCGTGCGCTGCCCGTTGACGGCCAACAGTTGTTGCAGTTGGTCGTTGACGGCTTGCTCGGCCTCGTCGAACGCGGGATGGTCGGTGGCGATGGGCCCGACGCCCAGCTCGCCGGCCAGGTAGTTGCCGATGGTGTACGGCAGGATGAAGTAGCCGTCGACGCAGGCCTGCAGCAGGGAGTTGGCCCCGAGGCGGTTGGCGCCGTGGTCGGAAAAGTTGCACTCGCCGATGGCGTAGAGGCCCGGGATGGTGGTCATCAGTTCGTAGTCGACCCACAGGCCGCCCATCGAGAAGTGGGCCGCCGGCGAGATCATCATGGGCGTCTCGTAGGCGTTGTGGCCGGTGATCTTCTCGTACATGCGGAAGAGGTTGCCGTAGCGCTCGCGGATGGTGTCGAGCCCGTATTCGCGGATGGCGTGCGCAAAGTCGAGGTATACGGCGTTGCGCTGCGGCCCTACGCCGTAGCCGGCGTCGATGCGTTCTTTAGCGGCGCGCGAGGCGATGTCGCGGGGCGCGAGGTTGCCGAAAGCCGGGTAGCGGCGTTCGAGGTAGTAGTCGCGTTCTGCTTCGGGAATATCGACCGGCGCCCGGGTGTCGTCGGCTTTTTTCGGCACCCAGATGCGGCCGTCGTTGCGCAGCGATTCCGACATGAGGGTGAGTTTCGACTGGTAGCCGCCCGACTGCGGGAGGCAGGTCGGGTGGATCTGCGTCCAGCTGGCCGATGCGAAGCCCGCGCCTTTTTTGTGGGCCCGCCAGATGGCCGAGCCGTTGCAGCCCATGGCCAGCGTCGAGAGGTAGTAGATCTTGCCGTAGCCGCCGGTGGCCAGCACTACGGCGTGGGCCGCGTGCCGCTCGACGGCGCCGGTGTCGAGGTTGCGGGCGATGACGCCGCGCGCTTTGCCGTCGATCACCACCAGGTCGAGCATCTCGTGGCGGGAGAAGAGCTGGACGTTGCCGGCCCCCACCTGCCGGCTGAGGGCCGAGTAGGCGCCGAGCAGCAGCTGCTGGCCGGTCTGGCCGCGGGCATAGAACGTGCGCCGCACCTGTACGCCCCCGAAGGAGCGGTTGGCGAGGTAGCCGCCGTATTCGCGGGCGAAGGGCACGCCCTGGGCCACGGCCTGGTCGATGAGGTTGGCCGAGCACTCCGCCAGCCGGTAGACGTTGGCTTCGCGGGCCCGGAAGTCGCCGCCTTTGAGCGTATCGTAGAACATGCGGAAGGCGCTGTCGCCGTCGTTCTGGTAGTTCTTCGACGCGTTGACGCCGCCCTGGGCGGCTACGGAGTGCGCCCGCCGCGGGCTGTCCTGAAAGCAGAACGACTGCACGCGGTAGCCCATCTCCGCCAGCGAGGCGGCGGCGGCGCTGCCGGCGAGGCCGGTGCCGACCACGATGATCGATAGTTTTTTCTTATTGTTGGGGCTCACTAGCCGGCAGGTCGCTTTGTAGCGGTTCCACTTCTCCGGCAGGGCGCCTTCGGGTATCTTGGCGTTCAAATCCATGGCTAGCTTGGGTTTTGGGTCAGGAAAATCCAGATGGGGATGATGATGAATCCGGCGGTGATGATCAGCGTATAGCCGCGCCCGGCCCACTTGAACCAGCGGTTGTAGCGGCTGTGGTAGAGGCCCAGGCTCTGAAAGGCGCTGTGGAAGCCGTGCAGCAGGTGGAAACCGAGCACCAGCATGGCGCCGACGTAGAGGGCGACGTACCACCATTCCTGGTAGGCCGCCACTACGATACCGTACAGGTCTTTGCGACCCGCAGCGTCCATGGGCAGGCTGGTAAACTTGTACTGGAACCAGAAGTCGCGCATGTGGACCACGATAAATACCAGGAGCAGCGCCCCGAGTATGCCCATATTGCGCCGGTACCAGGCGGAGACCTGCCCGCGCCGATCGTAGGCGTAGCCGCGACCGCCCCGGGCCGCGCGGGCCTGCAGGGTGATCACCAGGGCGTAAACCGCGTGGGCGATGATGCTGGCGTAAAGCGCGTAAGCGATAATTTTAATGAGGATGTTGTGCGACAGCACCTCGGAGTAGAGGTTGTACTGAATGCGGGCGCGCTCGGGCGGCAGCAGCAGCTGCAGGTTGCCGGCGAGGTGCACGACCAGGAACAAACACAGGAAGAGCCCGGTGAGCGCCATGAGGTTCTTGCGGACAATGCCGTTCTTGAGCAAAAGGGTGTTATTCATCTTTTAGCAGGCGTTTTTCGGTAAGCTGGTGCAATGCTTTTTCCAGCCGGAGTAAAACTATGGGGCTCGCGGAAGAATGGGGGTGACGAATGTCAGTGAGGAGGGGTGAGAGTTGTCAGGCCGAGAACTGGCTTTTTTCATATATCTTCAATGACCTATGTCAGCATTGGAAGGTGACATTGGTCGTCTTACAAGCATTTTCTATCACGATAAAGATAGCCATCCACTACGGATGGCCGTTTAACGCCTTATTAATGCTAACCGCTATTCTGCCTACCCCCTTTCTTAACGCCTCTCAATAACCACCTTCCGCACAACCGCAGGCAATCCGCCTCCCTCCAAGCGCAGGACGTACACCCCGGCGGGCAGCGATGCTACGGAAAGGGTCAGCCGCGCGCCCTGCAGCCGGCGCGGGCCGATCAAGGTGCGTCCATTCAGGTCCTGCAGGGCGGCGGTGGCGCCGGGCGGGTGTTGCGGCCAGTGCAGGTGCAGCTGCTGGTCGGCCGGATTGGGAAAGACGCGGGCGGCGGCGGCCGGCGGTCCGGTTTCGGTTGCGGTGGTAGCGAAGGAAAGAGCCAGGTCGGCATCTTCGGTGAGCCAGATCAGGGTATCCAGTTGCCGGCCGGCGTGGGTCGCCGTTATGCGGTACCGGCCGCGGAAGCCGCGGATGGCGCTGCGGCCGTCGGCGTCGGTGAGGTCGCTGAGGTCGGTCCACCATTCCTCGAAAAAGAGGTGGAGAAAAGTATCGAGCGCGGGTTTCGGTGTCCAGTCGTCGCGGAAAAAAGGAGCATTGTCGAACCAGTGGGCGCCGTCCCAGAAGCCCCAGGTCAGGAAGTCGGTGACGCTCGGGTGGCTATAGACGATGGTCAGGAAATCCCGCAGGTAGGTGGCCGCCAGCGCTTCCTCGATGAGGGGGTCCATATCGTATTCGGTGATCTTGGCTTCCAGCCCGAAGCGCTGGTAGAAGTCGTCGAGGATGGCGTATACGGTATCGGGATGGTACAGGCCGGCGCCCAGGTGGCTTTGGAAGCCGATGCCGTGCAGGGGCGCGCCGCTGTCGAGCAGTTCCTGGATACGCTCCTGGTAGGTATCGTAGACGTCGCCCGAGGTCGTCGCCGACGAGAGACGAGATGGTCACGAAGTCGTTGAGGACCAACCGGATGTCGGGGTCCATCTCGATGCTTTTTTCAATGATCTCGGTGTAGATCTCGCGGCCGCTGGCGTAGCCGGGCTGCCCCTGGAAGATATCGGCCAGGTCGTTATTGTAGGTGATCTCGTTGAGCACGTCCCAGTCGGTGATGGCGTCGGTCAGCCCGGGGTAGCCCAGTTTGGCTTCGATATGGTCGAGCACGCGCTGTCGGACGTAGGCGGGATTGCCGGCGTTGGCTTCGATATCGTCGGGCATATAAGAAAAGCCGGGCCAGATGATGTTGTGGCCGCGTACGCGGAACCCTTCCTCGGCCAGCCACTGGATGGCGGCGGTCGTCTGGGCGGGTGTACCGGCCCAGTTTTGTTCCCAGCCGCGCCATTTCAGCGAGTTTTCATTGACCACGGTATTGAAGCGGCGTCCCTGTCCGTCGAGGTCAAGCAAGCGTTCCTGGTAAGTATCGTTCTGGCAGGGATTGCCGTTGATCAGGCAGGTCGCCACGGCTGAGCCGAAGCCGAATTCGTGTTCCAGCATCTCGTAGCGGACGGTTGCGCCTTCCAGCGGCGCCCCGGCCTCGTCGTATACCGTGATCCCGACATCTGCTTTGCGATGCGCTTCGATGCGGTCGGCTGCGGCGGCGCGCCAGGGCGCGTCGGGTTCCCAGCCGGGATAAAACTGGTTGTGGAGCTGCAGCGGCAGCGCGTCGATATCCTGCACCGCACCGTAGTTGAGCAGGTTCATGCCGGCCACCTGGAGGGTCTGCGCCTGGGTAGCCAGGTGGAGCCCGAGGTTGAGGTCGCCCGCGCCGTAGCCCGCCTGCGCCGTGAAGGGAATAAAATACTGGTACCACTGGCCGGTCTGCGGGATCTCCAGCTCGGCGTACACTTCTTTGAAAAAGGTCTGGGCGTCTTCCGCGAACCAGAAAACGCGCGCCCGCTCGCCGGAGGGTATCGCCTCCGCCCTCAGCCAGATGGTAAACAGGCCCACTTCCCCTGCCGCCAGCGGCGCGTGGCTGCCGCGCAACAGGCCTGCGTCCCAGGGGTTGGCGCCGCCGCCTGCCACGTCGAGCTGCACCGACCGCGTAAAGGGCTGCCCGCTGACGGTGAGGTCGGTGCGGTCCAAAGCCCCGTAGGTGTTCAGGGAGCTGACGATGGCCTGCTCATCGGGCGGCAGCAGCCATTCGCCGCCGGTGAGGCCGTACTCGGCGGCGAGCTGCGCGCGCAGGGCCTGGTGATAGGCGTCTTGCTGGGCGGGGAGGAGGGTGGTGATTAGGAGCAGAAGCGCTAAGGTAAATAGACGTTGCATTGCTTTTTTAGTTTAATATCGGCAATCCTGAAGAGTACAAAATATGCTACCGGTAGTTCGTCCCGCTGGAACGTGAGCACAATAATGTTTCAAACCGAGAATCGCTGATCTTTGGTTAATCACCCTCGCAGAGCCCTCCCAATCAAAGCCCGGCATTAATAATAAACGTCGCCGCGAAAGCCACGATCGCGTACAGCTCGGGAAATACCGCCAGCACCATCGTCTTGCCGAAGACGTCGTAGCCGGCGCCCACACCCGCGATGCCGTTGGCGCAGATGCGGCCCTGCTGCATAGCGGAGATCAAAGCTACCAGCCCCAGCGCGAAGCCGGCGGCAAAGACGGCCATGCCCTGCAGCAGGGTGATATCGGGCCCCAGCACGCCGGAAGCATTGATGATAAAGAAGCCGGCGAAGCCGTACAGCCCCTGCGTACTCGGCAGGGCGCTCAGCAGCATATAGCTGCCGAATGCGTCTTCATTCTTTTTGAGGGCCCCCACCGTGGCGTTGCCGCCCATGGAAACCCCGATGGCGCTGCCCACGCCCGATAAACCGATCATCAAACCGATGCCTATGTAGGCTAATACGATTGCACTCATAGTTGTTGGTTATGCGTATTTCAGATAATTGTTTTGTTGGTCTTCAGCCCGTCTGCTTCTCATCCGGGTAAATCTTTGGCGTCCTAAATTTGTAAAGCGCACACCAGCAAGCACTTCACCTCCATTGGAAACACCCGCGGAGCCCTCAACCTCAACCTCAACCTAAACCTAAACCTCAACCTCCCCCCCCTACCCTTGCCTGCGCAGCGGATCATACGGCTTCCCTCCCCCTTCAAACCCGGCATTTTTGTAGAACTCCACAAACGTCAGACGCATCGGGTGCACAAAAGCGCCCAGCGAAGCGATCAGCAGGTTGAGGGTGTGCCCCACCAGGAGGAACACCACAAAGAGGATCGGCCCCAGGATATCCGACGATCCGTAGATCTGCCAGGCGATGCTGTTGACCACCAGGCCGAGGATCGCGCTGGCGATACCCAGTGCAAAAAGGCGAATATAGCTGAGCAGGTCGCCGAAGATGCCGGTGATGCCGTACAGCGCCCAGACGCCGCTGCCCAGTCGGCCCAGGATGCCGGCGCCGGGGGCGCTGAAAAGCAGAATGAGGCCCACTGCGCCCCAGGCCACGTAGCCGGAATACGGGGTAAGCCATTTCGTCATGCCGACGTCTACGAGGCTGAGCAGCAATAGGATCCACCCCAGAGGCGCGATCGCGTGCGCCCAGCCGTGCTGGCGGCCTTTGCTGTAGGCCCGCACGCCCAGCCCAAACAGGATCTGGACCACCCCGAGGATCAGCGCCAGCTGAAAAGCCTGGTTGCTGTCGAGGATGTATTCCTGTATCGCGCCCAGCGCGGCAAAGCGGTCTTCGAGCAGGTTGAGCCCGAATACAGTGCCGGTGAGCGCCCCGAAGAGGATGGTGGCGACGCCCAGCCACTGCACCAGACTGAGGATGGGCTTCCAGTCGGCCCCTGCCCGGAACTTATACAGTGTTGCCGCCAGCACCAGCACCAGGCCGTAGCCTGCATCGCCTAGGCAAAAGCCGAAAAACATCATAAAGAAGGGCGCAAAATAGGGCGTCAGGTCGAGCTCCCGGTAGTCCGGCAGCGCAAACAGACGACCGATCGGCTCGAAGAGCCGGCTGAAGCCGGCGTTGCGCAGCAGCACCGGCGGCTTATCGCCGGGGTCGGGACGCTCGCTGAAAAAGGGCGCGTCCTCGCGTTCGCAGAGCGCTTCGAGCGCCGCGGTCTTCGGCTCCGGCGCAAAGCCTTCCAGCACCATGAGCTGCTCGTCGGCTTCGCGGCGGGTATGTTCGATCACCCCCATGATCTGGGTGTTATCCTGCAGGTCGCGCAGGCGGGCTTCCAGCGCAGGCAGGCCTACTGCAGCGAGGCGGTCGAGGCGGGATTCCACCTCATCGATGCGCTGTTGTACGTCGGCCAGCTTGTCCTTGAGTTCGACGGCGCCGTCCCTGGGGTCGGGCAAATGCTCCGCACCGGGGATCGCCAAGGGTTCCTCGGCTTTGGTGACGCCGATGAAATAGGTGTCCGGCCCCAGGTCTTTGATGTGGGCGATGGGGTACTCTTTCGTCCATTCGGGCCGGAACTTTTTGGCGGGGCAAACGAAAAACTGCACCTCCAGGCCCGCTGCTTCCAGCTGCTTGACGGTTTCGATGGAAAAATCGCCCCAGGGCCGCAGCAGCTCCAGCTCCTTGTTGACCGCAGCGCGTTGCTCCAATAGCTGCTCGCGCTGCTCGGTGATTTGTTTGTAGGCGGTTACGAAATCTTTCCCTTCCTCGGGCATGGGGTACGCGTCGGGCAGGCTTTCCACCTCGCGCTTGCGCAACCCCTGGATCACCACGCGCGTATCGCGCTGCTCAGTCGCCATGGCGAGCAGCTTATCCGACGGTTCCGCTTCTTTCTCCCGGATGTGCAGGACGCCCAGCTTGCGCAGCCCTTCCAGAAAATCCACGTAATCGGAATGGTGCGCCAGGAACAGGTATTTCCGCATCGGCACGATCATAAACCCTGATTTTCAGTCCGTTTTTTAACTATTTTCTGCGCGGCTTTCGCCAGGTTCTCTTCGTCTTCGAGGTAGCGCTCGATCTTGCGAATGGCGTCTTCGTAGCCGGGGATCTGTACTTTTTCGTACAGGTTCACCTTCTGGGTGGTCTTTTTGCGGGCAAATTCGAGCAGCGCTACTTTCTGCAGCAACACTTTGCGCTGCAGGGCGAGGGCGACCCACTCCTGCAGCAGGGCCCGCCCCCCGGGAAACCAGGCCGGCTCATTGAAGAGGCTGAACGGCCGCCGCGTAAAAGCGACGTCTTCCAGCACAGGCGTACTCACGCCCGCTACTTTCTTACGCCCTACCTGCACCGATTCTACGGCCAGCAGGGAAAAGTCGAACTCTTCCCACATCCCGGCCATCGATTGGTGTTCGGCCAGGGCGTCTTCCAGCTGCTGCGCCACGCCATCCGCTTCCCGCCGCGCTTTCTTGACTTCCACGCGCAGGGCCGCCTCCTTGTTCTTCAGGATCGGCAAGGCCCGCTCCCGAATGCGCAACTGCTTCTTGAGCTGCTGCAACGAGGTTTTGTTGTATTGGAAAGTGATGGCCATTTTATTGATCTTTTGTCGTTAGTCTCTCCTCGACCTAAGCCTCCGCCTCGACCCGCTCTCTTTTCCCTTTTTTCGGCCAGTATTGATCTACCAGCGATTGTTTGATCCCCACTTCCGCCTGGGAGAAATAGCGGTCGAAAAGTTGCCAGCCCGTATCCAGCATCTTATCGATATCGATATTGACGTCGATGGCCAGCAGCTGGTCCGAATAGTCGCGGGCAAAATCCAGGGCGCGCTCGTCGTAGTCGGTCAGTTCGAAGCCGTTTTCCAGCTTGGTGCGGGCGTTGGCGGCGTCGGCGTAGAGGCGCACGGCGGCGTTCATCACCTGGGGGTGGTCTTCGCGCGTCTTTTTCCCGATCACCAGTTGTTTGAGTCGGGAGAGGCTGCGGAAGGGATCGACGATCACCTTGCCGATATCGGTATCGCGGCGCAGGAAGAGCTGTCCTTCAGTGATATAGCCGGTATTGTCCGGGATGGCGTGGGTAATGTCGCCCCCGGAGAGCGTAGTGACCGCCACGATGGTAATGGAGCCGCCGGCTTCGAACTGAACGGCCTTCTCATACAGTTTGGCGAGGTCGCTGTACAGCGAGCCCGGCATACTGTCTTTGGAAGGGATCTGGTCCATGCGGTTCGAGACGATGCTCAGCGCGTCGGCGTAGAGCGTCATATCGGTGAGCAGCACCAGCACTTTTTCCTGGCGTTCCACTGCGAAAAACTCGGCGGCGGTGAGCGCCATATCGGGCACCAGGAGGCGCTCCACCGTAGGGTCGGCCGTGGTATTCACGAAGCTGACGATGCGGTGCAGGGCCCCGGCGTTTTCGAATACGCTTTTGAAGTAGAGGTAGTCGTCGTTGGTCAGTCCGATGCCGCCCAGTACGATGCGGTCGGCGGCGGTGCGCAGCGCTACGGTCGCCATCACCTGGTTGAACGGCTGGTCGGGATCGGCGAAGAAGGGGATCTTCTGCCCGGTCACCAAGGTGTTATTGAGGTCGATGCCGGCGATGCCGGTGGTGATGAGCTCGGAAGGCTGGCGGCGGCGCACCGGGTTGACCGAGGGGCCGCCGATCTCGCGTTCTTCGCCTTCTACGGCCGGCCCACCGTCGATGGGTTCGCCGTAGGCGTTGAAGAAACGGCCGGCCAGCCCGTCGCCCACTTTCAGGCTGGGCGCCTTGCCGAGGAAGACGATCTCCGCGTTGGTCGGCAGGCCTTCCGTACCGGCGAATACCTGCAGGGTAACCTGGTCGCCCATTATTTTCACCACCTGCGCCAGCTGCCCGTTGACGGTGGCCAGTTCTTCGTAGCCCACATCGGTGGCCTGCACCGTACAGGTCGCTTTGGTGATGGCTTCGACTTTGGTGTAAATGCGTTGGAATGCGGTGGCCATTTATGGTTGTTTTTACGAATGATGAAAATGGGGGGAATTGGTCTTTGGGCTTTGGGCTTTGGCGTCACACAAAAGACTAAAGACTAAAGACTAATGACCAAAGACTAATGACCAAAGACTAATTCCCAATCCCCCTTACTCCCCTGCCGCTGAGCGCTCGTCCAGGATCTCCATCAACTCTTTGCGGTTTTCCTGGAAAGCGTCCGATTCGAATTCGGAATAATTCATTTGTTTCATGGCGTTGATCACGCGTTTGAAGTAGGGGTTGACCTCTTCGTAGCTCTCGAAGGTCAGTTCTCTGGCGACCACGTCGAGCACTTCGTTGACCATGTACTGCTGCCGTTTCATGGGCGTTCGGGCGTCCACGTCGTCGAAGGCGTTTTGCTGGAGGATGATCTCGTCGACCACCTCGGAGCGCCAGAAGGTCAGGTGGGTATCGATGGACACGCCGTCGTCACCCAGGATATTGATCTGCTCGGCGGCTTCTTTGCCGCGCAGCAGGATATTTTTCAGTTCGTTCACTTTTTCGGTCCAGCCCGCTTCGATTTCCTGGTTGAGGGTGCGCTGCAGCTCGGGGTATTCGAGGTATTTGGAATAGCTCTCGATGGGGTCGATGGCCGGGTAGCGTTTGCTGTCGGCCCGCGACTGCGAAAGGGCGTAGAAGCAGCGCGCCACTTTTTTGGTGGATTCCGTCACCGGCTCCTTGAGGTTGCCGCCGGCCGGTGAGACCGTACCGATGAAGGTGATCGAGCCTTGTTCGCCGTTGTTGAGGTATACGGCCCCGGCGCGGGCGTAGAAGCTGGAGATGATCGAGGGGAGGTCCATGGGGAAGGCGTCCGGACCGGGCAGTTCCTCCAGGCGGTTCGACATCTCGCGGAGGGCCTGCGCCCAGCGGGAAGTGGAGTCGGCCAGCAACAACACCTTCAATCCCATCGAACGGTAGTATTCGGCGATCGACATGGCGGTGTAGACGGAAGCTTCCCGGGCTGCGACCGGCATATTGGAAGTATTGGCGATGATGGTGGTGCGTTCCATGAGCTTGCGCCCTGTCCAGGGGTCGTCCAGCTCCGGGAATTCCACGAAGAGGTCGACCACCTCGTTGGCGCGTTCGCCGCAGGCGGCCACCACGACGATGTCGGCTTCGGCCTGGCGTGAGATGGCGTGCTGGAGTACGGTTTTCCCACTCCCGAAAGGACCGGGGATAAAGCCGGTGCCGCCTTCCACCATCGGGTTGAGGGTATCGATGGTGCGCACGCCGGTTTCGAGCAGCTGGAAGGGGCGCGGTTTTTCCCGGTAGGCCAGGATGGCCTGTTTGACGGGAAATTTCTGCAGCATACTCACCTCGTGGTCGTCGCCCCGCACATCCCGCAGGGTGGCGATGGTATCGGTAACGCGATAGGCGCCGGCCGGCGCTACCGACTGCACGGTATAGCGCCCTTTCATCTTGAAGGGCGTCATTATTTTGTGGCTGATGCCGTTTTCGTCCACCTCGCCGAGCCAGTCGCCGGCGACCACTTCGTCACCCGCGTTGGCCAGCGGTTCGAAAGGCCACTCGCGCTCCAGGTCGAGGGCGGAGGTGTACTCCCCCCGTTTCAGGAACTCGCCGGTCATGGTATTGAGGTCGTGCATCAGCCCGTCGTAGTTGCGCGAAAGGATGCCGGGGCCGAAGGTCGCTTCCAGCATGTGCCCTTCGAAGCGGACGGTCATGCCGGGCCGCAGGCCGCGCGTGCTTTCGAACACCTGCACGTAGGCCTGGTCGCCCGTCACTTTGATCACCTCCGCCATGAGGGGCGTATTGCCCTGCTGGATAAAGCAGATCTCGTTCTGACCGACCGGGCCGTCTACCGAAACCACCACGAGGTTCGAGATAATGCCGGTAACGCGGCCTTGGGTCGCTTGCTGACTTGCCGTCATGAGAATGTTATCTTTTGTTCTACTTCAGAAATAAAGGACCGCAGGCGCTGCTCTCCTGCTTCCGGGTCGAGCTCCAGCCAGCGTTCCAGCATGCGCAGCTGCAGCAGGTAGCCCAGGACGACTTCCACGGTGAAATAGTAGAAGGTCAGCTGCGCGTCGATATATTGCCACCGCAGGCGGTCGACCGCTTTGGCGCGGGCCTGCAGGTCGTCTTTTTCCCATTCATTCATCAGCTTTTCGAGGTAGGGATAGTCACGGCCCAGCCCGAAGTCGCGCAGGCTGGATTTCTGCACCGCCTCAACCAGGTCGCTTCGCCCGATGTACTGCCCTCCTCCGTCCAGCTCATAGCGCCGGATGTTCCAGGCGGCGAGCACGTTGCGCAAGCCCCGGTCGAAAGAGAGCCAGTTGTGCAGGAAACCATCCTTTTTTGCGGTATCCAGTGCGTAATCGTAATACAAAGTCGTTAGCTGGTTGCGCCAGCTTTGCCCGGGAAAGAGGGGCGTTTCGTCGCGATAAGCCTGTTGGAAGCGATGGAAATAGCGCGGCAATCCGCTGCCTTCGCGCAGCGCTTCGGTCATTTCCGTTTCGCTGTACCGGCCCAGCTCGTCCCATTCGTCCGTTTCCTGTTGCAATAAGCGGAGCAGGTTGCGGTTGTCGTGGGTCAGGAGCAGCAGGCGCACCTGCTCGAAGTCGCCGGTCGTGAGTTCACCGGCCAGGCGGTCGACGAACTCCGGCGTCGCAAAAGGCGCCCGGCTCTGATCGAGCACCATTTCCGGGAGGCTGGCGATGAGCTGGTAATAGTCGCGTTTAGGCAGTGGCGTCATGGACGGTGATCGTTTGCGTCTTTTCTATTGTTTGTCCGCTATTTCCCGTTCTTTTCCGAACAGCAACGCTTTCGTTTGCGGGCGCAGGAAGTCGGCGAAGAAGGCCTGGAAGTCGGCTTCGGTAAAGGAGACCACGTAGCCGCCGTCGGCCGGTCCGATCCGGAAGCCGGTCGACAGTTTGGGGTCCGGTTTTACGACCAGGCCCTGGTCGAGGTTCTCGCGGGCGCGGGCCGAGAAGTATTCGAAGAGCTCCTTTTCGCGCTCCGGCGCCAGGTGCAGCGCCGCACCCTGTCCGTCCTGTTGCCATTTTTCGATCAGTCCCTGGATGATGCCTTTCAGGAAATCCTTATCCGCCAAGGCTTCGCTGACGGGCGGCTGAACAGAGTGGGCCGTGACCATGGCGGTGATGCGTTGCTGGAGAGCGCTGACGGTCTGCTCTACGGAGAGCTGGAGTTCCGAGGTGACGTTGCGCTTCAGCTCTTCGGCTTCCCGTTCCGCCTCCTGCCGGATCTCTGCGGCCTCCTTTTTGGCGGCCGCGACGATATCGTCGGCTTTCTTTTCAGCGTCGTTGATCAGGCTGTTGGCCACTTCCTGGCCTTTTTCGACGCCTTCCTGTTTGATTTTTTCCAGCAGAGCCTGCAGCTTTTGTTCCATATAAAAAATCACTTTGCGAGCCCGACGGCTTGTTTTTAAGCTACGTTTTTTGTTGCGGCCAATATACAAAAGAAAAGCCCGATAAATAACGCTCGGGCCTGATCGTTGTCTTTACTGAGCCGGTGCCTTTTTGATTCGTTTTTTTTGAACGAGGGTAAAGCTAAGGGACCCTTTTCAGATGCCTGGTGACGGATGTCAACCCTAGTAGGTGAGAGTTGTCAAGGTGCTTCGTTTTATTTTTTATCGGGTATTTATTAAACTTGGCTGGAAGAAAGCGCTCCCAACCAGCAAGGTTGGTATTTTCTTCCCGCTTGCAGCGAGCAGTTTTTTGGGGCTATACGAGCCTCCTTTAATTCAACTTTTTCTATTTAATGAGGCCGGATTCCCGGCGGTTAATGCGCTGTGTAATAAGTATTTTGATTTTTTGGGGTGGGTATTTTCGTTCCAATCAAGGAGCGCCCGAAACCTCATAGCCTAAGCTATCAAGGTGAGGTCGCGACGCAAAGGGGGACGAAAAGACACCGCCAAAATGCAAAAGAATTCAGTACATAGAATACTTAGACAGGATAGAAAGGCCTGCTTTTAAGGAAGAGGATATTTCAAAGGTTCTCAATGATAAAAATCACTGCCGGATGGTGACCTTCGTCAGCGGCATCCATGCTGCTTACGCCCTTTGGTTGTCGAAATAATTTACGACCCGGTCAATTTCGGCGCGGGCGCACGTGCCCTTACCGGCAATCAAGAGCGCGCTGTTTACCATTACAGACAAAATCGGGCCATTGGTGTCGGTAAAAGTGACATTAATCATTTGGAATTTTCCGCTATATTCTTAAATTGATTGCCAATTACCCGACCAGGAGACGAATTTAAACAGAAGCGGAAGTCGTTCGCTGTGAGCGGCTTCAAAAACCTCACGGTATGTCTGTCTACGTAAGCCCTAATCATCTGCGCCGGTTGGTAATGAAACTCGACCAGGCGATCGAACAGCGGCAAGCTGAAAAAGTGCTGGCTGCGTTTGCCGAAGATTGTGTTCTGGAAGTCGGCGGCGTCACTACGGTAGGCAAAGCCGGCGTCCGCCGCTGGCTCGACTGGATGTACCACTACTTCGTGGACGTCCACATTGAACCGCTCTTCGTGAAAGTGGATCCCAACCGCTTCTTCGCGGAGTTCAACCTGCACGGCCACCTCGCCGACGGCAATCCCGTCCGTTGCCGCCATACGGAAGTCATTACTTTCGACGGCCCCAAGATCAGCCGCCTCCAACTTTCTTTTGATCGCGACGCCTTCGCTTCCAAAGAAGCTCAAAACGTTTTCGGCCAATGGCTGGATGAATTTCTGGAAGGGAATGCAGGAGTGTGACCCGCTCACCGCTCCGCGCTCGCTACCACCTCCGCCGTTACGCGCCCCAAGTGGCGGCCTGTGGCCGAAAAACACCACGCGGCCACAGGCCGCAACCTTGGCTCGTTTACCAGCTTTTCCAGGCGACCTGATAACGAGCCGAGCCGGGAAATGAATTATAATTACGTTTTCTACCGTATTTATATTTTTATTCCGGAATTTGTTTACCTTTATCCGATAATGTCCTTCTCAACCCTCCGGTTTTAGAGCTTGTTTGGAGGTAGTCATTTTGGCTGCAAAACCCAGCTTTTGGAACCTCCCTGTGGCATTTTTCCGGCCCGTAGCGCTGCTATGAGCCGGAAAAATCCCTTCGGGAGAACCCAAAATCTGAGTTTTTCGCTTCAAAAGCACTACCTCCAAACAAGCTCTTAGTGTTTCCCCTTTAGGTATTCCTTCACCCAAACTCCTCGTGCCATGTCACGCAACACAATCCTTTTTATTATTCTCGCCCTCGTGCTGGGCGGAATCATCGGCTACCTGGTCGGCGCCGGTAAAGGCGATCGGCCGACACCGCCTACGCCGGCCGCGCCACCGGTTGACACCACTACCCAGGCGCCCGCGGATACGCTGCCGGAAAAAACGGACACCACTGCTGTCGACCCCGAATCCCCGCCGGTCGATACAACTGCCGTAACCGAAGCGCCCGAGCTGCCGACACTACCGCCGCAGGCCGTTTGTATCCCCGATGAAGACGACTTCAGCTACCGCCTCAGCCTGATGGCGGAACGTTTCGAAGCCGACTCCCTCTGGTACGATCGCTACAATCCGGAACGGCTGCTCGATTGCTCCGGCATCTTTCACCGGGTGCTCCGCAAAGTAAAGGGTTGGTGCGGGGAAGAAAGCTACCGCTACCCCGCCGTCACGGAAGCGCGCCACACCCGCGCCCTCGCCCGCTGGTACCACGAACAGGGCGCCCTGACGATCATCACCGACGCCAGGGCGCAGCGCAACCTCATCCGCCCGGGCTCCGTGCTGTTTTTCGGAACCTCCGATGAAGTCTACGCCCGACCGACCGTCAAACAGGTAACCAGCGAACGCAACGAGGGCGGCATCGTCCAGCACATGGGCGTAGTGACCAAAGTGGAACGCGACGAGGAAGGCAACATCAAACGATACGTCATGTTTCACGGCCGGCGCACCGGGGTCTTCGCCCAGCGCACCTACTACCACAGCCTCGAAAAAGCCTGTAGCCTATGCCCGCCCCTCGGCAATTACACCCAGCAGCTGGTCGGGCTGGCGTTCGTTACGACGACGCAGCAATGACGGCCTTCTCTTTGAGGGCAAGCTTCAGTTCGCCGAGTTCTTTTTCCAGGTGGCGCACTTTTTCACGCAGGGCGTGCATCTCCTGAGCGATGGAATCTTCTTCCGACTTCGTGACGATGGGTAAGCCGCGCAGCGACCATTCCACCATCTCGTCGAGGCGGGATTTGACCGTTACGCCCGTTTTGGCGACCTCGCCCTGGAGCTTGCTGTACGGCTCGGAGGCCAGGACTTCCGAGATGCGCGCTTCCAGCTTGTCGATGAAAACGCGGAAGAAATCGCGGAACTGCGGTTGTTGGTCGCTCGACTTAAAGGTTTCCGTCATTTCCCGGATAGCATCGGGCAGGGCCAGGTTGCCGGCCTCGGCGATCATGCCCTGCAATTCAGCGGCTTTAACGTGGAAGGAGAGGTAGTTGAACTGCACGTCGCGCATGAGCTGCCACATCCGGATTTCCTTATCCGGGCCGGCGATGGCGTAGAAGGGATCCAGGATCTCCCGCAAATAGCGGTTGATATCGACGAGTACGTTGAACATGGGGTTGACGCCTTTGGGGCTGTATTTTTCGAGTAGCTTATCCCAAACGGCCATGGTGTTTTCCAGAGTCGGCGCCACGTCATTGACGTATTCCATATAGTGTTCGAGCAGTTCGTTGCCCCGTTCCAGCCATTCGCTCATCCGGTCGGGTGTTCCGAAGTTGAACATCTTGGCGGTGAGGCGACGGTAGGCGTCTTTGGAGAAAAACTTGTCGAGCACTTCCTCATCGTACACCCCGTCCTGGATCATCTCCCGGAAAGGCTCCCAATAGCGGAAGAGCATCTGATAGACCTCCATGTACTGGTTGAAGAACGGATACCAGGCCGCCGGGTCCTTTTCTTCGTCCCATTTGCGCCAGTTCGTCATCCAATCTCCCATCGAGTTGCCGGAATTTTTGAACTGGTGAAAATCGGGCAGGGTGGCGCCCATTTCTTCGGCCGTTTTGCGCATGGTATCCAACCACTGCTTACTCATCTCCTGCTGCAATTCCATCCAGTTCGACAGTTGCTTAGGAGCATCGTTCATCCAGTCGTTGAACGTAAACCCGGCCGTCATCGTCTTCATAAATTCCCTTTGCAGCTTCATCCATTCCTGAAAGGGCTGCTCGTAGCCTTCCGGAACGGCGTTTTGGGTCATCCGCTGCATCTGATCGGCCCAGAAGTCCATCATCTTTTGTTGGGCATCTACAAAACTTTGGAACGGCTGTGACATAGTTCTTTCTTTTGAAAGCCGTCTGAAATTGCGAACTGCCGCCGAAAATTCGAGACGGCTTTTTGATGAAAAATTTTTTTCTTCGAATCAATTAAAGTTAGCACTCGATTGCTTACAAAAAAATGACTAAAGTCACTGCCTGCTCTAAACGGTTTTTTTTGCCAAACCTTACTACCTTTGCAGCAAACAAAAAGCATTGCCAAAATGGATACAACTAGCAATAGCTCGTCGCGTATGGACTGGCTTATCTTTTTCGTGTCGCTGATCGTCACCATCCTCTTGCTGATGTACGCCGACGAATGGTTCTGGCTGGGGCTGCCGTTCGTTCTGACCTACTTCGCCAAAGCGCTGAACGCGATGTAGCGTTGGCCCTGAAAAGGGCGGCGCCCGTCGGAAGGGAATGCGGAACGGAAACGCTGTTCTTTCGGGATAGGCTTAGAGGTATTTGGAGCTTACTTCTATTGCAAATCAACAGGTTAGGAACCTAGAAACCTGTTGATTTGCATAGTAAGATCGCTCCAAACCTGCTTAATTTCCAGGAAGACAGGCGCCTTCCCGGCCAATAATCTTCTTGGGTCGGACTTTGGCGTGACCCTTAACCCGGCTTTGCTATTCGCCGTTCCTTTCAGCCGGTTCAGGTAAAATCTCCCTTTTTCGCAGGCCGGCCGGGGCCCGATTCCTGCGCCATCCTCAGCGCTCCTCTTCCTCCTCGTTAAAGCTGAAATTGTCGTCCGCCAGGTAATCATCGTCGATGTCGGCTGCGTCCAGGCTGACCAGCTCGGGGTCCCGGTCGTCATCTTCCGACATCCCGGCTTCGGCGAAGGCGTACTCTTCCTCTTCTTCACTGGCCTTGGGGGCGGCCGCTGCTGACTTACGGATCACCCGGCTGATGACCGGCCGTTCGCGCACCTTGGTCTTTTTGGGTGGGGTTTCTGCTTCCTCTTCCTCCTCTTCGGCCGGCGGAGGCGCCGGTTGGGCGCCGCCTTGTTTGGCCAGGAGGCTCTTGGTTGTGGTAGGCACGGCCATCAGGCGCTTTTTGTCGATCAGCTGACCGGTCACCACGCAGATGCCGTAAGTTTTATTGCGAATCCGCACCAGCGCGTTCTCCAGGTCCTGGACGTAGATGCGCTGGCGGATGGCCATATCGTTGAGCATCTCTACATTGTCGTTGATGCTGCTGTCGTCCATCCAGTCACTCCCGTATTCATCATCGCTGTTCTCCGTTATTTCCACGATCTGTTCCTGCAACAACCGGTACTGCTCCTGAGCGCGCTCCAGTTTGGCCTCGATGAGCTGCCGAAATGCTTCCAACTCGCTGTCGGAATACCGCAAAGTGGTCATAATTTTGGTATTTGATCTGAATTGAGCTATACGTTCACTATGTAATTTGTAAATCGCGGCCCAATATTGGCAGGCAATTCTGAAGAAAATCTGAACTATTCCTGATCCGGCGGCCCTTTCCAAAGAGAATAGAGGATGCCGGCGGACAGTGAGACCGCAATGACGAGGAGGGATATCCAGACAGGGATGTGCACCAGGGACGAGGTCAGCATCTTGGCGCCGACAAAGGCCAGGATAAAAGTGAGGCTGTATTTGAGGTAGCGAAACCGGTCGAGTACGGATGCGAGTACGAAATAGAGCGAACGCAAACCCAGGATGGCGAAAATGTTGGAGGTGAAAACGATAAACGGATCGGTGGTGATGGCGAAAATGGCCGGGATGCTGTCAAAGGCAAAAAAGATATCCGTCGTTTCCACCACCAGCAATGCGACGAACAAGGGCGTGGCCGCCAGTACTTTACCGCGGCGAATGAAAAATTTGTTCTCGTGGTAATTTTTGGTGATGGGAAAAAAGCGGTTGAAAACCTGAATTACGGGATTGCGGGATGGATGGATCTCTTCCTCGTCATCAGAGCGATACATCCGCCAGGCCGTGTAGAGGAGCAGCGCGCCGAAAACGTAGATCATCCACGAAAAACGCTGGATCAACACTATGCCAATACCGATCATGAGGCCCCGGAAGAACAGCGCCCCCAGAATGCCCCAAAACAGGACGCGGTGCTGATAGGCCTGCGGCACCCGGAAGTAAGCAAAAATCACGGCGATGACGAATATGTTGTCCATGCTCAGCGACTTCTCAATGAGATAGCCGGTGAGGTATTCGAGTACGGCCTCCGAGCCGTTCATGGTTTGCGGATTGGCCACCCAGGCGTTCTCGTAGGCAAAATAAATGACGATGGAGAAAAGCAGCGACAGGAATATCCAGAGCCCCGTCCATCCGAAAGCTTCCCGGGTGCTGATGGCGTGCGGATTCCTGTGAAAAAAGCCAAGGTCGAGGGCCAGTAACAAAAAAACCAATCCCAAAAAGATGATCCAAAGGGTCATTTCTTCTGTTTTCGTCCGTCCTGCTGCATTGCATCGGCAACAAAAAAACCCCTTCTCGCCTAAGAAGTTTTCCAAACGGCGGGCAAGGTACAATCTTTTCGGCAACCCACAGGAGAAACCCGACCATCATCCGCTTTCTTCGACCGATGCGGACCGCGGTTCGGCAACAGGACAACAACCGAGTAGCTGATCTGGAGGTGGAGCGCTACCGCTGATCTTCGGCGACTGTCGCCTCCGCTTCGGGCACGGTCGGCGCCTTCTTTTCCAGGATGAGGCGCAGTGCTTTGTCGTAATTGAAGTAGTTGTACACCCAATTGAAGAAAGTGACCAGGCGATTGCGAAACCCGATCAGATAGTAGAAGTGCAGCGCCATCCACCCCAGCCAGGCGGTAAAGCCCGACAGACGGAGCTTGCCGATATCGGCCACTGCGCGGTTGCGGCCAATGGTAGCCATGGCGCCGCGATCGGTGTACTCAAAGGGGCGCGGCGCATCGCCCCGGGCCAGGCGCCGGAAATTTTCGGCCAGGTTGGCGCCCTGCTGCAGGGCGACCGGCGCGAGCATGGGGTGCCCTTTGGGTTTTTCCTCACTTATCATGCCGGCCAGGTCGCCGATGGCGTAAATGTCGGAATAGCCACGCACCCGGTGGTAGGCATCCACTTGCAACCGGCCGTTCGGCAGATGCGCGTCTTCCGACAACCCGGCCGGACCGCCGGCTTTTACGCCCGCCGTCCAGATGAGGTTTTTGGTAGTCAATCGCTCTTCACCCAGGTCCACCTCTTTGCCGTCGTAATCCTTTATCATGGTTTTCAGATGTACCTGGACGTCCAGGTCTTCAAGCTGCCGCCGGGCGGCCGCTGACGCTTCGGGAGACATGGCCGGCAGAAGACGCTCCAGCCCTTCCACCAGATGTATCTCCATGCGATTCAGGTCGAGGTCGGGATAATCTTTCGGCAAGACGAATTTTTTCATTTCGCCGATGGCGCCGGCCAGCTCTACACCCGTTGGGCCACCGCCGACCACCACGAAGTTCAGTCGACCGGGCCGCCTCTGGGTAGTCCAGTCGGTAGCCGCCCGCTCGATGTTGCGCAATAAATGATTGCGCAGGTCGAGCGCTTCCGGAATAGTTTTCAAAGGCAGCAGCCGCTGTTCGTCCAGCCCGAAAAACCGGCTTTTGCTCCCGGTTGCGATCACTAAATGATTGTAAGGGATATCCCCCCGGTCGGTATGCACCAGTCTAGCTTCCGGGTCTATACTGCTGACGGACGCCATCAGCAGGCGCACATTGGACGCTTTGCGAAATAAGCGCCGCAGCGGATAGGCGATGGAATTAGGTTCCAGCCCGCCGGTAGCGACCTGATAGAGCAAAGGCTGAAAGCGAAAGTAATTGTTGCGATCGATCAGGATGAGCTCATATGGTTGCCGGCGCAACTTGCGGGCAAAGGTGAGCCCCGCAAAACCCGCACCAATAACGACGATGCGCGGCATGGCGGCGCCTGGAGAATTTTTCATAACCGTACTTTTGATTCGGTTATAGAACGGAAGTGGGGGATGCATGTTTGCCGGCCGCAGCCGATCAGGCAGCCAGCAAGCGATCCAGGCGACTGCAGATCTTCGCCGTATTCAGTACGCCGGTGAAATGATCGATTACTTCGCCGCGCTGAACGACCAGGACAGTAGGAAATTCGCGAATGCCCAATTCCGCGATAAGATCCGGACAAGCATCTGCGTCGACCTTGAAAAAGGCCATGCGATCGTAGTAACTGCCCGCCAGGCGACCGATGATGTCACATAGTATTTCTGCACTCGCCGACCATTCCGTTTTGAAAATAAATAAGGTAGGATAATTCACTTCGCGCAGCTTCAAACGAAAGATCTCTTCCCCGACTTCTTCAATCCCATAAAATTCCTGCAAAACGATCCCATTTGCTTTCTAACAGCCCGCTTTTCGGGGAGGTTCGATGAAAGATGACCGCTTCCTCGCCCGGAAAGCCGCGGCGGATTAATTAAATATGATTATTTTGATTTTATTTAATCAAAAATAAAGCAACCCTACTTTGTAAGTAACTGAATTTCAGTAGTTAAAAAACCTGGCACGGGTTTTGCCCCATCATAGATTGAAAGCTAAAAATATCTTTATGTCCACACTTGAGTTCAATCAGCATTTCAGTAAACTAGAAAATCTCCTTTTTGCATTTGCGCTTCGCTTAACCAACAATTACGAAGACGCCAAAGATCTTACTCAGGAAACAGCCCTCAGGGCTTTCAAGCATCGTGACAAGTTTACGATGGGCACCAACTTCAAAAGTTGGGCCTCCACCATCATGCGCAATACTTTTATTAACGGTTACCGCAAAGAAAAGAAACGGAAAACGGTCAACCAACCGATCGAAGAATTTCTTTTCGGCCTGGAAAACAGCAACATCGTATCCAACCAGGGTGAGGTCAATATCCGGATGGAAGAAATGGAAGGCATGTTCCGGGAGATCGGCGACCTGTACAGCGTCCCGTTCCTGATGTTCTTCCGCGGTTTTGAATACAAAGAAATTGCCAGTCACCTCGACATCCCCATCGGCACCGTCAAAAGCCGCATCTTCCTGGCGCGAAAAAAAATGAAACACCTGATCAACGAACGCTACGCATAACTGTAACTCAGGAAAACAGCTTTAAACGCCAATCGCCGTCTGTTCACCAGCAGATGGCGTTTTTTTTGGTCTTTGGTCTTTAGTTCCCAAAGACCAACCCTACCTAAACAAACTCCCCAGCCGGAACCGCTCCCCGTCGTACCGCTCCAGGAACTCGTCGCGTTTGTTATAGAGCCCGTCGCTGAGCAAGACGCTCACCGGCCGCAGGGCGTCCGTATAGCTGAGGCCCACTTTGATGACGGCGACGATGGGCAGGGCCAGCACCAGGCCGGCGATTCCCCACAACAATCCCCAGAAAAACAGCGAGAGAATGGCTACCAGCGGGTTGATATTTACGCTGCCGCCCACCACCTTGGGGGTGATGAAGTTGCCCTCGATGTTTTGCACGGTGACGTACAATAGCACTACCGCCGCCGGCTGCCACAACGTACCGGCCGTGGCCAGAGCGTAGAGAAAAGGGAAGGTGCCCCCGAGGGTGGTGCCGATGTAGGGGATGATGGCCAGGAAGGCCGCCAGGAAACCCCAGAAAAAGGGATACCGGATGCCGATCAGCCACAATCCGGTGCTGTTGAGCACTCCCAGGATCAGGATGACCAGCAGCATCCCGTAAAGGTATTTCTGGACCACGGATTGAATGTCGTCCAATACTTCCGAAGCATTATCGCGTTCGGAAGGTCGAAACTGCACGAGTATGAAATTTTTGAAAGAGCTGCGGTACAGCAACAAAAAGAAGGTGATCAATACTGAGAACAAGACGCTTGCCAGCAGGGTCGTCGAAGAAGAGACGCTGCCCGCCAGGAACTGCAGCGGCGCCTCGACAATGGTCGAAAAATTATCCAACACCCACTGCCGTCCTTCGGCCATCGACACCTGGGTAGTTTGCTCCAGCCAGTGGATGGCCTCCGCCAGCCCCTCCGTGACGCGCCGGCTCAGCGCCGGCAGATCGCGGATGATACTGATCAATTGCACGCCAAACAACCAGGTCGCTCCCAGCACTGGCAGCAAGGCCGCCAAAAAGCTGATGAGGATGGCCGCATGCCGCTGCCGGATAAACCGCTCGATGAAAGCAGCGAGCGGGCGGAGCAATAACGCAAAAAGTACGGCAAAAGCAATAGGCAGCAACAAAGGCCGGCCGATGAGAAGCAAATAACCGGTGAGCAGCAACAAAATCATCAAATAAGTAAGCGACTGCAAAATGTTTTTTGATCGTTCCATGGATGTTGTTTATGCGTTGGAATTTCCTTCTGGTCCTGCTTTTCCCGGTCCCCGCAAGATAGGGCCTGCCGGGCAATTAACCCGAACCGATCAAAGGGGCGGGTAAAATAAAAAAAAGCCTGCTCATCAGCCCGGCGTTTGCATCGCCAGGTCGACAAACAGGCAAGTTTTCAGAAGGTAGTGAGACGTTTTGTGGCGAGACTTCAGCCCGAAGTCGTTCTTTCTTTGATCTTTACTTTGTCCATGAATTCAACCAACGACAAATCGGCATAAGTCCCGTAAGAAGAAATCACCATTCCTTTGCATCCATCTACTCCTTCTACGGCGAAGATGATCGACATATCGCTCGGATTGCTCGTGCCTTCGTAGCGATGATATTCCACGATCTGCAAATCATCCGGGCGATATAATTTGCCGTTCTGTAAGTTTTTCATCTTGCCGTTCTCGAACTTAAATTCATCTTCGAAACCGCGCGTACGCAATCCTTGCACGGCTTCGATCACAGTAGCGTATTGATTTATTTGCATTTTTAAATGTTCATTTATAACAAATGGTGATAGGGAAGAACCCGTTGCAGGCTCTCCCCAAAATCGTTTATCAGGCAGTGACGGCGCTCATTTTTTTCGCTCTCCAGGCGTCGAGCATCCAGCTCATTTTTTCGACGTCGGCGAGAAAGCCGCCGATCATATCGATCGTACCTTCGTCATCGACCTTCCCCGCTTCTTCCAGTATCACGCGCATGTTCTTAATAATCTCGCGATGGTTCATCAGGATTTGGTCGACCATTTCGCGGTCGTCCTGAATGATACCGGCTTCTTCTACATCGGCGGTGGAGAGGTAGTCCGACATCCGGCTCAGCGGACGAAAACGCAGGGTTAAAATGCGTTCGGCGATCTCGTCGATCTTCTCTCTGGCGTCGTCGTACAACTCTTCGAACTTATCGTGCAGATCGAAGAAATTTTCACCGTCTACATTCCAGTGAAAATTGCGCAGGTTCTGATAATAGACATGGTAATTGGCCAGCAACAGATCCAATTGCTTCGCCGTGGGTAACAGATCGTCTTTCTTCAGTCCTAAGTAATTCATAATCAAAAAGAAATTTTTCCTTTGTTTTCTTAATATTCGATTATAGAACGAAGGCGGCTGCTTGGTGTTCGGTGAGGTGGGGGTGGAGGTTGAGGTTGAGGTTGAGGTTGAGGGCTCCGCGGGTGCTTTCGACGGAGGGTAAGTGCTTGCCACGGAGTGCTTTACATAATTATGACGCCAAGGATTTACCCGGATGAGAAGCAGACGGGCTAATAGGTTGAGGTTGAGGGCTCCGCGGGTGCTTACAAAGAAAATATAGTCCTTGCCGGTTTGTCCTTTATAAATTTACGACGCCAAAGATTTACCCGGATGAGAAGCAGACGGGCCAATAGGCTGAGGTTGAGGTTGAGGTTGGGGGCTCCGCGGGTGCTTTCGATGGAGGGTAAGTGCTTGCCACGGAGTGCTTTACATAATTATGACGCCAAGGACCAACGACCAACGACCAATCACGAATAATCCTCGCGGCGAATACCCAGGCGGCGCATTTTGGAGGCGAGGGTGCGGTCGTTGAGTTGCAGCAGCCGCGCCGCGCCGCGGGGGCCGGTGACGCGCCAGCCCGTGCGTTCGAGAGCGCGCAGGATGTGGTCGCGCTGGGCAGCTTCGAAGGATGGGAACGCCTCGTTTTTGCCCTGCTTCTTATTCGACCGGCGGCTGAGCGAAAAGCTGGCGGCCAGGTTGAGGGTCTTGCCGTCGGCGAGGATGACGGCGCGCTCGACGATGTTCTCCAGCTCGCGGACGTTGCCTGGAAAATCGTATTGTTGCAGCTTACGCAAAGCATTTTCCGGTATTTGCTCAATTTTTTTGCCGGATTTTTCGCTGTATTTCTGGGTGAAATGGCGAACCAGCAGCGGAATATCCTCCCGGCGTTCGCGCAGCGGCAGGTTGCGAATGGGAAAGACGTTGAGGCGGTAGTAGAGGTCTTCGCGAAATTCGCCCTGGCTCACCATCTCTTCCAGGTTGCGATTGGTGGCGGCGATCACGCGCACGTCAGCAGTGAGGGTCGTTGTTCCGCCTACCCGTTCGAACTCTCCTTCCTGGAGGATGCGCAACAGCTTAGTCTGTAGTTCGAGGGGCAATTCGCCGATCTCATCCAAAAAGATAGTGCCGCCGTCGGCCAGCTCGAACCGGCCTTTCTTCCGGTCGTAGGCGCCGGTGAACGCGCCTTTTTCGTGGCCGAAGAGTTCGCTTTCGATCAGGCTGGGCGGCAGGGCGGCGCAGTTGATCTTCACCAGGGAGCGGTGTTCGCGGTTGCTGAGCACATGGATGGCCCGGGCGAGCAGTTCTTTGCCGGTGCCGGTTTCGCCTACGATCAGCACTGTGGCGTCGGTGCCGGCCACTTGTTCTACCTGTTTCAGCACCTGCTTGTAGCGCGGGCTGGTGCTGATGATGTTGTTGAAGTTGTATTCCAGGTTGATCTCCGCTTTCAGGAGGTTGTTCTCTTCCTCCAGTTGTTTCGAAAGCTCGCTGACTTTGTCGAGAGCGGCGCGCAGTTCTTTCTCCCGGCGGTTGCGTACGCTGACGTCCCGCACCAAAAGGCAAATAAAGTTTTCCTCTTCGAAGGAAACACTGCGAAAAGTGATATCCACGGGAAGCTGCGTACCGTCGGGGCGTCTCAGCAGGGTCTCCAGGCCGGCGTCCGGCGTTTCCCAATACGCCCGCCGGGCTTGCGGTTCTGTTGGGTAATGTACGTCCAGCGCCGCCCAGGTCATGGCGGCCGCCTCTTCGGGCGGAGCGCTCAGGAGTTCGCTGGCGGCCTGATTGATATAGACCAGCCGGCTTTGGTCGTCCAGCCAGAAGATCATATCGACGGCGGAATCCATCGTCAGGCGCGTGAGCTCGAGCTGTTTGTCGCGCTCCTTCTTCAGGGTCCAGTCGCGCGAAAAGATACAGGCCAGTTCTTCTCCCTTATATGTCAGGTAGTTGATCGAAGAAAATACCGGGATGGCGAACCCTTCGCGGGTGAGCAGGGTCGATTCGAGCGCCACTTGCTTCTTTTCTTCCAGTTGACGCCAGATCTGTGCGCGATCCTCGTCATCGAGGCCCCTTACTATTTCGGTAGACTGCATGCCTACCAACTCCTCCCGCGCATAGCCCAGCTTGTCGCAGGCCGTATTGTTGACGTCGCGGAAAATGCCGGCGCGATTGATCCAAAAGATCAATTCCGCGGCGTGATCGACGGTAAACTGGGCGAGGCCGAGCTCAGAAGAAGGGGCATCCGATTGCCGGGGCGCCGCCGCTTCTTTTGCTTTCGCTGATTCGGCGAGATCTTCCACAAAAGCTAAAGCGAGCGGCCGGTCGCCGTGATCGATAAGGTGAGCGGATACTTTTACCGGAAACAGCCGATCACTCCGGAACATGTGTTCGGTGATCAGTTCGAAGCGGCCCGTTTCACAGAGGCGTCGCCAGTGGTTTTTCCATTCCAGAAAATTGAGTCGCGGATTGATTTCAAATATAGAGAGGGAGGGGCGAACAGGATGGTCCAGACCGTGGTCGCGGGCAAACTGCTCATTGGCTTCTCCGATCTTACCGTGTTGGTCGATCCAGCAGGAACCGCAACGCACCAATTGAAATGCTTTGCGATAAATTTCTGACAGTTGAGTAGTGGGAACCGGTTTGACCTTCATGCATTGGATTGAAGTATTTGATCTACTCAGGACAATGGGAAACTACCCAAAGCGATCATTAATTAAGCGCCCGTTTGGAGCAGTCATTTTGGCTGACCGACCTACTATCTTAGAGCCTGTTTGGAGGTAGTGCTTTTGAAGCGAAAAACTCAGATTTTGGGTTCTCCCGAA